>NZ_LZDH01000062.1:0-1015 GCF_001675355.1 Tepidimonas fonticaldi | reverse complement strand
CGGCGGCCCACACGAATAAGGAACGATGGTATGAGCACTCTCAAAATCACCGGCATGACTTGCGACTCGTGCGCAGTGCATGTCAAGGACGCCCTGGAGAAAGTGCCCGGCGTGCAATCAGCGGATGTCTCCTACGCCAAGGGCAGCGCCAAGCTCGCCATTGAGGTCGGCACGTCACCCGACGCGCTGACGGCCGCTGTAGCTGGACTCGGTTATCGGGCCACGCTGGCCGATGCCCCCTCAGTTTCGACGCCGGGCGGATTGCTCGACAAGATGCGCGATCTGCTGGGCAGAAACGACAAGACGGGTAGCAGCGGCGCATTGCATATCGCCGTCATCGGCAGCGGCGGGGCCGCGATGGCAGCGGCGCTGAAGGCCGTCGAGCAAGGCGCACGTGTCACGCTGATCGAGCGCGGCACCATCGGCGGCACCTGCGTC
The DNA here is from genome assembly GCF_001675355.1 of Tepidimonas fonticaldi. NCBI lineage: Bacteria > Pseudomonadati > Pseudomonadota > Betaproteobacteria > Burkholderiales > Tepidimonas > Tepidimonas fonticaldi. Next base: position 577 of record NZ_LZDH01000062.1, on the reverse strand, counting down.
AATGTCGGTTGTGTGCCGTCCAAGATCATGATCCGCGCCGCCCATATCGCCCATCTGCGCCGGGAAAGCCCGTTCGATGGCGGCATCGCCGCTACCACGCCGACCATCCAGCGCACGGCGCTGCGGGCCCCGCAGCAGGCCCGCGTCGATGAACTGCGCCACGCCAAGTACGAAGGCATCTTGGAGGGCAATCCGGCGATCACTGTGCTGCACGGCTCCGCCCGCTTGAAGGACAATCGCAACCTGATCGTGCCACTCAACGACGGCGGCGAGCGCGTGGTGGCATTCGACCGCTGCCTGATCGCCACCGGCGCGAGCCCGGCCGTGCCGCCGATTCCCGGCCTGAAAGACACTCCGTACTGGACTTCCACTGAAGCGCTGGTCAGCGAGACGATTCCTAAGCGCCTGGCCGTGATTGGCTCATCAGTGGTGGCGCTGGAGCTGGCGCAGGCGTTCGCCCGACTCGGAGCGAAGGTGACGATCCTGGCTCGCAGCACGCTGTTCTTCCGCGAAGACCCAGCTATAGGCGAAGCCGTCACGGCCGCATTCCGCATGGAGGGCATCGAGGTGAGGGAAC
>NZ_LZDH01000061.1:0-844 GCF_001675355.1 Tepidimonas fonticaldi | reverse complement strand
TTGGCATAATTTAGGGTCATAACTCGACAGGGATTGGTTAAATAATTGGCTGCCAGAAATATTGGTTTCTTCGCAGGCAATTTGGTCGGTTAGACGGTAGCGAATGTAATCGTGGACCATCAAAACATGTTGAGTATCGCGATAATTATCGGGCTCGTGTTGTTTTAACCAACGTAACAGCGCTACAGGATGAGAAGCCCATAATTGCTGCAAACTCAATGGATAAGCTTTGTCCGCGGTGCCGTCTTGGTGCCATTCATCAACAATAGATTGAGCTCGTGAATCAGATGACACAATCCCATTCCTAACCGGTTTTCCTTGGCTATTGAGTAAGTACAGCCCTTTGCCGTGAGAAGAAAAGCTGACACCGGAAATTTGGGCGGCGTTGAGCTGGCTATTTTGAATCGCTTGGCGAATCACGCTGCAAGCCGCTTCCCACAGCATTTCCATATTGCGTTCACTAAAACCTGCTTGTGGACTCTCAGTGGGAAAAGAATGTTCAGCAACGGTAATTTCTTGGCCTTCTGCGGTGTAGATACCCGCTTTAATGACGGTACCACCAAGGTCAACACCCATAAAAAATGCATTCATTATCGGCTCCTTTAGGCGTTGTGCCAGCCTGCTTGTTGCATTTTGTCTTCCATCCAATGACGAGCTTTGATAATTTCAATCAGTGGCTCATCGGCTTTTTCTGTCCACATTTCAATCAGGAAGGAGCCACGGTAATTTAAACGTTTTAATAATTTGAATAAATTAACAAAATCCACGCAGCCTTCACCGAAAGGCACATCACGGAATTGGCCTTTACAGGTTTCAGTCACCGCATACGTATCTTTTAAGTGAA
>NZ_LZDH01000060.1:0-594 GCF_001675355.1 Tepidimonas fonticaldi | reverse complement strand
TTTATAATTTCCTCCGTGACTTTGTATAGAATAACAAAAATAATATGTTATATGTAGGCATAGAAAACCCGTGCGATTTGCACGGGTCTTTATAATATTAATTGATACTAATATAAACTATAGGATCATACCGCCGAATATGAAGCCGAATGAAACAGCTAATGCGACAGCGATGGTACCTGGAATAAAGAATGGATGGTTAAAGACAAATCGGCCAATACGTGTTGTCCCTGTATCATCCATTTGTACTGCTGCAACCAGTGTTGGGTAAGTAGGCAGAATAAATAGACCAGAAACCGCAGAGAATGATGCGATAGCCGTTAATGGGCTTACATTCAGCGCTAATGCCATAGGCATCAATGCTTTTGCTGTTGCAGCTTGTGAGTATAGTAAAGCAGAACAGAAGAAGCTAATTACCGCTAACATCCACGCGTGCTCATGGATTAAATCACCGGCAGTTTCTTTGATCCAGTCAATGTTATGCTGTACGAAAGTATCACCTAACCCAGCAACACCTACAATACAAGTACATGCGCTCATACCTGCTTTAAAGGTACTTGAGTTCAAGATTGCATCAGTATTAACACGACAGAA
>NZ_LZDH01000059.1:0-605 GCF_001675355.1 Tepidimonas fonticaldi | reverse complement strand
CCTTTATGCGTGGCCAAACAAGCAACGCAGGCCCAGCCGGCTGCTGGTTGGCCCGACCAACAATGGCAAGTCGATGATCGTCGAGAAGTTCCGCCGCACCCACCCGGCCAGCTCCGACGCCGACCAGGAGCACATCCCGGTGTTGGTCGTGCAGATGCCGTCCGAGCCGTCCGTGATCCGCTTCTACGTCGCGCTGCTCGCCGCGATGGGCGCGCCGCTGCGCCCACGCCCACGGTTGCCGGAAATGGAGCAACTGGCTCTGGCACTGCTGCGCAAGGTCGGCGTGCGCATGCTGGTGATCGACGAGCTGCACAACGTGCTGGCCGGCAACAGCGTCAACCGCCGGGAATTCCTCAGCCTGCTGCGCTTCCTCGGCAACGAACTGCGCATCCCGTTGGTTGGGGTAGGCACGCGCGACGCCTACCTAGCCATCCGCTCCGATGACCAGTTGGAAACTCGCTTCGAGCCGATGATGCTGCCGGTATGGGAGGCCAACGACGATTGCTGCTCACTGCTGGCCAGCTTCGCCGCTTCGCTCCCGCTGCGCCGGCCTTCCCCAATTGCCACGCTGGACATGGCTCGCTACCTGCTCACACGCAGCGAGG
>NZ_LZDH01000058.1:0-789 GCF_001675355.1 Tepidimonas fonticaldi | reverse complement strand
TATCGACTTCAAACAAGCGATTAAACTGGTTGAATTGCGCGGAAAACTCATGCAAGAAGCCGTTCCTGAAGGAACTGGTGCGATGTATGCCATTATTGGTTTAGATAATGAATCAATTGAAAAAGCTTGCCAAGAAGCCGCTCAAGGCCAAGTGGTTTCACCAGTTAATTTTAATTCACCAGGCCAAGTCGTCATTGCGGGTGAAAAAGCGGCAGTCGAACGTGCGGGTATCGCATGTAAAGAAGCGGGTGCAAAACGCGCATTACCATTATCTGTTAGCGTCCCTTCTCATTGTGCATTAATGAAGCCAGCTGCTGATAAATTAGCCGAAGCGTTAGAAAAAATTGATTTTTGTGAGCCAGACTATCCAGTTATTAACAATGTTGATGTTAAAATTGAGAAATCGGCACAAAATATTCGTGATGCTTTAGTCCGTCAACTGTATAATCCAGTACGCTGGACGGAAACAGTAGAATTAATGGCAGATCAAGGTGTTGAACATCTTATTGAAGTAGGTCCAGGGAAAGTATTAGCTGGTCTTACCAAGCGAATTGTCTCTAATTTAACTGCCGTCGCAGTCAATGATCCTGTATCATTAAGCACTGCTTTAGAAAATAGCTGAGGACGACATGAGCTTTGAAGGAAAAATTGCACTGGTAACAGGCGCGAGTCGTGGAATTGGTAAAGCGATTGCTTTAACATTAATTGCTCGTGGTGCTACTGTTATCGGGACAGCAACCAGCGAAAAAGGCGCAGAAGCCATTACCGCTTATCTTGATGGCAGAGGTA
>NZ_LZDH01000057.1:0-737 GCF_001675355.1 Tepidimonas fonticaldi | reverse complement strand
ATCATTAACGAATAATCGTAGTAATACCAAAAAACATGGCAGAGAAACGCAATATCTTTCTGGTTGGACCAATGGGTGCTGGCAAAAGTACTATTGGCCGTCAGTTGGCTCAACAGCTTAATATGGAGTTTTTCGACTCTGATCACGAGATAGAAAAACGCACTGGCGCAGATGTAGGCTGGGTATTCGACCTTGAAGGTGAAGAAGGCTTTCGCGATCGCGAAGAAAAAATCATCAATGAGCTTACAGAGAAACAAGGCATTGTATTAGCAACAGGTGGTGGCTCTGTTAAGTCTAAAGAGACCCGTAATCGCCTATCCGCTCGCGGTGTCGTTGTTTATCTTGAGACCACCATTGAGAAACAATTATCTCGTACACAACGTGACAAAAAACGTCCACTGCTACAAGTTGACGAACCCGCACGTGAGGTTCTTGAGAAACTGGCTGACGAACGTAATCCTATGTATGAAGAAATTGCTGATATTACCATTCATACTGATGAGCAAAGTGCAAAAGTTGTTGCCAACCAAATCATTGAACTATTAGACAAACACTAATTGTTCATGGTGTTATTTTCAAAAATGAACTCAAGGTAAAGCAAGATGGAAAAAGTCACCGTCACTCTAGGCGAACGTAGTTATCCAATCAATATTGCACCCGGCTTATATCAACAAACGGGGGCATTTGAGCCATTAACTGCGGGTCAACGAGCAATGATCGTGACAAATGAAACTCTT
>NZ_LZDH01000056.1:0-949927 GCF_001675355.1 Tepidimonas fonticaldi | reverse complement strand
CGCTGGGCATCGAACATCGGCTTACCCGTCCACGGCGGCCCCAGACCAACGGCATGGTGGAGCGCTTCAACGGTCGTATCGAAGAGGTGCTGCGCAGCCATCACTTCCTCAGCGGCCAAGACCTGGAGCAAACCCTCTTGCGCTACGCTTGGCTCTACAACCACCATCTGCCTCAGACTGCCCTCGATGCCCGCACGCCCATGCAGGCCATGAAGGACTGGTATCGGCGAAGATCGGATTTGTTCCAAAAGCGACCCCATAATCATCCGGGACATGACATCTATGTCTGGTCGATAATTGGGCTGATTTTTTGTTGCGCGCTGGATCAGCATATTCCTTTTTGATTTCCTCGCCTGTTGTGGTCGCGTTCCTGCTGAGTCTATGTTAGTTTTGCCTATCAACGGCCTCGACCGTGTTGAGCAGCAGCATCGCGATCGTCATCGGCCCTACGCCGCCCGGCACCGGGGTGATCCAGCCGGCCACCTCGCGCACGGCGTCGAAGTCGACGTCGCCGCACAGCTTGCCGTCGGGCAGGCGGTTGATGCCGACGTCGAGCACCACGGCGCCGGGCTTGACCATGTCGGCGCCGATCATGCGCGGCTTGCCGACCGCGGCGACCAGCACGTCGGCCTGGCGCGTGTGGTGGGCCAGGTCCGCGGTGCCGCTGTGGCAGATCGTCACCGTGGCGCCGGCCTGCAGCAGCAGCAGCGCCATCGGCTTGCCGACGATGTTGCTGCGGCCCACCACGACGGCGTGCTGGCCGCGCAGGTCGGTGCGGCCGATGTGCTCCAGCATCTTCATGCAGCCGTACGGCGTGCACGGCCTGAAGGCCGGCTGGCCGACCAGCAGCGCCCCGGCGTTGGCGACGTGAAAGCCGTCGACGTCCTTCTCCGGCGCGATCGCCTCGATGACGCGCTGGGCGTTCAGATGTGCCGGCAGCGGCAGCTGCACCAGGATGCCGTGGATGGCCGGGTCGGCGTTGAGGGCGGCGATGCGCGCCAGCAGCTCGTCCTCGGTGAGGCTGGCGGGGTAGGTTTCCAGCACCGAGTGGATGCCAGCTTCGCCGCAGGCCTTGACCTTGTTGCGCACGTAGACCTGGCTGGCGGGATCGTCGCCGACCAGGATCACCGCAAGGCCCGGCCGGTGGCCGCGGGCCGCCAGCGCGGCGGCGCGTTCGGCCACGCGCTGGCGCCAGTGGCGCGCCAGCGCCACGCCGTCGATCAGTTGGGCGGTCATGGGGGAGGGGGTCAGACTTTGGAGGGGGGAATCGGCGCCAGGGCGATCTTGAGCAGATCGGCCACGGTGTTGGCGCCCAGCTTTTCCATGATGTTGGCGCGGTGCGCCTCCACCGTCTTGATGCTGATGCCGAGGTCGTCGGCGATCTGCTTGTTGAGCCGCCCGGCGACGATGCGCTCCAGCACCTGCGATTCGCGCGTGGTCAGCTTGGCCAGCAGCGCCTCGCGCGTGGCGGCCTGCTGGTGTACGGCAAACGTCTCGCGCGCGACGTCGAGCATCTTCTCGACCAGCGCGACGAGCTGGTTTTCGTCGAAGGGCTTCTGGATGAAGTCCAGAGCGCCTTTCTTCATGGACTCCACCGCCATCGGCACGTCGCCGTGGCCGGTGATGAAGCAGATCGGCAGCGGCGAGTGGCGCTCCAGCAGCCGGTCCTGCAGTTCCATGCCGCTCATGCCGCCCATGCGGATGTCGGCGATCAGGCAGGCGACTTCGCGCGGGTCGTAGCGCGCCAGAAACGCCTCGGCCGACTCGAAACATCGCACCCGGTAGTCCTTGCCCTCCAGCAGCCATTGCAGCGAGTCGCGCACGGCTTCGTCGTCGTCAACCACGTACACGGTTCCGCGTTTGGGGATCAGGCTCATCGTTGTCCTTCGGGCGTCTGCGCTTCGTTGACAGAGGAGGGATGAACACGGGGCTCCGCGGCGTCCTGGGGCGACACCGGGATCCAGAAGGTGAACTCGCAGCCCGCGACCTCGCTGCCATTGTAGAGGTTGCGCGCATGCAGCCGGCCGTGGTGGGATTCGATGATCGAGCGGCACAGCTTCAGGCCGATGCCCATGCCTTCGGCCTTGGTGCTGTAGAAGGCTTCGAAGATGCGGTCGAGGCGGTCTTGCGGAATGCCGCTGCCGCTGTCGCGGACGGTGAACTCCACCACGTCGCGGCCCTCGACGGTGCGCGGCACGACCTGCAACTCCACATGGCGTTGGCCGGGCGGCCGCTGGGCATGCTGGATGGACTCGCCCGCGTTTTTCAGCAGGTTGATCAGCACCTGTTCGATCAGAATGGGGTCCACCATCAAGCGCGGCAGGCGCGCCGCGACGTAGATGTTGAGGCGCACCATGTGGCGGCGCAACTCGATGTCGGCCAGCTCAGTGGCGTTGGCCACCATTTGCGCGACGTCGGACAGCGTCGGGTTGGGCTCGCTTTTTTTGACGAAGGCGCGGATGCGCTGAATGATGTTGCCCGCACGCTGTGCCTGCCGCACCGTCTTTTCCAGCGCGCCGAGCAGATCCTCGGGGCCCATTTGGCCTTTTTGCAGCCTGCTGATCATGCCGCTGGCGTAGTTGCTGATGGCGGTCAGCGGCTGGTTGAGTTCGTGCGCGACGCTGGAGGCCATCTCGCCCATCGTGATCAGGCGGCTGGCGGCTTCAGCGCGCTCGGCTTGCAGAGCGGCCTGTTCTTCCGCATGGCGGCGGGCGGTGATGTCGCTGGCGATCAGCATCTGCACCAGCCGCCCGTCCACCCAGGTCAGGTAGCGGGTGCGCACCTCTAGCCACTTGCCCAGCTCGGGCACCAGGATCTGCGTGTGCTCGGCGATCGCCTCCACCAGCGCATCGGCGGGCAGGCCGACCAGGCTGTCCACATGGTCGGTGTGGTCCTGCGGCGGCAGCACCGGGACGGAGGCGCACAGCTCGAGCATGCGTTCGTGGCCCGCTGCGCCCTGCCCAAACCAGCGCTGATAGATGTGGTTGGCAAACAGCAGTTCGTTGCTGTGCAGCGGCGCGACCGAGATGGCCTCGTCTAGGCTGTCCAGCACGGTCGCGAAGCGGTCGTACGAGGCCGTCAGCTCTTCGCGGATGCGCTTGGGCTCGGTGATGTCGGTCATCGACGTCATCCAGCCCGTCTGCCGCCCCTGCGCATCGACCAGCGGCGAGACGTACATGCGAGCGTAGAAGATGCTGCCGTTTTTGCGCTTGACGGGGACCTCGAAGCCGCCCGGGGCGTTGCGGCCGGCGATCTCGTCCTGCAGGCGGGCCATCAGCGTGTCGTGTTCCGCCTCGGGCCAGTAGGGGAAGGGGGCGGTGGTGCCGATCAGCTCGGCCTCGCTCCAGCCCGTCATGTTGCAGAAGGCGCGGTTGACGTAGGTGATGCGGCCCTCCATGTCCAGGGCGCGCATCCCGGTGAGCATGGAGTTTTCCATGGCGCGGCGGAAGTTGGTCTCCGCCACCAGCGCGCGCTGGGCCTGCAGGCGCCGGCGCGTGTGGCGCATATTGCCCAGCAGCATCCAGATCGTCGCCACGCTCATCGCGCCGACGATCCAGAAAAATGCTTCGCTGCCCGCGTCGCGGTCGGCGCGCAGGCCTTCGGCGCGCACCAGCAGGCTGTTACCGATGGGGGAAATGGGCAGCTCGTGCCGCTGAGCCCGCGCTGCCCAGGGCAGGCGCGACAGCGGGGTCGTGATGGGCTTGAGCGGCGTGCCCGCGTGCAGCGTGCCGTCTTCGCCGACGAAAGTCACCGCGTAGCGCGCCAGCACCTCGGCCGGCACGCCATAGCGCAGCAGCCCTTCGACGGAATACTCCGCCAACACCGCGCCGCCAAAGCGGCGCTGGTCTTCGAAGGGCACCAGCAGCACGATGGTGCTGCCGCTGTCGGGCCAGCGCAGGGGGCGCGAGTAGATCGGTTGGTGCAGGTCGCGCGCCAGTTCGAACGCGCCATCGGTGCTGTTGGGCGGCAGCAGATCGCCCGCGCGGCGCTGGGCATGCGCCGGCGCGCTGGGCGACGCGTAGCCCGTCACCACCTCCCGGAACGGGCCGATCCAGTGCACCGACAGCAGTTCGGGGTTCTGCATCACCACCGCCTCGGCCTGAAAGACGAACTCGGTCTCCTCGACCGAGCGGTTGGCGATGTCGCGCGCCAGACGCATGAGCTGCTCCTGCCGCTCCAGCAGGCGCAGGCGCAGGCGCTGTTGCGCGTATTCGGTGTCGCGCATCACCGCTTCCTGCTCGCGGTTGGCCTCCTGATGGGTGAAGTAGGCCACGGCCGAAAAGATCGCCGTCAAAAACAGCAGGACGGACAGCAGTGGCCCCAGCACGGCGAGCCGGTCCTGCCGGCTGGGCGGCAGCCGGTCCCACCACTGGCGCCACCAGCGGCGCGGGGCTGCCCACCAGCGGGGGCCGCGCGGGGCGTGGGTGTCGGACGTCGGGCTGGCCATGCCGGCAGTTTAGGGCAAACCCTCAGCGTCGCTATACGGCCAACATCTTAAATGTCGTAATGTGAAATAGATGACCGCAGTTTGGAAATTGGTCCATTTCGTGCGAAACTTCGTGGATACGAAGACGCCTTCGCCGTACCCTTTTCCGTGCCAACGAGGAGACGACACCATGTCCCAACCCGCCCAACCGATTTCCCCGCTCGTGGCCCCCGACGCCGATCCGCAGGAGACGCGCGAGTGGCTCGACGCGCTGGACGCCGTCATCGAACGCACGGGCCCCGAGCGTGCCCACTTTCTGCTGGAACAGCTGCTGGAGGAGGCGCGCGAGCACAGCATCGATCTGCCGTTTTCGGCCACTACTGGCTACGTCAACACCATCGAGCCGGATGAGGAAGAACGCAGCCCCGGCAACCTGGAAATCGAAGGCCGCCTGCGCGCCTACATGCGCTGGAACGCGATGGCCATGGTGGTCAAGGCCAACCGGCTCAATCCGCCCGACGGCGGCGACCTGGGGGGACACATCAGCTCCTTCCAGTCGCTGGCGCACATGTTTGCCTGTGGTTTCAACCACTTTTGGCACGCCGACGACACCGACCAGGGCGGCACGCACGGCGGCGATCTGATCTATATACAGGGCCACAGTGCTCCGGGCATCTACGCCCGCGCCTTTCTGGAAGGGCGGCTGACCGAGGAGCAGTTGCTGCACTTCCGCCAGGAGGTGGACGGCAAGGGTTTGTCCAGCTATCCGCATCCCAAGCTGATGCCGGAGTTCTGGCAGTTCCCCACCGTGTCGATGGGGCTGGGGCCGCTGATGGCCATCTATCAGGCGCGCTTTCTGAAGTATCTGCACGCGCGTGGGATCGCCGACACCAGCCGGCGCAAGGTGTGGGTGTTCTGTGGCGATGGCGAGATGGACGAGCCCGAGAGCCTGGGCGCCATCGGCCTGGCGGCGCGCGAGGGATTGGACAACCTGATCTTCGTCGTCAACTGCAACCTGCAGCGGCTCGACGGCCCGGTGCGCGGCAACGGCAAGATCATTCAGGAACTGGAGGGCGAGTTTCGCGGCGCCGGCTGGAACGTGATCAAGCTGCTGTGGGGCAGCAACTGGGACCCGCTGCTGGCGCGGGACAAGGACGGCGTGCTGCGCAAGATCATGCTCGACACGCTGGATGGCGACTATCAGGCGTTCAAGGCCAATGATGGCGCCTTCGTGCGCAAGAACTTCTTTGGCCGCCACCCGAAGGCGTTGGAGCTGGTGGCCAAGATGAGCGACGAGGACATCTGGGCGCTGCGCCGCGGCGGCCACGATGCGCAGAAGGTGTATGCCGCCTTCCACCGCGCGCACCACAACACCACGGGCCAGCCGACCGTGTTGCTGGTCAAGACGGTCAAGGGCTACGGCATGGGCCGCGCGGGCGAAGGCAAGAACACCGCGCACCAAACCAAAAAGCTCTCCGACGAGGACATCCGCTACTTCCGCGACCGCTTCAACATCCCCATCCCGGACAGCGAACTGCCCAAGATCCCGTTCTACAAGCCGGCCGACGACACGCCGGAGATGAAATACCTGCACGAGCGGCGCAAGGCGCTGGGCGGCTATTTGCCCAAGCGCCGGGTCAAGAGCGATGAACAGTTCACCGTGCCGTCGCTCGAAACGTTCAAGGCCGTGCTGGAGCCCACGCCCGAAGGGCGCGAAATCTCCACCACGCAGGCCTATGTGCGCTTTTTGACGCAGCTGCTGCGCGACCAAGCCCTGGGTCCGCGCGTCGTGCCCATTTTGGTGGACGAGGCCCGCACCTTCGGCATGGAGGGGTTGTTCCGCCAGATCGGCATCTACAACCCCAAGGGCCAGCTCTACACCCCGGTGGACAAAGACCAGGTGATGTACTACCGCGAGGACAAGGCCGGCCAGATTCTGCAAGAGGGCATCAACGAGGCGGGCGGCATGGCCAGCTGGATCGCGGCTGCCACGTCGTACAGCACCAACAACCGCATCATGGTGCCGTTCTACATCTATTACTCGATGTTTGGCTTCCAGCGCATCGGGGACTTGGCCTGGGCGGCGGGCGACATGCAGGCGCGCGGCTTCTTGCTGGGTGGCACCTCGGGGCGCACCACACTCAATGGCGAGGGCCTGCAGCACGAGGACGGTCACAGCCATATCCTGGCGGGCACCATTCCCAACTGCATCAGCTATGACCCCACCTTCGCGCACGAGGTGGCGGTCATCATCCACCATGGCTTGAAGCGCATGGTGGAAAAGCAGGACAACGTGTTCTTCTACATCACCCTGCTCAACGAGAACTACGCCATGCCGGGCCTGACCCCCGGCACGGAGGAGCAGATCATCCAAGGGATGTATCTGTTCAAGGAAGGCGCGAAGCTCACGCCGCGGGTGCAGTTGCTTGGTTCTGGCTCCATCCTGCGCGAAAGCCTGTTTGCGCAGGAGCTGTTGGAAAAAGACTGGGGCGTGGCCGCCAATGTGTGGAGCTGCCCGAGCTTCAACGAACTGGCCCGCGAGGGGCAGGACTGCGAGCGCTGGAACCTGCTGCACCCGACGGAGGCGCCGCGCGTGCCCTTCGTCACCCAGCAGCTGGACAAGCACACCGGCCCCGTGGTGGCCTCGACCGACTACATGAAGGCGTACGCGGAGCAGATCCGCGCCTACATCCCCAAGGGACGCAGTTACAAGGTGCTGGGCACCGACGGCTTTGGCCGCAGCGACTTCCGCAGCAAACTGCGCCAGCATTTCGAGGTCAACCGCCACTACATCGTGGTGGCCGCGCTCAAGGCCCTGGCCGAAGAAGGCACCGTGCCGGTAGCCAAGGTGGCCGAGGCCATCGCCAAGTACAGCATCGACACCGAAAAGCTCAACCCCCTGCACGCCTGATGGCCCGGAGACGATGAAATGGCAGTGATCGATGTGAAGGTCCCGGACATCGGGGATTTCAAAGACGTGGCGGTGATCGAGCTGCTGGTCAAACCCGGTGACCGGGTGGCGGTGGACCAGTCGCTGATCACGGTGGAAAGCGACAAGGCGTCGATGGAGATTCCCTCCAGCCACGCGGGCGTGGTCCAAGAACTGAAAGTGCAACTCGGCGACAAGGTCAGCGAGGGCTCGGTGGTGCTGACGCTCGAGGCCGAAGGTGCCGCCACCGCGGCCGCCCCGCAGCCCGCTTCCGCGCCGGTGGCTGTCCCGACCGTGGACGCACCGGTGGCGGCGGCGGTGCCTGCATCCGCGCCCACACCGGCCGAAGCGCCGGCACCCACGGTGGCGCCTACCTCTGCCTTGGCGCCGGCTGCGCCTCATCAGCCCGCATCGGCTCCGGTGCTCGGCCTGCCGCACGCCTCCCCGTCGGTGCGCAAATTCGCCCGGGAGTTGGGCGTACCGCTGGCCGAGGTCAAAGGCTCGGGGCCCAAGGGCCGCATCACGCTGGAGGATGTGCAGGCCTTCACCAAAGCCGTCATGGCGGGGATCTTGCAGACGCAGGCCCAGGCCGCCCAAGCGCCGGCGCCTGCCGCCGGCACCGGCGTCGGGCTCGATTTGCTGCCCTGGCCCAAGGTGGACTTTGCCAAGTTTGGCCCCATCGAGCGCAAAGAGCTGGGCCGCATCAAGAAAATCAGCGGCGCCAACCTGATGCGCAACGCCGTGATGATCCCGGCCGTCACCAACCACGACGATGCCGACATCACCGAACTGGAAGCCTTCCGGGTGCAGCTCAACAAGGAGCACGAGAAGAGCGGCATCAAAGTCACGATGCTGGCTTTTCTCATCAAAGCCTGTGTGGCCGCGCTCAAGAAGTTTCCCGAGTTCAACAGCTCGCTGGACGGCGACGCGCTGATTTACAAGCACTACTGGCACATCGGTTTCGCCGCCGACACACCGAATGGCTTGGTGGTGCCGGTGATCAAAAACGCGGATCAAAAAGGCATTCTGCAGATCAGTCAAGAGATGGCCGATCTGGCCAAGAAGGCGCGCGAGGGCAAGCTGGGCCCCGCCGACATGAGCGGCGCCACCTTCACCATTTCCAGCCTGGGCGGTATTGGCGGGCGCTATTTCACGCCCATCATCAACGCGCCGGAGGTGGCCATACTGGGGGTGTGCAAGAGCCAGATGGAGCCCAAGTGGGACGGCAAGCAGTTCGTGCCACGCCTGATGCTGCCGCTGTCGCTGACGTGGGACCACCGCGTGATCGACGGCGCGGCCGCCGCGCGCTTCAACGCCTATCTGGGCCAGATCCTGGCGGACTTCCGCCGCGTGTTGCTGTGAAGGGGGCATGAACATGGCACTGATGGACATCCAGGTTCCCGACATCGGCGACTTCAAGGACGTGGCGGTCATCGAACTGCTGGTCAAGCCGGGCGACACGGTCCAGGTGGATCAGTCGCTCATCACGGTGGAGTCCGACAAGGCGTCGATGGAGATCCCGTCCAGCCACGCGGGTGTGGTGAAGGAACTCAAAGTCAAGCTGGGCGACAAGGTCAGCGAAGGCTCGGTGATTCTGTCGCTGGAGGTGGCCGGTGAGGCGGCCGCGGCAGTGCCCCCCTCGGCGCCCTCGGCACCGGCCACTGGTGCCCCGGCTTCCGCGCCCACCGCGGCTCCGGTGGTGGCCCCGGCCTCGTCTGCTGCGCCTGTGGTGGCGCCTGCGGTGTTGCCGGCGGCGGCCAGCTTCAGCGGCAGCGCCGACCTGGCGTGCGATGTGCTGGTGCTGGGCGGGGGGCCGGGCGGCTACTCCGCCGCTTTCCGCGCCGCCGATCTGGGCCTGAAAGTGGCGATCGTGGAGCGCTACGCCACGCTGGGCGGCGTGTGCCTCAACGTGGGCTGCATCCCCTCCAAGGCGCTGCTGCACGTGGCCGCCGTGATGGACGAGGTCAGCCACATGGCCGACTTGGGCGTGGAGTTCGGACGCCCGCTGGTCAATATCGACAAGCTGCGCGGCCACAAGGAAAAGGTCATCGGCAAGCTCACGGGTGGGCTGGCCGCCATGGCCAAGATGCGCAAGGTCACGGTGGTGCGTGGTTACGGGGCCTTCGTCGGCCCCAACCACGTCGAAGTGGAAGAAACCACCGGCACCGGCCAGGACAAGACCGGCAGCAAGACAGTGGTGGCGTTCAAGCGGTGCATCATCGCGGCCGGTTCGCAGGCCGTGCGGCTGCCGTTCCTGCCCGACGACCCGCGCATCGTGGACAGCACGGGTGCCCTGGCGCTGCCGACAGTGCCGAAGAAAATGCTCATCATCGGTGGCGGCATCATCGGGCTGGAGATGGGCACCGTGTACTCCACCCTGGGCGCGCGGCTCGACGTGGTGGAAATGATGGACGGTCTGATGCAGGGCGCCGACCGCGATCTGGTCAAGGTCTGGGAGAAGATGAACAAGGGCCGCTTCGACAACATCCTGTTGAAGACCAAGACCGTGGGGGCACAGGCCACGCCCGAGGGCATCCGGGTGCAGTTCGAGGGGCTGGACGGTACCAAGAGTGAAGGCATCTACGACCTGGTGCTGCAGGCCGTGGGCCGTACGCCCAACGGCAAGAAGATCGCGGCCGACAAGGCCGGCGTGGCCGTGACCGACCGGGGCTTCATTGGGGTTGATGTGCAGATGCGCACCAACGTGCCGCACATCTTTGCCATCGGCGACATCGTTGGCCAGCCCATGCTGGCGCACAAGGCCGTGCATGAGGGCCATGTGGCGGCGGAGGTGATCGCTGGCGAACTGCTGGGCGATGCCGCCCTGGCCCGCAGTGCTTTTGACGCGCGGGTCATCCCCAGCGTGGCCTATACCGACCCCGAGGTGGCCTGGGTGGGCCTGACCGAAGACCAGGCCAAGGCGCAGGGCATCCCCGTCAAGAAAGGCCTGTTCCCCTGGTCGGCGTCGGGCCGAGCCATTGCCAACGGCCGCGACGAAGGCTTTACCAAGCTGCTGTTCGACGACCGCCCCGAGGCGCATGGCCACGGCAAGATCCTGGGCGGCGGCATCGTGGGCACCCACGCTGGCGACATGATTGGCGAGATCGCGCTGGCCATCGAGATGGGCGCCGACGCGGTGGACATCGGCAAGACCATCCACCCGCACCCCACGCTGGGCGAGAGCATCGGCATGGCGGCGGAGGTGGCGCACGGCAGTTGCACCGATCTGCCGCCGCCGCGGCGCTGAAGCTTGGTTTCGGCCACGCGGCGGGGACGAGGCGCGCCCCGTTGCGGATCGGCCGCACGCGTCCGTGCATCGTTGCATGCCGATGCAGCGATGTTGACGCGCGTCAAGGTGCTGTTGCGGGGTTTCCCTAGGATGGTGGCAGGGGTCGTCGGCGACCCGGGACCCATTCCTGGAGCAACAGATGAGCAAGGCTTGGCAGACGGCGCTGCGCCGCACGATCGCGGCGGTGGCCATGGGCATGGCGGCTTGGGGGACGCAGGCCCAGTCCACCGATCCGCTGGTGATCGGCGAGGTCATTGCCCGGGACCGCTGTGCGGTTTGCCACGGTCCGTGCGGGCAGGGCGTGGCGCCCAACTTCCCCCGTCTGGCGGGCCAGAATGCCCAGTATTTGACGCGTCAGCTCCAGGCCTTTGCCAGTGGTGAGCGCAAGGACACCGCGATGACCGAGAAGGTCAAGGGCCTGAGCCCCAGCGACATCGAAGCGGTGGCCGAGTACTACGCGCGCCAGAGGCCGGGGCACACCCCCAGCGGCGACGAGCTGCTGCTGGCCGTGGGGCGCTATGTGTACGAGCGGGGCAACCGCCACAGCGGTCTGCCACCGTGTGCCACTTGCCACGGGCCCGGCGCGACCGGCACCACCGAACTGCCGCGCCTGGCAGGCCAGCATCCGCAGTACATCATCCGTCAGGTGCAGGCATTCAAAGAGCGCACGGGCAACCGCGACAACGCCATCATGCGCGTGATGTCGCACCGCCTGAGCGACCTGGAGCTGGAGGCGGTGGCGGCCTATCTGGGCAACCTGAAGTGATCGCCCGCGAGGCGGCTCACGCTTCGGCAGCGTCGCCGGCCGCCAGCCCGCCCATCACCTGGCTGAAGCCACCGTCGACGTAGATCACCTCGGCGCTGATGCCGGCCGCGAGGTCGCTCAGCAGAAACGCCGCCGTGTGGCCGACGTCGTCGATGGTGACGTTGCGCCGGATCGGGGCGTTGCTCTCGACCACGTTCAGGATCTTGCCGAAGCCCTTGATGCCGCTGGCGGCCAAGGTCTTGATCGGGCCCGCCGAGATGCCGTTGACCCGCCAGCCGCGCCGCTTGCTGCCCAGCGATTCGGCCAAGTAACGGACGCTGGCCTCCAGGCTCGCCTTGGCCAGCCCCATCGTGTTGTAGGCCGGCACCATGCGCACGCTGCCCAGGTAGGTCAGTGTCAGCAGTGCGGCGCGGTCGTTCAGGTAGGGCAGCGCCGCCTTGGCCATGGCCGGGAAGCTGTAGGCGCTGATCTCGTGTGCGGTGCGGTAGGCCTCGCGCGACAGACCGTCGAGAAAGTCGCCGGCGATGGCCTCGCGCGGCGCGTAGCCGATGCTGTGCACGAAGCCGTCGAACGTCGGCCAGTGCGCCGACAGATCCTGGAACAGGCGCTCGATGTTGGCGTCGTCCGAGACGTCGCACTCGAACACGAGGTTGGAGCCGAACTCGGCGGCGAACTCCGTGATGCGGTCCTTGAAGCGCTCACCGACGTAGCTGAAGGCCAGTTCCGCCCCCTGGGCGCGGCAGGCGCGCGCGATGCCGTAGGCGATCGAGCGGTTGGACAAAACCCCGGTGATCAGCAGCTTCTTGCCGGCCAGAAAACCCATTGTTCGTGCTCCTCGTGGTGCGGAAAAAATCCTGCAGAATTGTCGCATGCACGACTGGCCACATCCGCCGAGCCTTCCGCGCGCCCTCCGCGCCGCGGGGGGGATCCTGGCAGCGCTGGTGTTGGGGGTGTGCGTCCCCGCCTGGGCCGCGCACGGCTACGCGCTGTGGGGGCACCTGAAGTACCCGCCGGGTTTCGCGCACTTCGACTACGTCAACCCGGACGCGCCCAAGGGCGGTGAGCTGCGGCTGGTCAGCAACCTGCGCACCTCCACCTTTGACAAATACAACCCGTTCACGCTGCGCGGCAGCGCGCCGGCTTACCTGTCGGACTTGCTGTTCGACAGCCTGCTGGTTGGCGCTGCCGACGAGGTCGGCGCCGCCTATGGGCTGCTGGCCGAGGACGTGCAGGTGGCGCCGGATCGCTTAAGCGTCACCTTCCGCCTGCGGCGCGAGGCGCGCTTCCACCACGGCAAGCCGGTGCAGGCCGAGGACGTGCGCCACACCTTCGAGACGCTGCTCGGGCCGCACACCTCGCCGGTGTACAAGACGATTCTGGCCGACCTGGACGGCGTGGACGTGCTGGACGCGCGCACGGTGCGCTTTCGCTTCAAGCGCCCCAACCGCGAGCTGCCGCTGACGGTGGGCGGCATCCCGATCTTCAGCCGCGACTGGGGCGCGGATCCGGCCACGGGCCGGCGCAAGCCGTTCAACGAGGTGGTGATGGAAGTGCCGATCGGCAGCGGCCCGTACCGCATCGGGCCGGTCAAGTTCGGCAAGGACATCACCTACGTGCGCGATCCCGACTACTGGGCGCGCGACCTGCCGGTGCGGCGCGGCACCTTCAACTTCGACCGCATCACCGTCAAGATCTACAAGGACAACACCGCGCGGCTGGAGGCGCTCAAGGCCGGCGAGTTCGACCTGATGCGCTTCTTCTCCGCCGGCGACTGGGCGCGGCGCGTCAACGGCCGGCGCTTCGACACGGGCGAGCTGGTCAAGGCCGAGTTCCGCCACCGGCTGCCCACGGGCTTTCAGAGCTATGTGCTCAATACCCGCCGACCGCCGCTGGACGACCGGCGGGTGCGCCAGGCGCTGGCGCTGGCGCTGGACTTCGAGTGGATGAATGAGCGGCTGTTCTACGGCAGCTACGAGCGCGTGCGCGGGCTGTTCGGCAACACCGCCTGCGCCGCGCAGGGCGAGCCGGATGCGGCGCAGCGCCGGCTGCTGGAGCCGTGGCGCGCGCAGCTGCCGCCGGAAGTCTTCGGGCCGATGTGGGAGCCGCCGGTGGCCGGCACGCCCGATCGGCTGCGCGCCAACCTGCGCCTGGCACAGGCGCTGCTGCGTCAGGCCGGCTGGACCTACCGCGACGGGGCGCTGCGCAACGCCAAGGGTGAGCCGCTGGTGCTGGAGTATCTGGACAGCAACGAGGCCGGCGCGCGCGTCGTCACGCCGTGGGGGAGGAACCTCGCGCGGCTGGGAGTGGAGCTGCGCTTTCGGCCGGTGGACTTCGCGCTGTACCAGCAGCGGCTGCGCACCTTCGACTTCGACGTGATTTCGCTGGCGTTCCAGGGTACGCACAGCCCGGGTGCGGAGTATGCGGACCTGTTTGGCAGCGCAGCCGCCCGCACCGAGGACTCGGGCAATTTCAGCGGACTGGCCAGCCCGGCGTTGGACGATGTGATCGCGCGCATGGTGCAGGCGGACACCGAGCCCGCCTTCTTGGCGGCGTGCCGGGCGCTGGAGCGCGTGGTGGCGCACAGCCAGGTGCTGATTCCCCAATGGTCGGCACCCACGCACCGCATGGCCTACAACGCCTGGCGATTGGCGCGCCCCGCCGACATGCCCCCGTACGCCAGCGGCGAGGGCTGGGCGATCGAGACCTGGTGGGCGACATCGGCCGCCCCGGCCGCGCGCTGACGGGAGATGCATCCATGTGGGCCTACGTCCTCAAGCGCTTGCTGCTGATGATCCCGACGCTGTTTGGGGTGTTGCTGCTGACGTTCGTGGTGATCCAGTTCGTGCCCGGCGGGCCGGTGGACCAGTATCTGGCCGAGGCCCGTGCCGGGCTGGGGGCGGGGGCGGAGGGCGGCGGCTCCGCCTACCGGGGTGCGCAGGGGGTGGACCCCAAGCGGCTGGAGCAGATCAAGGCGCTCTATGGCTTCGACAAGCCGCCCCACGAGCGCTTTTGGCAAATGCTGCGGCAGTTCGCGCGTTTCGATCTGGGGCAGAGTTTTTTCCAGAACAAGCCCGTGGCGCAACTGATCTGGGAGAAGCTGCCCGTTTCCATGAGCCTGGGCCTGTGGACCTTCGTCATCAGCTACGCGGTGGCGGTACCCCTGGGCGTGGCCAAGGCCGTGCGCGCCGGCTCGCGCTTCGACGTCGTCACCTCCCTGATCGTCCTGGTGGCGTATGCGATTCCGGGCTTCGTGCTCGGGGTGGCGCTGCTGGTGGTCTTTGGCGGGCAGTTGCAGTGGTTTCCGCTGCGCGGGCTGGTCAGCGACCACTGGGCCGAGCTGTCGTGGCCGGCGCGGATCGTCGATTACCTGTGGCACATCACGCTGCCGGTGCTGTCGATGGTGCTGGGCAGCTTTGCCGTGACCGCGATGCTGACCAAGAACGCGTTTTTGGAGGAAATCCGCAAGCAGTACGTCCTGGTGGCGCGCGCCAAGGGCCTGAGCGAGCGGCAGGTGCTCTGGAAGCATGTGTTGCGCAACGCGATGATCCCGATCGTGACCGGCTTTCCGGCCGCGTTCATCGGGGCGTTTTTCACCGGCAGTCTGCTGATCGAGACGCTGTTCTCGCTCGACGGCCTGGGGCTGCTGAGTTACGAGAGCGTGATCCGCCGCGACTACCCGGTGGTCATGGGTACGCTGTTTTTGTTCACGCTGATCGGGCTGCTCACCAAGCTGGTCAGCGATCTTTGTTACGTGTGGGTGGACCCCCGTGTCAAGTTCGATTGACGCTCCGCATGTCTCCCCAAGCCCGGCTCGGCGGGCGTGGCGGCGCTTCGCGCGCAACCGGCTCGGCTGGTGGAGCCTGGTGCTGTTCGTGGCGATGGTGGCCGCCAGCCTGTTGGCCGAAGTGCTGTCCAACGACCGCCCGCTGCTGGTGCGCTACGAGGGGCAGTGGTACCTGCCGCTGTTGCACGACTACCCGGAGACCACTTTTGGCGGCGACTTCGAGGCGCCCACCGACTATCTGGACCCGTATGTGCGCGAACGCCTGACGACGGGCGGCAACTGGGCGCTGTACCCGCCCAACCCGTATGGCCCCCAGGCGCTCAACTACTGGGCGCCGGGACCGCACCCCGCACCGCCCAGCCGCGCCAACCTGCTGGGTACCGACGACCGCGGGCGCGATCTGCTGGCGCAACTGATCTATGGTTTTCGCATCAGCGTGCTGTTCGCGCTGGCGCTCACCGCCATCGGTGTGGTGCTGGGGGTGCTGGCCGGTGCGGTGCAGGGCTATTTTGGCGGGCGGCTCGACCTGACGATGCAGCGGCTCATCGAAATCTGGTCGTCGATGCCGGAGCTCTATCTGCTCATCATCTTCAGCGCAGTGTTTGCCCCCAGCGTCACCCTGCTGCTGGTGCTGCTGAGCCTGTTTGGCTGGATGGGGCTGGCCGACTATGTGCGCGCGGAGTTTTTGCGCAACCGCCAGCTCGACTATGTGCGCGCGGCCCGGGCGCTGGGGCTGTCGCACGCGGCCATCATCTGGCGGCATGTGCTGCCCAACAGTCTGACCCCGGTGGTGACGTTCCTGCCCTTTCGCATGAGCGCGGCGATCCTGGCGCTGACGTCGCTGGACTTTCTGGGGCTGGGCGTGCCGCCGGGCACGCCATCGCTGGGCGAGCTGTTGGCCCAGGGCAAGAACAACATCGATGCGTGGTGGATTTCGCTGTCCACCTTTGGCGTGCTGGTGCTTACGCTGACGCTGCTCACCTTCATGGGTGACGCGCTGCGCGACGCGCTCGACCCCCGAAAGGCCGACTGATGGACGGGCAGGCGACCCCGTTGCTGACTGTGCGCGGCCTGCGCATCGCGTTTGGCGGACGGCCCGTGGTGCACGGCATCGACTTCGATGTGGGCGCGGGCGAGAAGGTGGCCCTGGTGGGGGAATCCGGCTCGGGCAAGACGGTGTCCGCGCTGAGCCTGCTGCGGCTGTTGCCCGACGCCCGTATCGAGGGGGAGGTGCGCTTTGACGGGCAGTCGCTGCTGACGTTGCCGGAGCGCGCGCTGCGCGCCTTGCGCGGCGATGCGGTGGCGTATGTGTTTCAGGAGCCGATGACGGCGCTCGATCCGCTGTACCCGGTGGGCGAGCAGATCGCCGAGGTGCTGCGCCTGAAGCGGGCGCTGTTGCCGCGCGAAGCCTGGGCGCGCGCCGTCGAGTGGCTGGCCCAGGTCGGCATCGACGACGCCCCGCGCCGGGCGCGTCAGTATCCGCATCAGCTCAGCGGCGGGCAGCGCCAGCGCGCCATGATTGCCATGGCGCTGGCCGGCGAGCCGCGCCTGTTGATCGCGGACGAGCCGACCACGGCGCTGGATGCCAGCCTGCGGTTGCAAATCCTGGCGCTCCTGGAGGATTTGCAGCGCCGCCTGGGGCTGGCGGTTTTGTTGATCACGCACGATCTGAACCTGGTGCGGCGTTTTGCCGACCGTGTGGTCGTGATGGAGCAGGGGCAGGTGGTCGAGGCGGGGCCGGTGGCCCAGGTGTTTGACGCGCCGACGCATCCGTACACGGTGCGCTTGCTGGGCAGCCGCCCGGTGCGGCCCAAGGCGCTGCAAGCGGACACCCCCCCCGCGGACGCGCCCCCATGCCTGGAGCTGGATGGGTTGCGCGTGACGTACCGTGTGCCGCGACCCGGGTGGCGGGGGTGGTTTTGCGCCGGGCAGTTCCCCGCAGTGCATGGGGTGTCGGCCCGGCTGGCGCCCGGCCGCACACTGGGGGTGGTGGGGGAGTCCGGATCGGGCAAGTCGACGCTGGCGCTGGCCGCTCTGGGCCTGCTGCCGGTGCAGGGCCGTCTGGCGGTGATGGGCAGGGCCTGGCAGGGCGGGGCGATGGACCGTCCTCTGCGCCGCGAGGTGCAGGTGGTGTTTCAGGATCCGTTCTCGTCGCTGTCGCCGCGCCTGACGGTCGAGCAGATCGTCGAAGAAGGCTTGCGGGTGCACGAGCCGCGGCTGTCCGCGGCCGAGCGGCGCAAGCGCGTCGTGGCTGCTTTGCAGGAGGTCGGCTTGCTGCCCGCCACGGCGACGCCTGCCGAGGTCGCCGCGTGGCTGCAGCGCTATCCCCATGCCTTTTCGGGTGGGCAGCGGCAGCGCATCGCCATCGCCAGGGCGCTCATCGTGCAGCCGCGTCTGCTGGTGCTGGACGAGCCGACCAGCGCCCTGGATGTCACGGTGCAGCGGCAAGTGATCGAGCTGCTGCTGCGCTTGCAGCGCGAGCGCGGCCTGTCGTACCTGCTGATCACCCACGACGTGGATGTGGTATGGGCGATGGCGCACGATGTGCTGGTCATGCGCGCTGGCGCCGTGGTGGAGTCGGGGCCCGCGCTGCAGGTGCTGCGCGCGCCGCGCGAGCCTTACACGCGCCAGTTGCTCGAGAGCGCCGGCCCCCTGGCGGCTTGACCCCCCGACGACTCGCTGGCGACACCGGAGGTTCGGCGGCCCGCGGGCGCCCTACCGTGCAACGGTTGTGGTCCAATTCGGGGCGGGCCGCCATGCCGTCACGGGGGCGGCCCGTTCGATTTCTGCGTGATTCCCGGGAGAGGTTCTCATGATGACCCCATCGCCCCCGCCCGCCGTCGCCGGCGACCGGTCACCCGTGCCCGCCATCGGTTGGGCGGCACCGCTGCGCTGGCTTCGGCTGGGATGGCGCGACTATGTGACCCATCCCCTGCCGGGGGCGCTGCACGGCGGCATGATGGCGCTGTTCGGGCTGATTCTGTGGCTGGCGCTGCGCGATGAGTTCTGGCTGCTGGCCGGCGCGTTTTCCGGATTTTTGATCATCGCGCCGGTGCTGGCGTCGGGCCTGTATGCGGTGAGCCGCTATCTGGAGCGCGGCGAGAAGGTGTGCTGCGCTGAGGTGGTGCGGCTGTGGTCGTCGGGCGATCGGCGCCTGATGACCTTTGGGCTACTGCTGGGGCTGGCGGGGACGGGCTGGGTGCTGACGTCAGCGGCCCTCATCACGCTGTGGGCCCCTGCGCCGGTGCAGCGGCCCATGGATTTCGTGCTGCATGTGGTCCTGGCCGACGGGGTGGGGCTGTTCGAGGTCTGGCTGCTGCTTGGGGCCTGGCTGGCGGCACCGGTGTTTGCCTCCAGCGTCATGACCCTGCCCATGCTGGTGGACACGCCCACGCCGCTGTGGCATGCGGTGGGCGAGAGCTGGCGGGCCGTGGGCAGCCACCCGGTGGTCATGGGGGTGTGGGCGGTGTGCATCGTGGCGCTGGTGGCCCTGGGCATGGCGCTGGCCATGGTGGGCTTGATGCTGACGGTGCCGGTCGTGGCATACGCGAGCTGGCACGCCTATCGGGATTTCGAGCGGGCCGGGCTGATTCGGCCGCTGCGAGGGTGAAGGGCGCGATGAACGGGACGTTGTTTGGCTATACCGAGGCGCAGGTCGCGCAGTTCGGGCTCACCTTTGGGGTGGGTGCCTTCATTTTGTACATGCTCTTCATCGTCTTCAACCTGGCGCGCGAGTCCAAGGCGGGCAAGTTCGGCACCTTCGTGTTGTTCCTGGTGCTGTCGCTGGGGATGCTGGGGTTTCTGGCCAAGAATGTGATTCAATGGATTCTGGGGATGTAGCATCCGCCGACATCCTCCGGAGATCCACATCCGGCTGACCCCATGGCCCCCAACGCCCAATTTGCGATTCCCAACCGCGATACCGACGAAACCTACGTCGCGGGGCAGCCGAGCCTGCCCGTGGCCGTGGAGGGGTGGAACGGGCGCGTCGTGCGCGGCGCGTTGGCGGATTTTCAGCCGGAGGGGGGCGCGCTCAAGATTCTGGTCGAGGAGCCGCCCCGCCTGCTGTCGCTGCGCTTCAACCAGGTCAAGCGCTTGCGCGTGGATCCGCGGGACGCGCCTGCGTCGCTGGGCGCGGCGTCGGGGTATGCGGACGAGGTGCTGCACTCCTTCGTGGTGCAGTTGCGCGATGGGTCGGTGTATTCGGGGCTGTGCCACGGCTGCCGACGCACGCCGCACGGGCTGTGGGTGTTTCCCAAGATGGCGCGCGAAGGCGACCCGGAGCGCGTGTTCGTGCCCAAGAGCGGCATCGTCCGCTACGAGGTACAGAGCCGGGACGGCGGCCTGCTGGCCGACAGCGGCTTCAGCGAGACGCTGCTGAGCGCCACCGAGGAGGTGTCGCCGGAATCGCTGCGGCACATCGAAGCCTCGATGGTCGAGAACCTCGAACAGCTCAAGGCCGCGCTGGAGCGGCAGGCGACGCTCAAGCCCGTGCCCATCGGCGAGGCCCTGATGGGCCTGGGCAAGATCACCCCCGAGCAGTTGCTGCGCGCGCTGGAGCGCCAGAAGGCACAACCCAAAACCCCGCTCGGGCAGACGCTGGTCGAGATGGGGCTGATCCAGCCCGCCGATCTGCAGGTCGCGCTGGCGCGCAAGATGGGCTATCCCTTCGTGGATGTCCGCAAGTTTCCGCTGGACGCTGCGGCGCTGCGGCTGGTGCCGATGGTGCTGGCCATTCGGCTGCAGGTGCTGCCGATCGCCATTCTGGGTGCGTCGGTCGTGGTCGCCATGCCGGATCCGCTGCAGTTCAAGGCGATCGACGAGCTGGAGTTCACGGCACAGCGCAAGGTGATCCCGGTGGTGAGCTCGGCCGCCGACCTGCAGGCCAAGATTGCGGAGGCCTACCGCGCCATCGGCCTGGGGGATGAGGCCGTGCCAGCCGCGGTCGAGCCCGTCAAGCCGTCCGTGGCCCCCGCATCCAACGTGGAGGCCTGGCAACTGGCCGTCGAGCTGGCTGGCGAGGCCTCGTTGCAAGGCGTCGACGAGCGGCCGATCGAGCAGTCGGACAACACGCTGGTCAAGCTGGTCAATTCGATGATCGTCGAGGCCTTCCATCAGCGCGCGTCCGATATCCACATCGAGCCGTATCCTGGGCGGGAGAAGGTGATCATCCGTTTCCGGGTCGACGGCGAGCTGCGCCCCTATCTGGAGCTGCCCGCCAACTACCGCAACGCGCTCATCGCCCGCATCAAGGTGATGTGCAGCCTCGACATCTCGGAGCGGCGCAAGCCGCAGGACGGCAAAATCCATTTCCGCCGCTTCGGGGGGCTGCCGATCGAGCTGCGCGTGGCCACCATTCCGACCGCCGACGGGCTGGAGGACGTGGTGATGCGCATCCTCAACTCCTCGGCGCCCATGCCGCTGGAGGGGCTGGCGCTGTCCCCGCGCAACCTGGCGGCCATCGAGCACATTCTGGAGCGGCCGTATGGGCTGTTCCTGTGCGCCGGCCCGACCGGATCGGGCAAGACCACGACGCTGCACGCCGCCCTGCAACGCCTCAACACGCCCAAGCGCAAGATCTGGACCGCCGAGGACCCGGTGGAAATCACCCAGCGCGGGCTGCGTCAGATTCAGGTCAATGCCAAGATCGGCTGGACGTTCGCCAACGCACTGCGCTCGCTGTTGCGCGCGGACCCGGATGTGATCATGGTGGGCGAGATCCGCGATGCCGAGACGGCCGAGATGGCGATCGAGGCCTCGCTGACGGGGCATCTGGTGATGTCCACGCTGCACACCAACTCGGCGGCCGAAACCATTTTGCGCCTGGGCGACCTGGGGGTGGATCCGTTTTCGTTCGCCGACTCTTTGCAGGGCATCCTGGCACAACGGCTGGTGCGCCGGCTGTGCTCGTCCTGTGTGCAGCACGAGCCCGTGACCCCGGAGCGGCTGCGCGAGTTGACGAACGACTACCGTGCGCAACTGCCCGACGACCATCCCTTGCAGGATCCCGATGCGCTGGAGCGGGAATGGCGCCAGCGCTTCAGCCGCGATGGCCAATTGACGATGGCGCGGGCCCCGGGCTGCCCGGAATGCGGGCAGACGGGCTACCGCGGCCGCCTGCCGATGCACGAGCTGTTGATCGCCAGCCCGGAGTTGCGGCGCCTGGTGCAGGCCCGCGCGCGCCCCGCCGATATCCAGGCCCAAGCCATCCGCGAGGGCATGCGCACCCTGCGCCAAGACGGCATCGAAAAGGTGCTCATGGGGCTGACCACCCTGGCCGAGGTGCGCGCGTCCAGCAACCTATGACGCGAACCGGGTACTGCCCGAAGCGGTACTCGGAACCGCCCGGCCCGCGCCAGCGTGACTAGCAGCCGCGGGTAATGGGCATTTCCACCTCCGGCGCGCGCACCAGGTGCTTGGCCAGCTCCAGCTTGGCGATGGCGTTGCGGTGCACCTCGTCCGGCCCGTCGGCCAGCCGCAGCGTGCGCTGGTTGGCGTAGCTGCGCGCCAGCGGCGTGACCTGCGACACGCCTGCGCCGCCGTGCGCCTGAATGGCCCAGTCCAGCACTTGGCAGGCGACGTTGGGGGCGACGACCTTGATCATCGCGATCTCGGCACGCGCGGCCTTGTTGCCGACCGTGTCCATCATGTAGGCGGCCTTGAGCACCAGCAGCCGCGCCTGCTCGATCATGCAGCG
Organism: Tepidimonas fonticaldi; assembly: GCF_001675355.1. Lineage (NCBI taxonomy): Bacteria > Pseudomonadati > Pseudomonadota > Betaproteobacteria > Burkholderiales > Tepidimonas > Tepidimonas fonticaldi. Next base: position 928,036 of record NZ_LZDH01000056.1, on the reverse strand, counting down.
TGCCTCCGCGATGCGCTCCTGCCAGACGGTCTGCGCGGCGATCGCCTTGCCGAAGGCGACGCGCTCGTTGAGCCGGCGGCACATCAGCTCCAGCGCGCGCTCGGCCGCGCCGATCGAGCGCATACAGTGGTGGATGCGCCCGGGGCCGAGCCGCCCCTGCGCGATCTCGAAGCCGCGTCCCTCGCCGAGCAGGATGTGGTCGGCCGGCACGCGCACGTCCTTCAGCTCGATCTCCATGTGGCCGTGCGGCGCGTCGTCGTAGCCGAACACCGAGAGTGCCCGCACAACGCGGATGCCGGGCGTGTCGGCCGGCACCACGATCATCGACTGCTGCGCATGGCGCGGCGCGTCGGGGTTGGTCTTGCCCATGACGATGTAGACCGCGCAGCGCGGATCGCCGGCGCCGGACGACCACCACTTGCGCCCGTTGATGACGTAGTGGTCGCCGTCGCGCTCGATGCGGCACTGGATGTTGGTGGCGTCCGACGAGGCCACCTCCGGCTCGGTCATCAGGAAGGCGGAGCGGATCTCGCCGCGCAGCAGCGGCTCGAGCCAGCGGTCCTTGAGCGCCTCGCTGGCGTAGCGCTCCAGCGTCTCCATGTTGCCGGTGTCGGGGGCGGAGCAGTTGAACACCTCCGCCGCCCACGGCACACGGCCCATGATCTCGCACAGCGGCGCGTATTCGAGGTTGCTCAAGCCCTCCGGCGCGCGCGGGGAGTTTGGCAGGAACAGGTTCCACAGGCCGGCGGCGCGTGCCTTGGGCTTGAGGTCCTCGATCAGGCGCGTGGGGACCCAGGCGTTGCCGGCGGCGCGGTTGGCCTCGACCTCCGCCTCGAACCGGTCCTCGTTGGGGTAGATGTGTTCGTCCATGAAGGCCATCAGGCGTTCGCGCAGGGCCTGGACGCGGGGGCTGTAGGCAAAGTCCATCGGGGTCTCCGGGGTCAGGTCAGGGGAGGGGAGGTCAGCGCGCCTGTTGCGCAAAGCGCCAGGCCAACTGGGCGAGGGGGCGGGCGCCGGCCGCGCTCTGGCGGGCCTGGGCGCTGGAGGCGATGCCCAGCTCCACCCGTTTGGCGATGCCTTGCAGGATGGCCGCCAGGCGGAAGGCGTTGTAGGCCAGGTAGAACGGCCAGTCGCGGCGCAGGGCCTCGGGGGTGGCAAAGCCGGTTTGCTCGCAGTAGCGCTCGATGTACTCGTCCTCGGACGGGATGCCCAGGGCCGCCCAGTCCAGCCCGGCGATGCCGCGGAAGGCGCCGGGTTCGATGTGCCAGGACATGCAGTGGTAGCTGAAGTCCGCCAGCGGATGGCCCAGCGTGGACAGCTCCCAGTCCAGCACCGCCACGATGCGCGGCGCCGTAGGGTGGAACATCAGGTTGTCCAGGCGGTAGTCGCCATGGACCACGCTGACCAGCCGTTCGTCGCGCGCCATGTCGGGCAGGTGGGCGGGCAGCCAGGCCATGAGCGCGTCCATCTCGGGGATGGGGTCGGTGATGGAGGCGGCATACTGCTTGCTCCAACGCGCGATCTGGCGCTCGAAATAGTTGCCGGGCTTGCCGTAGTCGGCCAGCCCCACGGCCTGCACGTCCACCCGGTGCAGGGCGGCGAGCACGCGGTTCATTTCCAGATAGTGCGCGCGGCGCTGCTCGGGGTCCATCCCGGGCAGCGACTGGTCCCACAGCACGCGGCCATCGACGTGCTCCATGACGTAGAAGGCGCGCCCGATGACGGACTCGTCCTCGCACAGCACATGCATGCGCGCCACGGGCACGTCGGTGGCGGCCAGGGCTTGCATGACGCGAAACTCGCGCTCGATGGCGTGTGCCGACGGCAGCAGCTTGGCCACCGGGCCGGGCTTGGCGCGCATGACGTACGCCCGCCCCGGGGTGACGAGGCGATAGGTCGGATTGGACTGCCCGCCGGGAAACTTTTCGATGGACAGCGGCCCGGCAAAGCCCGGCAGGTGCGCCGTCAGCCAGCGCTCCAGCGCGGCGACGTCCAGGGCGTGGCTGGCGGAGGTATCAGCGGGAGAGGGGGATTCGGGCATGGCAGGCAGGGGGGAAAGCCGACCCACCGGCCATGCGGCTGGGGGTCAGGGTTCGGATTCGACGATGCGCATGAGCTGGCCACGGTCGCGGATCACCAGGCCGCCCGGCTCGATGCGGATGGCGCCGTCGCGCTCCATGGCCTTGAGCTCCTGGTTGACGCGCTGGCGCGAGGCACCCAGCAACTGGGCCAGCTCTTCCTGCGCGAGTTGCAGGCCGATGCGCGTCTCCTGCCCGTTGGACAGGCACGGCACGCCGTAGGAGCGGCACAGATGCAGCAGCTGCTTGGCCAGCCGCGAGCGCAGGGGCAGGGTGTTCAGGTCCTCCACCAAGCCGAACAGCGTGCGGATGCGCCGCGCCTGCAGGCGCAGCAGCGCCTCGTACAGCTCCACATGCTGGTCCAGGATTTTTTGCAGATCGCTGCGCGCCACGCACAGCAAGGTCGTCGGACCGTGGGCGTAGGCATCGTGGGTGCGCGCGTCGCCGTCGAACATTGCGATGTCGCCAAACCACACGCCCGGCTCCACATAGGTCAGCGTGATCTGCTTGCCCGTGATGGAGGTGGAGCTGACGCGCACGGCCCCCTTGGCCACGGCGGTCCACAGCGCCGGCGGATCGCCGCGCGCGGCGATCAGATCGCCGTCCTGGTAGCGTTTGACGAAAGCGCATCGGAGGATGTCGTGCCGCAGCGATGGTGAAAGACTGGAAAACCAGCGACCTTGGTTGATCGCTTCCCGTTCTTCCATTGTCAGAATGGGCTCGTCGAAGGGCTGTCGTATGAGCGACTTGGACATCATGGGTTTGTCTCCTTGGTGACCCGCACCGGCCGGCGTGGCCCCAGGGCCCTGCCGGCGGCGCAGCCGGTCCACTCAGCGGTATTGGGCGGCGCGCTTGTCCAGGAAGGCACGAATGCCTTCGCCCGCGTTGGGGTGATGCAGATTGCGCACGAAATGGTCGCGCTCGTCGCGCAGTTGCGCCGGCAGCGATTGCGTGAGCGCATCGTTGGCCAGCGCCTTGATGCTGGCCAGCGCGTTGGGGGCCTTGGCGTTGAGCCGCTCGGCCAGCGCCAGCGCGTCCGACAGCGCCGCGCCCGGGGCGCTGACCGCGGTGACGAGGCCGAGCTGGTGCAGCCGCTCGGCGCCGGCGCGCTCGCCCAGCATCAGCAGCTGCAGCGCGGTGGCGCGCGGCAGCTGGCGCAGCAGGCTCCAGGTGGCGCCGCCGTCGGGCGAAAGCCCGACGTTGACGTAGGCCATCACGAACACCGCGTCGCGCGCCGCCACCAGCAGGTCGCACGCCAGCGCGAGCGAAAACCCCGCGCCGGCGCAGGCGCCCTCGACCGCGGTGATGACGGGCTTGGGAAAGCTGCGGATCGCCTCGATCCAGCCGTGCAGCGCCTCGATGCTGTCGGCCTGCACCTCGGGCGGCTGCTGCCGGTTGGCCAGCAGCCGCTGCAGGTTGCCGCCGGCGCAGAAGGTGCCGCCGTCGCCGGTGAGGACGACGCTGCGCACCTCGGCGTTGCGCTCGGCGGCGATCAGCGCCTCGATGCCGGCGACGTAGATCTCCGGCGCCAGCGCGTTGCGCTGCTCGGGGTTGTGGATCGTCAGCACCAGCGTGCCGCCGTGGCTGTGGCTCTTGAGCGTGGCGGTCATTGCGTCACTCCTCCGGGTGCAGCAGGCTGAGACCCAGCGCGCCGCGGCGGCGCAGCCACGGCGAGGGGCGGTAGCGCGGGTCGCCGTAGACGGTCTGCAGGTTGAACAGGATCTCCAGCACGCTGGCGGCACCGACGCGGTCGCCCATCGCCAGCGGCCCGGCCGGGTAGCCCAGGCCCAGCGTGACGGCGGTCTCCAGGTCGCCGGGGGTGCAGATGCCCTGCTGGCAGATGTCGGCGGCGATGTTGACGATGGTGGCCACCGTGCGCTGGGTGACGAAGCCGCCGCTGTCGCGGATGACGCTGACCGGCTTGCCGTCGCGCGCGAGCAGGGCGTGCGCCGCGACACGCATGTCGTGGCGGGTGGCGGGGTTGGTGGCCAGCACGCGGCGCTTGACCGCGCCATCCGGCAGCAGCATGTCGATGCCGACGGTGCGGCCGGGGTCGAGCCGCTCCACCGCCGCCACCGTCGTGACGTCGTGGCCGAGCGGCGCCACCACGATCAGCGCCTGCCCGGACGGCTGGGCGGCGGTCTCGATCGTCGCGCCCAGGTCCTTCAGCAGCTGCAGCAGCTCCGCCCGCCGCGCGGCGCGCCCCGGCACCCACACCGGCGGCAGCGCCTCCACCACCGGCGCGGGCGGCTCCGGCGGCACCTGCGCCTGCCCGTCGACGTAGCGGTAGAAGCCCTCGCCGACCTTGCGCCCGACCACGCCCCCGGCCAGCCGCTGCGCCGCGATCACGCTCGGGCGAAAGCGCGGCTCCTCGTAATACTGGTGGTAGATCGACTCCATCACCGGCTGGGAGACGTCCAGCGCCGTCAGGTCCAGCAACTCGAACGGCCCGAGGCGAAAACCCATCTGGTCCTTCAGGATGCGGTCGATGGTGGCGAAGTCGGCCACGCGCTCGCCCGCGATGCGCAGCGCCTCGGTGATGTAGCCGCGCCCGGCGTGGTTGACGATGAAGCCCGGCGTGTCCTGCGCCATCACCGGGGTGTGGCCCATCTCGCGCGCGAAGGCGGCCAGCCGTTCGCCCACCGCCGCGTCGGTCTTGAGGCCGCGGATCACCTCCACCACCTTCATCAGCGGCACCGGGTTGAAGAAGTGAAAGCCCGCCAGCCGCTGCGGGGCGCGCAGCCGGCTGCCGATGGCGGTGACCGACAGCGACGAGGTGTTGGTGGCCAGCACCGCGTCCGGGCCGACGATGTCCTCGAGCTGGCGGAACAGGTCTTGCTTGACATCCAACCGCTCGACGACGGCTTCGATGACGAGGTCGCAGCCCGCCAGCGCTTCCACGCCAGCGTCCGGCACCAACCGCTGCAGGCACGCGGCGGCGTCATCCGCGGTCATGCGGCCCTTGGCCACCAGTTTGTCCCAGGTGTCGCGCAGGGCGGTGCGGGCGGCCTCGACGGCAGCCGGTTGCGCGTCCACCAGGTGTACGGTGCTGCCGGCCTGCGCGGCGATCTGGGCGATGCCCCGACCCATGGCGCCGGTACCGACGAGGCCAATGTTGCGAAAAGTCAAACGGTTGGAGGCTTGGGGCATGCTCAATACAGTATCGTTTGGAACGGATGTGACAGAATCGGCCAACCAGAATGCTTCTCGAAGCGCGTATCGGCCAGTCCGCAGGAATCCCCGCATGCACCCCAAATCCGCGTTGACCAGCTTGCTGCTCGTGGCGGCCGTGCAGGGTCATGCCCAGTCCCTGGGGGCGGTGCAGGGCGCAGTCATTATCGGTCGGCCGCTCGATATTGTGGTGCAAAGCCCGGGGGCCACGGGGGACGACACCGGCGCCCAATGTGTGCAGGCGGACGTCCGCTATGGCGAGATGCGTCTGAGCCCGTCGGATGTCAGCGTCACCGTCGAGCGCGATGCGGCGCGGGGGGCGGGCGTGTTGCGCGTGCGCTCACGCCTGCCCGTCAACGAGCCGTTCGTCACCGTCGAGCTGCGCGTCGGCTGCCCCATGCGGTTCGCCCGTGCGTACACGCTGTTGGCGGATGTGGAGCCGGTGCGGCCCGTGCCCGCGCCTGCCGTGACGGCGGCCGCCCCGGCGCCGGTGGATCGGCCCAGCGCGGCGGCCGTCGCACCGGCCAACCCCGTTGCCCCTGTCGCGCGGAACCCGGCACCGGAGCCCCCCATCCGGTCGCTCACCACCGCCCCGCGCCCGGCGGGTGTCGCGCGCCTGGCCTCCAAGGTCAAACCGGTGGCTGCGGCGGCCCCTGCGGCACGCGAGGCGAGTGGAGAGGCCCGCTCCGCCCCCCCGGTTCCCCCGCCCCCCGCCGGCCCCCGGCTGGAGCTGGAGCCGGTGGACATCGCGCAGGCCCCTGGCACCAAGGCGGGCGGCGATCCGGCCGGGGCGCCGGCGGCCGTCCCCGCCGACGCCCCGGCGCCCACGGCGGAACCGAACCCGGCGGTGCAGCAAGAGCTGGCCACGTTGCGCGCGGAGCAACAGCGCCTGCTGCTGGCCGTCGAGAGCCTGAACCGCGAGCTGACGGCCGCCCGCAGCGCCCGCGGTGACGGCATTCTGTACGCTCTGGCCGGGGTGATCGTGGGGCTGCTGGGCGCCTTGCTGTGGCTGCTGCGGCGACGGCCCGCACCGGTGGCCCCGGTGCCCACCGCCCCGTGGTGGGCAGCGCCTGCGGAGCGCGGCGGTGGCGCGGATGCTCCCCCGGCGCCGGTACCGTCACCCGCCGCCGAGGTGATGGCAGCGATCCACTCGGCCACGGCGGCCGAACCCACGGCGGCCACGACCGGATCGAGCGCGCCGGTGATGGGCGATCACATGGCCGGGCTGGAAGTCAGCGAGGCCGGGGCGTCGGTGTTCCAGGAAGTGCCGATTGCGCGGCTCGACATCGCTGCGCTGCACGAGCTGTGGGAGCGGGTCGATTTCTTCGAATCGCTCGGCCAGGCGGCGGATGCGGTGGCCGCCTTGCGGGCCTTCGTGTTGGCGCACCCCCGCGCCAGCGAAGCGCCGTATCTGCGCTGGTGGGCCCTGGCCCGCAAGCACGGTCTGGACACACGCTCGCCGCAAGCCACCTACGAGCAGCACTATCAGCGCCTGTTGGCCGTGGCCGATACCGCCGATGGTGTGGAGGCCGACCCGGGGCTACTGCACGCCTTGACGCGCGGCTGGCCGGGGGATGCCGCGCGGGCGACCCTCGAGGCGGCGCTCGCCTCCCAGCCGGGGGATCCGGCCGCGCCGCTGCAGGTGCGCACCCTAGCGGCGTTCGATGACCTGATTGTGCTGCACGGGGTGCTGGATCTGCTGCCGGTGTTGGCGCAGGCCCCGCTGGCTCCGTCGGCCGCACCGGCGGGCTCGTCGGCGGCGACAGCCGTAGCCGCGGCCTCCGTGCTCGACTTCGAGCTGCCGGACATCACCGATCTGCCGCCCACGCCCACGGCGACACCCACACCGGCACCGCCTGCCGCCGGTGCCGCGCCATCCGACGGGGCGCTGGACTTCGATTGGAGCGGTTGGCAGCCGCCCGCCAGCAACGCGCCCCCGCCCCGTTGACGTGCTGAAGCTCGCGGGGCCCGGGCGGCCCCGGGGCGCACCGTCAGCGGCGCATGTGCAGCGCCCCAGGGTTGACGATGTTGGTGGGCGTGCCTTTGATGTAGTTGACCACGTTGTCGAACGCGGCCGAAAAATATTTTTCGTAGCTGTCGAGTTCGACAAAGCCGATGTGCGGCGTGCAGATGCAGTTTTCCAGGCGCAGCAGGGCGTGGCCTTGCAGGATGGGTTCGGTCTCGAACACATCGACGGCGGCCATGCCCGGGCGGCCGCGGTTGAGTGCCGCGACCAGCGCGTCGGGCTCGATCAACTCGGCGCGCGAGGTGTTGACCAGCAGCGCGGTGGGTTTCATGCGCGACAGGTCTTCCAGCGTGACGCAGCCCGTCGTCGCATCCGCCAGACGCAGATGCAGGCTCAGCACGTCGCTGTGGGCGAACAGGTCGGCTTGGCTGTCGAAGGTGTCGTAGCCGTCGGCTGCGGCGCGCGTGCGACTGGCTTCGCTGCCCCAGATGGCGACGCGCATGCCAAAGGCCCGCCCGTAGCCGGCGACGATCTGCCCGATCCGGCCATAGCCCCAGATGCCCAGTGTGCGCCCGCGCACCACTTGGCCTAGCCCAAAGTTGGGTGGCATGGACGCTGCCTTCAGCCCCGACTGCTGCCAGGCCCCGTGCTTGAGGTGGCTCACATACTGCGGAATGCGCCGCATGGCGGCCATGATCAGCGCCCAGGTCAGCTCGGCGGGGGCCACCGGATCGCCCACCCCTTCGGCCACGGCCACGCCGTGCTCGGTACAGGCCTGCACGTCGATGTGGCGGCCGACCGAGCCCGTCTGCGCGATCAGTTTGAGCCGCGGCAGCTTGTCGAGCAGTTGGCGTGTGATCTGAGTGCGCTCGCGAATCAGCACGACGATGTCCGCGTCGCGCAAGCGCACGGAGAGCTGGCCCACCCCCTTGACGTTGTTGGTGTACACCTTGGCCGGGTAGGGGTCGAGCTTGTGCGCGCAGGCGAGCTTGCGCACGGCGTCCTGGTAATCGTCGAGGATCACGATGTTCATATCGGGCTATTGTGCCGCCCTTGTGTGCCGCCCTTGCCGGCACCCGGGCCTGCGCGCCGCTTTCCGTGGGGCTGTCACCCGCGCGGCCGCGGTCAGGGAGCGAGTCGCGTACCATCGCGGCCATGTCCACCGTCCCAACCGAAGCGGGCAGCGCTCACGCGCCCGCCCCCGTGCCCTGGCAGCGTGATGCGACCGTGATCGGTTTGGTCGGGCTGGCGCATGCCACCTCCCATTTTTCGCACCTGTTGCTGGCGCCGCTGTTTCCGCTGTTCATGCGGGAGTTCGGGCTGAGCTTCTCCCAGGTGGGGCTGTTGACCAGCGTGTTCTTCGTCATCTCGGGCGTGGGGCAGGCGCTGTCGGGTTTTCTGGTCGACCGCGTCGGCGCCCGGCCCGTGCTGTTCGGCTCCATCCTGCTGTTCATGGGGTCGGCCCTGGCGGCGGCCCTGTCCCACGGGTACACCGGGCTGTTGCTCGCCGCCGTGCTCGCCGGGCTGGGCAATGCGCCGTTTCACCCGGTGGATTTTTCCATCCTCAACCAGCGTGTGTCGCCCCCGCGCCTGGGGCACGCCTTCAGCGCGCACGGGCTGACCGGCAACCTGGGCTGGGCGCTGGCGCCGGTGTTTTTGGTGGGGATCACCGCGCTGGGCAACTGGCGCTGGGCTTATTGGGCGGCCATTGCCGTGTATGCGGGTGTGCTGGCGGTGCTGTGGTGGCAGCGCGAACACCTCCACACCGAGGTGGTGCCGCGCCGGCAGGGCGCCAGCCGGGCGGACGATCTGGCCTTTTTGCGGCTGCCCGTGGTGTGGTGGTGTTTTGTCTTCTTCCTGCTGTCCACCATGACGCTGGCGGTGGTCCAGACCTATTCGGTGTCGATCCTGAAAGCGGTGCACGCCGTGCCGTTCGAGACGGCGACGCTGACCGTGACCGCCTACATGCTGGCGGGGGCCGCGGGGATGTTCGTCGGCGGCTTCGTCGCGGCGCGGGCGCGCGCGGTCGATCGGGTGGTCGCCTGGGCCATGGCCGCAGGCGCGGCGCTGATGCTGCTGGCCGCGACCGGCTGGCTGGGGGGCGGCGGCTCGATGGCTCTGCTGGCGATCACGGGGCTGGCGGTCGGCATCGGGGGGCCGAGCCGCGACATGTTGATCAAGCGCGCCACCCCGAAAGGCGCGACCGGGCGTGTCTATGGCACGGTCTATTCCGGCCTGGACACCGGTTTTGCGATTGCGCCGCTGGTGTTTGGCGTGCTCATGGACCACGGCTGGTACGCCGCGACGCTGGCGGGCGGCGCGGTGACGTTGGCGCTGGCCGTCGGGGCGGCGCTGGCCGTGGGTGGCCGCACACGCGCAGCTTGAGCCGGGGTCAGCCGCGTTTGCGCAGCCGGCACAGGAAAAAAGCGTCCGTCCATTCGGTGGGCAGCACGCGGCGGGCCAGCGTCAGATCCGGGTGCAGAGGCTGCTGGCGCCAGGCCGTCAAGCCGGGCAGCGCGGGCAGGTCCACGGGCCAAGGCAGGGGCTCCGGCCAGAGGTCATCCCGCTCGCGCAGCAGCGCATCCAGCACGCACTCGTCCTCCTCCGGCGACAGGGAGCAGGTGCCGTAGATGAGCACGCCCCCCGGTTTGAGCGCATCGGCCGCGGAGCGCAGCAGCCGGCTTTGCAGCGCGGCGCTGGCCCGTACTTTTTTGGGGCTCCAGTGCGCCCAGGACGTGGGGTCCAGCCGCGTGAACTGCGCTTCGGACGAGCAGGGGGCGTCCAGCAGCACGCGGTCGAACCGACCGGGGACCAGACGCCCGACCTGGGCACCGTCTTTCAGGTAGAGCTGGGCGTTGCGCACCCCCAGACGCTGCAAATTGGCCTTGAGGCGAAAGAAACGCGCCCGCACCGGCTCTACCGCGGCCAGGCGCCCCTGGTTGGCCATGCTGGCGGCGATGAGCGCCGTTTTGCCGCCAGGGGCGGCGGCCAGATCCAGCACCTCCTCGCCCGGCTGGGGCTGCAGCGCCCAGACCGCGGCCATGCTGGCCACGCCCTGGATGTAGAGGCTGCCATCGGTGGCCATTGGATGGTGGGTCAGCGCGTCCCGATCGTCCGCGGGCAATCGGAACACGCCCTCGACGCCCGCCACCGGCTCGGGGCGCAGCGGCGCCAGGGCGGTCAGTACCGCCGCCGCATCCGGTGCACGCAGCGGGTTGATGCGAAACACCACCGCCTTCGGCGCGGTGTAGCTCGCGTCCACGCGCGGCCGCAGGTCGGACGGTATCAGCGCGTCCAGCACGTCCGAGAAGGCGGGCGGCAAGGGGGGCAGGGCCGGCCGGGCGGGCGAGGGCGAGCAAGACGGTGACGCGGTCACGGCGGTCAGGCTTGTGTGGCGTCCGCGTCGGCCTGGGCGGCCTCGCGTTCCAGCGCTTCGATGGTTTCCGCCACGGCCAGCCAGCGCTCCTCGACTTCGGCAAGTTCGGCCTCCACGGCCTTGAGGCGCCGGCCGGCTTCGGCGATGTCAATGCGGTCGGTACCGTGGGCCAGCCGCTCGTGCAGAGCGCTTTGCTCGGCCTGCAGGGTATGCATCCGCGCTTCCAGCGCGTCGCACTCGCGCCGGTGGGGCCTGAGGCGTTCGGCCAGTTGCTGGCGCCGCTGCGCTTGCTGGCGGCGCCGCTCCTGCGGGGTGACGGAGGGGGAGCGTGGCGCGGCCGTTTCGCGCGCATCGGTGCGGTGGGACAGGGCCTCGCGGCGCTGACGGGCCACGTCCAGCAGGTGGCGCTGGTAGTCGTCCAGATCCCCCTGGAACGGCGCGAGCTGTCCGTCGCTCACCAGCCAAAACTCGTCGCAGACCGCGCGCAGCAGGGCGCGGTCGTGGCTGACCAGCATCACCGTGCCCTCGAACGCGTTGAGGGCCATGCCGAGCGCCTCGCGGGTGGTCAGATCCAGGTGGTTGGTCGGCTCGTCCAGCAGCAGCAGGTTGGGCCGCTGCCACACCAGCAGGGCCAGCACCAGCCGTGCTTTTTCGCCCCCGCTCATCGTGCCCACGGGCTGGGTCACCGCGTCGCCACTGAACTGGAAGCTGCCCAGAAAGGTGCGCAAATCCTGCTCGCGGGTGGACTGGCCGATCAGGGTGCCGGCCGCTTCGGCCTCGCGGGCGATGCGCACCAGGTGCTGCAGCGGATTGTCGTCGGCGCGCAGGATGTCCAGCTCCTGCTGCGCAAAGTAGCCGATGCGCAGGCCCTTGCCGGGCACGATGCGGCCGGCCAGCGGCGGCAACACGCCGGCGATGGTCTTGACCACCGTGGACTTGCCCTGGCCGTTGGCCCCCAGTATGCCGATGCGCTGCCCCGGCAAGACGCTGCGCCGGATGCCGTGCACGACGGCGCGCGGGGCCTGCCCGTCGGCGCCGGGGTAGCCGGCGGACACGTCGTGCAGCGTGAGCATGGGGTTGGGCAGCGCGTCGGGGTTGGCGAACTCGAACTGAAAATCCGCGCTCGTCAGCACGGGGGCGAGGCGCTCCATCCGCGCCAGCGCCTTGAGGCGGCTTTGCGCCTGCCGGGCCTTGGTGGCCTTGGCCCGGAAGCGGTCGATGAAGCGCTGCAAGTGGGCGATGCGCTCCTGCTGGCGGGCGTAGGCCGCCTGCTGCTGCTCGATCTGCTCGGCGCGCATCTCTTCGAAGCGGCTGTAGTTGCCGCCGTAGCGCGTGAGCCGGCCCTGATCCAGATGCAGGGTGACGCGGGTGACCGCGTCCAAAAACTCCCGGTCGTGGCTGATGACGACCAGCGTCCCTTCGTAGCGCTGCAGCCAGCTCTCCAGCCAGACTAGGGCGTCCAGGTCCAGGTGGTTGGTGGGTTCGTCGAGCAGCAGCAGGTCGCTCGGGCACATCAGCGCGCGGGCCAGTTGCAACCGCATGCGCCATCCGCCGGAAAACCCGTTGACCGGCCGCTCCCAATCCGCAGGGGCAAAGCCCAGGCCCAGCATCAGGGCCTGGGCGCGTGCCCGGGCGTCGTGGGCGCCGGCATCGGCCAGGGCGGTGTGTGCCAGCGCGATGGCCTCGCCATCGCCGCTGGCGTCGGCCGCGGCCAGCTGCGCGCGCGCCTCGAGCAAGCGGGTGTCGCCCGCCACCACGAAGTCGGTGGCCGGCTCGGCGGTCTCGGGCATGTCCTGCGCCACATGGCTGATGCGCCAGTGGCGGGGCAGGGTGGCTTCGCCGCCGTCCTCGTGCAAATCCCCCAGCCACAGCGCGAACAGGCTGGACTTGCCGGCACCGTTGCGGCCCACCAGGCCGACCTTCTCGCCGGGGTGGAGGGTGACGCTGGCGCCGTCCAGCACGACCTTGGCGCCCCGTCGCAGGGTGACGTCGCGCAAGGTGATCATGGCGTGGGGCGGTGCGGGTCGGGGGGCAGATCGGCCTGAGCCGCGGCCAGTGCGTCGCGGGTGATCAGCAGCACGGCGTCGTCGCCGCCGCTGGTGTGCAGCCAGACCACGGGCAGGGTGGGAAAGGCGCGCTCGAAATGCGCCCGCTCGTGCCCGATTTCCAGCACCAGCACGGCGTCCGGGTTCATATGGTCCAGCGCATGCGCGAGCAGGTGCCGCACGAAGTCCATGCCGTCATCGCCGCCGTCGGGTCCGCCATCCAGGGCCAGTGCCGGCTCGGCGCGGTATTCCGCCGGCAGGGCGTCCATGCGCGCCCGGCAGACGTAGGGGGGATTGCACAGGATCAGGTCGTAGCGGTCGTGCAGCGCAGTCCAGCCGTCCGACTGCAGCAGGCGGATGCGATCCTGCAGACCATGGCGCGCGACGTTGCGGGCCGCGACCGCCAGCGCATCGGCGCTGAGGTCGCTGGCATCGACCGTGACCTCGGGCCAGGCGAGTGCCGCCAGCACAGCCAGCGACCCGTTGCCCGTGCACAGGTCCAGCACCCGGCGCGTGTGCGCGCCCAGCCAGGGGTCGATGGGGTCGGCCTGCGGAGCGGCCGCGATCAGCTCCGCGATGAAGCTGCGCGGCACGATCACGCGCTCGTCCACGTGGAACGGCACGCCTTGCAGCCAAGCCTCGCCGGTCAGGTAGGCGGCCGGCTTGCGGGTGCGGATGCGGGCGTCGATTAGCGCGCGCACCGCCTCGGCGTCGCCCGGGGGCACGGGGTCGGCGGCGTGGGCGTGCAGGTCGAGGTCGAGCGGCCGGCCCAGCCGCCACAGCACCAGCCAGGCGGCTTCGTCCCGGGCGTTGGTGGTGCCGTGCCCAAAGACGACGCCGGCGGCGTCGAGCCGCCGCTCGGCCTCGTCGATGAGGGCGGCGAGGGTGATCGTCCCCGTCATGCCACGCCTGCCAACCGCTCCAGCGTGCGGCGGTAGATGTCCGTGAGCAGCTCCAGATCGGCCAGCTCGATGCACTCGTCGATCTGGTGAATGGTGGCGTTGGGCGGGCCCAGTTCCACCACCTGCGGACAGATCTGCGCGATGAAGCGTCCGTCGCTGGTGCCGCCCGTGGTGGAGAGTTCGGTGTCGAGCCCGGTGACGTCGCGGATGGCGGCGCTCACCGCATCGACCAACGGGCCGCGCGGGGTCAGGAAGGGCAGGCCGCCGACGGTCCAGCTCAACTCGTAGTCGGTGCCGGGGTGCAGGCCGTGCCGCGCCAGAATCTCGTGCACGCGCGCTTGCAGCCCCTGCGGGGTGGATTCGGTGCTGAAGCGGAAGTTGAAGTCCACCACCACGGTGCCGGGGATGACGTTGCTCGCCCCGGTGCCGCCGTGGATGTTGCTGACCTGCCAGCTGGTGGGCGGGAAGTGGGCATTGCCCTCGTCCCAGCGGGTGGCGACCAGCTCGGCCAAGGCGGGGGCCAGCAGGTGGATGGGGTTGCGCGCCAGGTGCGGATAGGCGATGTGGCCCTGGATGCCCTTGATGGTCAGCCGCCCGCTCATGGTGCCACGCCGGCCGTTTTTGATCATGTCGCCGGTGCGCTGCACGCTGGTCGGCTCGCCGACGATGCACCAGTCCAGCCGCTGGCCGCGCTGGCGCAGCGCCTCGCACACCACCACGGTGCCGTCGCGCGCGGGGCCTTCCTCGTCGCTGGTGAGCAAAAAGCCGATCGACAAGGCCGGCGTCGGGTGCGCGCGCAAAAACGCCTCGCACGCGACGACCATGGCGGCCAGCGAGGCCTTCATGTCGCTGGCACCGCGGCCGTAGAGCTTGCCATCGCGGATGGTGGGGGCAAACGGGTCGCTGTGCCAGCGCTCCAGTGGCCCGGTCGGCACCACGTCGGTGTGGCCGGCAAACACCAGCACCGGGGCGTCGGGGCTGGCTGCGGGGCGCAGCGCCCACAGATTGGTCACGCGAAAATCATCCGGGCCGCTGGCGATCGTCTCGCAGGCAAAGCCCAGCGCCGTCAGCCGCTCGGCCAGCAGCGCCTGGCAGCCGGCGTCGTCGGGCGTGACGGAGGGACGGCGGATCAAAGCCTCGGTGAGGCGCAGGGTCTCGGTCATCGGGACAAGGCGGGGCGCCCGTGGCGCTCAGGATTTGGGGGGGAGAAAACCGTCGAACGACGGGCCGCCACCCTTGCCGGGCTCGCCCGTCGTGGCGGGGGCGGCCGCCTGCGCGGTCGCCGCGGCGCGCGCGCGGTCGTCGTTTTGCAGCCGCCACAGCAGGTTGGTCGGCGAGTCGGCGTAGGCCAGCCCCTCCTCGCGCGTGATGCGCCCGGACAGGATCAGCCGCGCCAGATCGGCCTCGAAGGTTTGCGACTCCTCGGCCATGGACTTCTCCAGCGCCTCGCGCACGCCAAAGAAGTCGGCCTTCTCGATCAGCTCGCTGATGAGGCGCGTGTTGACCATGACCTCCACCGCCGGCGTGCGGCCGCCGTCCACCGTGCGCAGCAGCCGCTGCGAGACGATGGCCTTGAGCGACGAGGCCAGGTCGTTGAGCATGGTCGGCCGCACCTCCACCGGGTAGAAGTTGAGGATGCGGTTGAGCGCCTGGTAGCTGTTGTTGGCGTGCAGCGTGGCCAGCACCAGGTGGCCGGACTGCGCGTAGGCGATGGCCTGTGACATCGTCTCGCGGTCGCGGATCTCGCCGATGAGGATCACGTCCGGCGCCTGGCGCAGCGCGTTCTTCAGCGCGACGTTGAGCGAGGCGGTGTCGGTGCCGACCTCGCGCTGGTTGACCACGCTCTTTTTGTTTTTGAACAGGTACTCGATCGGGTCCTCGATGGTGAGGATGTGGCCCGTGGTGTTTTCGTTGCGGTGGTCCAGCAGGGCGGCTAGCGTCGTGCTCTTGCCCGAGCCGGTCGAGCCCACCACCAGCATCAGGCCGCGCTTGGCCATGATCATCTGCGTCAGCACCGGCGGGATGCCCAGCTCGCTGACCTTGGGGATCTGCCCGCTGATGAAGCGCACCACCACCGCGCAGGTGCCGCGCTGGCGCATCGCGCTGATGCGAAAGCGCCCCACCTCCGGCATGGGGATGGCGATGTTGAGCTCGCCCGTGCGGTCGTACTCCTGCAACTGCTCGGGCTTGACGACCTCGGCCAGCAGCCGGTAGGGGCCGTCGGCCGGCAAGGTCTGGGCGTTGACCGGCATGGACACGCCGTTGATCTTGATGAGCACGGGCGACGCGGCCGACAGATAGATGTCGGACGCCTTCTTCTCGGCCATCAGCCGCAGCAGTTGCTCCATCGGGCCCATCACCAGTGTCTTTCCCGGGGTGATGCGCAGGGCGGGCTTCAGTCGCGCAGCAGCTCGTTGAGGCTGGTCTTGGCGCGCGTCTGCGCGTCCACGCGCTTGACGATGATGGCGGCGTACAGGCTGTACTTGCCGCCGTCCTTGGGCAGGCTGCCGCTGATGACCACCGAGCCGGCCGGCACGCGGCCGTAGAGGATCTCGCCCGTCGTGCGGTCGTAGATCGGCGTGCTCTGGCCGATGTAGACACCCATCGAGATGACGGAGTTTTCCTCGACGATGACACCCTCGACGATTTCGGAGCGCGCACCGATGAAGCAGTTGTCCTCGATGATGGTCGGGTTGGCCTGCAGCGGCTCCAGCACGCCGCCCAGGCCCACGCCGCCCGACAGGTGCACGTTCTTGCCGACCTGGGCACACGAGCCGACCGTGGCCCAGGTGTCGACCATCGTGCCTTCATCGACGTAGGCGCCGATGTTGACGTAGCTCGGCATCAGGATCGCGCCCTTGGCGATGAAGCTGCCGCGGCGCGCCACCGCCGGCGGCACCACGCGCACGCCGGTGGCGGCCATCTCCTGCGGGCTGAGGCGGGAAAACTTGGTCTTGACCTTGTCGTAGAAGGCCAAGTCGCCCGCCTGCATGATTTCGTTGTCGTTCAGGCGAAAGCTCAGCAGCACCGCCTTCTTGATCCACTGATGGACCGTCCACTGTCCCACGCCCTGGCGGGTGGCGACGCGCAGCCGGCCGTTGTTGAGCTCGCTGATCACATGCTCGACGGCATCGACGACTTCCTGCGGGGCGTTGCCGGGCGAGAGCTGGGCGCGGTTGTCCCAGGCGTTTTCGATGATCTGCTGCAGTTGTTGGGTCATGGTCGTAGGCGTGGATCGTGGGGCGGGGCGGCAAGGGCGGCCTTCAGCCCCGGATGAAGCGGACGATGCGCTCGGCAGCTTCGAGGCATTCGTCCACCTCGGCCACCAGCGCCATGCGAATGCGGCCGGCGCCGGGGTTGACTCCCTGCGCCTCGCGGGCCAGATAACTGCCCGGCAGCACCGTCACATTGTATTGGGCGAGCAAGTCGCGGGCAAAGTCGGTGTCGCTGCCGCCCTCGCGCCCGCCGAAGCGCGGCGGCACCCGCGCCCACAGGTAAAAGCCGGCGTCGGGCAATCGCACATCCATCACTTCGGCCAGCCGCGGCGTCACTTGGGCAAACTTGGCGCGGTACTGCTCGCGGTTGGCGGTGACATGGGCCTCGTCCGCCCAAGCGGCGGCGCTGGCTTGCTGCACGGCCACGCTCATGGCGCTGCCGTGATAAGTGCGGTAGAGGGTAAAGGCGCGGATCAGCGCCGCGTCCCCCGCGACGAAGCCACTGCGCAGCCCCGGGGCGTTGCTGCGCTTGGACAGGCTGGTCAGCATGATCAGGCGGCGGAAGTCGCTGCGGCCCAGCGCGGCGGCGGCCTGCAGCGCGCCCAGCGGCGGCTCGTCGCGGAAGTAGATCTCGCTGTAGCACTCGTCGCTGGCGATGACGAAGCCGTGGCGGTCGCTCAGCTCGAACAGGCGCTGCCACTCGGCCAGCGACATCACCGCCCCGGTCGGGTTGCCCGGTGAGCACGCATACACCAGCCGGGTGCGCGCCCACACTGCGTCGGGCACGCTGTCCCAGTCCACGGCAAAGTTGCGTGCCGGGTCGCTGGGCGCGTACCAGGGGGTGGCGCCGGCCAGCAGCGCCGCGCCTTCGTAGATCTGATAGAACGGATTGGGGCAAACGACCACGGGCTCCGGGCCGCGGGCAAAGGCACGCGGGTCGATGACCACCTGCGCCAGCGCGAACAGCGCCTCGCGCGAGCCCAGCGTCGGCAGCACCTGCGTGGCCGCGTCGACCGCGATGCCGTAGCGGCGCCGCAGCCAGTCGGCGCAGGCCGTGCGCAGCGCGGGCGTGCCGGCCGTGGCGGGGTAGGCGGACAGCCCGCCCGCGGGGTCATCGATGGCGGCGTGCAGCGCGTCCTTCAGCACTGCCGGCGTGGGGTGCCGCGGCTCGCCGATGCCCAGGTTGATGGGGCGCAGGGCCGGGTTGGGTGTGACGCCGGCCAACAGCGTGCGCAGGCGTTCGAAGGGGTAGGGCTGCAGCCGCTGCAGCAGCGGGTTGACGTCGGGGACCATGGGCCGCAATGGTAGCCGTTGTGGGCACGTACACTAGCGCCCCGTGCGCCTGCAGACCATCAAGTTGTCCGGCTTCAAGTCGTTTGCCGAGCCGACCACCTTCCAGCTCCCGGGGCAGCTGGTCGGGGTGGTGGGCCCGAACGGCTGCGGCAAATCCAACATCATGGACGCCGTGCGCTGGGTGCTGGGCGAGTCCAAGGCCAGCGAGCTGCGCGGCGAGTCCATGCAGGACGTCATCTTCAACGGCACCACCACGCGCAAGCCCGCCCAGCGTGCCAGCGTCGAGCTGGTGTTCGACAACAGCGCGCGCCGCGCCGGCGGCCCCTGGAACCAGTATGCCGAGATTTCCGTCAAGCGCGTGCTGACGCGCGACGGCACCAGCAGCTACTACATCAACCAGCAGCCCGTGCGCCGGCGCGACGTGCAGGACGTCTTCCTGGGCACGGGCCTTGGGCCGCGCGCCTACGCCATCATTGGGCAGGGCACCATCAGCCGCATCATCGAAAGCCGCCCGGAAGAGCTGCGCCTGTTTTTGGAAGAGGCCGCAGGCGTGTCCAAATACAAGGAGCGCCGGCGCGAAACCGCCAACCGGCTGGCCGACACGCGCGAGAACCTCACCCGGGTCGAGGACATCCTGCGCGAACTCAACGCCAATCTGGAGCGGCTGGAGCAGCAGGCCGCCGTCGCCCGGCGCTACCACGAACTGCAGTCCGCCGCCACGCGCCGCCAGCACCAGCTCTGGTGGCTCAAGCGCCGCGAGGCCGACGCCCAGCTCACCCAGGTGCGCGCGGAGGGGCTGCAGGCCCTCAATGCGCTGGAAGCGCGCATGGCCGAGCTGCGCCGCACCGAGGCGGACTTGGAGGCCATCCGCCAGGCCCACTACGAGGCGGGCGAAGCCGTCAATCGTGCCCAGGGCCGTCTGTACGAGGCGGGGGCCGAGGTGGCCCGGCTGGAGGCGGAAATCCGCTTCGTCGTCGAGGGGCGCCAGCGCGCCGAGCAGCGCCAGACGGCCCTGACCCAACAGATCGCCGACTGGCGCGCGCGCGCCGAGGCCGCCGCCGACGCGCTGATGGCGCTGGACGAGCAAGAGGCCGGCGCCGCCGAGCAGGCCGAGGTGTTGGCCGCGCGGCTGGAGGAACAGACGCAGCGCCTGCCCGCGCTGGAGGACGCGCAACGCCAAGCACAAGCGCGTCTGGCGCAGCAGCGCCAGCGCGTGCACGAGGTGCAGCAGGCCATCGGCGTGCTGGCGGCCGAGCAGCGCGCCCTGGACGAGCAGGCCCGGCAATGGCGGCAGCGCCTGGACCGGCTGCACGGCGAGCGTACCGCTGTCGCCCCGCCCGATGCCGAGCGCCTGCTCCATTGGCGTGCCGAGCTGGAAGCGGCCGAGGCCGCCCTGGCCATCGCCGAGGAACGCCTGGCGACAGGCGAAGCCGCCTTGCCGCACACCGAGGCCGAGCGCCGCGACGCCCAGCAGGCCGAGCAGGCCGAGGCGCGCCGCGCGGCCGAGCTGCAGGCCCGCCTGCAGGCTTTGCGCGCCCTGCAGGACAAGCTGCAGACCGACGAGCGACTGCAACCCTGGCTGCAGCGCCACGGCCTGGACGGGCTGGCCGGCCTGTGGACCCGGCTGGACACCGAGCCCGGATGGGAGACCGCCCTGGAGGCCGCGCTGCGCGAACGCCTGCGTGCCCTGCAGGTGGAGCAGCTCGACGCCGTGCGCGCCCTGGAGCGCGAAGCCCCACCGGCCAAGATGGCTTTCTTCACCCCCGCGGTGAGCGGGGCATCGGCCGCGCAGGCCGAGGCGCTGCCCGGTTGCACACCCCTGATCGAGCGCCTGCGGCTGCACGACGCAACCCTGCACCCCGTGCTGGCGGCATGGTTACACGGCGACTGGACCGCGCCCGATCTGGACACCGCCCTGCGCCTGCGCGCCAGCCTGCAGCCGGGCCAGCGCATCTACACCCCGCAGGGCCACAGCGTCGGGGCACACGATGTGGCCTTCTACGCCGCCGACGACCCGCAGTCCGGCCTGTTGGCGCGGGCCCACGAGATCGATAACCTTGAGCGCGCCCTGCGCGCCCAGACCCTGATCCACGAGGAGGCGCGCGCCCGCGTGCAGCGCGCCGAGGCCCAACTGGCCGAGACCACGCAGCAGGTCCAGCAAGCCCGCCGCGACCTGGCCGATGCGCAGCAGCGCCGCCACGCCATCCAGGTCGAGCTGCTCAAAGGCGAGCAGGCGGCCGAGCAGGCGCGTCTGCGGCAGGAGCGGCTGGCCCAGGACATGGCCGAGGTGGAGGCCGACCTCGAGGCGCTGGAGGCGCGGCGCCTGGAGGCCGAGGTGCGCTTCGAGGCGCTGGACCTGCAACTGGCCGACACCCAGGAGCAGCTGGCCCACCTGGAAGACGCCGCCCTGGAGGCCGAGCGCCACGTGGCCGCGGCGCGCGAGCAGGTGCGCGCGGCCGAACGCCAGGCGCAGGAAGCCGCGTTTGCCCAGCGCTCCATGGCCGCGCGCCGCGCCGAACTGCAGCGCCAGGCCCACACGGCGCAGGAGCAGCAGGCCCGTCTGGCGGCCGAATACGACCACCTGCAGACCGAGTTGCAGCGCTTGACCGATGACGCCGCGCGCAACGGCCTGCAGGACGCGCTGGCCGAGCGCCAGCGGCGCGAGGAGGCCCTGGCCGCCGAACGCAGCCGCTACGACGAGCTGACCGCGCGGCTGCGCGCGGCCGACGAGCACCGGCTGCGCGGCGAGCGCGAACTCGATCCGCTGCGCGCGCGCATTACCGAGTTCCAACTCAAGGAGCAGGCGGCGCAGCTGGCCCTGGACCAATACAGCCAATGGCTGGCGGAGGAGGGGGTCGATCTGGAGGCGGTCGGCCAGTCGGTCGAGGCCGACGGCGTGCGCCTGCAAGGCCTGCAGGGCGAGATCGACCGCCTGCAGCGCGAGATCGCGGCCCTGGGGGCGGTCAACCTCGCGGCGCTGGAGGAACTCAGCGCCGCGCGCGAGCGGCAGCAGTTTCTGGCCAGCCAGTCGCAGGATCTGCAGCAGGCCATCCAGACGCTGGAGGACGCCATCCGCAAGATCGACGCCGAGACGCGCGAGCTGCTCGCCCACACCTTCGAGACCGTCAACGGCCACTTCGGCCGCATGTTCCCCGAGCTGTTCGGCGGCGGGCAGGCGCGCCTGATCATGACCGGCGAAGAGATTCTGGACGCCGGGGTGCAGGTCATGGCCCAACCCCCGGGCAAGAAAAACCAGACCATCCACCTGCTGTCCGGCGGCGAAAAGGCGCTCACCGCCATCGCTCTGGTGTTTGCGATCTTCCAGCTCAACCCGGCGCCGTTCTGCCTGCTCGACGAGGTGGATGCGCCACTGGACGACGCCAACACGGAACGCTACGCGCGCCTGGTGACCCAAATGAGCCGCGAGACCCAGTTCCTGTTCATCAGCCACAACCGCATCGCCATGGAAATGGCCCAGCAACTCGTGGGCGTGACCATGCAGGAGCAGGGCGTCTCGCGCATCGTCGCCGTCGACATCGCCGGCGCCGTGTCCATGATGGAGAACCCGACACCATGACGCTGAGTCCCTTGCAAATCGGCCTGATCGCCGTTGGCGTGGTCGTGCTCCTGGGCGTCTGGGCCTACCACCGGTGGCAGACGCGGCGGCTGGCGCCGCGCCGCGCCCCGGCTGCCGCGGCCGATGCGGACGGGGCGCCGCCCAGTGCCGAGCGGCTCGAACCCACCCTGGGCGCCGATGCCACTACCGTCAGCCCCGACCGCGCGGCCGCCCCGCCCGCCACGGGGCTGGGGGGGCTGTCGCCGCGGCTGGACGTGATCGTGCCGCTGCAATTGGAAAAACCCGTTTCGGGTGACGCCGTGCTGCAGTCCCTGCCGGGCACGCGGCGCATCGGCAGCAAGCCCTTTTTCATCGAAGGCCTGCCGGAGGATGCTGCCGCCGACGACGCCTGGGAGCCGCCGCGCCCAGGTCAGCGCTACCGCGCCCTGCGCGCCGGGCTGCAGCTGACCAACCGGGCCGGTCCGCTCAACGAAATCGAATATTCCGAATTCGTCCAAAAGCTCGAAGCCTGGGCCGAACATCTGTTGGGCGTGGCGGATTTTCCGGACATGATGGCCGTCGTGCACCAAGCGCGCGAGCTGGACCAGTTTGCCGCCGCCCACGACGCCCAGCTCACCTTCACCCTGCGGGCACAGCGCGCTGCCTGGAGCCCCGGTTACGTGGCCCAGCATGCCGGGCGCCTGGGCTTCGTCCCCGGGGCGCTGCCGGGCCGCATGGTGTTGCCGGCGACCCAGCCCGGAGGGGCGCCGCTGCTGGTGCTGCGGTTCGAGACCCAGGCCGCGCTGGCCGACGACCCCGAGCTTGCCGTGCTGCGCGAGGTCCGCTTGACCCTCGAAGCCACCCATGTGCCGCGCGAGGAGCGCCCTTACCAGCGCTTGCGCGAACTGTCCACGGCGCTGGCCGCCTCGATGGACGGCTGGGTGACGGATGAGGCGGGGCAATTGCTGGACGCCGAGGCGCTGGACCGCATCGGCGGTGAGTTGGAGCTGCTCTACGAGGCCCTGGAGGAGCGGGCGTTTCCGGCCGGGTCGCCCGACGCCCGCCGCCTGTTCAGCTGAAAGTCGGGTGCGGGCCCGTCACACGTAGCGGCCGGCCTGCAGCGCCTGCACGGTCTGCGGTGCCAGGTGCTCGATGGCGGCCATCTCGCGCTCGACGCCCTCCAGGTCGCCCTCGCGCGCGGCCCGCTCCAGGCGCGCGGCCGACTCGGACAGCGCCGTGGCGCCCATGTTGCCGCTGCTGCCCTTGAGCGCATGCGCGCGGCGGTACAGCCCCGTCCAGTCCTGCGCGGCCCGCGCCGCGCGCAGGCCCGCCAGCTCGCCCTGGAGCTGATCGACGAACAGCCGGGCGATGTCGCGAAACTCCTCCCCCAGCAGGGACAGCAGCTCGTCGAGGTTGGCGGAGTTGATCAGCGGGGAGGTCATGGAAAAAACCGGCGTCACCCGACAGGGAGCCCGCGGTCGATGCTATTGTACGGGGTGGGCCTGCCTGCCCGTGCGGGCGCCCTTGCTGACGATGAACACCTTGGATGAACACCTTGGACCTCCCTCCGGTCACATCCAGCCGACCGACGGCCCCCATGCCCGACGCACCTGCCGCGACCGTGCTGGTCGTCGATGACGATCGCGCCACCCGGGCCATGGTGCGTGCCGTGCTGGCGCGCGAGCGCTATCGCATCCTGGAGGCGGGCGACGGACACGAGGCGGTCGCCGCCGTGCAGACCGAGCGGCCCGATCTGATTCTGATGGACGTCATGATGCCGGGGCTGGACGGCCATGCGGCGTGCGCGCAAATCCGGCTGCTGCTGGCCGACGACGCGCTGCCCATCGTCATGCTGACGGCCGCCGACGACATCGCGTCGATCGAGACCGCCTTCGAGGCCGGGGCGACGGACTTCATCACCAAACCCATCAGTTGGCCGTTGCTGCGCGAGCGTGTGCGCTACGCCCTGCGCGCCGGCAACCTGACGCGCGAAGTGCGGCGTGCGCGGCTGCGCGAGCTGTCGGTGCGCCGCATCGCGGGACTGGGGTATTGGGAGTGGCTGCTGTCCAGCGACCGCTTGAGCTGGAGCGAGGAGTTCGAGCCGCTGGCGGGCATTCGCGCCCAAGACAGCCTGCCGCGCGAGGAGTTTTTGGCCCGTGTCCACCCGGACGACCGGCAGCGGCTGCACCATGCCATGGAGCGCGCGCGCGACGTCGGGGCGCGCCTGGATCAGGAGTTTCGCATCCACCTGCAATCGTCGGACCGCATTTTGCGCGTGGTGGGCGAGCGGGGCCTGCACGGCGAGGACGCCGACCGCGTGTTCGGCGTCTTCCAGGATTTGACGAGCATCCGCCGCACCGAGGCGCTGGTGGACTATCTGTCGCTGCACGACGAGACCACGGATTTGCCGAACCGCCGGCTGTTCCTGCGCCGCGCGGCCGAGCGCATCCAGAAGGTGCGTGCCGAAAACGACCGTGTCCTGCTCATTGGTACCATCGATATCCACCGCTTCGCCCGCTTCAACGAAAGTCTGGGGGAGGGCGGGGCCAACCGCCTGCTGGCGCTGTGGGGCCAGCGCCTGAAGCACCATCAGGACGGGGGAACCGTCGTCGAAGTGGCCCGCGTCGGCGGTGACGAGTTCGCGGTCGCGATCCAGGCCACGGACGGCGCGGCCGCCTCGGCGGTTTTTCGACGTGTGCAGCAGGCCCTGCGCCAGCCGGTGCATCTGGAGCAGCAGGAACTGGTGGTGCCGTTCAGCGCCGGCTGGGCCGTTTGCCCCACCCACGGCCACGAGGCCGAGCCGCTGCTGACCCTGGCGCAAGAGGCCCAGCGCCGCGCCCGCGCCCAGGGGCGCGACGACCTGGGGGCCGAGGCCGACGACGCGCTGTCACAGCGCCGCCAGCGGCTACTCGCGTTCGAGCGGGCGCTGCACCGCGCCCTGGAGCGGCAGGAGTTCTACCTGGCCTATCAGCCGCAGATGGATGTCGCCACCGGGCGCATCGTCGGCTGCGAGGCCCTGATCCGCTGGCGCAGCACGGAATGGGGCGAGGTGTCGCCAGCGGAGTTCGTCCCGCTGTTGGAAGAATCCGGCGCGATCATCGATGTCGGGGCGTGGGTGCTGGCCAGTGCCGCGCAACAGGCCGCCGCCTGGGAGCGCGCCGGACTGCCCCTGCGGGTGGGCATCAACCTGTCGCCGCGGCAGTTTTTGGCCCCGTCGCTGATGGAGCACATCCAGTCCGCGCTTCAATCGTCCGGTGTGTCGCCCGGGTGCATCGAGCTGGAAATCACCGAAAGCCTCACCATGCAGGACGTCGATCATTCGATCCGCCTGTTGCAGCGCTGCCGCGATGCGGGCGTCATGGTGGCCATCGACGACTTCGGGGTCGGCCATTCGTCGCTGGCCTATGCCCTGCAGTTCCCCATCGATGCGATCAAGATCGACCGCGCTTTCGTCACCCACATCACACGCGGACGCGCCGACCGCGCCATCGTGCGGGCAGTGGTCGCCCTCGGGCAGTCCTTGGGCGTGGAGATCATCGCGGAAGGCGTGGAGAATCAGCGCCAGTGCGACTTTCTGGAGGCCATTGGCGTCACCCAGGTGCAGGGCTACCTGATCGGCCGCCCGATGCTGCCGGACCAGCTCGAAGCGCTGGCGCGCAGCTACCGCCGCGAGGTCTGACCGCGCGGGTGATGCCCGCGCCCATGCCCGTCCTTCAGGCGATGTCGCCGGTGTGCACCCCGAAGCGCCCCTGGCGGCGGTCGTCGAAGTAGCGGCGCAGCGTCTCGTGGACCGTGCGAAAGGCGAGCTCCTCCCACGGAACCTCGTGCTCGTGGAACAGGCGTGCTTCCAGCGTCTCGTGCCCTGGATCGAAGCGATCGCTCAACAGGCGCGCCCGGTAGTAGATGTGCACCTGGCCCACCCGCGCGACGTTGAGCAGCGTGAACAAGCCCTCCAGCGCGATCTGCGCACCGGCTTCTTCCACCGTCTCGCGCAGGGCGCCCTGCTCGGTCGTCTCCCCCAGCTCCATGAAGCCGGCGGGCAGCGTCCATTTGCCCCGGCGCGGCTCGATGGCGCGCCGGCACAGCAGCACCTGGGCGCCGTCCTGCCCCCAGTAAGGGACCGTCCCGACGACGTTGAGCGGGTTTTCGTAGTGGATGGTGCCGCACGCGGGGCACACCGCCCGCACCCGGGTGTCCCCGTCGTCGGGAATGCGGTGCTCCACCGCAGCGGCACAGGCGCAACAAAACCGGATGGGACTGCGAAACATGCGCCCAAGTGTAGTGCCGCCCCACCCACGGTGCCGGGGCGGGGCAGGGCGGGCTTACGCCTTGGTGTGCTTCTCGATCAGCTTGCGGGCGGTGTCCAGCAAGTCGCGGCCGTTGAGACCGCGCTTGTCCATGTCCTGCACCCATTCGGCCTCCACTTGGCGCGCTTTGCGGCGGAACTCCTGCGCCTCGGCCAGCGCGATGGTGTGGATTTTGTTGCCGCGGTTCACGGCCTGCTTGCGTGCCGGCGCATCGCCCGCCTGCTGGGTGCGCCCCAGGAAGGCGGACGTCTCGATGCCCGAGTTGGCGTCGATCACCTTCTTGAGGTCGGGCGGCAGCGAGGCATAGCGCGCCTTGTT
The DNA here is from genome assembly GCF_001675355.1 of Tepidimonas fonticaldi. Classification (NCBI taxonomy): domain Bacteria; kingdom Pseudomonadati; phylum Pseudomonadota; class Betaproteobacteria; order Burkholderiales; genus Tepidimonas; species Tepidimonas fonticaldi. Next base: position 901,809 of record NZ_LZDH01000056.1, on the reverse strand, counting down.
CATGCCCATGACGAAGGTGGTCGTGTACAGCGCGCCGCCCTTGGGGTCGAATTCGCTGTGGTTGCTCACCAGCTCGTGCACCTTGACCGAGGGCACCACCTCCCAGGGGATGACGCAGCCGTCGATGACGCCCTTGGACAGCGCATCGGGGATTTGCGGCAGCGGCATGCCGACCGGGGTCGCGCCCAGGTAGCCCAGCATCTTCGTGATCTGGCGCGTCGGGCCGCGCATCTTGAGGCCGCGCAAGTCGTCCGGTTGCGTGATCAAGCGCGTCTTCACATGGAACATGCCTGGGCCGTGCACCTGAAAGGCGATCGGGTGGATGTCGCGGTACTCGTCGGCGCCTTTGGTCTGGATGAACTCCCAGAAGGCTTTGGAGGTGGCCTCGGCATTCGTCATCATGAACGGCAGCTCGAACACCTCGGTGCGCGGGAAGCGCCCCGGGGTGTTGCCCGGCAGCGTCCAGACGATATCGACCACACCGTCCTTGGCTTGGTCATACAGCTGGACCGGCGAGCCGCCCAACTGCATCGCGGGGTAGCCCTCGAACTTGATGCGCCCGCCCGATTCCTTCTCCACCTTGTCCATCCACGCCTTGTGCATGTTCAGCCACACGTTGGAGGTGGGCGACATGAAGGTGTGGAACTTGAGCGTCACGCTCTGCTGCGCAAAACCGATCAGGCCGGGGGCGCCCAGCGCGACGGCGGCGCCCGACTTCAGCACGGTGCGGCGGTGGATCATGGCATCGAACTCCAGGCAACGACGAAAGTGATCGAAGCGTCGCGCCTGCCGCACGGACGGGCGTTTCGGCGGCGCTTGCACGCTTCGCAGTGTAAGCGCTTGGGGGCGATTGCCCGGGGGCGGTTCATCGGGGTTTGCCCGGGTGGCGACGCAGCGGCTAGACTGCGGGGCTGTCGTCGTCCTCCGCCGTTGGATTCATGAAGCTGTACAACTACTTCCGCTCCGGCACCTCGTTTCGGGTGCGCATCGCCCTCCACCTCAAAGGCCTCGACTACGAGTACATCCCCGTGCATCTGGCCAAGGGGGAGCAGCACGGTGCCGCCTACCGCGCCCTCAGCCCCGATTCGCTCGTTCCGGTGCTCGACGTCGAGGGCGACCCCGACCACGCGCGCTTGAGCCAATCGATGGCCATCATCGAATACCTGGACGAAACCCACCCGGAGCCGCCGCTGCTGCCGCGCGATCCGCTCGGCCGCGCGCGGGTGCGGGCGCTGGCCCAGACCGTGGCCTGCGAAATCCACCCGATCAACAACCTGCGCATCCTCAAATACCTGGCTGGGCCGCTGGGCCTGTCGGAGCAGCAGCGCACCGACTGGTACAACCACTGGGTGATGGAGGGCCTGCGCGCCTACGAACGCCGTCTGCAGGATCTGGCGCAGGAGCGGGCCCGCCTGGGCCTGCCGCCCTCGGTGTACTCCTATGGCGACACGCCCACGCTGGCCGACTGTTGCCTGGTGCCGCAGATCGTCAACGGGCGGCGTTTCGGCTTAGAGTACGAGGGCATTCCGCTGACGCTAGCGGTGTTCGAGCGGTGCATGCAACTCGAGGCCTTCCAACGCGCGCACCCGTCGCGCTGCCCCGATGCCGAATGATGCCGGCTCCATCCGGCCCACCGAGGCGGTTCGTGGGGGATTGATCGGCCTGAGGGCCGACGTGGGCCCCGGCGCGCTCGGTTGGATGAGCACCCGTGCCGGCGGCGTGTCGGTGGGGCCATGGGCGTCGCTGAATCTGGGCGACCACGTGGGGGATGCGCCCGATGCCGTGGCCCGCAACCGCGCGCGGTGGGCACAGGCCCTGGGCGCGCGACCGGTCTTTTTGCGGCAGGTCCACGGCACGGGGGTGGTGCGGCTCGACGCGACGACGCCGGACGGCACCGAGGCCGACGCCTGCTGGACCGACGCGCGCGGGGTGGCCTGCACCGTGTTGGTGGCCGACTGCCTGCCCATCTTGCTGGCCGCCCCGGATGGGCAGTCGGTCGCCGCGGTCCACGCGGGCTGGCGCGGGCTGGCGGGGTACGACGGGAACGGCGTGCTCGAAGCCCTGTGCGCCCATTGGCCCGCCGCCCAAGCCCCCGAGCGCCGGTGCGCGATCCGGGTGTGGATCGGTGCGGCGATCGGCCCGCAGGCCTTCGAGGTGGGGGGCGAGGTGCGGGAAGCCTTCGTGGCAGCGTGCCCCAGCGATGCCGAGGCGTTTCGGCCCTCGCCGCACAACGCCGACCGGTGGCTGGCCGATCTGCCTGGGCTGGCGCGGCGCCGGCTGGCGCGGCTGGGCTTTGGCCCCGTCACGGGCAACGACGGGTCCGCCCCCTGGTGCACGGTCGGCAACCCCTCACGGTTCTTCTCGCACCGGCGAGATGCGCGGCTCCTGGGCCACAGCGGGCGGCTCGGTGCGGCCATCTGGCGCGTCTGAACCCGGCGCCGTGGCGGCCTCCTGCCGCCGCCGCGCTTTGCGCCGCAGGGGCGTGCCCATCAGATAGACGGCCAGTGCCATTGGGCCCACGCCGTACAGCAGCAGGGTGAAAAACGCGCCCAACACGGTGCCCTGCGGACTCAAGGCCTCGGCGATCGCCATCATCACGACCACATAACCCCAGGCAAGGAGGACGAGATACATCGGCGCTGGACTCGAATAGGTGCCGGATGCCCGATCGGGAGAGGAGTGAACCGCGCGGTGTCAGCGTCATGGAAGGCGTTCCTGCGACACTGGTCCCATCCCCGCGGCACGCGGCGCAGCGTTCCCCGGGTAAGCCCGGACGCGACCACGCCCCGATTGTCATCGAAACGACGGCCGAGCGCGTTACGATGACGGCGTAATACCGACAGGAGACACGCGAATGACGCAATCCCGCACCGACGGTCAACCGTCCTGGACCGAATGGTCGCAGCAGGCCTTCCAGCAATGGACGCAGGCGGTGCAGACGGCTCTGCAAGGGGCCGGGCAACCGGCCTTTGCGGCCGCTGCGGGGGCTGCCGGGCCGGGCTGGGGCCAGGTCGGCGGTCTGTCGGACCTGTTGCGCCGCCTGGGCGGCTCGGCGGTGCAACTGGACCCTGGCGCGTGGGCCGAGATCCAGCGGGACTACCTGCGCGAGGCCGGCGAACTCTGGCAGCAGGGGCTGCAGATCCAGCCGCCGCGGGAGGATCGGCGCTTTGCGGCCGACGCCTGGGCGCGCAATCCTGTCGCGGCCTACAGCGCGGCGTTGTACCTGCTCAACGCCCGCACGCTCATGCGCATGGCCGAGGCCGTGCAGGCCGACGCCAAAACCAAGGCCCGCATCCGCTTTGCGGTGCAGCAGTGGATCGATGCCACCGCGCCAAGCAACTTCCTCGCCTTCAACGCCGAGGCGCAGCAAAAAGCCCTGGAGACGCAGGGCGAGAGCATCGCCAAGGGCGTGCAAAACCTGCTCAACGACATGAAGCAGGGGTTCGTTTCCATGACGGACCACAACGCCTTCGAGGTCGGCCGCAACGTCGCCACCACCGAGGGGCAGGTGGTGTTCGAGAACGAGTACTTCCAGCTGATCGAGTACAAGCCGCTGACCGCGCGCGTGTACGAGCGGCCGTTCCTGGTCGTGCCGCCGTGCATCAACAAGTACTACATCCTCGACCTGCAGCCGGACAACTCCTTCCTGCGCTACGCGGTCGAGCAGGGGCACCGCACCTTCGTCATCAGCTGGCGCAACCCCGACGCGTCGCTGGCGCAGGCCACCTGGGACGACTATATCGAGGACGCCGTCATCCGCGCCATCGACGTCGTGCGCGAGATCGGCAAGGCCGACACCATCAACGCGTTGGGCTTCTGCGTCGGCGGCACGATGCTGGGCACGGCGCTGGCGGTGCTGGCCGCGCGCGGCGAGCGCAAGGTCGAAACCGCCACCTTCCTGACCACGCTGCTGGACTTCACCGACACCGGGGTGCTGGACGTCTTCATCGACGAGGCCTTCGTCGCGCTGCGCGAGCTGCAGTACGCGCACGGCGGCCTGCTGCCCGGGCGCGATCTGGCCACCACCTTCAGCTTCCTGCGCCCGAACGACCTGGTCTGGAACTACGTCGTCGGCAACTACCTCAAGGGCGAGACGCCGCCGCCGTTCGACCTGCTGTACTGGAACAGCGACAGCACCAACCTGCCCGGCAAGTGGTACGCGTGGTACCTGCGCCACACCTACCTGCAGAACGAACTCTGCCAGCCCGGCAAGCTGACCGTCTGCGGCGCACCGGTGGACCTGGGGGCGATCGACATCCCGGCCTATGTCTACGGTTCGCGCGAGGACCACATCGTGCCGATCGGCGGCGCCTACGCCACCACGCGCCACCTCGGCGGGCCGATGCGCTTCGTGATGGGCGCCTCGGGCCACATCGCCGGCGTCATCAACCCCGCCGCCAAGGGCAAGCGCAGCTTCTGGACCGGGCCCGAGGGGCATTTCCCCGAATCGGTGGACGACTGGATCGCCGCCGCCACCGAGCACAAGGGCAGCTGGTGGACCGACTGGGCGCCGTGGATCGCGGCGCACGGCGGCCGCCAGATCCCGGCCCCACGCAGCTACGGCAATCGCCGCCACCGCCCGATCGAGCCGGCCCCCGGCCGCTACGTGCGCGTCAAGGCCGACGAGGCCCTGGCCACGCTCGTCACCGCGCCGCTCACCCCCACCACCTCCGCAGCGAAAGGATGAATCCCATGGACGACATCGTCATCGTCGGTGCCGTGCGCACCGCCATCGGCAAGTTCGGCGGCACGCTCGCCAAGACCCCCGCGATGGACCTTGGCGCTACCGTGATCCGCGCCCTGCTGGAGCGCACCGGCGTGCCGGCCGAGCAGGTCGGCGAGGTCATCATGGGCCAGGTGCTGGCGGCCGGCTGCGGCCAGAACCCGGCGCGCCAGGCGGCCATGAAGGCCGGCGTGCCGAAGGAGACGCCGGCGCTGACCATCAACGCCGTGTGCGGCTCGGGCCTCAAGGCCGTGATGCTGGCCGCGCAGGCCATCGCCTGGGGCGACAGCGACATCGTCATCGCCGGCGGGCAAGAGAACATGTCGCTGGCCCCGCACGTGCTGATGGGCAGCCGCGAGGGCCAGCGCATGGGCGACTGGAAGATGATCGACTCGATGATCGTCGACGGCCTGTGGGACGTCTACCACCAGTACCACATGGGCATCACGGCCGAGAACGTCGCCAAGGCCCACGGCATCACGCGCGAGATGCAGGATGCCCTCGCGCTGGAGAGCCAGCGCCGCGCCGCCGCCGCGCAGGACGCCGGCAAGTTCAAGGACGAGATCGTGCCGGTCATGATCCCGCAGCGCAAGGGCGACCCGATCGTCTTCGACACCGACGAGTACCTCAACCGCAAGACCAGCGCCGAGGCGCTGGCGGGCCTCAAGCCCGCGTTCGACAAGACCGGCAGCGTCACCGCCGGCAACGCCAGCGGCATCAACGACGGCGCGGCCGCCGTGATGGTCATGAAAGCGAGCAAGGCCGCGCAGCTGGGCCTCAAACCCCTGGCGCGCATCGCCAGCTTCGGCACCAGCGGGCTGGATCCGGCCACGATGGGCATGGGTCCGGTGCCGGCGTCGCAGAAGGCGCTGGCGCGCGCCGGCTGGTCGGTGACCGACGTCGACCTGTTCGAGCTGAACGAGGCGTTCGCCGCCCAGGCCTGCGCGGTCAACCAGGCGCTGGGCGCCGCCCCGGCCAAGGTCAACGTCAACGGAGGCGCCATCGCGCTGGGCCACCCGATCGGCGCCTCCGGCTGCCGCGTGCTGGTCACGCTGCTGCACGAGATGCAGCGCCGCGACGCCCGCAAGGGCCTGGCCGCGCTGTGCATCGGCGGCGGCATGGGCGTCTCGCTCTGCGTCGAGCGCTGAGCCTGCCACCCCCTGGTTTTTGCCCCACCACCCACGTCCAACACACAGAGGAGCAGTTTCATGAGTCAACAACGCGTCGCATACGTCACCGGCGGCATGGGCGGCATCGGCACCGCCATCTGCCAGGCACTGGCCAATGCGGGTTTCAAAGTCATCGCCGGCTGCGGCCCCACGCGCGACTATCAAAAGTGGCTGGACGAGCAAAAGGCGCTCGGCTACACCTTTTATGCCAGCGTGGGCAACGTGGGTGACTGGGATTCCACGGTCCAGGCCTTCACCAAGGCCAAGGCCGAGCACGGCCCGATCGACGTGCTGGTCAACAACGCCGGCATCACGCGCGACCGCCTGTTCCTCAAGATGACCAAGGAGGACTGGGACGCCGTCATCAACACCAACCTGACCTCCATGTTCAACGTCACCAAGCAGGTCGTGCCGGACATGGTCGAGCGGGGCTGGGGCCGCATCATCCAGATCTCGTCGGTCAACGGCGAGAAAGGGCAGGCCGGCCAGACCAACTATTCCGCTGCCAAGGCCGGCATGCACGGCTTCACCATGGCCCTGGCGCAGGAGCTGGCCTCCAAGGGGGTCACCGTCAACACGGTCAGCCCGGGTTACATCGCCACGGACATGGTCAAGGCCATCCGCCCCGACGTGCTGGAAAAAATCATCGCCACCATCCCCGTCAAGCGCCTGGGCGAGCCGCGCGAAATCGCCTCCATCGTCGCGTGGCTGGCCGGTGACGATGCGGGCTTCACCACCGGGGCCGACTTCTCGTGCAACGGCGGCCTGCACATGGGTTGACGGATTCGACCTCCGTCGCACAACGTCCCAGCGCCCGCCTTTTGGCGGGCGTTTTTCGTGGCGTCGGGGATAATCGCGGCCCCATGAGTGAATCGCAGCCCAACCCCGGCCACAACCCCTGGCGCCTGAGCGTCGCCCCGATGATGGAGTGGACCGATCGCCATTGCCGCTGGTTTCACCGCCAGCTCACCCGCCACGCGCGCCTGTATACCGAGATGGTCACCACCGGCGCGTTGTTGCACGGCGATGTCGCGCGCCATCTGCGCTTTGGCGCGGAAGAGCACCCGGTGGCGCTGCAACTGGGCGGCAATGTCCCGCGCGAGCTGGCCGTGGCGGCCCGCATGGGCGAGGCCTGGGGCTACGACGAGATCAACCTCAACTGCGGCTGCCCCAGCCCGCGCGTGCAGCGCGGCGCCTTCGGCGCCTGTTTGATGGAGCATCCGCGGCTGGTGGCCGACTGCGTGCGCGCGATGCGCGACGCCGTGCGCGTGCCGGTGACGGTCAAGCACCGCATCGGCATCGACCGGGTGGAGGACTATGCGTTCGTGCGCGACTTCGTCGGCACGGTGGCCGAGGCCGGCTGCGCGGTCTTCATCGTGCACGCCCGCAACGCCTGGCTGGATGGCCTGAGCCCCGCCGAAAACCGCACCGTCCCGCCGCTGCGCTACGCCGTGGTGCATCGGCTCAAGCGCGATTTTCCGCAGTTGACGATCGCCATCAACGGCGGCATCACCACCGACGCCCAGGTGGCGGAGCACCTGGCCCAGGTCGATGGAGTGATGGTGGGCCGGGAGGCCTACCACAACCCGTGGTGGCTGGCCTCGTGGGACGCGGCGTACTTTGGCGCGCCACACGCCGTGCCCGACCGCGACGCGGTGGAAGCGCGCATGGTGGACTACATGGCGCGCGAAGGGCCGTCGTTGCCCGGCGGCTGGTATGCCATCGCGCGCCACATGCTGGGGTTGCGCCACGGTCAGCCCGGTGCGCGCCGATGGCGACAGGTCTGGAGCGATCACCGGCTCAAACGCCGGCCGCCGCACGAGGTGGCCGAACTCGCCCGGGCGGCGCTGCGCGCCCCCGCGTCCAGCGCCGCGTGAGGCGCGCTCGGCGCGCGCCCACGGTCACACCGCTGCCTGCAAGCCGTTGGCAAAGTGCACCCGCACCGCTTGCGCGGCCCCGGCGGCATCCCGCCGGCGCAAGGCGTCCAGGATGGCGCGGTGCTCGGCCAGCGACTCGGCGATGCGCCCCTGTTTGAACAGCGAGCCGTGGCGGTTGAGCTTCATGACCTTGCGCAGGTCGTTGACGAGTTGCTTGCGCCAGCGGTTCTGCCCCAGATCGAGCAGGCGCAGGTGAAACGCCTCGTTGAGCTCGAAAAACCGCTCCCGTGACCCCGTCTCGGGGTCGGCCGCGGCTTCCAGATCGGCGTGCATCCGCTCCAGAGCGGCCAGATCGTCGTCGGTCGCGCGCCAGCAGGCGGATTCGGCGGCATCCGCCTCCAGCAGCGCCAGCAGTTCGTACACCTCGCGCAGGTCCTGTTGCGACACCTCGGTGACGTAGGCGCCGCGGCGCACCTTCATCGTCACCAGCCCCTCGGCCGCCAACACCTTGATCGCCTCGCGCAAGGGCGTGCGGCTGATGCCCAGCTCCTCGGCGATTTTGAGTTCGTCGATCCAGGCGCCGGGGGGCAGTTCGCGGCTGAAGATGCGTTGGCGCAGCAGCTCGGCCACTTCCTCGTACAGCGCGCGCGACAGCAGGGGAACGGCAGTCATGGGCGCGATGATAGCGCCAGAAAGATTCTGCATCAATAATTATGAATGCGTTACACTAGGCGTTGTCCGGCGTTTGCGCCATCATCGCATCCGTTCGCGCGGGATCGCGCATCGCGTGGCCCGCACCGCACCGACCGTCATCCACCTGCCGACCTCGGGGGTTCCATGTCCAACACCGAATTCCGCACCGCCACACTGGCCGACTGGGAGGCCGCCGCCCGCAAATCCCTCAAGGGCGGCTCGCTCGAGCAGCTCCATTGGGTCACGCCGGAGGGCATCACCGTCAAGCCGCTCTACACCGCGGCCGACATCCGGGACCTGCCGTACACCGACACGCTGCCGGGCTTCGAGCCGTTCATCCGCGGGCCGCAGGCAACCATGTATGCGGTGCGCCCCTGGACCATTCGGCAATACGCAGGCTTCTCTACCGCCGAGGAGTCCAACGCCTTCTACCGCAAGGCGCTGGCCGCCGGCGGGCAGGGGGTCAGCGTCGCCTTCGACCTGGCTACCCACCGCGGCTACGACAGCGACAACCCGCGCGTGGTCGGTGACGTCGGCAAGGCGGGCGTGGCCATCGACAGCGTGGAGGACATGAAGATCCTGTTCGATGGCATCCCGCTCGACAAGGTGAGCGTCTCGATGACGATGAACGGCGCGGTGCTGCCGGTGCTGGCGGGCTACATCGTCGCGGCCGAGGAACAAGGGGTGGCGCAGGACCAGCTCTCGGGGACCATCCAGAACGACATCCTCAAGGAGTTCATGGTCCGCAACACCTACATCTACCCGCCGGAGCCGTCGATGCGCATCATCGGCGACATCATCGAGTACACGGCGCGGCACATGCCGAAGTTCAACTCGATCAGCATCTCCGGCTACCACATGCAGGAGGCCGGCGCCAACCAGGCGCTGGAGCTGGCCTTCACGCTGGCCGACGGCAAGGAGTACGTCAAGACCGCGCTGGCCAAGGGCTTGGATGTGGACGAGTTCGCCGGGCGGCTGAGCTTTTTTTGGGCGATCGGGATGAACTTCTACCTCGAGATCGCCAAGATGCGCGCCGCGCGGCTGCTGTGGTGCCGCATCATGAAGGGCTTTGGCGCGAAAAATCCCAAGAGCCTGATGCTGCGCACCCACTGCCAGACCAGCGGCTGGTCGCTGACCGAGCAGGACCCCTACAACAACATCGTGCGCACCACCATCGAGGCGATGGCGGCGGTGTTCGGCGGCACGCAGTCTCTTCACACCAACAGCTTCGACGAGGCGATCGCGCTGCCGACCGAGTTCTCGGCCCGCATCGCGCGCAACACGCAGCTGATCCTGCAGGAGGAGACGCACATCACCAGCGTGATCGACCCCTGGGCCGGCTCGTACATGATGGAAAAACTCACCCAGGACATGGCGGACAAGGCCTGGGCCATCATCGAAGAAGTCGATGCCATGGGCGGCATGACGCAGGCCGTCTCCAGCGGCTGGGCCAAGCTCAAGATCGAGGCCAGCGCGGCCGAGAAGCAGGCGCGCATCGACAGCGGCAAGGACGTCATCGTCGGCGTCAACAAGTACAGGCTGGCCAAAGAGGATCCGGTCGAAATCCTGGAGGTGGACAACCTGAAAGTGCGCGAGGCGCAGATTGCGCGGCTGCAGCGCATCCGCGCCACGCGCGACGGCGCCGCCGTGCAGCGCGCGCTGGACGCGCTGACCGAGTGCGCGCGCACGGGCCAAGGCAACCTGCTCGCGCTCAGCGTCGAGGCCATCCGCCTGCGGGCCACAGTCGGCGAGGTGTCCGACGCGCTGGAAAAAGTCTTCGGGCGCCACCGCGCCGACACACAAAAGGTGACCGGGGTGTATGCCGCTGCCTACGACTCCGCCGAAGGGTGGGAAAAGCTCCAGCAGGAAATCGCCGCCTTTGCCGAACAGCACGGCCGCCGCCCGCGCGTGATGATCGCCAAGCTGGGCCAGGACGGCCACGACCGCGGCGCCAAGGTGGTGGCCACCGCCTACGCCGACCTGGGCTTCGACGTGGACATCGGCCCGCTGTTCCAGACCCCGGAGGAGTGCGCGCGCCAGGCGATCGAAAATGACGTGCATGCGGTCGGCATCTCGACGCTGGCGGCGGGCCACAAGACGCTGGTGCCCGCCATCATCCAGGCGCTGAAAGACCAGGGCGCCGACGACATCATCGTCTTCGTCGGCGGCGTCATCCCCCGGCAAGACTATGAGTTCCTCTACGACGCTGGCGTCAAGGGCATCTACGGCCCCGGCACCCCCATCCCGGCCAGCGCCAAGGATGTGCTGGAGCACATCAAGAGGGCGGTGGCCTCAGCGGGTGGGGCGTGATGGGCGGACTGGGTATATATTTCTGATATCTACTCAATCAAAGGAGGCGAGCCGTGCCCCCCCCAGTTGCCACTGCCAAAGTGTTCACCACCGGCCGCAGCCAGGCCGTGCGCCTGCCCAAGGCGTTTCGGTTTGACACGGCGGAAGTCACCATTGAAAAGGTGGGCGATGCCGTTGTTTTGAGGCCCAAGTTGACGCGCAAAGACGAATGGTGGGCTGCGATGGAAAGGGTGCTCGACGGTTTTGAGGGCATGCCCGAGCACATCGAGCGCGACCGCTCAGGGCTGGGTGATCCGGTGCGCCTGGACTGATAGGCATGTATTTCCTGGACACCAACATCTGCGCCTACTTCATTTCGAGGCGCTACCCCGCGGTCACGGCCAGGTTTCGTGCAGTTGAGCCCCATGAGTTGGCCATCTCGGCACTGGTGGCGGCAGAGCTGGCCTACGGCGTCGAGCACAGCACGCGTGTGGAGCAAAACCGGCTGGCGCTGGAAGGTTTTATGCGGCTCATCAAGGTCGTGCCGTGGGACGCATCCGCCATGTGGCACTTCGCGCAGCACAAAACGCGGCTCAAAAGGCTGGACCAGCCCATCGGCGAGTTGGAGTTGCTCATCGCCTCCCAGGCTCTAGCCTTGGATGCGGTGCTGGTCACCAACAACACCCGGGAATTTGAGCGCATCGACGGCCTGAAGCTGGAGAACTGGGCTGAGGGCAGTTGATGAAAACTCAAATCATTTTGGTAGATTGGGAGAATGTTCAGCCCGAGCTTTTGCCCGCACTCAGCCTGGAAAACACGCGGTTGTTGGTATTCATCGGGCCACACCAAAACAAGTTGCCCTTTCCAGTGGTTCAAGCGGTGCAGATGCTCGGTGCACGTGCGCAATATGTTCAGGTGAGCAAGCAGGGAAACGATGCGCTGGATATGCACATCGCGTTTTATATAGGGCGTCTGGCGAGTGAGTTGAAAGACGCGTACTTCCATGTAATTGCCAAAGACCGCGACTATGACCCGCTGATCGCCCACCTGCGTTCGCTGGATATCGGGGCTGCGAAATGGCCTGATTTGGCCTCCATACCTGTTTTCAAGCGTGCTGCCGCAGTCACGTTGAAAGATCAGCTGGTCGCAGCCAAAGACTGGTTGAGGGAGCGAAGAATCAACCGCCCCAAGACACTAAAAACCTTGACCAATAGCCTGAAAACAGTCGCCTTTTCTGGACGGCTGACGGATGAAGAAATTGGTTTGCTGATGAAAGCACTGCTAGACGAGGGACTGATTGACGTCCAAGGGCAAAAAGTGACTTATGCTGGGCAACTTGATGCTTGACTACCTCCTGCACGGTACCCCTGCCCAGCAGCGGCGTGCCATGGCCAAGGCCATCACGCTGCTGGAGTCCACACGGCCTGACCACCGGCGCGAGGCCGACGCCCTGCTCAACGCCTTGCTGCCGCACACGGGGCAGGCGTTTCGTCTGGGCATCAGCGGTGTGCCCGGCGTGGGTAAAAGCACCTTCATCGAGGCGCTGGGGCTGTACCTGATTGGGCAGGGGCACCGCGTCGCCGTGCTGGCGGTGGATCCGAGCAGCAGCGTCTCGGGCGGCTCCATCCTCGGGGACAAGACGCGCATGGAGCATCTCTCCGTGCACGAGCATGCCTACATCCGGCCCAGCCCCAGCGGGGGCAACCTGGGCGGTGTGGCGGCCAAGACGCGCGAGGCGATGCTGGTCTGCGAGGCGGCGGGCTACGACATCGTGATTGTCGAGACGGTCGGCGTCGGCCAGAGCGAGACGGCGGTGGCCGACATGACCGACATGTTCTGCGTGCTGCAACTGCCCAATGCGGGCGACGACCTGCAGGCGATCAAGAAGGGCATCATGGAGCTGGCGGATCTGGTCGTCATCAACAAGGCCGACCTCGACCCCGACGCTGCCACGCGCGCCCAGGCCCAGATCACGTCGGCGCTGCGCCTGCTGGGCCTGCATGGACGGCCGGAGACGGCCCACCACGACGAGACGCTGTGGCACCCGCGCGTCATTCAGCTCAGCGCCCTGCAGGGCCGCGGGGTGGATGCCTTCTGGCAGGCGGTCAGCGATTTCCGGCGTCTGCAGCAGGCCAACGGGCGGCTGGCCGCGCGCCGCCAACGGCAGGCCCGCGCCTGGATGTGGGAGCGCATCGACAGCGGCCTGCGCGAGGCGTTTGCCCACCATGCCGCCGTGCGCGAGCGCCTGCCCCAGCTCACCGAAGCCGTGCTGGCCGGGCGCATGGTGGCCTCGGCCGCCGCGCGCTCCTTGCTGTCTGCCTTTTTCCACGCCCCGCCGATGGGCGGCGACGCGACCCCTTCACCTTCCCTGAACGACAGGAGCCTGTGACCATGCAAGAAATTCTCGAACAGCTCGAGCGCAAGCGCGCCGCCGCCCGCCTGGGCGGTGGGGTCAAGCGCATCGACGCCCAGCACGCCAAGGGCAAGCTGACCGCGCGCGAGCGCATCGAAGTCCTGCTCGACGAAGGCACCTTCGAAGAGTGGGACATGTTCGTCGAGCACCGCTGCACGGACTTCGGCATGGCGGAGCAGAAGGTGCCTGGCGACGGCGTCGTCACGGGCTACGGCATGATCAATGGCCGGCTGGTGTTTGTCTTCAGCCAGGATTTCACCGTCTTCGGCGGCGCGCTGTCCGAGGCGCATGCCGAGAAGATCTGCAAGATCATGGACCAGGCGATGAAGGTCGGCGCGCCGGTCATCGGCCTCAACGATTCGGGCGGTGCGCGCATCCAGGAGGGGGTGGCGTCGCTTGGCGGCTATGCCGAGGTGTTCCAGCGCAATGTGCTGGCCTCCGGCGTCATTCCGCAGATCAGCGTCATCATGGGGCCGTGCGCGGGCGGCGCGGTCTATTCGCCAGCGATGACGGACTTCATCTTCATGGTGCAGGATACGTCCTACATGTTCGTCACCGGCCCCGAGGTGGTCAAGACCGTGACGCACGAGGAGGTGACCGCCGAGGAGCTGGGCGGGGCGCTGACCCACACCACCAAGAGCGGCGTGGCCGACCGCGCCTTCGACAACGACGTCGAGGCGCTGCTGATGGTGCGCCGTCTGTTCAACTACCTGCCGCTGTCCAACCGCGAGAAGGCCCCCGTGCGCCAAAGCGGCGACCCGATCGACCGCGCAGAACTCAGTCTGGACACCCTGGTGCCGGACAACCCCAACAAGCCGTACGACATGAAGGAGCTGATCCTCAAGACCGTCGATGACGGCGACTTCTTCGAGATCCAGCCCGACTACGCCAAGAACATCATCGTCGGCTTCGCGCGCATGGACGGGCAGACGGTGGGCATCGTCGCCAACCAGCCGCTGGTGCTGGCCGGCTGTCTGGACATCAAGAGCAGCATCAAGGCGGCGCGCTTCGTGCGCTTCTGCGACGCCTTCCACATCCCGGTCATCACCTTTGTCGATGTGCCCGGCTTCATGCCCGGCACGGCGCAGGAGTATGGCGGCATCATCAAGCACGGCGCCAAGCTGCTCTACGCCTACGCCGAGGCCACGGTGCCCAAAATCACCGTCATCACGCGCAAGGCCTACGGCGGTGCGTATGACGTGATGGCCTCCAAGCACCTGCGCGGCGACGTCAACCTGGCCTGGCCCAATGCCGAGATCGCCGTCATGGGCGCCAAGGGGGCGGTGGAAATCATCTTCCGCGAGGACAAGAAGGACCCGGCCAAGCTGGCCGAGCGCGAGGCGGAGTACAAGCGGCGCTTTGCCAACCCGTTCGTCGCCGCCGAGCGCGGCTACATCGACGACGTCATCCTGCCGCACGAGACGCGCAAGCGTATCTGCCGCAGCCTCGTCATGCTCAAGGACAAGAAGCTGGACAACCCGTGGCGCAAGCACGGCAACATCCCGCTGTGAGGCGAGGGGGAGCACACACCATGTTCAAGAAAATCCTGATTGCCAACCGCGGCGAAATCGCTTGCCGCGTCATCGCCACCGCCCGCAAGATGGGCATCGCCACCGTGGCCGTTTATTCCGAGGCCGACCGCGAGGCGCGCCACGTCCGCCTGGCCGACGAGGCCGTCTGCATCGGCCCGGCGCCCAGCCGCGAAAGCTACCTCGTGGCCGACAAGATCATCGCCGCGGCCAAGTCCACCGGCGCCGAGGCCATCCACCCCGGCTACGGCTTCCTGTCCGAGAACGAGGACTTCGCCCGCCGTGTGGAGGAGGAGGGCCTCGTCTTCATCGGTCCGAAGCACTACAGCATCGCCGCGATGGGCGACAAGATCGCCTCCAAGAAGCTGGCCAAGGAGGCCGGCGTCAACACCATCCCGGGCTGGAACGACCCGATCGAGTCGGCCGAGCAGGCGGTGGAGATCGCGCGCGGCATCGGCTACCCCGTGATGATCAAGGCGAGCGCCGGCGGCGGCGGCAAGGGCCTGCGCGTGGCTTTCAACGACAAGGAGGCGCTGGAGGGCTTCACCTCCTGCCGCAACGAGGCGCGCAACAGCTTCGGCGATGACCGCGTCTTCATCGAGAAGTTCGTCGAGGAGCCGCGCCACATCGAGATCCAGGTGCTGGGCGACGCGCACGGCAACGTGATCTACCTGAACGAGCGCGAGTGCTCCATTCAACGCCGCCACCAAAAGGTGATCGAGGAGGCGCCCAGCCCCTTCATCAGCGACGCCACCCGCAAGGCGATGGGCGAGCAGGCCGTGGCGCTGGCCAAGGCGGTGAAGTACCAGAGCGCCGGCACGGTGGAGTTCGTGGTCGGCAAGGACCAGAGCTTTTATTTCCTGGAGATGAACACCCGCCTGCAGGTGGAGCACCCGGTGACCGAGTGCATCACCGGGCTGGATCTGGTGGAGCTGATGATCCGCGTCGCCGCCGGCGAGCCGTTGCCGCTGACGCAGGCCGACGTCAAGCGCGAAGGCTGGGCCATCGAGTGCCGCATCAACGCCGAGGACCCGTTCCGCAACTTCTTGCCCTCCACGGGCCGGTTGGTGCACTTCAAGCCGCCGACCGAGACCATGTGGCAGGCGGATACCGCGCACCGCTACGGCGTGCGGGTGGACACCGGGGTGTTCGAAGGCGGCGAGATCCCGATGTACTACGACTCGATGATCGCCAAGCTCATCGTGCACGGCAAGGACCGCCTGGACGCGATTGCCAAGATGCGCGAGGCGCTCAACGGCTTCGTCATTCGCGGCATCAACAGCAACATCCCCTTCCAGGCCGCGCTGCTGGCGCACCCGGAGTTCGTCGCCGGGCGCTTCAACACCGGCTTCATCGCCCAGCACTACGGCGGCGGTTTCCGCTCCGAGGACGTGCCGCACGACGACGAGGACTTTCTGGTCGCGCTGGCCGCCTTCGTGCGCCGCAAGAGCCGTGAACGGGCGGCCGCGATCAGCGGCCAGCTCCCCGGCTATGGCGTCAAGGTCGGCAAGGACTACACCGTCATCCGCCTGTCCAACGACGGCCAGCACCGCCACATCCCGGTCCATGTGGACGAGTTCGTGGGCGAGACCGGCTACGCCTCGGTGCTGGTGGGGGACAAGCGCTACAAGATCAGCTCGCCCTCGCGCCTGAACGACATCGTCATCACTGGCGAGGTCAACGGCCAGCCCTTCACCGCGCAGATCGAACGCGGCAGCGCCCGCAATCCGCTGGCCCTGGTCGTGCAGCACAACGGCACCAAGCTGGAGTGCCTGGTGGTGTCGCCCCGCATGGCGGAGCTGCACCGGCTGATGCCCTTCAAGGCGCCGCCGGACATGAGCCGCTATGTGCTCTCGCCCATGCCGGGGCTGCTGGTCGATGTGGCCGTCCAGCCCGGCCAGAGGGTGCAAGCCGGCGAACGCGTCGCCGTCATCGAGGCCATGAAGATGGAGAACGTGCTGTTCGCCGCGGCCGACGGCGTCGTGGCCAAGGTGCTGGCCAGCAAGGGCGAGTCGCTCGTGGTGGATCAACCCATCGTGGAGTTCGAAAAGTGAGCGCGCGCCCCTTTCAGGTGCTGGGCATCCAGCAAATCGCCATCGGCGGGCCGGACAAGGCCCGGTTGCGCCGCCTGTGGGTGGACCTGTTCGGGCTGGAGGTGACCGGCACCTTCGTCAGCGAGCGCGAGAACGTGGACGAGGACATCTGCGCCACCGGAAGCGGTCCGTTCAAGGTCGAGGTAGACCTGATGCAGCCGCTGGATCCAGAGAAAAAACCCGCGGTCCACGCCACCCCGCTGAATCACGTCGGCCTGTGGGTGGACGATCTGCCGCGCGCCGTCGAATGGTTGAGCGGCCAAGGGGTGCGCTTTGCGCCCGGCGGTATCCGCCGGGGCGCCGCCGGCTTTGACATCTGCTTCATCCACCCCAAGGGCAACGACGAGTTTCCCGTGGGCGGGGAGGGCGTATTGATCGAGCTGGTGCAAGCCCCGCCCGAGGTCATCCAGGCCTTTCGCGCGCTGGCGGCCGGCCCGTCGGTGGCAGGGGCGCTCGACTAAGACGCGGCGCGGGCCGCGCGCGCCTTGGCGATGGCCGCCTCGATCAGGGCGCGCTTGCGGTCGAGGACGGCCGGGTCGGTGTGCTTGGAGTGGGCCGGCAGGTCGGCCAGCTTGGCCTCGGCCTTGTGCAGGCGGCGCTCGGCCTGCTCGTCGGCCTCACGGGCCAGGCGGGCGAGCCGGGCCTGATAACGGGTGCGGGCCTGCTCGGCCTGTTGGGGCGACCACGCGGCCCAGCCGCGCCGGTCGCCGCTGATGGGGACCATCGCAATGCAGTCCACCGGGCACGCCGGGATGCACAGCTCGCAGCCCGTGCAGTAGGGCTCGATCACGGTGTGCATGCGCTTGTGCGCACCGACGATGGCGTCGGTCGGGCAGGCCTTGATGCACAGGGTGCAGCCGATGCACCAGGTCTCGTCGATGACGGCGACGCCCATCGGGCCTTCGGTCCCGTGGGCGGGGTTCAGGGGTTTGGGCGCACGGCCGGTCAGCGCCGCCAGCCGCCGCACGCCTTCTTCGCCCCCCGGCGGGCATTGGTCGATGTCCGCTTCGCCGCGGGCAATCGCCTCGGCATAGTGGCGGCAATCCGGATAGCCGCAGCGCGTGCACTGCGTCTGCGGCAGGGCGGCATCGATGCGGTCGGCCAGCGTCGGGGCGCTGGCGTTTGCGTCGCCCGCGCTCATGCCCCCGGTTCGGTCTTGCGGCGGCGGCCGCGCGTCGGCGCCGGCTCGTCCCGGCGGATGGCAGACGCCATCAAATCGGCCTCGGCCTGGGCAGCGGCCACATCGGCGCCACCCGCCGGCGGTTGGTGCGCCAGGATGAAGTCCCGCACCACGGGGTAGACCTTCTCGCGCCAGCGCCGCCCGCTGAAGATGCCGTAATGGCCGGCCCCCGCGACTTCGAAATGACGCTGATCGCGGGACTCGATGCCCGTGCACAGGTCATGCGCCGCGCGCGTCTGCCCGCTGCCGGAGATGTCGTCCAGCTCGCCTTCGACCGTCAGCAGCCCCGTGTTCCGGATGTCCTGCGGGCGCACCCGCTCCAGCGTGCCATCGGGTGCGCGCACGTCCCAGGTGCCGTGCACCAGCTTGAACTCCTGGAACACCGTGCGGATGGTCTCCAGGTAGTAGTTCGCGTCCATGTCCAGCACCGCGTTGTACTCGTCGTAGAACTGGCGGTGCGCCTCGGCGCTCTCGTTGTCGCCCTTGATCAGTTGCAGGAAGTAGTCGTAGTGGCTGTTGACATGGCGGTCCGGGTTCATCGCGATGAAGCCGGCATGCTGCAAAAAGCCGGGATAGACGCGTCGCCCTTCGCCGGGGAAGCCCGCCGGCACGCGGTAGATCACGTTGTTTTCAAACCACTCGTAGCTGCGGTGCACGGCCAGGTTGTTGACCGCCGTCGGCGAGCGGCGCGCGTCGATCGGGCCGCCCATCATAGTCATGGACAGCGGTGTCTTCTCGCCACGGCTGGCCATCAACGACACGGCCGCCAGCACCGGCACCGTGGGCTGGCACACGCTCATCACGTGGCAGTTGCCATACTGCCGCTGCAGGTAGCGGATGAACTCCTGCACATAGTTGACGTAGTCGTCGAGGTGGAAATCCCCCTCGGACAGCGGGACGGTGCGGGCGTTTTTCCAGTCGGTGATGTAGACCTTGTGGTCACGCAGCATGGTGCGCACGGTGTCGCGCAGCAGCGTCGCGTAGTGCCCCGACAGCGGCGCCACGATCAGCACCACCGGCTGCTCCTTCAGGCGCAGCAGCGTCTGGGGATCGTCCGAGTAGCGCTTGAAGCGGCGCAACTCACAGAAGGGTTTATCGATCTCCACCCGCTCGTGGATGGCGACATGCACCCCGCCGATGTCCACGCTGCGAATGCCAAACTCGGGTTTTTCGTAGTCCTTGCCCAGGCGGTGCAGCAGGTCGTAGGCAGCCGCCACGCGCTGCGAAAACGGCGTTTGCGCCAAGGGCGACGAGGGGTTGGCAAACAGCTTGGCCGTCACCAGCGCGAAGTCGGAGAACGGCTCCATCAACGCCCGTTGGGCCTCGTACAGGTGATACAGCATGGCGTCGGTCGGTTATGTTGCAGTGCAGCAAATATAGCAGGAAGTCGCCCTGGACGCCATGCGGCCGAACCCCGAGGCGCCGTCGCCTCGGGGACAGCCATGGGGATCAGAGGACAGCCGCGATCGACTGGCAGACGTAGTCGATGTTGCGGCTGTTGAGGGCGGCCACGCACATGCGGCCCGTGTCGGTGCCGTAGACGCCGAACTCGGTGCGCAGGCGCACCATCTGGTCTTTGGTCAGCCCCGAGTAGCTGAACATGCCGATCTGCTGGGTGATGAAGGACATGTCCTGCCGGACGCCGGCGGCCGCCAATCCGTCCACCAGCCGCTGGCGCATGGCCTTGATGCGGGTGCGCATGTCGCCCAGCTCCTGCTCCCACAGCGCGCGCAGCTCGGGCGTGTTCAGCACCATGGCCACCACGGCCGCGCCATGCGTCGGCGGGTTGGAGTAGTTGGTGCGAACCACAATCTTGAGCTGCGACAGCACGCGGTCGGCCTCGTCCTTGCTGGCGCACACCACGGACAGCGCGCCGACGCGCTCACCATACAGGCTGAAGCTCTTGGAGAAGGATGTGGAGACGAACACGTCCAGCCCCGCGGCCACGAACTTGCCCACCGCCGCCCCGTCCTCGGCGATGCCGTGGCCGAAGCCCTGGTAGGCCATGTCGAGGAAAGGCACCAGGCTGCGCTCGCGCACCACGGCCACGACGGCGTCCCACTGCTCGGGCGTCAGGTCGTAGCCGGTGGGGTTGTGGCAGCAGGCGTGCAGCACGACGATGGTGCCCGCATCGGCCGCGCGCAGGCTGGCCAGCATGCCGTCCACGTTCACGCCGCGCTTGGCCGCGTCGTAATAGGTGTAGGTGTCCACCGCGAAGCCGGCGTTGGCAAACAGGGCCCGGTGGTTCTCCCAGCTCGGGTCGCTGATCAGCACCTTGGCGCCCGGGGTGAGCTTTTTCAGGAAGTCGGCGCCAATTTTGAGGCCGCCCGTGCCGCCCAGCGCCTGCACCGTGGCCACGCGGCCGCTGCGCACCACGTCGCTGTCGGCGCCAAACACCAGTGCCTTGACCGCGTTGTCGTAGGCCGCGATGCCGTCGATCGGCAGGTAGCCGCGCGGGGCGGGCTTTTCCATCAGGCGCTGCTCGGCCGCCTGCACGCATTGCAGCAGTGGCAGCTTGCCGTTGTCGTCGTAGTAAACGCCGACGCCCAGGTTGACCTTGTTGGGGCGGGTGTCTGCGGCAAACTGTTCGTTCAGGCCCAGGATGGGATCGCGGGGGGCCATTTCGACAGCGGAGAAAAGCGACATGTGCAGTCCTTCGGGGGCGGTTGGATAATCCGAAATTTTACCCGGGGCCTGCCCGCGGCCCGCCGCCATGACCACCGAGACGATCGTCCCCACCGCCCCCCAGGACGGCCATGCCACCCCTGGGGCGTTCGTGACCTTTCCCGGCTCGCCGTTCGAGCTGTATCAGCCCTATCCGCCGGCCGGCGACCAGCCGGAGGCGATCGCACGGCTGGTCGAGGGCGTGCAGGACGGCGAGGCCTTTCAGACGCTGCTGGGCGTGACCGGATCGGGCAAGACGTTCACGATGGCCAATGTGATCGCTCGGCTGGGGCGGCCGGCCATCGTGTTCGCCCCCAACAAGACGCTCGCGGCGCAGCTCTACAGCGAGTTCCGCGAGTTCTTTCCCAAGAACGCGGTCGAATACTTTGTCAGCTATTACGACTACTACCAGCCCGAGGCCTACGTGCCGCAGCGGGATCTCTACATCGAGAAAGACAGCGCCATCAACGAGCACATCGAGCAGATGCGCCTGTCCTGCACCAAAAGCCTGCTGGAGCGGCGCGACGTCGTCATCGTCGCCACCGTCAGTGCCATTTACGGCATCGGCAAGCCCGAGAACTACCACCGCATGATCCTGACGCTGCGCACCGGCGATCGGCTGGGGCAGCGCGACATCATCGCGCAACTGGTGCGCATGCAGTACCAGCGCAACGAGCAGGAGTTCGTGCGCGGCAAGTTCCGCGTGCGCGGCGACACCATCGACGTCTTCCCCGCCGAGCATTCCGAGCTGGCGGTGCGCATCGAGCTCTTCGACGACGAGGTGGAGTCGCTGGCCCTGTTCGACCCGCTGACCGGGCGCATCCGGCACAAGCTGCCGCGCTTCACCATCTACCCCAGCAGCCACTATGTGACCCCGCGCGAGCAGGTGCTGCAGGCGGTGGAGGGCATCAAGCAGGAGCTGGACGCGCGGCTGAAGGAACTGGTCGGCATGGGCAAGCTGCTCGAGGCCCAGCGGCTGGAGCAGCGCACCCGCTTCGACCTGGAGATGCTGGTCGAGGTGGGGCACTGCAAGGGCATCGAAAACTACACGCGCCACCTGTCCGGGGCCGCGCCCGGCGAGCCCCCCAGCACGCTCACCGACTACCTGCCGCGCGACGCGCTGATGTTCCTGGACGAAAGCCACGTGATGATCGGCCAGCTGGGCGGCATGTACAACGGCGACCGGGCGCGCAAGACCACGCTGGTGGAGTACGGCTTTCGCCTGCCGAGCGCGCTGGACAACCGGCCGCTGAAGTTCGAGGAATTCGAGCAGCGCATGCGGCAGGTGATCTTCGTCTCGGCCACGCCGGGGGAGTACGAGCTGCGCCGCTCCTCCCAAGTGGTGGAGCAGGTGGTGCGCCCCACCGGCCTCGTCGATCCGGTGGTGGAGGTGCGGCCCGCCACCCACCAGGTGGACGATGTGCTGCAGGAGATCCGCCTGCGCGTGGAGCGCGACGAGCGCGTGCTGGTGACCACGCTGACCAAGCGCATGGCCGAACAACTCACCGACTACCTGACCGAAAACGGCGTGCGCGTGCGCTATCTGCACTCCGACGTGGACACGGTCGAGCGGGTCGAGATCATCCGCGACCTGCGCCTGGGGGCCTTCGATGTGCTGGTGGGCATCAATCTGCTGCGCGAGGGGCTGGACATTCCCGAGGTGTCGCTGGTGGCCATCCTGGACGCGGACAAGGAGGGCTTTTTGCGTGCCGAGCGCAGCCTGATCCAGACCATCGGCCGCGCCGCTCGCAACCTCCACGGCATGGCCATTCTGTACGCGGACACCATCACCGACTCCATGCGCCGCGCCATCGACGAGACGGAGCGCCGCCGGGCCAAACAGCTCGCACACAACGCCGCCCACGGCGTGACACCGCGCGGGGTGACCAAGCGCATCAAGGACCTGATCGACGGCGTCGTCAGCGACAAGGCGGCCGAGGAGGCGCAGCGCCAAGCCGAGGCGCGCGAAGCCGCCGCCTGGGTCGAGGAGATGGACGAGAAAGACCTGGCGCGCGAGATCAAGCGGCTGGAAAAGCAGATGCTCGAGCATGCGCGCAACCTGGAGTTCGAGGCCGCGGCGCGTGTGCGCGACCAGCTTGCCCGCCTCAAGGACCGGGTGCTGGGGGCGCATGGCGGAGAGGGCGGGCTGTGACGCGCGGCCTCCCCCGTTTGGGGGAGGGTCAGCGGCGGATGGTTTCGCCACAATAACGCCCATGTCATCCGACATCGTGCGGCTCTACCTCATCGAGGACGACCGGTCCATCCTGCGCTTCGTCGAAGGGGCACTGAGGCACCGGCCCGAATGGCGCCTCGTCGGGCATTCCGACACCGTTGCCCATGCCGAAGTCATGGCGCCCAACAGCCTGGCCGACGTTTTCCTGGTCGACTTGGGCTTGCCCGACGGCTCCGGCGAAGACATGCTGCGGCTGCTGGCCAACGCCAAGCCCGACGCCGAGCTGCTGGTCTTTACCGTGTTCGGCGACGAATCCCGACTGATCCGCGCCTTGCAGCGCGGCGCCACGGGCTATGTGCTCAAGGGTTGTACCGAGCGCGAGCTGATCGAGGCGATCGAGCAGATCCGCGAAGGGGGCGCGCCGATTTCTCCGCTGCTGGCGCGCATGCTGCTCAAGCAGTTTCGCGCGGCCGAGTCGGATGCAGACGCCTGGGGCGGACCGGACGGTCGCGCGCCGGTGCTCTCGGAGCGGGAAACCGACGTCCTGCACCTCGTGGCGCAAGGCTATGTCAACAAAGAAATCGCCCAGCGATTGAACATCGGTGTGGCGACGGTCAGCACCCACATCAAAAATCTGTACCGCAAGCTGGCGGTGCGCACCCGCGTGCAGGTGGTCCGTGCCGCGCAAGCGCGGGGCCTGCTGTGAGTCCCCCCATCGACCTGCCACCGCGCCCGCGCAGCCGACGCAGCGAGCGCGTCTGGCTGTGGGTGGGCGGGGTGCTGCTGGTGTTGCTGGCGATCCTGTACCGCGTATCGCTGCCCGCGCCCATGCCGGGCGTGTTCGATCTGCAACGCGCCACGGCGTCCCTGCCGCTCGATCCCCGGACGCCCGCGCGCGCCGTGTCGCTGCCCCATGTGCTGGACGACGAAGGGCCGGCGTGGTGGGATCGCGTCGACTATGTCCTGCCGTGGCCGCAGGCGCTCGGTGAACCGGCGCCGTCGCCGCGGCGGCTGGCGCTGCTGATCCCCCGGGTGGGGATGGGCATGCGGGTGCTCCTCAATGGGGAGGAGATCTACCGCTTTGGATGGGAGGCGCCCCCGGACCGCACGGTCAACGCGACCTGGTTTCCGCACCTGGTGTTGCTGCCGGAGCGCCTGCTGGCCGAGCGGGCGCCCGACAACGAGCTGACGATCCAGGTACAGGCCCAGGTGCTGGAGCGCAGCGGTCTGTGGCCCGTGCACATCGGCGACGCGGACCAGTTGATTCCGCGCTATCAGACCCTGCACTTTTGGCAGGTGACCGGCACCTGGATGATGGCCATGGTGTCGCTGCTGGTGGGCGTTCTGGCCCTCGTCATGTGGCGCTCGTTGCGCGAGCGCCTGTTTTTGCTGGGTGGCATTGCGTCCTTGGCCCACGCGGTCCGGATGGTGTTGTCGGTCGTGCCGGACCTGCCGCTGCCGTACGACACCTATTTTTTCATCCACCGCGTGTCCTTCAGCGTCTACGCGGGGTTTTTCATCCTGACGGTGGAGGAATTGTTCGGGCGCCGACTGCGCTGGGTTCGTCTGGCCGCCTGGGCGCTCATCGCCATCGCCCCGTTCTGGATGCTCTGGATTTTGTTATTACAGGACTATTCGCTGTACCGCGTTTGGGCGGGCGCCATGGCCACCCTGGCCGGCATCAGCTTGGCATGGGCCGTCTTCGACAACCTGCGCCGCCGTCAATTTTCCGACGAGCACCGACTGGTCGTCGTGGTGGCGACGTTCACCCTGATCACCGCGGTGCGGGATTTTTTGGTGGTTCAGCTCAACTTTCCCGGCGATGCCGACCTTCGGTGGACATCGATCGGCGGCTCAGCGCTCATGTTGACCATGGGTTGGGTGCTGGTCGATCGGGCCACCGAATGGGCGCGCGCGGTACACCGGCTCAACGACACGCTGGCGCAGACGGTCGCGCAACGCGAAGCCGAACTGCGTACAGCTTTCCAGCGTCTGCAGTTGGCCGAACGACAGCGCGTGGCCGAGGAGGAACGCCGCCGTCTGATGCGCGACATGCACGACGGCCTGGGCAGCCAGTTGGTGCAAACCCTCAACATGGTCCGCAGCGCCGGCGCCGTGTTGGATCGCGGCCCGATCGAGGCCATGCTCGCCCAAGCCCTGGACGAGCTGCGGCTGACGCTCGACTCTTTCGAGCCGATGGAAGGGGATTTGCCCGCCATTCTCGGCACGCTTCGCCGTCGACTTGGGCCGGCTCTCGAAGCCGCTGGCATCGAACTGCGCTGGGAGGTGCAGGATGTCCCCCCCATCGAGGCGCTGGACTCGCGCGGCGTCATGCATCTGTTTCGCTGCCTGCAGGAGATCCTTGCCAACGTCGTCAAACACGCGCGTGCGCGCCGTATCATCGTCAGCACTTGGCTGGGCGATGACCACATCGTTTTGTCGATCGAGGACGACGGGGTTGGCATGCCGCCGCCACAGGCCCGCCAAACCGAAGGCCGCGGGCTACGCAACGTGCTGACGCGGGCGGCCAAGATCGGCGCCGAGGTGCGCTTCTACGACGCCCATCCCGGGACGGGGGTCGAACTGGTGTTCCCCGTCCACGGCCCGACGCCAGAATCCGACAGCGATTGGCTGCGACGCGGCGCTTGAGGCCGCATACCCGACAAAAACGTTCGACTTTTGGTATACTCGACCGAAACAGTCGGGAATCAAAGCCTCCCCGCGCCTCGTCGGGGTCCACCAGGAGTCTGCCATGCGCCTGACCACCAAAGGCCGCTTCGCCGTCACGGCGATGATCGATCTGGCGTTGCGCCAAGCCAGCGGTCCCGTCACCCTGGCGGCCATCAGCCAGCGCCAGCACATTTCGCTGTCCTACCTGGAGCAGTTGTTCGGCCGCCTGCGCCGGCATCAGTTGGTCGAGTCCACGCGCGGCCCGGGCGGTGGGTACACCCTCGGCCGGCGCGCCTCCGACATCACCGTGGCGGACATCATCCTATCCGTGGACGAGCCCATCGACGCCACCCAATGCGGCGGCAAGGAAAACTGCCACGGCGATGGGCAGCGCTGCATGACCCACGACCTGTGGACCGAGCTCAACGAGCGGATGGTGGAGTTTCTGCGCTCCGTGACCCTGCAAAAACTGGTGGACGATCAGTTGGCCAAGGGCGTGGCGGTCGAGCCGCCGCCGTCCATCAAACGCGCCATTTCGCCAACGCCGGTGGTGCAGCCCATCCGCGTCAACGCCCCCAATTCGGTGTTTGCGCTCGCGGCCGCCGCCAAGTGACGCCACCCCACCCGACCTCCAGGAGCCCTCGATGAGCAGTACCTCCCACTTCCCCGTCTACATGGACTACAGCGCCACCACGCCCGTCGATCCGCGCGTGGTCGACAAGATGGTGCCCTGGCTGTACGAGCATTTCGGCAACCCGGCCTCGCGCAGCCACGCCTGGGGCTGGGAGGCGGAAAAAGCCGTCGAAACCGCCCGCGAGCAAGTCGCCGATCTGATCGGCGCGGATCCGCGCGAGATCGTCTGGACCAGCGGCGCGACCGAGTCCAACAACCTCGCGCTCAAGGGGGCCGCCCACTTCTACCAGGGCAAAGGCCGGCACATCATCACGGTCAAGACCGAGCACAAGGCCGTGCTGGACACCTGCCGCCACCTGGAGCGCGAAGGCTTCGAGGTCACCTACCTGGACGTGGACCAGGACGGTCTGCTGAATCTGGACGCCTTTCGTGACGCCATCCGGCCGGACACGATTCTGGCCAGCGTCATGTTCGTCAACAACGAAATCGGCGTCATCCAGGACATCGATGCGATCGGCCGCATCTGCCGCGAAAAGGGTGTCATCTTCCACGTCGATGCGGCGCAGGCCACTGGCAAACTGCCCATCGACCTGGCCACGCTGCCCGTGGATCTGATGAGCCTGGCCTCGCACAAGACCTACGGCCCCAAGGGCATCGGTGCGCTGTACGTGCGGCGCAAGCCCCGCGTGCGGCTGGAGGCCCAGATGCACGGCGGCGGCCACGAGCGCGGCCTGCGCTCCGGAACGCTCGCCACGCACCAGTGCGTCGGCATGGGCGAGGCGTTCGCCATCGCCAAGGCCGAAATGGCCACCGAGTTGCCGCGCATCCAACGCCTGCACGACCGGCTGCTCGCCGGGCTGAGCCAGATCGAGCAGTCTTTCGTCAACGGCCACCCCACCCGGCGCGTGCCGCACAACCTGAACATGAGCTTCAACTTCGTCGAGGGCGAGTCGCTCATCATGGGCATCAAGGGCGTGGCGGTTTCCAGCGGCTCGGCCTGCACCTCCGCCAGCCTGGAGCCCAGCTATGTGCTGCGCGCGCTGGGACGCAGCGACGAGCTGGCCCACAGCAGCCTGCGCATGACGATCGGCCGCTGGACCACCGAGGAGCAGGTGGACTACGCGATTGCCGCCATCAAGGCCAACGTCGAAAAACTGCGCGAACTCTCCCCGCTGTGGGAAATGTACAAAGACGGCATCGACCTCAACAGCATCCAGTGGGCGGCGCACTGACGCCACGCCCCACACACCAGGAGTACGCACCATGGCATACAGCGACAAGGTCATCGACCACTACGAAAACCCGCGCAACGTCGGCAGCTTCGACAAGGGCGACGAGAACGTCGGCACGGGCATGGTTGGCGCGCCGGCCTGCGGCGACGTCATGAAGCTGCAGATCAAGGTCAACCCCGCCACCGGCGTCATCGAGGACGCTCGCTTCAAGACCTACGGCTGCGGCTCGGCCATCGCGTCCAGCTCGCTGGTGACGGAGTGGGTCAAGGGCAAGACGCTGGACGAGGCGGCGCAGATCAAGAACAGCCAGATCGCGGAGGAACTGGCGCTGCCGCCGGTCAAGATACACTGTTCGATCCTCGCCGAGGACGCCATCAAGGCGGCCGTCGAGGACTACAAGAAGAAGCACACGGCGACGGCCTGAGCCGACCGCCCCCGAGACCCCGCAGTTCGTTCGATCTCCCCATGGCCGTCACCATCACCGAAGCCGCCGCCCGGCACGTCACCAAATACCTGGCCCGCCGGGGCAAAGGGGTAGGCGTGCGTCTGGGCGTCAAAACCACCGGTTGCTCGGGACTGGCGTACAAGCTGGAGTACGCCGACGACGTGGCGCCGGAGGACGTGGTGTTCGAGGCCCACGGCGTCAAGGTGCTGGTCGATCCCAAGAGCCTGCCCTACGTCGACGGCACCGAACTGGACTTCGTGCGCGAGGGGCTCAACGAAGGCTTCAAATTCAACAACCCGAACGAGCGGGACCGCTGTGGCTGTGGCGAGTCGTTCCGTGTCTGAGGACGCTGCGTCGTTGCAAGACGACGATTTCGCGCTGTTCGGCGTCCCGCGTCGGTTCCGCCTCGACCGCGCCGCGCTGGATGCGCGCTGGAAGCAGCTGCAGCGGCTGGCGCACCCCGACCGATTTGCCCACCAGGGGGCGGCGGCGCAGCGCATCGCCATGCAGTGGTCGGTGCGGATCAATGAGGCCTACCAGCGTCTGCGCGACCCGCTGCGCCGCGCCGCTTACTGGTGCGAGCTGCAGGGCGTGCCGATCGAGGCGGAGTCCAACACCGCCATGCCCGCGGACTTCCTGCTGCAGCAGATGCAGTGGCGCGAGGCCCTGGACGAGGCCCGCACGCCCGAGGACGTCGAGGCGCTGCTGCAGGCCGTCGAGGCCGAGCGGCGCGAACGGCTGGATGCCCTGGCCGATGCAATCGACGTCCGTGCCGACCCCCAGGCGGCGGTGGCCCAGGTGCGCGCGCTGATGTTCATCGAGCGGTTTGCCGACACCTTGCATGCGCGCCTCGACGGCTGAACAACCTTTTCCGAATCCATGGCATTACTCCAGATTTCCGAGCCGGGCGCCTCGCCCGACCCGCACCAGCGGCGCATCGCCGTCGGCATCGACCTGGGCACGACCCATTCGCTGGTCGCTGCCGTGCGTCACGGCGTGGCCGAATGCCTGCCCGACGCGCAGGGCCGGGTGATTCTGCCCAGCGTGGTGCGCTATTTGCCCGAGGGCAGCCGGCCGTCGCGGCAGATCGGCCACGAAGCGCTGGCCGCCCAGGTGAACGACCCCGCCAACACCATCAGCTCGGTGAAGCGGCTCATGGGGCGCTCGCTGGAGGACATTCAGGCGCAAGGAGTGGCCGCGCGGTTGCCCTATCAGGTGGCCGAGGGGCCGGGCGGGGTCGTGGTGCGCACCGTGGCGGGGGACAAGACCCCGGTCGAAGTCAGCGCCGAAATCCTTGCCACCCTGCGCCAGCGGGCCGAGGACACGTTCGATGCCGACCTGTATGGCGCGGTCATCACCGTGCCGGCCTATTTCGACGATGCCCAGCGGCAAGCCACCAAGGACGCGGCGCGTCTGGCCGGCATCAACGTGTTGCGGCTGCTCAACGAGCCGACGGCGGCGGCCATCGCCTACGGGCTGGACAACGGCGCCGAAGGACTCTACCTCGTGTATGACCTCGGCGGCGGTACCTTCGACGTCTCCCTGCTGCGCCTGACGCGCGGCGTGTTCGAGGTCGTGGCTACAGGCGGCGACTCCGCCCTGGGGGGCGACGACTATGACCGTGCCCTGGCCGATTGGGCGCTGGACCGTGTGGCGGCCGGGGCCCAGGTGGCGGCGCTGTCCGCATCGGAGCGGGCTGCTTTGCTGGCCGAAGCCCGGCGGGCCAAAGAGGCGCTGAGCGACTGCGCCAACGACCAAGCGGTGACGCTGCAAGTGCCCACCGCCGCCGGGCCCGTACCGGTCTCGGTGTCGCCGGCGGCGTTCGAGGCCGTGACCCGCCCGCTGACCGACCGCACCCTGGCAGTCGTGCGCCGGGTGCTGCGCGATGCGCGCGTCGCCGCCGACGAGGTGCAAGGCATCGTCCTGGTCGGCGGCTCGACGCGCATGCCGGTGATCCGGCGGGCCATCGCCCAGGCGTTCGGCCGCGAGCCATTGATCAACCTCAACCCTGACGAAGTGGTCGCCATCGGCGCGGCCATCCAGGCCAACCAGCTGGCGGGCAACGACGCCGATGGCGAGTTGCTGCTGCTCGATGTCATTCCGTTGTCGCTGGGGATCGAAACCATGGGCGGGCTGGTCGAGCGCATCGTGCCGCGCAACACGGCCATCCCCACCGCCCGCGCGCAGGACTTCACCACCTACCGGGACGGCCAGACGGCGCTGGCGCTGCACGTCGTGCAGGGCGAACGCGACCTGGCGCAGGATTGCCGCAGCCTGGCGCGCTTCGAGCTGCGGGGCATCCCGCCCATGGCGGCCGGGGCCGCACGCATCCGCGTCACCTTCACCGTGGATGCCGACGGCCTGCTGACCGTCAGCGCCCGCGAGCAAAGCACCGGTGTCGAAGCCCACATCGATGTCAAACCATCCTACGGCCTGACGGACGAGCAGATCGCCCGCATGCTGCAGGACGGCTTTGCCACGGCCGAGCAGGACATGCAGGCCCGCGCCCTGATCGAGGCGCGTGTCGAGGCCGACCGGATGCTGGAGGCCACCCGCAGTGCCCTGGCCGCCGACGGCGACCTGCTCACCGACGACGAACACGCAGCGGTGCATGCCCTGATGGCGGCCGTCGAATCCGCGCGTGCCGGATCGGATGCCGCGGCCATCGATGCCGCGACCGACGCCCTGGCCAAAGGCACCGAGGACTTTGCCGCCCGCCGCATGAACCGCAGCATCGCGCAGGCCCTGGCGGGCCGGCACGTGGAGAATCTCTGAATGCCCACGATCACCGTTTTGCCCCACCCCGAGTACTGCCCGCAGGGCGCGACCCTGCACGCCCCCACCGGCACCAGCCTGTGTGAAGCGCTGCTCGACAACGACATCGAAATCGAGCACGCCTGCGAAATGAGCTGCGCCTGCACCACCTGCCACGTCATCGTGCGCCAGGGTTTCGAATCGCTCAACGAAGCGACGGAGGAGGAGGAGGACATGCTCGACAAAGCCTGGGGATTGGAGCCCCAGTCGCGGCTCAGTTGTCAGGCGCGGCTGGGCACGCGCGACGTCACGGTCGAGATTCCGCGCTACTCCATCAACCACGCCCGCGAACGGCATTGACGCTGCGGCCCATGCGCCAGATCGTCCTCGACACCGAAACCACGGGCCTGTCCCCTCAGGACGGCGACCGCATCATCGAAATCGGCTGTGTGGAACTGGTCAACCGCCAGCTCACCGGCAACAACCGGCATTTCTACCTCAACCCGGAACGCGACATCCACGAAGACGCCCTGCGCGTGCACGGCATCACGCTGGACTTTCTGGCGGACAAGCCGCGGTTTGCCGAGATCGCCGCAGAGCTGCTCGACTACCTGCAAGGGGCCGAGCTGATCATCCACAACGCGCCCTTCGATCTGGGGTTTTTGGATGCGGAGTTTGGGCGGCTGGGGCTGGGCCCGACCCGGCGCCTGGTCAGCGGGGTGATCGACACCCTGGTCATGGCCAAGGAGCTGTGGCCGGGCAAGCGCAACGGGCTGGATGCCCTGTGCGATCGGCTGGGGGTGGACAACTCCGGCCGCCAGCTCCACGGCGCGCTGCTCGACGCGGAGCTGCTTGCCGACGTGTACATCTACATGACCCGGGGACAGGAGTCCCTGGTCATCGAGGTGCAGAGCGACGCCGGGGCCGCCGGGGTGCTCGAGCGGCGCGATCTGGCCGCCTTCGATTTGCCGGTGCTGCGGGCCAGCGAGGCCGAACTGGCCGAGCACGCCGCACTGCTCGCCGCGCTCGACAAGGAGTCCAAAGGCCGCACCGTCTGGCGCCGCTACGAGGAGTCGCTGCAAACGGCACCGCAAGACTGAGCCGGAAAGCGTTGAAAAGTACGCTATAATTTCATCCATCGACAGGGTGATTAGCTCAGCGGTAGAGCACTGCCTTCACACGGCAGGGGTCGTAGGTTCGAACCCTGCATCACCCACCAGATGTCAACAAAGCGCCTCTTCACGAGGCGCTTTCTTTTTGGTCGTCGCCCAGCGCGGCGACGCCAACATCACGCCATCACATTGACCTGTGTCCCCAAACTGCCGCTGGTGGCCAGCGGCAGACTCCCCACCGGGGCGGGCTGGGGCAGGGCGTTGAGCAGCGCCAGCGCCCCTTGCTGCTCCAGTTGCAAGGCTTTGCGCAGCACCAAGATTTGGGCGGCTCCGGGCGTCCCGCTCGCCGCGGCGGCGGCTTGCGTGACGGGGGAGGGCGTCGACGTCATGCTAACCATGGCACTAGATTACGCCGATTGCAGCCCGACCGCAAGGGCCATTAGAGAAGGGTGCGCGCCTGTCAGGCCGGCGAAAGCCGACGTTCCATAATCGGCGAACATTTCGCTTTTGACGCCCCTTCGAGGAGACGCCCCCATGAGCACCGTCGATTACGCCTCGTTTTACCGCCGTTCGATCGACGAGCGCGACGCCTTCTGGACCGAACAGGCCCGCCTGATCGACTGGCAGCGGCCGTTCGATCGGGTGTGCAACACCGACCATCCGCCGTTTGCGCGCTGGTTCGAGGGCGGTCTGACCAACCTGTGCCACAACGCGGTGGACCGGCATTTGGCTGCGCGTGCCGACCAAAACGCGCTCATTTACGTCTCGACCGAGACCGACACCGAGCGTGCCTACACCTACCGCGAGTTGCACACCGAGGTGCAACGCATGGCGGCGATCCTGCGCTCGCTGGGGGCGGGCAAAGGCGATCGCGTGCTGATCTACATGCCGATGATCCCCGAGGCGGCGTTTGCGATGCTGGCCTGCGTGCGCATCGGCGCCATCCACTCGGTGGTGTTTGGCGGCTTTGCCAGCCACAGCCTGGCCACCCGCATCGACGACGCAGCGCCCAAAGTTATCATCAGCGCCGACGCCGGCATGCGCGGCGGCAAGGTGGTGCCGTACAAGCATCTGCTGGACGAGGCGATCCGCCTGTCGGCCCACAAACCGGCGCGGGTGCTGATGGTCAATCGCGGGCTGGCGGCGCTGGATCCGGTGGAGGGGCGCGACGTCGACTATGCCGCGCTGCGCGAGCAGCATCTGGATGCCCAGGTGCCGTGCGAGTGGGTGGACAGCTCCCACCCCAGTTACATTCTGTACACCAGCGGCACCACCGGCAAGCCGAAGGGCGTGCAGCGCGACACCGGCGGCTACGCGGTGGCACTGGCCGCCTCGATGCGCCACATCTACATGGCCAACCCGGGCGAGACGTTCTTCTCCACCAGCGACATCGGCTGGGTGGTGGGCCACAGCTACATCATCTACGGCCCGCTGATCAACGGCATGGCCACCATCATGTACGATGGCACGCCGATCCGGCCCGACGCCGGCATCTGGTGGCGCCTGGTGCAGGACTACCGTGTCAACGTCATGTTCACCGCGCCGACCGCCGCGCGCGTGCTCAAAAAACAGGATCCGGCCCACCTGAGCAAGTACGACCTCAGCAGCCTGCGCGCGTTGTTCCTGGCTGGCGAGCCGCTGGACGAGCCGACCGCCACCTGGATCGCCCAGGCGCTGGGCAAGCCGGTCATCGACAACTACTGGCAGACCGAGACCGGCTGGCCGATCCTGGCGATCTGCAACGGCATCGAGCGCGCGCCGACCAAGTTCGGCTCGCCGGGCAAAGCGGTGTACGGCTACGACGTGCGCCTGATCGACGAGAACACCGGCGAGGAGATCCACGAGCCCGACCGCAAGGGCGTGATCGCCGTGCAGTACCCGCTGCCGCCGGGCTGCCTGCAGACCGTCTGGGGCGACGACGCGCGCTACGTCAAGACCTACTGGTCCAGCATCCCCGGGCGGCAGATGTACAGCACCTTCGACTGGGGCGTACGCGACGCCGACGGCTACTACTACATCCTCGGCCGCACCGACGACGTCATCAACGTCGCCGGCCACCGCCTCGGCACGCGCGAGATCGAGGAGAGCATCTCCAGCCACCCGGCCGTGGCCGAAGTGGCGGTGGTCGGCGTGGCCGACGCGCTCAAGGGCCAGGTGGCCGTGGCGTTTGCCGTCCTCAAGGATCCGTCGCTGGCCGCGACCGAGGCGGACGAGCTCAAGCTCGAGGGCGCGATCATGAAAGTGGTGGACGAACAGCTGGGCGCAGTGGCGCGGCCGGCACGTGTACGCTTCGTCAACCTGCTGCCCAAGACGCGCAGCGGCAAGCTGTTGCGCCGCGCCATCCAGGCTGTCTGCGAGGGGCGAGACCCCGGCGACCTGACCACGCTGGACGACCCCAGCGCCCTGCAGCAGATTCGGGACCTGATGCGCGCCGGCTGAACGGCCGCGCGTCGGCTTGGGTGTCCGGTCGGATTGTGGGTATGATGCAGGCTCACCGTCTGCATCATTGCTTATGCAACAACTGACCGAAGCCGACGTCGACAAGAATCGCGTCTTCGAGCTGGCGGCGGAGCTGTTTGGCATTCTCTCCACGCCGACCCGGTTGCGCATCCTCAACGCCCTGTGCGACAAGGAGAAGTCGGTGTCGGAGCTGCTGGCCGAAATCGAGACCACCCAGCCCAATCTGTCGCAGCACCTCAATTTGCTGTACCGCGCCGGCGTGCTGGCCAAGCGCAAGGAAGGCACGCAGGTCTACTACCGCGTCCAAAGCGAACAGGCGGTGGCGCTGTGCCGCACGGTGTGCGCCCAGATTGCCATCGAGCTGGACGAGCCCGGGGGCGTTCCCAACAGTCATCGCCTCTCGCCCCGGCGTCCCTGACCGCCGGGGGCACGCAATTTCCCCCACACCCACCGCCTTTGGTGGCACAATTCACGCCGCACAGGCCCTTCCAGTGTCACTGTCGCGTCCGCCAACCGGTTCAGCCGTGTCGCGGAAGGTTGTTCCAACCAGCAAGTCTCCTGCAGGGAGACGGAGGTCAGCGATTCCATGAGCGAGACGACGAGCGTCTACCAAGCCTTCAACGGCAACTCGTACCTCTTCGGCGGCAACGCGCCGTATGTGGAGGAGATGTACGAGAAATACCTCACCGACCCCACCAGCGTGCCCGAGTCCTGGCGCGACTACTTCGACGCGCTGCAGCACGTTCCCGCGGTCGACGGCAGTGACGCTCGCGACATCCCGCACATGCCGGTGATCTCGGCCTTCGCCGAGATGGCCAAGCAGGGCACCACCCAGGTGGTGGCCGCGTATGGGGCCGACTCCGATCTGGGGCGCAAGCGCGTCGCCACGCAGCAACTCATCGCCGCCTACCGCAACCTGGGGGTGCGCTGGGCCAACCTCGACCCGCTGAAGCGCTCCGAGCGGCCCGACATCCCGGAGCTGGAGCCGTCGTTCTACGGCTTCACCGACGCCGACCTGGAAACCGTCTTCAACGTCTCCAACACCTACTTTGGCAAGGAGACCATGTCGCTGCGCGAGCTGCTCAACGCGCTGCGCGAGACGTACTGCGGCACGCTGGGCGCCGAGTACATGTACATCACCGACATGGCGCAAAAGCGCTGGTGGCAGGAAAAGCTGGAAAGCATCCGCAGCAAGCCCAGCTTCACGGCGGAGCAGAAAAAGCACATCCTGGAAAACCTCACCAAAGCCGAGGGCCTGGAGCGCTACCTGCACACCAAGTACGTCGGTCAAAAGCGCTTCAGCCTCGAAGGCGGCGAGAGCTTTATCGCCTCGATGGACGAGCTGATCCAGCGCGCCGGTGCACTGGGCGTGCAGGAAATCGTCATCGGCATGGCGCACCGTGGGCGCCTGAATGTGCTGGTCAACGTGCTGGGCAAGATGCCCAAAGACCTGTTCGCCGAATTCGAGCACACCGCGCCCGAAGACCTGCCCGCGGGTGACGTCAAGTACCACCAGGGCTTTAGCTCGGACGTCTCCACCCCTGGCGGCCCGGTGCACCTGAGCCTGGCGTTCAACCCCTCGCACCTGGAAATCGTCAACCCCGTGGTGGAAGGCTCGGTGCGCGCGCGCATGGACCGCCGCGGCGACCGCGCCGGCGATCAGGTGCTGCCCGTGCTGGTGCACGGTGATGCGGCTTTTGCCGGCCAGGGCGTGGTCATGGAGACGCTGGCGCTGGCGCAAACGCGCGGTTACTACACCGGCGGCACGGTGCACATCGTCATCAACAACCAGATCGGCTTCACCACGTCGGACCCGCGCGACAGCCGCTCGACCCTGTACTGCACCGACGTCGTCAAGATGATCGAGGCGCCGGTGCTGCACGTCAACGGCGACGACCCGGAGGCGGTCGTGCTGGCCACCCAACTGGCGGTGGAGTACCGCCAGACCTTCCGCAAGGATGTCGTGATCGACATCGTCTGCTTCCGCAAGCTGGGCCACAACGAGCAGGACACGCCGTCGCTGACCCAGCCGCTGATGTACAAAAAGATCGCGCAGCACCCCGGCACGCGCAAGCTCTACGGCGACAAGCTGGTGGCGCAGGGCATCCTGCCGCCGGATGGGCCGGACGAGGTGGTCAAAACCTACCGCGCCATTCTGGACGAGGGGCGCCGCACCGTCGATCCGGTGCTCACCAACTACAAGAGCAAATACGCGGTCGACTGGGCGCCGTTCCTGGGCAAGAAGTGGACCGACGTGGCCGACACGGCCATTCCGCTGGCCGAGTGGAAGCGGCTGGCCGAGCGCATCACCACGGTGCCGGACAACATCACCCCGCACCAGCTGGTCAAGAAGGTGCTGGCCGACCGCGCGGCGATGGGCCGCGGCGAGATCAACGTGGACTGGGGCATGGGCGAGCACATGGCGTTTGCCTCGCTGGTGGCCAGCGGCTACGGCGTGCGCCTGTCCGGCGAGGACTGCGGCCGTGGCACCTTCACCCACCGCCATGCCGTCATCCACGACCAGAACCGCGAGAAGTGGGACGTCGGCACCTACATCCCGCTGCAAAACGTCGCGGAGAACCAGGCCCCGTTCACCGTCATCGACTCCATCCTGTCGGAGGAGGCGGTGCTGGGCTTCGAATACGGCTATGCGTCGAGCGATCCCAACACCCTGGTGATCTGGGAGGCGCAGTTCGGTGACTTTGCCAACGGCGCGCAGGTGGTGATCGACCAGTTCATCGCCTCCGGCGAGGTCAAGTGGGGCCGCGTCAACGGCATCACGCTGTTCCTGCCGCATGGCTACGAGGGGCAGGGGCCGGAGCACAGCTCGGCGCGCATCGAGCGCTTCATGCAGCTCGCAGCCGACACCAACATGCAGGTGGTCCAGCCCACGACGGCCAGCCAGATCTTCCATGTGCTGCGCCGCCAGATGGTGCGCAACCTGCGCAAGCCGCTCATCGTCTTCACACCGAAGTCGCTGCTGCGCAACAAGGACGCCACCTCGCCGCTGTCCGAGTTCACCAAGGGCGGCTTCCAGACCATCATCCCGGAGCAAAACGCCGACGTCGTCAAGAACGCGCAGCGTGTCAAGCGGGTCATCGTCTGCTCGGGCAAGGTGTATTACGACCTCGCGAAGAAGCGCGAGGAAAAGGGGGCCGACGATGTCGCCATCGTGCGCATCGAGCAGCTCTATCCGTTCCCGCACAAGGCCTTTGCGGCCGAGATGAAGCGCTACCCCAACGCCACCGACATCGTGTGGTGCCAGGACGAGCCGCAGAACCAGGGTCCCTGGTTCTTCGTGCAGCACAACATCCACGAGAACATGCTGGACGGGCAACGCCTGGGCTACGCCGGTCGCGCGGCATCCGCCTCGCCGGCGGTGGGCTATGCGCACCTGCACCAAGAGCAGCAGAAGGCGCTGGTCGAGGCCGCCTTCGGCCGGCTCAAGGGCTTCATCCTGACCAAGTAAGACGAGAGCGGTCCGCGCGGGCGTGGGCGCCGCGCGCGGGCTTTGTCGCCCCTTTTTTACGCATTCGTTGAGGAAGAACACACCATGGCCATCGTTGAAGTGAAAGTGCCGCAGCTGTCCGAGTCGGTCGCGGAAGCCACGCTGCTGCAATGGAAGAAGAAAGTCGGCGATCTGGTCGCCGCGGACGAAATCCTGATCGAGATCGAGACCGACAAGGTCGTGCTCGAGGTGCCGGCCCCGGCGGCGGGCGTGCTGACCGAAATCGTCGTTGGCGACGGCGGCACGGTGGTGTCCGACCAGGTCATTGCCAAGGTGGACACGGAAGGCAAGGCGGGGGCGGTCGCCGCCGCGGCCCCGGTCCCCGTTGCGGCTGCTCCTGCGACCGCTGCGGCGGCACCTGTGGCGAATGCCGCGCCGGCCGCCGCAGGCGCCATGGCCGGTGTCGCAATGCCGGCTGCCGCCAAGCTGATGGCGGATCACGGTCTGGCCCCCGGCTCCGTCGCCGGCACGGGCAAGGACGGCCGCGTCACCAAGGGTGACGTGCTGGCGGCCGTGGCGGCGCCCAAGCCCGCGCCGGCCGCAGCGGCGCCGGCCGCGATCCCGACCGGGGCGCCCGCCAAGGTGCTGCCGCAGGTCAGCGCGCCGGTCGGTCTGCCGGCCGATCTGGCCAACCGGCCGGAGCAGCGCGTGCCGATGACGCGCCTGCGCGCACGCATCGCCGAGCGGCTGCTGCAGTCGCAGGCCACCAACGCCATCCTGACCACGTTCAACGAGGTCAACATGGCCCCGGTGATGGAACTGCGCAAGAAGTACCAGGAGCGTTTCGAGAAGGAGCACGGCGTCAAGCTCGGCTTCATGAGCTTCTTCGTCAAAGCCGCGGTGCATGCGCTCAAGAAGTACCCTATCCTCAACGCCAGCGTCGATGGCAACGACATCGTCTACCACGGCTACTTCGACATCGGCATCGCGGTGGGCTCGCCGCGCGGGCTGGTGGTGCCCATCCTGCGCAACGCCGACCAGATGAGCTTTGCCGACATCGAGAAGAAGATCGCCGACTTCGGCAAGCGCGCGGCCGAGGGCAAGCTCGGCATCGACGAGATGACCGGCGGGACGTTCTCGATCTCCAACGGCGGCGTGTTCGGCTCCATGCTGTCCACCCCCATCATCAACCCGCCGCAGTCGGCCATCCTGGGCGTGCACGCGACCAAGGAGCGCCCCGTCGTGGAAAACGGCCAGATCGTGATCCGCCCGATCAACTACCTGGCCATGTCGTACGACCACCGCATCATCGACGGACGCGAGGCCGTGCTGGGCCTGGTCGCGATGAAGGAGGCGCTGGAAGACCCCGCGCGCCTGCTGTTCAACATCTGACGCGACGGAGTGACCCCCATGGCACAAGCATTTGACGTCGTCGTCATCGGCGCCGGCCCCGGCGGCTACATTGCGGCCATCCGGGCCGCGCAGCTCGGCTTCAAGGTCGCCTGCATCGACGAATGGAAGAACGCCGCGGGCGGCCCCGCCCCGGGCGGCACCTGCACCAACGTCGGCTGCATCCCGTCCAAGGCGCTGCTGCAGTCGTCCGAGCACTTCGAGCACGCCGAGCACCACTTTGCGGACCACGGCATCAGCACGGGTACCGTGAAGATGGACGTCGCCAAGATGATCGCGCGCAAGGACGCCATCGTGAAGCAAAACAACGATGGCATCCTGTACCTGTTCAAGAAGAACAAGGTGACGTTCTTCCACGGCCGCGGCTCGTTCGTCAAGGCCGTGGACGGCGGCTACGAGATCGCCGTGGCGGGCGACACGCCCGCCACGCTGGTGGGCAAGCAGGTGGTGGTGGCTACCGGGTCGAACGCCCGGGCGCTGCCCGGCGTGCCGTTCGACGAGGACAAGGTGCTGTCCAACGACGGCGCGCTGCGCATGGGCGCAGTCCCCAAAAAGCTGGCCATCATCGGCTCCGGCGTGATCGGGCTGGAGATGGGCTCCGTCTGGCGCCGGTTGGGGGCCGAGGTCACCATCCTCGAAGGTATGCCCACCTTCCTGGCCGCCGTGGACGAGCAAATCGCCAAGGAGGCCAAAAAGGCCTTCGACAAACAGGGCCTGAAAATCGAGCTGGGCGTCAAGGTTGGCGAGATCAAGACGGGCAAGAAGGGCGTGAGCATCGCCTACACCACCGCCAAGGGCGAGGCCGCGACGCTGGACGCCGACCGGCTGATCGTCTCCATCGGCCGGGTGCCCAACACCAATGGGCTGAACGCCCAGGCGGTGGGCCTGCAGCTCGACGAGCGCGGCGCCATCGTGGTGGACGACGAATGCCGCACCAACCTGCCCGGTGTGTGGGCGGTGGGTGACGTGGTGCGCGGCCCGATGCTGGCCCACAAGGCCGAGGAAGAGGGCGTCGCCGTGGCCGAGCGCATCGCCGGCCAGCACGGGCATGTTAACTTCAACACCATCCCGTGGGTCATCTACACCAGCCCCGAGATCGCCTGGGTGGGCCAGACCGAGCAGCAGCTCAAGGCCGCCGGGCGCGCCTACAAGGCCGGGACCTTCCCGTTCCTGGCCAACGGTCGCGCGCGGGCGTTGGGGGACACCACCGGGATGGTCAAGTTCCTGGCCGACGCCGCCACGGACGAGATTCTGGGCGTGCACATCGTGGGGCCGATGGCCTCCGAACTGATCGCCGAGGCGGTGGTGGCGATGGAGTTTCGCGCCAGCGCCGAGGACATCGCCCGCATCTGCCACGCACACCCGTCGCTGTCCGAGGCGACCAAGGAGGCGGCGCTGGCGGTGGACAAGCGCACCCTCAACTTCTGACGGGCGATGCTGGCGCGCGCAAGCGCGCCCGCGCCGGACCCCGCCTGGGGGCCGGTGCGGCGCGCCTACGAAGCAGAACTGACGGCGCGGGGGTTTCGCAGCGACCCTGCGCAACTGCGCGCGGTCGAGGCGCTGGAGCGGTGCGCGGCGGAGTGGGCGCGCTTCAAACAGCGGCGTTCCAACGCGCTCAAAAAGCTCATCAACCGGCTGCCCATCCCGCGCGGCGTCTATATGTACGGCGGGGTCGGGCGCGGCAAGAGCTTTTTGATGGACTGCTTCTACAACGCCGTACCGCTGCGGCGCAAAACCCGGCTGCACTTTCACGAGTTCATGCGCGAGGTGCACCGCGAACTGGCCGATCTGCAGGGCACGGTCAACCCGCTGGACGCACTGGCCAAGCGCATGGCCGTGCGGTTTCGGCTGATCTGCTTCGACGAGTTTCACGTCGCCGACGTCACCGACGCGATGATCCTGCACCGTCTGCTGGAGGCGATGCAAAAGTACGGCATCGGCATGGTGGCGACCAGCAACTTCCACCCCGACGGGCTCTACCCCGACGGGTTGCACCGCGACCGCATTCTGCCGGCCATCGAGCTGCTCAAGCGCACCATGGAAGTGGTCAACGTGGACCACGGCGTCGATTACCGCCGCCGCACGCTGGAGCATGTGCGCCTGTACCTGATGCCCCTGGGCAAGGCGACCGAGCAGGAGATGGAGGCTACCTTCGAGCAACTGGCCGAAGCGCAGGACGAAAACCCCGTGCTGCGCATCGAAGGGCGCGAGATCCGCGCCATCCGGCGGGCGGGCGGGGTGGTGTGGTTCGATTTCCGCACCCTGTGTGGCGGGCCGCGGTCGCAAAACGACTATCTGGAGCTGGCCAGCCAGTTCCACACCGTGCTGCTGAGTAATGTCCCGCCGATGCCCCCCAACATGGCATCGGCCGCGCGGCGCTTCACCTGGCTGGTGGATGTGCTGTACGACCGGCGGGTCAAGCTCATCGTCTCGGCCGCCGTGCCGCCGGAGCAGCTCTACACCGAGGGGCCGCTCGCGCACGAGTTTCCGCGCACCGTCTCCCGGCTGCACGAAATGCAGTCGCGCGAGTACCTGTCGTTGCAACGGCGCGACGTCGATACGGCGCTGACGTGACGATGGGGGTACCCGCCCGGGGGCAACGGGGCGCCGCAGTCCTGGAGCCGGGCTAGGATTGCGGCATGCCCTGGCGCCAGTCCCCTCCCCACGACATGCAGGATACGGCCTGCCGCCCCGCCGAGCCCGGCTGTCCCGTCGCGGCGTGGGTGGACGCCATGACCGGTTTCGAGCAGCCGGCCTACGTGCTGGCGCTGGATGGCCGCTTCGTCTGGGTCAACGAGGCCTGTGTGGGGCTGTTCGGGCGCCCGGCGGCCGAGCTGCTGCGGCTGCGCTTTCAGGACCTGACGCACCCGGACGACCACGCCGGCGACCGCCAGCGCATCGGCCAGCTGATCGCCGGCGAGGTGCGCTGGCTGCAGGTGGACAAGCGCTTTCTGCGGCCGGACGGCCGCACCGTGTGGGTGCGGCTCAACGTCCATCGCCCGTGGCGCGACCCAGCTGCCGCCGCCCCGGAGCTGGCCGAGCGGCTGCTGGTGCTGGCGCGCGAAATCGGCCTGGACGACGCCGGCCGCGAGGCGCTGCAGCGCAGCGAGCGCCAGTTGACCCTGGCGCTGGAGGGCAGCCGCGCCGGCTCGTGGGACTGGAACCTGCAGACCGACATCGTCGAATACTCGGCCGGCTTTGCGCAGTTGCTGGGCTATACCGGGGACGATTTTCACCGCGACTTCCGCTTTCAGG
Source organism: Tepidimonas fonticaldi (assembly GCF_001675355.1). Classification (NCBI taxonomy): domain Bacteria; kingdom Pseudomonadati; phylum Pseudomonadota; class Betaproteobacteria; order Burkholderiales; genus Tepidimonas; species Tepidimonas fonticaldi. The sequence goes on along the minus strand of NZ_LZDH01000056.1, from coordinate 859,587 downwards.
AGCGGCTGCACCCGGCCGACCGCCTCCGCGTGCTGGATGCCGTGCACGATGCGCTGGACGGCCCCCACGCCTTCGACGAGGCTTACCGGCTGCGCCGTTTCGACGGCCGCTGGCGCTGGTTCCGCGGGCGCGGCATGGCCATCCGCGACGCGCAGGGGGTGGCGCGCCACTTCAGCGGCATTCTGTTCGACTGGCACGACCAGCGCCGCCAGCAATTGCAACTGCGCCGCAACGAGCGACGCATGGCGCACCTGGCGCGCCACGACCCGCTGACCGGCCTGCCCAACCGCCTGCTGTGGAACGAGCGGCTGGCCGCCGCGCTGGCGCAGGCGCAGCGCCACGGCGAGCGGCTGGCGCTGCTGATGCTGGACCTGGACCGCTTCAAGGATGTCAACGACACGCTGGGCCACGCCACCGGTGACGCGCTGCTGGCCGCCGTCGGTGCGCGGCTGCGGCAGCGGCTGCGCGAGGGTGACACGCTGGCGCGGCTGGGCGGCGACGAGTTCGTCGTGCTGATGCGCCGGCTGCGCGACCCGTCCGATGCCGCCGCGCTGGCGCGCGACATCCTGGAGGCGCTGGCCAGCCCCTGGACCAGCCCGCGCGGGCACGAGATCCAGACCGGCGTCAGCGTCGGCATCGCGGTGGCGCCGGAGCACGGCACCGAGGCCGAGACGCTGATGGGCGCGGCCGACGCCGCGCTGTACCGCGCCAAGGAGCTGGGGCGCGGTACCTTCGCCTATTTCACCCAGGAGCTGACGCAGGCCGCCGCGCGGCGCATGGAGCTGGAGGCGCGCCTGCGCCGCGCCGTGCGCGAGCAGCGGCTGGCGCTGCAGGTGCAGCCGCAGTTCGCCTTCGGCACGCGCGTGCCGTGCGGCGGCGAGGCGCTGGTACGCTGGCACGACGACGAGCTGGGCCCCGTCTCGCCGGCCGAGTTCATCCCCGTCGCCGAGGCCTGCGGCCTGATCGACGCCATCGGCCGCTGGGTGCTGGAGCAGTCAACCGGCATCGTCGCCGCGTGGCGCCGCGCCGGCTGGCGGCAGGCGCGCATCGCCGTCAATGTCTCGGCGCGCCAGTTCAGTCAGGGCGACCTGGTGACGGCCGTGCTCGGCGCCCTGGACGCGCACGGCCTGCCCGGCGACGCGCTGGAGCTGGAGGTGACCGAATCCGTGCTGATCGACCCCGGCGCGGGCGCCGCCGCCGCCCTGGCGAGGCTGCGCGCCGCGGGGGTGACGATCGCCATCGACGACTTCGGCATCGGCTACTCGTCGCTCGGCTACCTGCACAACCTGCCGGTGGACACGGTCAAGATCGACCGCAGCTTCGTGCAGGGCCTGGGCCAGCCGGGCAGCGCCGGCCGGCTGTGCGCCGCCATCGTCGCGATGGCCCACCACCTGCACCTGGGCGTGGTGGCCGAGGGTGTGGAGACCGCCGCGCAGCACGACGCGCTGCAGGTCATGGGCTGCGACCGTTACCAGGGCTACTGGCAGGGCGGGCGGCCGACCGAGGCGATGGAGGTGCTGGCGTGCTGGCGGGCGTCACGCCCAACTTAGTGCAACGCAGCCAATCCCGCTTCTGGGGCTTTGTCCAACACTTTGAGCAAGGCTTTGGCAGCCCCCGTAGGGGCGCGTTTGCCTTGCTCCCAGTGGCGGATGGTTTGCAGCGGCACGTCAATTCGCTCCGAGAACTCCAATTGGCTCAACCCCAGGCGCTTGCGAACACGGCGCGCAAATTTGGCGGCGTCCTGCATCGCATCGACGTCGTCCGCGGCGGCTTGTCTGGCGATATCTGCCTCTGACGTCGCATCGACACGAACGGGATCGATACGTCCGTAGGTCAGTGTCGCAGGGGCGGTCGGGTCAATCGTCACGCGTACGGTTTTCATAGTGCTTGACCTCGCGCTGGTTGGCTTTGCGTGCCGAGATGATGCGAATGACACCGCGTCGGGATGTGTAGACCACCACGAACAGACGCTGCTCGATCTTGCCCATCAACCGGTAGCGTTCTTCGCCATAGCTGTGTCGGGTGTCGGCCTGGATCAGGCGATGCGGATCGAAAAAAGCTCTGGCCGCGTAGGCGAAATCGAACCCTCGATCAGCGAAGCACGCGTCGCTTTTCGCTGCATCCCATTCGAACTCCATAGCCCAAGTGTAGTTCAGTGAAGCACTTTTAGGGGCGACCGAAAGGAGGGGCAGCGAACCACCGGTTCCGCAGACCGCCTCGAACGCCCTGCGAGGAGGGCCGTGGCGGCAATCACTGGCGTGGCGGAGAGAGGGGGATTCGAACCCCCGAGGGGCTGTTAACCCCTACACGCTTTCCAGGCGTGCGACTTAAACCACTCATCCATCTCTCCGCGGGAGCCCCACATTGTAGCACCGACACTCAGGCGCTCTTGACCGTGCCGACCATCTTCATGGCCGAGCCGATCAGCGCCGAGACCTCGCTCATCGTGCTCGGGACGATGAGCGTCGTGTCGGCATCGTGCGCGACGCGGGCGTAGGCCTCCACCGCTTTTTCGGCCACCTTCAGTTGCACCGCCTGCTCGCCGCCCGGCTGGCGGATGGCGGCAGCAACGCGCTCGATGGCCTGCGCGGTGGCCTCGGCCACCTCGCGGATGGCGGCGGCCTCGCCCTGCGCCTGGTTGATCGCGGCCTGCTTTTCGCCCTCGCTCTTGGCGATGAAGGCGGCGCGCTCGCCCTCCGCGAGGTTGATCTGCTCCTGCCGCTTGCCCTCGGAGGCGGCGATCAGCGCGCGCTTTTCACGCTCGGCGGTGATCTGCGCCTGCATCGCGCGCAGGATCTCCGCTGGCGGCGTCAGGTCCTTGATCTCGTAGCGCAGCACCTTCACGCCCCAGTTCAGCGCCGCCTCGTCGATGGCGTTGACGACCTGGGCGTTGATCATCTCGCGTTCCTCGAAGGTCTTGTCCAGCTCCAGCCGGCCGATGACGCTCCTCAGCGTCGTCTGCGCCAGCTGCGTGATCGCCAGCACGTAGTTGGAGGAGCCGTAGCTGGCGCGCATCGGGTCGGTGACCTGGAAGTAGAGGATGCCGTCGACCTTGAGCTGGGTGTTGTCCTTGGTGATGCAGATCTGCTCCGGCACATCCAGCGGGATTTCCTTCAGGCTGTGCTGGTAGGCCACCTTCTCGATGAACGGCACGACGAAGTTGAGGCCCGGCGCCAGCGTCCTGTCGTAGCGGCCCAGCCGCTCGACCACCCATGCGGTCTGCTGCGGTACCACCTTGATCGACTTGACGACGAAGATGAGCGCGACGATGACGACGACGATGGCGATTTCCATGGGGGTGGCTTTCAGTCAAAGGGGAGGGCAGGGCAAGACAAGGTCGGTTCAGGGATGATCCACCGGCTCGATGACGAGCCGGTTGCCCTGCACCGCGCGGATGCGGTGGGGGCCGGGGTGGCGCTCGCCGTGCGGGCCTGAGGCCACCGCCAGCCAGTCGGCGCCACGGTAGCGCACCAGCGCGGTGCCGTCGGGCTGCCACGCGCTCACCTGTACGGTCTGGCCGACGTCGAGCACGACGTCCGGGTTGGCCTCGGGGCTTGCGGCGCGGCGGCGCAGCCGCACCCACGCCCAGCCGCCCACCGTCAGCAGCGCGCACAGGCCCGCGGCCAGCAGTTGGCCGCTGAAGGCCAGCCCTGCGTACACGGCCAGGGCCCCGGCGGCGGCGGCCAGCGCCAGCATCAGCAAAAAGAAGGTGCCGCTGGCGAGTTCGGCGGCCACCAGCAGTCCGGCCAGCACCCACCACAGCGTCGCGTCATCCATCGATCACCCCTTTGGCCTACACTCGCGGACCATGAAATTCCGCTTCCCGATCGTCATCATCGACGAAGATTACCGCTCCGACAACACGTCGGGTCTGGGCATCCGCGCGCTGGCGCAGGCGATCGAGGCCGAAGGCTTCGAGGTCGTCGGCGTCACCAGCTACGGCGACCTGAGCCAATTCGCCCAGCAGCAAAGCCGCGCCAGCGCGTTCATCCTGTCGATCGACGACGAGGAGGTGACCGGCAACCCCGAGCAGGATCCGGCGGTGCTCAACCTGCGCGCCTTCATCCAGGAGGTGCGGCGCAAGAATGCCGAGGTGCCCATCTACGTCTATGGCGAGACGCGCACCAGCCGCCACCTGCCCAACGACATCCTGCGCGAGCTGCACGGCTTCATCCACATGTTCGAGGACACGCCGGAGTTCGTCGCGCGCCACATCATCCGCGAGGCCAAGGCCTACCTGGAGTACATCCAGCCGCCGTTCTTCAAGGCGCTGCTGGACTACGCCGAGGACGGCTCCTACTCCTGGCACTGCCCGGGGCACTCGGGCGGGGTGGCGTTCCTCAAGACCCCCGTCGGGCAAATGTTCCACCAGTTCTTCGGCGAGAACATGCTGCGCGCCGACGTCTGCAACGCGGTGGAGGAGCTGGGCCAGCTGCTCGACCACAACGGCGCCATCGGCGAGAGCGAGCGCAACGCCGCGCGCATCTTCAACGCCGACCACTGCTTTTTCGTCACCAACGGCACCAGCACCAGCAACAAGATGGTCTGGCACCACACGGTGGCACCGGGCGATGTGGTGGTGGTGGACCGCAACTGCCACAAGTCCATCCTGCATTCCATCATCATGACGGGGGCGATCCCCGTCTTCCTCAAGCCCACGCGCAACCACTACGGCATCATCGGGCCGATTCAGCAAAGCGAATTCACCCGCGAGGCCATCGAGGCCAAGATCGCTGCCAACCCCCTGCTCAGCGGCGTGGACCCCAAGGCGGTGAAGCCGCGCATCCTCACGCTCACGCAGTCCACCTACGACGGCGTGCTCTACAACACCGAGACCATCAAGCAGATGCTGGATGGCTACGTGGACAACCTGCACTTCGACGAGGCGTGGCTGCCGCACGCGGCCTTCCACCCCTTCTACGGCACCTTCCACGCGATGGGCCGCAAGCGCGGTCGGCCCCAGCATTCGGTGGTCTATTCCACCCAGTCCATCCACAAACTGCTGGCGGGCATCAGCCAGGCCAGCCATGTGCTGGTGCAGGACTCGCAGACGCAAAAGTTGGACCGCCACCTGTTCAACGAAGCGTACCTGATGCACACCTCCACCAGCCCGCAGTACAGCATCATCGCCAGTTGCGATGTTGCCGCGGCCATGATGGAGCCGCCCGGCGGCACCGCGCTGGTAGAGGAAAGCATCGCTGAGTCGCTGGACTTTCGCCGCGCGATGCGCAAGGTGGACGCCGAGTTTGGCGACAACGATTGGTGGTTCCAGGTCTGGGGCCCGGAGGAGCTGGCCGAGGAGGGGATCGGGCGCGCCAGCGATTGGGTGCTCAAGCGCACCGATGCCGACGGCGTGCAGACGGCCGACGGCGAGGACGCCTGGCACGGCTTTGGCGACATGGCGCCGGGCTTCAACATGCTGGACCCGATCAAGGCCACCATCATCACGCCGGGCCTCAACCTCAAAGGGGACTTCGCCCCCACGGGCATTCCGGCCAGCATCGTCACCAAGTTCCTGGCCGAGCATGGTGTGGTGGTGGAAAAGACCGGGCTGTACTCGTTCTTCATCATGTTCACCATCGGCATCACCAAGGGCCGCTGGAACACGCTGCTGACCGCGCTGCAGCAGTTCAAGGACGACTACGACCGCAACCAGCCGATGTGGCGCGTGATGCCGGAGTTCTGCCGCAAGCAGCCGCGCTACGAGCGCATGGGCCTGCGCGATCTGTGCCAGTTCGTGCACGAGATGTATGCCAAATACGACGTCGCCCGCCTGACCACCGAGATCTATCTGAGCGACCTGACCCCGGCCATGAAGCCGAGCGACGCCTTCGCGCAGATCGCCCACCGCAACACCGAGCGTGTGCCCATCGACGAGCTGGAAGGGCGCATCACCACGGCGCTGATCACACCCTATCCGCCCGGCATTCCGCTGCTCATCCCCGGCGAGGTGTTCAACCGCAAGATCGTGGACTACCTGAAGTTCTCGCGCGAGTTCAACGAGCGCTGCCCGGGTTTCGAGACGGACATCCACGGCCTGGCCATCGAGGAGACGTTCGACGGCGGCAAACGCTACTACGCCGACTGCGTGCGCGTCACGTCCGCTTGAGGCACGTCAAGCCTCGAGCGGACCCGCTCGGCCAAGGCGCCGCCTTGCGGTACGATGCAGGCGTCGATCTTTCAACCCCCAAGCGCGAATCACCATGTTCCCCGAATACCGCGACCTGATCACCAAGCTCAAGACCAGCGATCACCACTTCACCCGCCTGTTCGACAAGCACAACGAGCTGGATGAGCGCATCCAGCGCATGGAGCAGGGCATCGAGCCCGGCACGCACGAGCAGATCGAGACGCTGAAGAAGGAAAAGCTGCTGCTCAAGGACCAGCTGTACGGCATCCTGCGCAAGGCAGCTGCCTGAGCTGCCCAAACGGCCGCCCATGCACAGGCGGCCTCAACCGCTGCTGTCGCCGATCACGCGGCGCGCACCGTTGAAGCGGTCGCGCCAGTAGCGGTCTTCCAGGCGCTCCATGCGCACATGGGCGCCCGAGCGGGGCGAATGGATGAATCGCCCCTGCCCGATGTAAATGCCCACGTGGCTGAACGGCTCGCCCAGGGTGTTGAAAAACACCAAGTCCCCGGGGGCCAGGGCCTCCGTATCGATGGGCAGCGTGGCCTGTGCCTGTTCCGACGCACGCCGCGGCAATAGGATGCCGGCGCTCTCGCGGTAGGTGATCTGCACGAAGCCGCTGCAATCCACCCCCTGGTCGAACCCGGTGCCGCCGCGGTGGTAAGGCACCCCGACGTATGCCATGGCGTACACCAAGGCAGCCGATCGCCGGCCTTGCGCGTCGTCGGTCAGCGCAGGCCATGCGGGCGCGGCCCCATCCCCCAACACCCCCCGCGCGGCGAGGAGATCCATGATAGGATCGCCCGCCTTTGCGGACAGCGGCAGCGCGAGCGCCAGCGCAATCCCCCACGCCCGGCGGCGCATGGTTGGGGGAGTGAGCGGCTGGGCCGTGGCATGTTGCGGCATCACGGCGCACACATTAGGGCAGGACGGCAGCCGACGTCAACGGGGCTGCCTTGTCCCACGGGTGTTTTGGGGATCGAAGAACGCATGTTGTTGGATGCAAACGACTGCCAGCTCGTGCTGGTGGACTATCAGGCCCGGTTGATGCCGGCCATCGCGCGGGGCGACGAGGTGTTGCAGCGCACCGAGCTGCTGGCCGGTTTGGCGCACCTGCTGGACGTGCCCGTCTGGGGGACGGAACAAGCCCCCGAGCGGCTGGGGCCCCTGGCGCCGTCGCTGCGCAGCCGGTGCCGGCAGGTGTTTGCCAAAACTGCGTTCGATGCCTGCGACAGCGGCTTGCTGGCCGCCCTGCGGGCGCCGGCTCGCCCGGCAGGCAATGCCCGCAGCCTGCCCAAGCACCTGCAAAAGCCCGCCGCGCCGCCTCGGCAGACGATCGTGCTGGCCGGCTGCGAGACCCATGTTTGCCTGCTGCAGACGGCACTGGGTCTGGTGGAGCAGGAGCTGGATGTCTGGGTGGTGACGGACGCTTGCGGCTCGCGCCGCGACCGGGATCGCGATGCCGCGCTGGACCGGCTGGCCGCCAACGGGGTGGAACTGGTCACCGCCGAAATGGTGGGCTTCGAGTGGCTGCGCGATGCGCAGCACCCGCGGTTCCGCGAGGCGTTGGCGCTGCTGAAGTGACAGACCCGAGTGCGCGGGTGCCAATGCAGTCATAGACGCAGACTATCAGTTGCAAAGAATATTTGAATTTTTAGGGTAATTGCCGATGCATCGCTGGCGCACCGCCGCCAGAATGCGCCGACAGTGTGTGGTGACCGCCGTGGCGCGGCCCAGTGACGACGAAACCTCGTGCAGGAGTACACAACATGAAGGCTATCCAATCCAACCGACGCGCCGTGCTGAAGGCCGGCGGTGCGCTGGCGACGCTGGTATCGCTGGGCGTGGTGACGGCCGAGCAGGCGCTGGCGTCGGGCCGCGACGGCTTTGCGGCCAAGACGCTGGCGGACGCGCTCAAGGCGGTGGGGGGCCAGCCCGCGACGAGCGACCAGGTGCAAATCGTCTCGCCGGACATCGCGGAAAACGGCGCGGTGGTGCCGGTGGGTGCGGTGAGCAAGCTGCCCAACACGACCGAGATTTACCTGCTGGTGGAGAAGAACCCGACGCCGCTGTCGGCGATGTTCATGATTCCGGCGGGCACCGAGGCGGACGTGCAGACGCGCCTGAAGATGGGGCAGAGCACCAACGTGCTGGCGGTGGTCAAGGCCGACGGCAAGCTGTACTCGGCCGTCAAGGAAACGAAGGTGACGCTGGGCGGCTGCGGCGGCTGAAGCGACACAGGGCAACGAACGCGAAGGAGAGACGAAGATGGCAGATCCGATGCGCATCCGGGCCAACGAGGCCGGTGGGGTGACGACGGTGCGGGTGCTCATGAGCCACCCGATGGAGCCGGGCACGCGGCGCGATGCGAGCGGCGCGCTGGTGCCGGCGCACCACATCACGGACGTGGTGGCCACGCACAACGGCAAGGAAGTGCTCAAGGCGCTGTGGAGCGGGGCGGTGTCGCAAAACCCGTTCCTGAGCTTCAAGTTCAAGGGCGCCAACAAGGGCGACAAGATCGTGGTCAAGTGGACCGACAACAAGGGCGAGTCGCGCACCGACGAGGCCGTGATCGCCTGACAGGGGCGGTGGGGGAGCGCATCGGCCTGCGCTCCCCCGTTGACAACGAGGAACCAACATGAAAAAGACGTTCGTCACGTTGGCGGTGCTGTCGTCGTTGGGCAGCGCCGCGGTGGCCCAGGATGCCACCATGAAGGGCATCGAGGAATACCGGGCGATGCTGCAGGACGGCAACCCGGCCGAGCTGTTCGAGGTCAAGGGCGAAGACCTGTGGAAGCAAAAGCGCGGCCCCAAGAACGCCTCGCTGGAGCAGTGCGACCTGGGCAAAGGGCCTGGCGTGGTCAAAGGCGCGTTCGTGGAACTGCCGCGCTTCTTCAAGGACACCGGCCGTGTCCAGGATCTGGAAAGCCGCCTGCTCACCTGCATGGAGACGCTGCAGGGCATCGACGTGAAGAAAGAGGTGTCCCAGCGCAACTTCGGGCGCGGTGAGACGGCCAATGTCGTCGCCCTGGCCACCTGGATTTCCAGCCAGTCGCGCGATATGCCGTTCAATCTGCCGTTCAACACCCAGGCCGAGCGCGACATGTACGAAGTCGGCAAGCGCCTGTTCTTCCTGCGCGGCGGGCCGCACGACTTTTCGTGCGCGAGCTGCCACGGCGAGGACGGCAAGCGCATCCGCCTGCAGGAGTTGCCCAACCTGACCAAGAACCCCGGCGACGGTGTCGGTTTTGCCGCCTGGCCGGCGTACCGGGTGTCCAACGGTCAGATGTGGAGCATGCAACACCGTTTGAACGACTGCTACCGGCAGCAGCGCTTCCCGGAACCCACGTTTGCCAGCGACGTGACGATCGCGCTGGGGGTGTACATGGGCGTCAACGCGAAGGGCGCCAAGTCCATCGCGCCGGCCATCAAGCGCTGAACCGGAGGATCCGCACATGAAAAAATCCCTGATTGCTCTGGCCGCGCCGGCGGTCATCGTGTTGGCGGGCTGCAGCGCGTCGCCGTCGCCCGCCGAGTACGACAAGATGACGATGGAGATCGTCAAGAAATCGTTCGTCGAGCGCGGCATTGCCACGCTCGATCGCCTGGAGCAGGACGAAGCACGCCGGGCGTGCTGGGAGTCCGAGGTGTCGGGCAAACCCCTGGACGACAAAACGGCAAAGGCCATCGAAGAAGCCGCTTACAAGAGCGTCAAGTGGCCGAGCGACGGCAAGTTCCTGGGGGACTGGAAGCAGGGTGAGGCCATCGCCCAGAGCGGCCGCGGTCTGACCTGGACGGACGACGCCAAGACCGTCAACGGTGGCAACTGCTACAACTGCCACCAGATCACCAAGGAGGAAATCTCCTTCGGCACGCTGGGCCCGAGCCTGTACAACTACGGCAAGCTGCGCGGGGTGACCAACCCGAACAGCCCGGAGGCCAAGGCCATCGTGGAGTACACCTGGGCCAAGATCTGGAACTCGCGTGCCTTCAACGCCTGCACCAAGATGCCGAGCGCGGGGCACAAGGGCATTCTGGACGAGCAGCAGATCAAGCATGTGATGGCGCTGTTGCTGGATCCGCAATCGCCCGTCAACAAGTGAGTCGCGGCGGGGCCATTCGCCCCGCTCCGTTCATCCCAAACGGCAGGGGAGGCCACCAGCGCCTCCCCTGTTTGCGTCAGACGCCCAGGTAACGCTCCAGCACGTCGGGGCGGGCGGTCAACTCGTCGGACGTGCCCTCGAACGCCACCCGGCCCTTGACCAGGATCACGTTGCGGTCGGTGATCTGGGTGACGTGCTTCCAGTTTTTGTCGACGATGATGCTGCTGATGCCGCTGTCGCGGATGACGCGGCAGATGCGCCAGATCTCGCGCGCGATCAGCGGGGCCAGCCCCTCGGTCGCTTCGTCCAGGATCAGCACGTCCGGGTTGGTCATGAGGGCGCGGCCGATGGTCAGCATCTGCTGCTCGCCACCGCTGAGCTGCTGCCCCCCGTGATCGAGGCGCTCGGCCAGGCGGGGAAAGGTCTCCAGCACCCGCTCGTAGGTCCAGTCGCGCCGGCCATCCACTCCGGGCCGGGCCGCCATGATCAGGTTTTCGCGCACGCTCAGGTTGCCAAAGATGCCGCGCCCTTCCGGCACATAGGCCACGCCCAGCCGCGCCACCTCGTACGTCGGCAAGCGCTGTGCCGGCCGCCCCTTGACGCGCACCTCGCCCGCGCTGGGGCGCACCAGCCCGACGAGGGTCTTGAGCAAGGTGGATTTGCCCATGCCGTTGCGCCCCATCAGCCCGATGGTTTCGCCCCGGCGCACGGAAAAATCGATGCCGTGCAGGATGTGACTGGCCCCGTAGTGGGTGTGCAGGCCGTTTGCCTCGATCAGCGTGTCGGTGCTCACGCGTCCTCCCCCAGGTAAGCGGCCTGCACGCCCGCGTCGGCGCGGATGGCGGCGGGCGGCCCGGATGCGATCACTTGCCCGTTGACCATGACCGTGAGTTCGTCGGCCAGGGCGAAGACGGCATCCATGTCGTGCTCGACCAGCATCAGGGCGTGGTCGCGCTTGATGGCCAGCAGCAGCTCGACCATGCGCTCGGCTTCGGCCGTGCCCATACCGGCCAAGGGCTCGTCCAGCAGCAGCACCTGCGGCTCGGTGGCCAGGGTCATGGCGATTTCGAGCTGGCGCTGCTCGCCGTGGCTGATGGTGCCGGCGATGCGGTGGGCGCGGGCGGTCAGCCCAGCCAGTTCCAGGGCCCGCTCGGCGCGTCGGTTGACGGTGGTCAGGCTGTCGGCGCGGGTGAACCACCGCGCCGCATGCGGCGTGCGCGCCTGCGCTGCCAGCCGCACGTTCTCCCACACGGTGAAGGGCAGGAAGATGTTGGTTTTTTGGTAGCTGCGCCCCAGGCCCATGCACGCGATGGTCTCGGCCGAGGCGCCGGTGACGTCCCGCCCCGCGAGCACCAGGCGCCCGGAGGTGGGGGGCAGATCGCCCGACAGCAGGTTGGTCAGCGTGGATTTGCCCGCCCCGTTGGGGCCGATGACGGCGTGCAGGTGGTCGCGCTTGAGCGTCAGGGACACGCGGTCCACGGCGGCCAGGCCGCCGAAGCGCTTGGTCAGGTCGTGGGCTTCGAGCAGGACGTCAGCCATGCTGCCCTCCCGGCACCGACTCGGCAGCGGGGGGCTGCGCGCCGCGCCGTCGCCGCTCCAGCAGGCGCTGGCCCAGCCCGATCAGCCCCCGCGGGGCGACGAACACCACGAGCACGATGAACGCGCCCATCAGCAACTGCCAGTGCTTGGTCAGGTCCTTGAAGACGTGCAGCAGGTATTCGAAGGCAAACGCGCCGACGATGGCCCCGGCGAAATTGCCCATGCCGCCCAGGATCACCATCATGATGGCGTGCGCGCTTTGGTGGAAGCCCATGAGCTCCGGGTTGACGAAGCCAGTCTGCGCGGCCCACAGATAGCCCGCCAGCCCGGCCAGCGCGCCGGCCAGCGTGAACGCGGCCAGCTTGTAGCCAAAGGTGCCATAGCCCACGGCACGCAGGCGGTGTTCGTTGACGCGGATGCCCGCCAGCACCCGCCCGAAGGGCGAGAACAACAAGCGGCGCAAAAAGGCGTACACCCCCACCAGACATGCCAGCGTCAGGTAGTAGAACGCGACGGGGTTTTCCAGGTCGAGCGGCTGCCAGTCCCCGCCCAGCCCGGTGGACGGCTTGAACAGCACGTAGATGCCGTCGGACCCGCCCAGCGCCTTGTTGTCGAAAAACAGGTAGTACAGCATCTGCGCAAAGGCCATCGTCACCATGATGAAGTAGATGCCCTTGGTGCGCACGACGAAAAACCCAATGACCAACGCCGCGAGCGCCGAGACCGCCACGGCCAGCGGCAGGGTCCACCACAGGCTGGGGGCGGCCGACGACGGGGTCACGAAGGCCAGCACATACCCCGCCAGCCCGAAGAACGCCGCGTGCCCCAGGGACACCAGCCCCGTCACCCCCTGCAGCAAATCCAGGCTCATGGCAAAGATGGCCAGGATCATCATCTGGGTGAGCATCTGCACGTAATAGCGCTCGTTTTCCAGCCCCAGCCAGGGGAAGGCGGCCAGCGCCACGGCGCCGAGGCCGAGCACGAGCTGCAGGCTGCGCGGCAGCCGTTCGATGTGGGCAGCGATCGACATGGGTGGGGTTATTGCTTGAACAGGCCCTCGGGCCGATAGAGCAGCACGGCGGCCATCAGCATGTAGATCAGCATGCTGGCGATCTGGGGCACGAGGACTTTGCCGAAGGTATCGACCAGCCCCACCATGAGCGCCGCGACGAAGGCGCCGCGCACCGAGCCGATGCCGCCGATCACCACCACGACGAAACACATGATCAGCACGGGCGCGCCCATGTTGGGATAGACGCTGGAGATGGGCGCGGCGATCATGCCGGCCACCACGGCCAGGGCGACGCCGACCGCGAACACCACGCCGTGCACGAGCCGGATGTTGACGCCCAGCGCCTCGGCCATGTCGCGGTTGAAGGCCCCGGCGCGGATCTTCATGCCCAGCCGCGTGCGCGCGATCAGCGCGTACAGGCCCAGCGCCAGCAACACGCACAGCCCCATCATGAACAGGCGGTACACGGGGTAGGCCAGGGTGTCGGTGAGGGCGATCGAGCCGCCCAGCAGCGGCGGCACCGGCACGGCATGTACATCGTCGCCCCAGAGCAGCGAGCGCGACTCCTCGAACAGATAGATCAGCCCAAAGGTCAACAGCACCTGATCCAGGTGGTCGCGGTGGTAGAAGTGGCGAAACAGCGCCCACTCCAGCAGCCAGCCTAGCGCAAACGCCAGCACCGCCCCCAGCACGATGGCCAGCAGCAGGCTATCGATGGCCCCCACCAGCCACCATGCCAGATAAGCCCCCAGCATGTAAAAGCTGCCGTGGGCCAGATTGACCACGCCCATGATGCCGAAGATCAGGGTCAGCCCCGCCGCCAGCATGAACAGCAGCAGGCCGTACTGCACTCCGTTGAGCAACTGAATCAGAAAATTGGCCAGATCCATGGGCGCGTCGATCCCCGTTGTTCAGCCCATGCGGCAGCCGGTGCCCGGGTCCTCGACCGCCTTGGCGGCGACGCCGATGACGCGGTTTTCCTTGCCCTTGACCTGGCGCAGGTAGATGTCCTGGATGGGGTTGTGCGCCTTGCTCATGCGCCACTGGCCGCGCGGACTGTCGATGACGGCGCCCTCCATCGCTGCGTAGAGGGCCTTTTTGTTGGAGAGGTCGCCCCCCACCGCCTTGGCGCCCTGCAGCAGCAACAGGCCGGTGTCGTAGCCCTGCACGGCGTAGACGTCGGGCTGCAGCTTGAAGGTCTTGGCGTAGTTCAGGCGGAACTGCTTGTTGCGCGGCGTGTCCAGCAAGTCGCTGTAGTGCATGGTGGTGATGACGCCCTCGGCGGCGTCCCCGGCCGCCTCCAGTACGCCCTCGGTCAAAAAGCCCGAGCCGTAGAGCTGGATGCTGCGGTTGAGGCCGGCGGCCGCATAGTCGCGCAGGAACTTGGCCGCGCCCCCGCCGGCGAAGAAGCAGGCCACCGCGTCGGGCTTGAGCGCGGCGATCTCGGTCAGCAGGGCCTGGAACTCGACGTTCGGGAAGGGCAGGCCGAGTTTTTTGACAATCGTGCCGCCGGCGGCGGTGTAGCTCTGCTCGAAGCCCTCGAAGGCCTCGTCGCCGGCCGCGTAGTTCCAGGTGATCCAGACCGCGCGCTTGTGGCCGCGCTCGACCATGGGCTTGCCCAGGGCGAGTGTGGGCTGCGCGTTGGAGAAGCTGGTGCGGAACACGTTGGGCGCGCACTGCTGGCGCGTGGCGACATGCACCCCAGCGTTGGGGATGAGGTTGAGCACGCCGGTCTCGCGCGCCACCTTGTGGATGCCCATCTGCACCCCGGAGTGCACGGTGCCGATCAGCACATCGACCTTGTCGCGCTGCACCAGTCGGGTGGCGTTTTCCACCCCCTTGGCGGGGTTGGATTCGTCATCGACCTTGAAGAAATCGATCTCTCGCCCCCCCAGCTTGCCGCCGGCTTCGTCCAAGGCCATGCGCACGCCGTTTTCGATGGCGACGCCCAGTTGCGCGAAGGTGCCGGTGTAGGGCAGCATGAAGCCCACGCGCACCCGGGCCGCCTGGGCCCGGACGATTTCGGGCAACAGCAGCCCGGTGGAAGCGGCGCCGATCACGGCGGCGCTGCGGGTCAGGACGACGCGGCGGGTGGTCATGGTGGGGTCTCCTCTGGCTTGAAGCAAAATGCCGACGGCGGACATGCACGATACTTCATGCCGCTGGCGCGGCAAGGCGGACAAACCCTAATTGACCCTCATTGACCCCACAGGCCCGCCGCAGGCCGACGGGTAAAATCCGGGGCTCTCTCCACACCCCAGCGCCATCGCCGTGAACGCCCCTGCCTCCCCGCTCCATCTGTCGACGTTTGCCGGGGGGGATGCCCTCGGCCACTTTCGGGCCCGGCAGTTGCTGCCCCGCTTGCAGGCCGTCGATGCACGCATCACCGGCATTGCCGCGCGTCATGTGCACCTGGTGGCCACCGATGCCCCGCTGGACGACGCCACCCGCGCCCGCTGGGCGGCCTTGCTGACGTACGGAGAGCCTTACGGCGGGCCCACCCAGGGGGTGCGCATCGTCGTCACGCCGCGCCTGGGCACCGTGTCGCCGTGGGCGTCCAAGGCGACCGACATCGCGCACAACTGCGGGCTGGCGGCGCGGCGGGTCGAGCGTGTCGTGGAGTATTGGCTGACGCTGGAGAGCGGCGCCCTCGCGGGCTGGCTGGGCCGCCCGGCCACGTTGGACGATGCGGCATGGCAGGCTTGCGCGGCGCTGTTGCACGACCGCATGACCGAGAGCGCCCTGCACGATACGGGCGAGGCGGCGGGGCTGTTCACGGCGTTGGCCCCCCAGCCCATGGAGCGCGTGGATGTGCTGGGTCAGGGGCGTGCGGCGCTGGAGGCGGCCAACACCGCCTGGGGCCTGGCCCTGGCGGATGACGAGATCGACTACCTGGTGGCGGCCTTCCAGCGACTCGGGCGCAACCCGAGCGATGTCGAGCTGATGATGTTCGCCCAGGCCAACAGCGAGCACTGCCGGCACAAGATTTTTAACGCCCAGTTCGTCATCGACGGGGTGGAGCAGCCGCACAGCCTGTTCGGCATGATCCGCCACACCCACCAGAGCGCGCCCCAACACACCATCGTCGCCTACGCCGACAACGCCGCGGTGATGGAAGGGCATGCGGTCGAGCGCTTCGTGGCGGTGCCCGACGGCGAGGGCAGCCCCAGCTACCGCCGCAGCGAAGCGCGGCACCACATCCTGATGAAGGTGGAGACCCACAACCACCCGACCGCGATCTCGCCGTTCCCCGGCGCGGCCACGGGGGCCGGGGGCGAGATTCGCGACGAGGGCGCGACGGGCCGCGGGGCACGTCCCAAGGCGGGGCTGACGGGGTTTTCGGTTTCGCGTTTGTGGGGCGGCTGGTCCGACCAGCCGGGGGGCAAGCCGGCGCACATCGCCAGCCCGTTGCAGATCATGATCGAGGGGCCGCTGGGCGGAGCCGCCTTCAACAACGAGTTCGGCCGGCCCAACCTGCTCGGCTACTTCCGCGCCTATGAGCAGCGCGTGACCTCCGACGTGGATGCGGTGGAGCGCGGCTACCACAAGCCGATCATGATCGCCGGCGGGGTGGGTCAGATCGACGCCGGCCTGACCCACAAGATCACCTTCCCGGCCGGTACCCTGCTGGTGCAGTTGGGCGGGCCGGGCATGCGCATCGGCATGGGCGGCGGCGCCGCCAGCTCCATGGCCAGCGGCGCCAACGCGGCAGAGCTGGACTTCGACTCGGTGCAGCGCGGCAATCCGGAGATCCAGCGCCGTGCGCAGGAGGTGATCAACCACTGCTGGGCGCTCGGCGCGGACAACCCCATCCTCGCGATCCACGACGTGGGGGCTGGCGGGCTGTCGAATGCTTTTCCGGAGCTGGTGAACGACGCCGGGCGGGGCGCCCGCTTCGACCTGCGCGCCATACCGCTGGAGGAAAGCGGCCTCGCGCCCAAGGAGATCTGGTGCAACGAGAGCCAGGAGCGCTATGTGCTGGCGCTGGCCCCCGATGCCCTGCCGCGCTTTGCCGCGCTGTGCGAGCGCGAGCGCTGCCCGTTTGCCGTGGTGGGGGTGGCGACCGAAGAGCGCCAGCTCGTGCTCGCCGACGCGCAGGCCATTGCCGAGGCGGACGCCCGCCCAGTGGACATGCCGATGGAGGTGCTGTTGGGCAAGCCCCCGCGGATGCGGCGCGAGGTTTCGCGCATCCCGCGCCGTTTTGCCCCGTTCGACGGCACGGGCGTGGAGCTGCAGCGCGCGGTCATCGAGGTGTTGTCCCACCCCACCGTCGCGTCCAAGCGCTTTCTGGTCACCATCGGCGACCGGACCGTGGGCGGCCTGACCCACCGCGACCAGATGGTGGGCCCCTGGCAGGTGCCGGTGGCCGATTGCGCGGTGACGCTGGCCGACTTTCGGGGTTTGGCGGGCGAAGCCATGGCCATGGGCGAGCGCACCCCGATCGCCGCGCTGGACGCCCCCGCCGCGGGCCGCATGGCGGTGGCCGAAGCCATCACCAACCTGCTGGCGGCGCCGATCGAGCTGCCGCGCGTGAAGCTGTCGGCCAACTGGATGGCCGCCTGCGGCGAGCCGGGCGAGGACGCCGCGCTGTACGACACCGTCAAGGCCGTGGGGTTGGAGCTGTGCCCGCAGCTCGGCATCAGCATCCCCGTGGGCAAGGACAGCCTGTCCATGCGCACCCAGTGGCGCACCGATGACGGCCAGGCGCGCAAGGTGACGGCCCCAGTCAGCCTGATCGTGAGCGCCTTCGCCACCCTGGCCGATGTGCGTGGCACCCTCACGCCGCAGCTCGACGCGCGGGAGGACACCACGCTGATCCTGATCGACCTGGGGCGCGGGCGCCACCGCATGGGCGGCTCCATCCTGGCGCAGGTGCTGGACCAGGCGGGGGGCGACGTGCCCGACCTGGACGACCCGCAAGACCTGGTGCGGCTGGTCGATGCCGTCAATGCGCTGCGGGCGGGCGGGCAACTGCTCGCCTACCACGACCGCAGCGACGGGGGGCTGCTGGCCTGTGTGGCCGAAATGGCGTTTGCCGGTCATGTGGGCGTGACGCTGAACGTCGACCTGCTGGTGACCGAAGGCGACGGCATCCGCGACAGCCGCGCCGACTTTGGCGACGCCAAGAACTGGGCCGCGCAGGTCGGCGCGCGCCGCGACGAACTCACCCTGAAGGCCCTGTTCAGCGAGGAGCTGGGCGTGGTGCTGCAGGTGCGCAGCGCCGAGCGCGACGCGGTGCTGCAGACCCTGCGCGCCCACGGCCTGTCGGCCTGCAGCCATGTGATCGGCAAAACCCGCCCCGCCACCAGCCCCATCGATGCGGGCAAGGGCGAGCTGCAGATCTGGCGGGATGCCCGATGCCTGTTCAGCGCCACGCTGGAGGATTTGCAACAGGTGTGGGACAGCGTGAGCTGGAAGATTTGCCAGCTGCGCGACAACCCCGACTGCGCCGATGCCGAGCACGCCGCGGCCGGCCGGGCCGACGATCCGGGGTTGCACGTGGCGCTGACCTTCGACCCCACCGAAGACGTCGCCGCCCCGTACCTGAATCTGGCGCGGCCGCGCGTGGCCATCCTGCGCGAGCAGGGCGTCAACTCGCATGTGGAGATGGCCTACGCGTTCGATGCCGCCGGCTTCGAGGCGGTGGACGTGCACATGACGGACCTGCTGTCCGGCCGCACCGCGTTGCAGGGTTTTCGCGGGCTGGTGGCCTGCGGCGGCTTCAGCTACGGGGACACGCTGGGCGCCGGTATCGGCTGGGCGCGCTCCATCACCTTCCATCCGGAGCTGTCGGAGCAGTTTGCCGCCTTCTTCGCGCGGCCGGACACGTTCGGGCTGGGCGTGTGCAACGGCTGCCAGATGTTTGCCGAGCTGGCCGCCATCATCCCCGGCGCCGAGCACTGGCCGCGCTTCACGACCAACGTCAGCGAGCGCTTCGAGGCCCGGCTGTCGCTGGTGGAGGTGACCGAGTCGCCGAGCCTGTTCCTGCAAGGCATGGCCGGCAGCCGGCTGCCGATTGCGGTGGCGCACGGCGAGGGCTATGCCAACTTTGGCCAGCGCGGCGACCGCGCGGCCGTCCGCGTTGCCATGCGCTTCGTGGACCACCATGGCCGGCCGACCGAGGTCTATCCGTTCAACCCCAACGGCAGCCCGGGGGGCATCACGGCGGTCACCACGCCGGATGGGCGCTTCACCGCCATGATGCCGCACCCGGAGCGGGTGTTCCGCAATGCGCAGATGAGCTGGACGGACCTCGGCGCCACCGGCGGCCTCGACGCTTTCAGCCCCTGGATGCGCATGTTCCGCAACGCCCGCCGCTGGATCGGCTGAATGCGGTCCCGGCGTCCATCTGAGCGCTCGACCGAACCTTGATGCGTGTCAAGATTCGCGGCAGCGCAGCGGCTAGACTGGCCACATCGTGATGTTGCAAAACGGTGTTGCCATGTCCGGATCCGATGCGCCCACCCCCGTCGATCAGCCGATCGCGGATTTTTCGCAATGCCATGCCGGCATCCTGCGCAAGCTCGACGGGCTGGCCGAGCTGCCGGCGCTGTTGCAGCCGGCAGCCCGCGCGCGCGAGGTGGCCGAGCAGTCGGTCGAGTTCTTCCGCGAGGCCATCTTCGAGCACCACCTGGACGAGGAGCGCGAGCTGTTCCCCGCCGTGATCGCCAGCAGCGAAGCCGGGGCGGAGCGCGATCGCGCCCAGGCCCTGGTGCGGCGGCTGACCGACGAGCACCGCACGCTGGAGACGCTGTGGAAGCGACTGGAGGGCGGGCTCAAGAAAGTGGCCAAAGGCCAGTCGTTCGAACTGGACACCGCCGGCCTGGAGGCGCTGGTCGCCCAGTACCGCGCCCACGCGCGCTTCGAAGAGACCGAATTTTTGCCCATGGCCCAGGCGATCCTGAGCCGCAACGGCGACCACATGGCCGCCCTGGGGCTGGCGCTGCACATGCGCCACACGCCCATGCCGGTGGCGGGTTACGTCTGACCGCGGCGGCCCCCTCCCGTCAGGGTGCCGTCGGCACGGGCCGGGTCCGGTAAAAGCGCAGCGGCGCCTCGCGCGACTGGCGTTTGGCGTCACGCACCACATGGCGCTTCAGGCGCCCGACGACGTGCATCTCGCACGGCTTGCAGTCGAAGCGCAGCGTCAAGCGCTCCTGCCCGTGGACCAGCACCAGCGGCTCGGCACGAATCGTGCCCTGCACGCCCGTCACCCCCTTGGCCTGTTTGGGGCACAGACTCAGGCTGTAGCGCACGCAGTGCTTGGTGATCATCAGGCTGACTTCGCCCGGTTCCTCGTGGCTCTCGTAGGCGGCCTCGATCACGCGCACCCCGTGGCGGGCGTAAAAGTCGCGCGCCTTGTGGTTGTAGACGTTGCCCAGGTAGGTCAGCACATCGTCGGGATAGGGCACGGGCGGCTGCACGGCCGGCGCGCGGACCGGCCGCACACGGGCCGCCTCGCGCGCGGCCATCAGGGCCTCCACGGCGTCGCGTCGCAGCGCATTCAGCCGGGACGCCGGCACGAACCACGGGGCCGGCAGCGCCACATCCAGCGCCACGGCCTCGAACACCGTATCGCCCAAACGGCCCAGCCCGTCGGCCAGCCGCGCCTCGTGCGACGCGGCATCGCGGGCCAGATCGAAGGGGCCGGGCAGGGTGGCCGAGCCCGTGCAGTCATCGGCATCGGTCAGCGTCAGGCACAGGGCGTCCCCCTGGGCGCGCAGTTGCACCCACAGCGGGATGCGCCGATCGGCCGACGGCCGCTCCAGCGCCCGCACCCAGGCCATGCTGCGGTTGCGGTTGACCACCGTGCCCGGGCGCAGGCCCTTCAGGCTGGCCATCGCATCCTTGGGGTGGATGCGCCAGCGCGTGCCCCCTTCCGTCCCCTGGCCCAGCCGCTCGACCCGGTTGGTCTGCAGACCGATCAGGTTGTGCTGCAGGTCCAGGTAACACAGGCCGTCGCCGTTGGCCAGTTCGGTGGCGGGGTCGTTGGTTTCGATCTCGATATGGTCCGCAGTCGTGCGCACCACCCAGCCGATCGGACGGCCGGGGTTCTTGGGGCTGTCGAAGGCGCCGATGTCGATCTGCCGGCCGTTGACGAAGTAATCTGTGAACTCCCGGTTGAAGTTCTGGTCCGGATCCGGCGTGAAGGTGTAGGTGCAGCGGCCGCTGGAAGAGGGCGCCAGATCGGGCCGCTCCTCCAGAATCTGGTCGAGCAGCCGGCGGTAGTGGGCGGTGATGTTTTTCACATACCCCATGTCCTTGTAGCGGCCCTCGATCTTGAAGCTGCGCACGCCGGCGTCGATCAGCGCGCGCAGGTTGGCGCTCTGGTTGTTGTCCTTCATGGACAAGACGTGCTTGTCGTGCGCCAGGATGCGCCCTTGCGCGTCGCGCACCTCGTAGGGCAGGCGGCAGGCCTGCGAGCAGTCGCCCCGGTTGGCGCTGCGCCCGGTGTGGGCGTGGCTGATGTAGCACTGGCCGCTGTAGGCCACGCAGAGCGCCCCGTGGATGAAAAACTCCAGCACCGCACGCCCGGGCGCGTCGCGCGGCCCCAGCGCCGCATCGACCGCGGCGATCTGCTCCAGCGTCAGCTCCCGCGCCAGCACCACCTGGGAAAAGCCCACATCCTGCAAAAACCGCGCTTTCTGCGGCGTGCGGATGTCGCATTGGGTGCTGGCATGCAACTGGATGGGGGGCAGGTCGAGCTCCAGCAGTCCCATGTCCTGCACGATCAGCGCGTCCACGCCGATGTCGTACAGCGCGTGGATGAGGCGCCGCGCCGGCTCCAGCTCGTCGTCGCGCAAAATGGTGTTGAGCGTGACGAAAACCCGCGCATGGTAGCGGTGGGCGTGGCGCACCAGCCGTTCGATGGCACCAAGCGGGTTGGCGGCGTTGGCGCGCGCCCCAAAGCCCGGCCCGCCGATGTAGACCGCATCCGCTCCGTGGTTGACCGCTTCGATGCCGATGTCGGCATCGCGCGCGGGTGACAGGAGTTCGAGCTGGTGGGGCAACATAATCGGGCTTGCGTCGTCCAAAGCCCGCGATTGTCCCAAATCCCGCCATGAAACGCCACGAATTCCGCTGTTTCCACCGCCTGCGCGTGCGCTGGGCCGAGGTGGATATGCAGGGCATCGTCTTCAACGCCCACTATCTGATGTACTTTGACGTCGGCATCACCGAGTACTGGCGCGCGCTGGGCCTGCCCTACGCCGATGCGATGCACCAACTGGGCGGCGAGCTCTACGTCAAGAAGGCGAGCCTCGAATTTGCCGCCAGCGCCCGCATGGACGACCAGGTGGACGTGGCGCTGCGCTGCGAGCGCATCGGCAACTCGTCGATGACGATGACCGGTGCGCTGTTCCTGGGCGAGCGCGCGCTGGTGGGCGCGAAAATCGTCTATGTGTTTGCCGATCCGGCCACGCAAACCTCGCGCCCGGTGCCGGCGGCGCTGCGCGAGCTGGTGCAACGCTACGAAGCCGGCCAGGACGTGCTGCGGGTGGTGACCGGCCCCTGGCACACCCTGGAGCGCGATGCGGCCCCGCTGCGCCGTGCGGTGTTCGTGGACGAACAGGGCATCCCGGAATCGGAGGAGTGGGACGCGGCCGACGCCACCGCGCTGCACGCGGTGGCCTACAACCACCTGGGGCAGGCGGTGGGCACCGGGCGGCTGCTGACCGCCGAGCCGGGGGTGGGCAAAGTGGGCCGCATGGCGGTGCACCGCGTGCTGCGCGGCACCGGCGTCGGCGCACGGGTGCTGCAGGCCCTGTCGGATGCCGCCCGCGCGCGCGGCGACCACACCCTGCGCCTGAGCGCGCAGCGCACCGCCATCGGCTTTTATGAGCGGCTGGGCTGGCGGCGCGTGGGCGAGCCCTATGACGAGGTTGGCATTCCCCACCAGTCGATGGAAATGCGCCTTTGATCGGCGCAATCGGCCGCCGCCGGCCCCTGCGGACTGGCATAGGTCCACTCGGTCAGCGTCAGGGTGCCGGCGCGATCCCAACGGGCGATCAGGCTGCTGCGCGTGCCGTAGCGGCGCTCGGGCAGGTGGACATAGGGGCTGGATTCCAGATGCTGCCCGACGTCTGCACTCGGCACGTGGGTGCGCAGGGCCTCCAGCAAGGTGCAGCACGCCGCGTCCACGCGGGGCGTGGCCAGGGCCTGGTCGAGGGCCGATTTGAGTCGGCGCAGCTTGGGCCAAGGCGTATCCAGCGCCGCATTCGACAGGGCATAGACGCCGGGCGGTAACTCCCGCGCCCACCAGCCCCCGACGCGCTCGGTCGCGGGGTCGTCGGCGAGCGCGGGGCCCGGGTCGCGGTTGGTCAGCCGCGCCCAGCGTCCCTGCAGGACATCGCCCAGCACCACGTTGCAGCCGTTATACGCCATGGGATCGTGTCGGTGGGCGAATTCGGCCCACGTCGGCAGATCCTCGGGCGACAGCCAGGCGGTGACCAGGCTGCCCCGGCTGCGGTCCTGCGCCGGCTCGGGCGGCCAGGCGCGCACATTGGTCAACATGGCCACCCGCCCCGCCGAGCCGAACGCCAGCCACGATCCCCCGGCCTGGGCATCCCGGCCGCTCCAGACCGTCCCGCCCTGGGGCAACGTCCAGGCGTGCAGCGGCAGGGTGGGGCGGTCCCACTGCTCGTCGCGGTTGGCCGCCACCCACAGCGGCGCTGCCGGGTCCTGCCCCAGCGCCCAGGCCATCAGGCACATGGTGTCAGATGTCCTGCAGCAGCTCGTAGGGCAGGGCTTGCAGGCGCACGGGGACGCCATCCGGGCCGCCGGCCGTCAGCGGCTGCCCATCGGCCGCGCTGATCTGCAGCGACACGATGGCGTCCCACCCCGCGACGGGATGGGGGGCCGCCTGCACCACCAGCCCCGCGGGCTGCTCTGGATCGGCGGCGTGGAACACCTCCTGCCCCGCCGCCAGGGGGCCATCGGCATGAACCAGGTAGCCGCGCCGCTTGAGCGTGCCGCGGAATTGGCTGCGGGCCACCACCTCCTGCCCCGGGTAGCACCCCTTCTTGAAATGGACGCCTCCCACCGATTCGTAGTTGATCATCTGCGGCACGAAGGCCTCCACCACGGGATCGGTGATGTGGGCCACACCGCTCATCACCGCCAGCCACTGCCAATGGGCCGGGGCGAGCGCAGGCCCCTCGGGCGCGGGGGCAGAGGCCGGCTGGATCAGCAGCGCCCGGGGCACACCCGCCCCTGGCGGCAACCGCACCCAGGTACGGTCGCCCTCGCGCCACACGGACCAGACGGCCGGCGGCAGCGCGACGGGCACCGCGTCACCCGCCGCCCCCCACAACGCCCATTGCTGGGACGCATCGCTGAGCCGCACCTTGGCCCGCAGCACGAACATCGACAAGCGCTTGACGGTCGGCGCGATGCGCTCACGCGGCGCACACAGCAGCACCTCGCCATCGCGCCGAACGCCGATGGCGCTGAACAGCATGCGCCCCTTGGGTGTGCAGTAGGCGGCGAGCCGCGCTTCGGCATCGCGCTGCAGGATGAAGTCCTGCGTCAACTGTCCATGCAGAAACGCGGCCGCCTCTTCGCCCTGGGCGCTGATCACGCCCCAGTCCTGAAGGCGGACGATCCCGTGCATGGCGGGGATGGTGGCAGGTTCGGTGGCGGGGGTCGGGGCGAGCGTCATGGGCGAACAACGGTTGCGGCTATCATCGATGGCCGTATTCTCCTGCAGCCTTGACGCCGCTGACGGCGACCTGCCCATTACCCGTGTCCCGCTCGTTGCGATCCCTGGCATTCCGTTGGACCCTGCTCGCGGCGGTGGCCGTGCTGGCCGGTGCCACGGCCATCGCCGCGTGGCTGCACCGCCCCTTGTCCCTGCGGCTGCAGG
The DNA here is from genome assembly GCF_001675355.1 of Tepidimonas fonticaldi. Classification (NCBI taxonomy): domain Bacteria; kingdom Pseudomonadati; phylum Pseudomonadota; class Betaproteobacteria; order Burkholderiales; genus Tepidimonas; species Tepidimonas fonticaldi. Next base: position 834,942 of record NZ_LZDH01000056.1, on the reverse strand, counting down.
GGCAGCCGGCCGTGGATGTGGTGATCGAGCCGGGCATGTCCGCCGCCGAGGTGGCCGACGCACTGGTCGCCTCGGGGGTGGACACCTCGGCCTGGGGGCTGTTCCTGTGGTTTCGGCTCTCGGGGCAATCGCGCGCGCTCAAGGCCGGCAGCTACGAGATCGCGCCGGGCACCACCCCCACCACGCTGCTGGACAAGCTGGTGCGCGGCGAACAGGCGGTGCGGCGCCTAACGCTGGTGGAAGGGTGGAATGTGCGCCAGGTGCTGCAGGCGGTGCGTGCCGCCGAACACCTGATCGACGATTTGCCAGCAGGCGACGACCCGGTCGCCCTGGCGCGGCACCTGGGCCTGCGCGTCGCCCATGCCGAGGGGCGGTTCTTCCCCGACACGTATGTGTACCCCAAGCGCACGCCGGCATCGCGCGTCCTGCGGCAGGCCGCCGCGGCCATGGACACCCGCCTGGCCGATGCCTGGGCCCGGCGCCAGCCCGGACTGCCGCTGCGGACGCCGGACGAGGCGCTGATCCTCGCCAGCATCGTCGAGAAGGAAACCGGGCTGGAAGCCGACCGCGCCCACGTCGCTGCCGTGTTCATCAACCGCCTGCGCATCGGCATGCGCCTGCAGACCGACCCGGCCGTGATCTATGGCCTGGGCGAGCGCTTCGACGGCGATCTGCGCCGCCGGGATCTGGTCACCGACACGCCCTACAACACTTACACCCGGGCAGGGCTGCCGCCCACGCCCATCGCCATGCCCGGCTGGAACTCGCTGCTGGCCGCCGTCCAGCCCGCGTCCAGCCGTGCCCTGTACTTCGTCGCCCGAGGGGATGGCTCCAGCGCCTTCAGCCAGACGCTGGATGAACACAACCGAGCGGTGCGGCGCTATCAATTGCAGCCGCGCCAGTGACGGGGATGGTGCTGCACTCGGCTGAAGCGTCGGCGGACCGGCGGCTGTGGCACGCCGGCCTGATCGCGCTGGCCATCTATTTTGGCCTGCATGCCGCGGTGCGCGTGGGGGTCTCGCCCTCGCCGGAGCTGGACGAGGCCGAGCAACTCGTCTGGACACAGCGCCTGGCCTGGGGCTATGGCACCCAGCCGCCGCTCTATACCTGGGTGCAGGCGGTGTGGTTCGAGCTGGTGGGCGTGTCGGTGCTGGGGCTGACCACGCTGAAAAACGCGTTGCTCTGGATCTGCCACGCGGCCACCGCCGCAGCGGTGCGCCGGATCGCCGGAACGCGGGCCGCCTGGGTCGCCACCGCCTCGCTGTTGTGGTTGCCCACCCTGGGCTGGGAGTCGCAGCGCGACCTGACCCACACGGTGCTGGCCACGACGCTGGCCGCCGTAGCCCTGTGGCTCTTCGTGCGCATCGCCCAGGACGGCCGAGCGCGCGACTACCTGGCCTTGGGCTGGGTGGCGGGGGCGGGCGTGCTGGCCAAGTACAACTTCGTGCTTTTTGTGGTGCTGGCAGTGGCGGCGGCCGCGACCGTCCCGGCGCTGCGCCAGCGGCTGTTCTGCCGTTGGACGCTGTGGGCAATCGTCATCGCGCTGGCCGTGGCCTTGCCGCACCTGTTGTGGGCTATCGACCACTGGCATCTGGTCAGTGACCAGACCCTGGACAAGATGACCCGACACGACGCCCGCGCCCTGCCCGCGCGGCTGGGTGCGGCGGCCCTCACCCTGCTGTCGTTTGCCACGCCGTGGTGGGTGGCGTTTGGGGTGGCGCTGGCGGTGGATAGGCGGCAGCGGCGTGGCGAAGGAGCCTCTCCGACCCAGGGGGATGCCCGCAACTGTGTCCTGCGGCAGTGGGCGCTGGCCTACCTGGGGCTGGCGCTGCTGATGCTGGGGGGACTGGTGGCCTTGGGCGCCAGCGACATCAAAGCCCGCTGGCTTCAGCCGTGGCTGTTCCTGCTGCCGGCATTGGCGGTATGGATCGCCCGCATCGATGGTCATGGCCGCGCGTGGCGGGGTTTTCTGGCGGCATCGGTGTTGCTGGGACTGACCTGGGTGGTGCTGATGGCGGCCCGCGGCTACCATCAGGCAGCCCGCGGGACGCCGGACGAATGGAATGTGCCCATCCCGGCGCTGGCGCAGGCGCTGCGCGAGGCGGGGTTTTCCCGCGGCGTGATCGTCAGTCCGCAGGCCGTGATCGCGGGCGGTCTGCGGCTGCAGTTTCCCGACTCGACGGTCGTGGTCGCGCCGCACCCGCTGCCCGATGTGGGCGGACAGACCCAGGTGTTCGTGCAGACCAACCACGACGGGGAGGCCCTGGCACCATGGCCCGTGGCCACCGCCCCACGGTCCGTGCAGCTGCCCTTCTTGTATGCTCGCTCCGACACCCCTTTATTCGAGGCCCGCTTTGCCGTGCTGCCCCCCGCACGCCCCTGAATGCCCGCCATGTCGCTCCACGCTCCCGGACTGTTCATCACTTTCGAAGGCATCGACGGCGCCGGCAAATCGACGCATCTGACCACCCTGGCCGAGCGCTTGCGCCGCCATGGGCGCGAGGTGACGGTGACCCGCGAGCCGGGGGGCACGCCGCTGGCCGAGACCCTGCGCGAATGCCTGCTGCACACCCCGATGGATGCGCTGACGGAAGCCCTGCTGATGTTTGCGGCCCGGCGCGACCATTTGCGCCAAGTGATCGAGCCGGCGCTGGCCGCCGGGCAGGTGGTGCTGTGCGATCGCTTCACCGACGCCACCTTCGCCTACCAAGGCCACGGGCGCGGCTTCGACCTGGCCGTCCTGCGCACCCTGGAAGGCTGGGTGCAGACGATGGACGGCGGTTTTCGGCAGCCCGATCTGACCCTGTGGTTCGACGTCTCGCCCGCCGTTGCGGCGAGCCGGCTGTCGGGTGCTCGCGCGCCGGACAAATTCGAATCGGAGCCGCGCGCCTTCTTCGATCGGGTGGCGGCCGGCTACGCCCAGCGCGCCGCCGAAGCGCCGCAGCGCTTCGTGCGCATCGACGCCCATGTGCCCATGGACGACGTGTGGCAGCAGGTGGAGGCCGCGTGCCGCCAGCGGGGGTGGCTGTCGTGACGCTGCCCCCCTGGCTGCAGCGCCAGTTGCGCGATCTGATGTCGCTGCGCGGCCACGCGGTTCTGCTGACCGGCCCGGCGGGGCTGGGCCAGTACGACTTGGCGCTCGCGCTCGCGCGCACCTGGTTGTGCGAACGGCCGGGCGCGCACGGGGCCTGTGGCGACTGCCCCGCCTGCCACGCCATCGACGTGCGCACCCACGCCGATCTGTTCGTGCTGATGCCCGAACAGCAGGCCCTCGACCTGGGCTGGCCGCTGGACGCAGCAACCCAAGAGCGCATCGAGCGCAAGGAGATCAAGCCCAGCCGCCAGATCCGGGTGGAAGCCACCCGCGCGGCGGTTGCGTTCACCCAGGTGACGCACGCACGGGGACAGGGCAAGGTCGTGCTGATCCACCCCGCCGAGCGGCTGAATGTGGAATCGGCCAATACGCTGCTCAAGACGTTGGAGGAGCCCCCGGGGCGCGTGCGGTTCATCCTAGCGACCGAGGCCGCGCACCTGCTGCTGCCCACGATCCGCAGCCGCTGCCAAACCCACGCGATGGCCTGGCCCACCGAGGCCGAGGGCCAGGCCTGGCTGATGCAGACGGCGGGGGAGGGGTCCACGTCGACCCGGGCGCTGACCGAGGCGGACTGGGCGGCATGCTGGCAGGCGGCCGGCGGCCGGCCGCAGGAAGCGCTGGCCTGGGCCCGACTGGGGGTGACCGCACGGCTGTGGGCCGATCTCCCCCGCCAGCTGGCGCAAGGGGACTGGTCCGCCATCGTCGACTGGCCCATCCCGCGGCAGCTGCAGGTGCTGATGCTGCTGTGCCACGACGCCATGGCCGTGGCAGCGGGGGCGCCCCCGCGCTACTTTGCCGCCGAGGCGTTGCCGCCCGACCCCGTCGCGCGCCGCTTGTCCGGCTACTGGCGGGCTTTGCAGCAAGCATGGCGCACGGCCGAACACCCGCTGCAGGCCGGGCTGTGGGCCGAGGCATGGGCCGAGCGCACCCGCGCGGTTTTCGCCCGCACCTCCGGGCAGCCCGCCACCGCGGCGATACACTCGCGGGCATGAACACCGGCTCGCCGGCCGGCGGCGACGCGGCCTCCCATCCGCGCCCCACGGTCATCCAACTGTCGATCAAGGAAAAAGGCGCGCTCTACGCGGCCTACATCCCCTTGTTCACGGAGGGGGGCATTTTCGTGCCGTCCTCGCGCCAGTACACGCTGGGACAGGATGTGTACGTGCTGCTCACGCTGCCCGAGGACCCGCAGCGCTATCCCGTCGCCGGCAAGGTGGCCTGGATCACGCCCGCCGGAGCGACGGGATCGCGCACGCCGGGAATCGGGGTGCGCTTCCCGGCGGACGACAAGTCCCGCGCGCTGCGGGCACGGATCGAAGAAATCCTGGGCGCGCACCTGGCTTCCGACCGGCCGACCCAGACCCTTTGAACCAACAGCTGCCACCGCAATCGACGGGCGGCCCCCCAAGCACTCCCATTTGCATGTTCACCGACTCCCATTGCCATCTGGACTTTCCCGAGCTGCAGGCCCAATACCCCGAGATCCTGGCGGCGATGCGTGCCACCGGCGTGCTGCGGGCGCTGTGCATCTGCACCACCCTGGAAGGCTTTGACGCCGTACACCGCTTGGCCCTCGACGGTGCGGGCGCTGCCCCCCAGTTGTGGGCGACGGTCGGCGTGCACCCGGACAACGAAGGGGTGCGCGAGCCCACCGTGGCCGATCTGGTCGAGCGCGCCGCGCTGCCGCGGGTGATCGGCATCGGCGAAACGGGGCTGGACTACTACCGGCTGGGCGAGCGCACGGTGGCCGACATGGCATGGCAGCGCGAGCGCTTTCGGATCCACATCCGGGCCGCTCGCCAGACCGATCTGCCGCTGATCATCCACACCCGCAGCGCCTCGGACGACACGCTGGCCATTCTGCGGGAAGAGGGCGGTTTTGCGGCCGACGCCCCTCTGGAGCGCCCGCAGGCCCGGGGGGTGTTCCACTGCTTTACCGAAACCCGGGAGGTCGCGCGCGCGGCGCTGGACCTGGGGTTCTACATTTCGTTTTCGGGGATTCTCACGTTCAAGAACGCCGCCGACCTGCGGGAGGTGGCCCGCTTCGTGCCGCTCGATCGGTGCCTGATCGAGACCGACAGCCCCTACCTGGCCCCCGTGCCGCACCGCGGCAAAACCAACACCCCGGCGTATGTGCCGCATGTGGCCGCGCAACTGGCCGAGCTCAAGGGCCTGAGCGTCGATGCCGTGGCCGAGGCCACCAGCGCCAACTTTGATCGGTTGTTCACCCGTGCCGCCCGGGCGGTCGCGCCCACCCGCGCAGAAATCGCATGAAAAAGATTCTCTATCTTCTTTTTTCGATTGCGGTTTTTTTATCCTCTGGCGGGGCGCAGGCGCAACGCGCCTACGACCAGTTCATCACTGCGGTGATCCGCGACGACCTGTCCACGGTCCGGGATTTGCACGCGCGCGGGCTCGATCTGAATACCCCGGACCCCGACCTCAACCCGGCCCTGGTGCTGGCCCTGCAACGCGACGCCCTGGCGGTCGCGCGCTACCTGATCGCACAGCCCGCGGTCGACGTGGATGCGGTCAATGCGGTGGGCGAGAACGCGCTGATGATGGCTGCGCTGCGCGACCATCTGGATGTGGTGCAGCAGTTGCTGGCCCGGGGCGCGCAGGTCAACCGGCCGGGCTGGACACCGCTGCACTACGCGGCCACCAACAAGGGCGGGCACGCGCTGGCCATCACGCGGCTGCTGCTGGAGCACCATGCCTACATCGACGCCGAATCACCCAACCGCACGACGCCGCTGATGATGGCCGCCCGCTACGGGCGCGAAGAGGTGGTGCGCCTGCTGCTGGAGGAGGGCGCCGACCCGACCCTGCGCAATCAGCAGGGGCTCGACGCCATCGACTTCGCCCGCCAGGTGAGCCGACAAAGCGTCGTCGAGCTGATCGCGGCGGCCATCCGGGCGCGCCAACCCCGCGGCACCTGGTAGCCGGCCTGCCCGCGCCCAAGGGCAGACCCGGAGGCGGCACGGCGCCGAATCGGGGACAATCCGCTGCGCCATCGTTGGAGGAGAAACCGTGCTGGCCATCCGCAACCAGAAAGATTTCGTCGCCGGGCTGCTGTTCACCGTCACCGGCGGCGCCTTTGCCATCGGCGCGTTGGAGTACGAGGTGGGCAGCTCGGCCCGCATGGGGCCGGGGTACTTTCCCCTGGCGCTCGGGGTCATCCTGGCGATCCTGGGCGCACTCATCACGCTGAAAGCGCTCGGCGACACGCGCGACCCGGCGGGGGACTTGGGGCGCATCGCGTTCAAGCCGCTGCTGTACATCATTGGCGCCAATGTGATCTTTGGTGTCCTGTTGGGGGGGCTGCCTGTCATCGGCCTGCCGCCCATGGGGCTGATCGCGTCCGTGGTCGCGCTCGTCGTCGTCGCCTCGATCGCGGGCGACCGCTTCCAGCCGCGCGAAGTCGCGATGCTGGCCATCATCCTGGCCGCCGCCAGCGACGTGCTGTTCATCCGGCTGCTGGGGCTGCCGTTCCAGGCCTGGCCGGCCTTCATTTCGGGTTGAGGGGGATGCCGTGACCGACCTGCTGAACAATCTGGCGCTCGGATTCTCGGTCGCCTTCACCACCCAGAACCTGATCTACGCCTTCATCGGCTGTGTGTTGGGCACGCTGATTGGCGTGTTGCCCGGGCTGGGGCCTGTGGCGACGATCGCCATGCTGCTGCCGGCCACCTATGCCTTGCCCCCGGTCGCGGCCCTGATCATGTTGGCCGGGATCTATTACGGGGCGCAATACGGCGGCTCGACGACGGCCATTCTGGTCAATCTGCCGGGCGAGGCATCCTCCGTCGTGACCACGTTGGACGGCTACCAAATGGCGCGCCAGGGCAGGGCGGGGCCGGCGCTGGCAGCGGCGGGGATCGGCTCCTTTTTTGCCGGGACGGTGGGGACGCTGGTGCTCGCCGCGTTTGCCATTCCGCTGACGGAATTGGCCTTCGAGTTTGGTCCGGCCGAGTACTTTTCGCTGATGGTGCTGGGGTTGATCGGTGCCGTGGTGCTGGCCTCCGGGTCACTGCTCAAAGCCATCGCGATGATCATCCTGGGCCTGCTGATCGGCATGGTCGGCACCGACATCAACTCCGGCGTTGCCCGCTACACCTTCGAAATCCCCGAGCTGATCGACGGCATCGGCTTCATCGTCATCGCGATGGGTCTGTTCGGTTACGGGGAGATCATCCACAACCTCTCGCAGCCCGCCGAGCAGCGGCAGGTGTTCACCGCCAAGCTCAAGGGGCTGTTCCCGTCGCGGCGCGACTTCCGCCTGATGACGCCCGCCATCCTGCGCGGCACGACGCTCGGGGCCATCCTGGGCGTTCTGCCGGGCGGCGGCGCGTTGCTGTCGTCGTTTGCCGCCTACACGATCGAGAAGAAAACCCGCCTGGCCCCCGATGAAAAGCCGTTTGGCCACGGCAACATCCGCGGCGTGGCGGCCCCCGAGGCGGCCAACAACGCCGGCTCGCAAACGTCGTTCATCCCGCTGCTGACGCTGGGCATTCCGCCCAACGCCGTGATGGCGCTGATGGTGGGCGCAATGACCATCCACAACATCCAGCCCGGGCCGATGGTCATGTCCAACAACCCGGACCTGTTCTGGGGGCTGATCGCCTCCATGTGGATCGGCAACGCCATCCTGGTCATCCTCAACCTGCCGCTGATCGGCATCTGGATCAAGCTGCTGACGGTGCCATACCGCTGGCTGTTTCCGGCCATCGTGCTGTTTTGCGCGATCGGCGTGTATTCCACCAACAACAACACGTGGGATGTGTGGATGGTGGGGCTGTTCGGCATTCTGGGCTATGTCTTCATCAAGCTGGGCTGCGAGCCGGCGCCGCTGCTGCTGGGCCTGATCCTGGGCCCCATGATGGAAGAAAACCTGCGCCGCGCCTTGCTGCTGTCGCGCGGGGACTGGAGCGTGTTCGTCACCCGGCCGCTGTCGGCGGGTCTGCTGGTCGCTGCCGTGTTGCTGCTGATCGTCGTGGCGCTGCCGTCGATCAAAAAGCGCCGGGAAGAAGCCTTTGCGGAGGACTGACGTTCGCCGCGGCTCCGGTGTCTGGCGGCATGGCGTTGGCCGTGCTGCCGGACCAGTCTTGCGCTTGGAATCGGCCCCGATAAATGTTCCACAATGTGTATTATGTTAAGTCAGAGAAACGAGTGAGAAAGCCCGCCTGTGGCAAGCACGCCAAACGGAGCACTCAAAGGGAAAACCACAAGTCGGCACGGGGCACTCGCCTGTCTACAATGGCGCTCATGTTCAACTTCGGGTGACACCCTCATGAAGCGCCGCCACATTCTGCAAGCCATCGGTCTTGCGGCCGTCGTGTCCACCGGTGCCGTTCAGGCCCAGGGCAACGAGCTGAAGGTCGCCATCGATGCGACCTACGAGCCGTTCACCTACAAGACGCCCGATGGCAAGCCGACCGGTTTCGACGTCGACATTGCCGAGGCCATCTGCGCCAAGCTCAACCGCAAGTGCGTGTACGTCGAACAGGTGTGGGACAGCATGATCCCCGGCCTGCAGGCGCGCAAGTACGACGTCATCATCAGCTCGATGTCGATCACCGACGACCGCAAAAAGGTCATCGACTTCAGCGACAAGTACTACAAGACCCCGAGCGGCATCGTCGTCAAGGAAGGCACCCCCTACAGCGGCCCGGCGTCGCTCAAGGGCAAGAAGATCGGTGTGCTCAAGGGCAGCACGCAAGAGAAGTACGCCATGGGTGAGCTCAAGCCCGCCGGCGTGCAGGTGATCCCCTACGAGGCGCAGGACCAGGTGTATCTGGACATCAAATCCGGCCGGCTCGACGGCACCGTGGCCGACAAGGTCGAGGTGCGCGGCGGCTTCCTGCGCAAGCCGGAAGGCACGGGCTACGGTTTCGTCGGCCCGGATCTGTACGACGTCAAGTACTTCGGCTACGGCGTCGGCGTGGGCATGCGCAAGGGCCAAGACAAGCTCAAGGCCGACATCAACGCGGCGATCAAGGCGATCCGCGCCGACGGCACGTACGAGAAAATCGCCAAGAAGTATTTCGACTTCGATCCGTACGGCAACTGATCTGACGGGGTGAAGGGCGCGTCGCCCGCCGGTGGGCACCGGCGCGACGCGTTTTTCATTGGCACATGCTCGACTACATTCCCGCGATCCTCGAAGGCGCGCTGCTGACGGTGGCGGTGTCGCTGCTGTCGCTGGCCGTCTCGATCGTGCTGGGCTTGCTCGGCGCCACCGCCAAGCTCTCCGGGCGCCGCTTGCTCACCGGCGTGGCCACGGTCTACACCACCGTGGTGCGTGGCGTGCCGGAGCTGGTGCTGATGCTGCTCGTCTTCTATGGCGGCACGATTGGACTGAACGCGCTGCTGGAGTCGCTCGGCCGCGCCGAGCCGGTGGACATCAACCCCTTCGTCGCGGGCGTGCTGACCATCGGCTTCATCTACGGCGCCTATATGACCGAGACGTTTCGCGGGGCAATTCTGGCGATTCCGCGCGGACAGATGGAGGCGGCCTGGGCCTTCGGCATGGGCCGGCTGCAGACCTTCGTGCGCATCACGCTGCCGCAAATGGTGCGCTACGCCCTGCCCGGCTTCACCAACAACTGGCTGGTCCTGATCAAAAGCACCGCTCTGGTCAGCCTGATCGGGCTCAAGGACATGACGTTTCTGGCCAAACAGGCCTCGGCCGCGACGCGCGAGCCGTTCTTCTTCTTTTTGTTCGTGGGGGCGCTGTTTCTGATCTACACGTCGGTGTCGCTGTGGGCGCTGCGCCGCCTCAACGACCGTTACAGCCTCGGGGTGCGGCGCGTCACCTCGTGGCAGGGTTGATCGGGCGGGCGTGTCACCGTGAACTGGTCTGTGATTTTCGAACCGGCGCAGCTCGAGCTCTATGGCCAGGGGCTGTGGACCACGCTGAAGCTGCTGCTGTCGTCCTTGGCGGTCGGGGGCGTGTTGGCCCTGTTTCTGGCTTTGGCGCTCAACAGCCGCCATGCCTGGCTGCGCTGGCTGGTCGGCAGCTACACCTACGTCATCCGCGGCACACCGCTGCTGATCCAAGTCTATCTGATCTATTACGGCATTGCGCAACTGGACTGGATCCAGGCGCGTTGGGACGAGATCTGGCCTTGGACCTGGTTCAAGGAGGCGTTCTTCTGCGCCCTGCTTGCCTTCGCCTTGAACACGGCGGGCTACACGGCCGAGATGCTGGCCGGGGCCATCCGCGAAACCCCGCATGGCGAAATCGAGGCCGCGCGCGCGATGGGCATGTCGCCCCGCCAGGTGCTGTGGCGCATCGTCATGCCCAGCGCGCTGCGGCGCACACTGCCGGCCTACAGCAACGAGGTTGTCATGATGCTGCACAGCACGAGTCTGGCCAGCACCGTGCCCGCGATGACGGATCTGACCGCGGCGGCCAGCCGCGTCTACTCCGACTTTTACCTGCCCTTCGAGGCCTATCTGTTCGCCGGGGCCATCTACCTCGGCATCACCTTCACGCTGGTGGGCATGTTCAAGCTGGCCGAGCGCCGCTTCCTGGCCCACCTGGCGCCGCGCCGCACCTGAATGGACGTCCGTCACCACCCCCTGCCCTGCACCAGCCTCGGCAGTGCCCGCACGGTCACCAGCCTGCATTTCGGCACGCCCGGGGCTCGCCCCAAGGTGTACATCCAGGCCAGCCTGCACGCCGACGAGCTGCCCGGCATGCTGGTGGCCCACCACCTGCGCCAGAAGCTCGCCGCCGCCGAGGCGCAGGGCGCCATCCGCGGCGAAGTCGTGCTCGTCCCGGTGGCCAACCCGATCGGGCTGGCCCAGCGCATCGACCACCGGCCCATGGGCCGCTTCGAGCTCAACACCTCCGAAAACTTCAACCGCGGCTACCCGGACCTGGCCCAGGTGGCGTTCGATCGGGTGGGCCCTGCCCTGGGCGGGGACGCGGCGGAGAATGTCCGGCGGGTGCGGCAGGCCGTGCTCGACTGGCTGGCCGAGCAAACACCGGTCACCGAACTCGAAGGCCTGCGGCTGGCGCTGTTCCGCCTGGCGGCCGATGCCGATGTCGTCCTCGATCTCCACTGCGACTCCGAAGCCGTGCTGCACCTGTACAGCGAGACCGCCTGCTGGCCCGCGCTCGAACCCCTGGCGCGCTGGCTGCAGGCGCAGACGGTGCTGGTTGCCGACTATGGCGCCGGCGGCCAGCCGTTCGACGAGCAGCTCTCGGGTCTATGGTCGCAGTTGGCGGCGCGCCTGTCGGCGGCAGGGCGCCCGGTGCCGCTGCCCCAGGCCTGCGCCAGCGCGACGGTCGAACTGCGCGGCGAAGCGGACGTCGGCCACGCCTGGGCGGCCCGCGATGCCGATGGCATCTGGCGATATTTGCAGCACCTGGGCGCGGTGGCCTGCGACCCTGGGCCCATGCCCGATCCAGCCTGCGCCCCCACGCCGCTGGCTGGCTCCGAGCCGTTGAAGGCGCCCTGCCCCGGCGTGCTCGTGTTTCTGGCCGACACCGGCGCACGGCTGGCCCCCGGCGACGCCGTCGCCGAGGTCATCGACCCTGTTACTGGCCACACCACGACCCTGCGTACTGCCCAGGGGGGCGTGCTGTACGCCCGGGCCCGCGAACGCTATGCCCCCGCCGGACTGACGGTGGCCAAGGTGGCCGGCAGCCAGCCCGTGCGCCACGGCTACCTGCTGTCCGAATGAGCCCCTCTTGCCCCCCGCCTGGCCCCCACGCATCCCTTGCCATGAGCACTGCCCCCGTCAAACTCCAGGTCGAAGACATCCACAAGCGCTACGGCGCGCACGAGGTGCTCAAAGGCGTCTCCCTCACGGCGCGCGCCGGCGATGTGATCAGCATCATTGGCAGCTCGGGGTCCGGCAAGAGCACGTTTCTGCGCTGCATCAATCTGCTCGAGCGGCCGCACGCGGGGCGCATCGTCGTGGCCGGCGAGGAGTTGCGGCTCAAGCCCGGCCCCGATGGCGACCTCCAGGCGGCGGATCCCGCACAACTGCAACGCCTGCGCACGCGGCTGGCCATGGTGTTCCAGAACTTCAACCTCTGGGGCCATATGACGGTGCTGCAAAACATCATCGAAGTGCCCGTCCATGTGCTGAAGGTGCCGCGCGAGCAGGCCGTCGCCACCGCGCGCAAATACCTGGACCGGGTCGGCCTCAAGGGTGTGGAAGACCGCTACCCCGCCCACATGAGCGGCGGACAGCAACAGCGGGTGGCGATTGCGCGCGCGCTGGCGGTGGAGCCCGAGGTGATGCTGTTCGACGAACCCACCAGCGCGCTGGATCCGGAGCTGGTGATCGAGGTGCTGCGCGTCATGCAGGGCCTGGCCGAGGAGCACCGCACGATGGTGGTGGTGACGCACGAGATGGGCTTTGCCCGCGAGGTGTCCAACCACGTCGTCTTTTTGCATCAGGGCCGCATCGAGGAACAGGGCGACCCGCGGCAGGTGCTCACGTCGCCGCGCAGCGAACGGCTGCAGCAATTCCTCAGTGGTAACTTGAAGTGACGTCAACAACCCATTGTCAATAAATGGGTTGTTTGGTCACAGAAAACGGTCGAGCAGACGCCGGCTGTGCCGATCCAATTCCAACGGTCGGCGAATCAGGTACTGCACACCGTGGCTGTCCTGGATCAGCAACACATCGCGCGCCAGGCGGCGGATGTCCTCCTCGCCCTTGAGCACGAAGCGCGTGACGCCGCGGTCGGTCTCCACGGTCCAGGTGCTGGGGGTGGCAAAGCTGCTCACCTCCAGCAAGCGCCGGATGACGGGGGTGAACTCCCGCTCGTGCAGCGCCTGCTCGATCAGGGCGCGGGTCGGCGCATCCAGTGCCGCCAGCGACTCGACATACGCGACTTCGTGACCGTCCGGCCCGACGAGCGAGACATGCCGGTCGGGGGCCTGGATGGGGAAGGCGCGCACCGGCACCACGCCACTGACCCATTCCCCATCGGGGCCACGCCATTCCAGGCGTCCGGCGCTGTTGCGGCGCAGTTCAGGGGCTTGGGTGGCGGGCAGGCTCGTCGTCATGGCGGTTAATCCTTCAGCAGTTCGCGCTCGGCCTCGGCCTGACGGGCCTGCGCCTGGTAAAGCCGCCAGTAGGCGCCCTGACGGGCCATCAGCTCGTCGTGGCTGCCCTCCTCCACCTTGCGGCCCTTGTCCATGACCACCAACCGGTCGGCCCGGCGCAGGGTGGACAGGCGGTGCGCGATGGCGATCGTCGTGCGCCCGCGGACCAAGTTGTCCAGCGCCTTTTGGATTTCCTTTTCGGTTTCGGTGTCCACGCTGGAGGTGGCCTCGTCCAGAATCAGGATGCGCGGGTCGATCAGCAGCGCACGCGCGATGCTGATCCGCTGGCGCTCGCCACCGGAGAGGCCCTGGCCGCGCTCGCCCACCAACGAGTCGTAGCCCTGCGGCAGGCGCAGGATGAAGTCGTGCGCATGCGCGGCGCGCGCGGCGGCGATGATCTCCTCGCGCGTCGCATCGGGGCGCCCGTACGCGATGTTTTCGGCAATCGTGCCAAAGAACAGGAACGGCTCCTGCAGCACCAAGCCGATGTGGCGGCGGTAGTCGGCCACGCGCAGTTGCCGGATGTCCACACCATCCACCAGGATCTGCCCTTCGGCCACGTCGTAGAAGCGGCAGATCAGGTTGACCAGCGTGCTCTTGCCCGAGCCGCTGTGGCCGACCAGGCCAATCATCTCGCCCGGGCGCACATCCAGGTCCAGCCCCTGGATGACCGAGCGGTTGCCGTAGCGGAAGGTCACGCCCCGCACCTCGATGCGGCCCTGCACCGCGGGCAGTGGCACGGGCTGGGCGGGCTCCGGCACGCTGGAGACGTGGTCCAGAATGTCGAAGATGCGCTTGGCGCCCGCGGCGGCCTTTTGCGTCACCGAGACGATGCGGCTCATCGAATCCAGCCGGGTGTAGAAGCGCCCGATATAGGCCAAAAAAGCCGTGAGCACGCCCACCGTGACCGATCCGCGCGCCACCAGCCAGATGCCAAAGCCCCACACGACCAGCAGGCCGATTTCCGTCAGCAGCGACACCGTCGGCGAAAACAGCGACCACAGCCGGTTGAGCCGGTCGTTGACGGCCAGGTTGTGCCGGTTGGCTTCGCGAAAGCGCTCGGCCTCGCGCCCCTCCTGCGCAAACGCCTTGACGACGCGGATGCCGGGGATGGTGTCGGCCAGCACGCTCGTCACCTCGGCCCAGACGCGGTCGATCTTCTCGAACCCGGTGCGCAGCCGGTCGCGCACCACGTGGATCAACCACGCGATCAGCGGCAGCGGCAGCAAGGTCGCCAGCGCCAGCGTCGGGCTGATGGAAAACAGGATCACCGCCGTCATGCCGATCATGATCACGTCGGTGGCGAAGTCCAGCAGGTGCAGCGACAAGAAGATGTTGATGCGATCGGTCTCCGACCCGATGCGCGCCATCAGGTCGCCGGTGCGGCGGTTGCCGAAATATTCCAGTGACAAGCCCAGCAGGTGCTCATAGGTGGTGGTGCGCAGGTCCGCGCCGATGCGCTCCGACACCAGCGCCAGGATGTAGGTCTTGGCCCAGCCCAGGCCCCAGGCCAGCAGCGCAGCGCCCAGCAGGCCGCCGAGCAGCCAGCCCACCCGTGCCACGTCGATCGGCTGCCCGCTCTGGTAGGGGATCAGCACATCGTCCATCAGGGGGATGGTCAGGTACGGCGGCACCAGGGTGGCCGCCGTGGCGGCCAGCGTCAGCAAAAACCCCGCCAGCAACTGCCACCGATAGGGCCGCGCAAAACGCCACAGCCGCAACAGCGTCAGCGTGGACGGCGGGGTGTGCACCACCTGGGCGCAGACGGCGCATTCGTCGTCCTCCGGCTCCATCGGGGCGTGGCAAACCGGGCACTGCAACGCGGCCGCGTCGGGGACGGTGACCGGGCGGCCGGCGGCATCCCGCAGGGCCTCGAAGCGCTCCATCAGCCGCCGCGCGGGCACTTGGCGCCCCAGGGTGTAGCGCCACACCGCCAGCCGCTCGGCGGAGGCGCCGTCGCGGGCTTCGCGCACCAGCTCCAGCGCGGCCACGCCGTTGTGGTCGCTCATCCACAAGGCCAGACCGGCTTCGATGGGCCAACTCACCGGCGTGGCCTGCGGTTCGGCCGCCCACCACAGCCGGCCGGCCGCGATCCACAGCAAACCCTCGCGAAAGCGCAGCTCGGTGTCGAGGTCGGTCAGCAGCCAGACGCCACCGGCGGCACCCTCCCCGGCCGCCTCGGTGCGCTCGACGGCGGGGCGCCACGCGGCGGGCAGTCCCGCCCAGGCGGGGGTCGATGGCGTCGGATACGACATGTTGCAATTTCGTTTCACCAAATGCCACCAGTCTCGGGCCGCTGGATCACAATATCCATCGGCGATGCTGGCGCGCGGGCGTCGCATTCTACGGCCGACCCGGGCCGCGTGGATGCGACGGATCGCGCAGCGCCCCCGCACGGCGACGGTCGGGCCCGTTCGACCCTACAACGTTTTTTCCATGTCGCACAAGACCATCCGGATCCTGCGCATGCACCACCTGCGCGGACCCAACCTCTGGACCTACCGGGCCGCGATCGAGGCGCTGATCGACATCGGCGATCTCGAGGACTGCCCTTCCAACACCATCCCCGGCCTGTACGAGCGGCTGACGGCCTGGCTGCCGGGCTTGATCGAGCACCACTGCGGCGTCGGGGAGCGGGGAGGCTTTCTGCAGCGGCTGCGCGAAGGCACGTGGCCGGGCCACATCATGGAGCACGTGGCCATCGAGCTGCTGAACCTGGCCGGCATGGCGACCAGCTTCGGGCAGACCCGCTCGACCAGCGAGCGTGGCATCTACAAACTGGTGATCCGCGCCCGCCAGGAGGAAGTCGCCCGCCAGGCCCTGCTCGATGCGCGCGACCTGCTCATGGCCGCCATCGAGGACCAAACCTATGACGTGGAGGCGGCGGTCAAGGGCCTCAAAGGGCTGATCGACCGCCATGCCCTCGGACCGAGCACCGCGGCCATCGTCGATGCCGCGACGGCGCGCCGCATCCCGCACATCCGCTTGACCGACGGCAACCTGGTGCAGTTGGGCTACGGTGCGCGCCAGCGCCGTATCTGGACCGCCGAAACCGACCGCACCAGCGCGATTGCCGAGACCATCTCGCGCGACAAGGACCTGACCAAGCGGCTGCTGGCCGAGTGCGGCGTGCCGGTGCCGGAGGGGCGCGTGGTCACCAGCGCCGACGATGCCTGGGCTGCGGCCGAGGAAATCGGGCTGCCCGTGGTCGTCAAGCCGGTGGACGCCAACCATGCGCGTGGGGTCTCGCTGGATGTGCGCACGCGCGAGGAAATCGCCATCGCCTACGAGCTCGCCGACCGTGAGGGCTCCGAAGTCATGGTCGAGCGCTACATCCGCGGCCACGAACACCGGGTGCTCGTGATCGGGGGGCGCGTGGTCGCTGCCTCGCGCGGCGAGCGCGCGGTGGTCGTCGGCGACGGGGTGCACAGCGTGCGCGAACTGATCGAGCGCGACATCAACAGCGACCCCCGGCGGGGCGAGGAGGAAGAGTTCCCGCTCGACACCATCCGCCTGCCCGAAAACCGCGACGTGATGCTGGAGCTGCGCCGCCAAGGGCTGGAGCCCGACAGCGTGCCCGAGGCCGGCCGCGAGGTGCTGGTGCAGCGCACCGGGCTGCTGACGGACGACGTGACCGACCTGGTGCACCCGGACGTGGCCGAGCTGACGGCCCTGGCCGCCCGCGTGGTGGGGCTGGACATCGCGGGCATCGACTTGGTGGTGGAAGACATCGGCCGGCCCCTCGCCGCGCAGGGCGGGGCGATCGTGGAGGTCAACGCCGGCCCCGGGCTGTTGCCTCACCTCAAGCCCGCCAACGGCAAGCCGCGCCCGGTGGGCGAGGCCATCGTCGATCACCTATTCCCCGGGCAAGAGAATGGCCGCATCCCCGTCGTCGGCATCACCGGCACCCGGGAGACGGCACCGCTAGCGCTGCTGATCGGGTCGCTGCTGCAACGCGCCGACCACACCGTCGGCGTCTCGTGCGGGGGGCGCCTGTACCTGCAGTCCCACCCCATCGACGCCAGCCTGCCCTCGGACTGGGAGGCCGGCCAGCGCATCCTCATGAACCGCTGCGTCGATGCGGCCGTAATCGAAAACTCCCCGCGCAGCATGCTGGACGAGGGCCTGCCCTACGACCGCTGTCTGGTGGGCGTGGTGACCGACGTGCCCGAACCCCAAGGGCTGGAGGACCACTACATCACCACCCGCGAGCACATGCGCAAGGTGTTGCGCACCCAGGTCGATGTGGTGCTGCCGCAGGGGTGCGCCGTGCTCAATGCCGACTGCGACGTGTGCGCCAGCCTGGCCGAGCTGTGCGACGGCGATGTGCTGCTGTTCAGCACCGATCCGCGCCACACGGCGCGCGAGGCGCATGTGGCCGATGGCCGGCGCTTTTTGACCGTCGACGGACGGCAAGCCGTGCTGGTGCGCGCCAACGGCACCACCCCGGTGCTGGATCTGGACCACCCCGGCGTGCAAGCCGTGCTGCGCCACATCCGGGTCGAGACGCTGCTGGCCGTGCTGGGCGCCGCCGTGGCGCTGGGCCTGCCCCTCGGCCTGATCCGTGCCGGAATCGAAACCGCCGCCCCTCAACTCTCCGTCCTCTGACACTGCTGCCCGAGCCGCCATGAACGTCACCCGCCTGCGGGCCCTGCGGGGCCCGAACCTGTGGAGCCGCTACACGGCCATCGAAGCGACCGTGCACTGCACGCCAGAGGAGTCCGACCTGCGCCGCCTGGCCGGCTTCGAGGCGCGGCTGCGGCAGCGCTTCCCCGAGCTGGGCATGCTGCCGGAGCCGACCGCCGACGGCGTGGTGTCGATGGCGCACGCGCTGGAGATCACCGCCCTGGCGCTGCAGACCCACGCCGGCTGCCCGCTGAGTTTCAGCCGCACCATCGCCGCGCCCGAGCCGGGCATCTACCAGGTCGTCGTCGAGTACACCGTGGAGGAAGTCGGGCGTCTGGCCTTCGACACGGCCCTGGAGCTGCTGCAGGCGGCGCGCGACGACCAGCCCTACGACACGGCCGCCGCCATCGGCCGGCTGAAAGAACTGGACGAGGACATCCGCCTGGGCCCCTCGACCGGCTCCATCGTCGATGCGGCCGTCGCGCGCGGCATCCCCTTCCGGCGCCTGACCACGGGCAGTCTGGTGCAGTTCGGCTGGGGCAGCAAGCAGCGCCGCATCCAGGCGGCGGAGTGCGACACCACCAGCGCGATTGCCGAGGCGATCGCGCAGGACAAGGAGCTGACGAAAAAACTGCTGCACGCGGCCGGCGTGCCCGTGCCGCTGGGGCGCCCCGTTACCGACGCCGAGGACGCCTGGCGGGCCGCACAGGCCTTGGGCGGGGCCGTTGTCGTCAAGCCGCGCGACGGCAATCAGGGCAAGGGCGTGACGGTCAACATCCAGACGCGCGAGCAGGTGTTGGCCGCCTACGAAGTCGCCAGCCACTACGGCAGCGAGGTGATGGTCGAGCGCTATTTGCCGGGCATCGATTTTCGGCTGCTGGTCGTCGGGCGCAAGCTGGTGGCCGCGGCGCGCCGCGATCCGCCGCTGGTCGTGGGGGATGGGGTGCACACCGTGCGCCAGTTGGTGGACGCGGTCAATGCCGACCCTCGGCGCGGCGATGGGCACGCCACGCCGCTGACGCGCATCCGGCTCGACGACATCGCCATCGACCGACTGGCACAGCAGGGGCTGACGCCGGACTCGGTGCCACCGCGCGGTGCGCGCGTCGTGCTGCGCAACAACGCCAACCTGTCCACCGGCGGCACCGCCACCGACGTCACCGACGAGGTGCATCCACTGGTGGCGCAGCGCGCCGTGGCCGCTGCCATGACGGTGGGGCTGGACGTGTGCGGTGTGGACGTGGTGTGCCGCAACGTGGTCGAGCCGCTGGAGTCGCAAAGCGGCGGCATCGTCGAGGTAAACGCCGCGCCGGGCCTACGCATGCACCTCAGCCCTTCTTTTGGCAAGGGACGCAACGTCGGGCAGGCCATCATCGACCATATGTTCGCGCCGGGCGAGGACGGGCGCATCCCCGTCATCGCCGTCACCGGCACCAACGGCAAGACCACCACCGTGCGCCTGACCTCGCACCTGCTGGAACAGCGCGGCTGGCGCGTGGGCTTCACCGACACCAACGGGGTGTATGTCAACGGCCGGCAAATCGACAGAGGCGACTGCAGCGGTCCGCGCAGCGCCCGCCGCGTGCTCGCCCACCCCGATGTGGATGCCGCCGTGCTGGAGACCGCCCGCGGGGGCATTCTGCGCGAGGGTCTGGCGTTCGACCGCTGCCAGGTGGCCGTCGTCACCAACATCGGCACGGGCGACCACCTGGGCCTCAACTACATCACCACCGTGGAGGACCTGAGCGTCCTCAAGCGCGTGATCGTGCAGAACGTGGCCGCCGGGGGCATGGCCGTGCTCAACGCGGCCGACCCCCACTGCGTGGCCATGGCGGACTTTTGCCCGGGCCAGATCACCTATTTCGGCCCCGCGCCGCACCACCCGGTCATCGCCACCCACCGCGCGCTGGGCAAGCGCGTGGTGTTCGTGGAAGACGGGCACATCGTCGCGGCCGAAGGGGGCTGGCAGGTGCGCCTGCCGCTGGCCCAGATCCCGCTGACCGATGGCGGGGCGCTGGGCTTTCAGGTCGACAATGCCATGGCCGCCATCGCCGCGGCGTGGGCCGTCGGGGTGCCATGGGATGCCATCGCCCGCGGACTGGAGAGCTTTGCCTCCGACGCCGCCACCGTGCCCGGCCGGTTCAACCGCTTCGAGTACCGCGGCGCCACGGTGATTGCCGACTACGGTCACAACCCGGATGCGATCGCCGCGCTGTGCCGCGCCGCCGAGGCCTTGCCGGCAGGCAAGCGGGTCGCAGTCATCAGCGCGGCCGGCGATCGGCGCGACCAGGACATCGTGGACCAAACCCGCCAGATCGGCCAGGTCTTCGACGAAGTGGTGCTGTTCGAGGACGCCTGCCAGCGCGGACGGGCGGACGGCGAAGTCATCGCCCTGCTGCAGCAGGGCCTCGAAGGCGCGCCCAAGACCCGCTGGCACACCGCCATCCGGGGCGAGTTCCTGGCCATCGACACGGCGCTGGCGCGCCTGCAGCCCGGCGACCTGTGCCTGATCCTCATCGATCAGGTGGACGAGGCGCTGGCACACATCGCGCGCCGCGTGGCGGAGGCGGCCGCGGTCGCGGCCTGATCGGCCGGCGGATCAGCCCCAGAACAACAAGGCGTCGCGGCCCTCGACCATCGCATCGACGGGCCGCCCCACCGGCAGCACGACCTTGGTCGGCACATGGCCGAACGGCAGCCCGGTCAGCACCGGCACCCCGGGCAGTTGGGCGCGCAACCACGCCACCACCGTCTCGAGCCGGAACCCCCGGTCGTGGGGCGTGAGCGCAAAGCGGTTGAACGCGCCCAACAGGATGGCCTTTTGCCGCCCCAACACCCCCGCAAGCAGCAGTTGCGTCAGCATCCGCTCGATGCGGTAGGGGTGTTCCCCGACATCCTCCAAAAACAGCAATCCGCCATCCACCGACGGCAAGTAGGGGGTACCCACCAGCCCGGCCAGGATCGACAGATTGCCTCCCCAGAGCATGGCGCCTTCCACACGCCAGCCGGCCGCCAGCTCGGGGTGCGCCCGCAGGTCGGACAGCGGCAGCCGCCAGCCGGAACCCTCCCCCACGCCCTGCGCCAGGTCATCGAAACAGGCGGTGGTGATGTCGTCCGGCGCATCGACCGCCCAGTCCTCCATCACCGCCGGGCCGGCCCAGGTGGCCGTCCCGCGCTGGGCCAGCACAGCCAGGCCAAACGCAGTGAAATCGCTCAGCCCCACCCACGACATGCCACGGCACGCGGCGGCGTCGATCGCATCGTATGGCAGGCGCGGCAGCAGACGGGTCAGGCCATAGCCCCCGCGCGTGGTCAGCGCCACGTCCGCACCGCTGGCGGCCGCGCGCTCGATGGCGGCCAGCCGCGCATCGTCATCGCCCGCAAAGCGTTGGTGTCGGGCCAGCGCCGCGGGGTCCACCGCGACCTCGTAGCCGGCGGCCTGCAAGCGGCGCACGGCGCGCCGAAAGGCGGCGCGGTCGCGCACCGCCCCGCTGGGGGAGTAGATGTACAGACTGGGCATGGCCCGATTATCGGGCCGCACCGGTCAGCGCCCGGGGGCCAGCCCGGTGACCGCGATCGGGGAAGGGCGCATCCAGCCAGTCCCCAGCGGGGGGCAGCAGCTCCTCCGCCGGCACATGGAGCACATCCCGTACGCGCGGCCCCAGGGCGGTCTGCAGCGCTGGCCACAGGGCTTCCGCGCCGGGGGCCAGGGCCAGCCGGCAGGTGTCCACGGCCAGCGCATCCAGCCAGTCGCGCAGGATTGCGGCATGGCGCGCGGGACTGTGCCACGCGGGCTTTTTGGGCTTGTCGCTCTGGCCAAAGCCGATCAGGTCTGGAACCAAACAGCGCTCGCCCTGCGCCAGCCGGGGCGGCAGCCACGGCCCCCATTGCGGCCACCACGCCAGCGGCCCGTGCAGACAAAGCCACGGCGCCGTGCTGTCCGATGGCCCCACATCCACCCAGTGCAAGCGCAGCCCGTCCAGACTGGGCAAATCCTGGCGCGTATGGGAAGCCTGGGGTGTCACCCCCCAGGCACTTGCCCGCTGCCACACGGCCTTGAAGGCCGCGGTGGGGGTGCGCAACGCGTCTTCGCGCAACGGCTCGGCGGCGGCCCGCTGCTCGCGGCGCCGGCGGGCGAAAAAGGCCCGCATCAGGGCCGCCGCCGGCTCGGCCTGCACCCCTGCCACCACGGCGGTGTGCGCGTTGAGCGCCGGCAGGGCAAACAGATCCACGACCGATCCCACCGCCCCCGTGCGGGGCTCCGCCGCACCATAGACCACGCGGGCCACCCGCGCGTGCAAGGCCGCTTGCGCGCACATGGCGCACGGCTCCAGCGTCACATACAGCGTGCAGCCGTCCAGGCGGTAGTTGCCCAGTGTGCGTGCGGCCTCGCGCAGCGCGACGATTTCGGCATGCGCCGTGGGATCGCCGCTGCCCACCGGCTGGTTGTGCCCCCGGCCGACGATGCGCCCGGCATGCACCACCACGGCCCCCACCGGCACCTCGCCGGCCTCGGCTGCCTGCTGCGCCAACGCCAGCGCTTCGGCCATGTAGCGTGTGTCTTCGGGGTGAGTGGGGGTTGGCTCCATCGTAGTGCCACTGTAGCGCAGCTTGTCGCCCGGACGTACATCTATGACAATACACACATCCGGCGACCCCAGCTACGACCCAGGAAACCCACCCATGACGACCGTGACCACGCGCGTCTTCCACAACGGCAACAGTCAGGCGGTGCGCATCCCGGCCGAATTCCGCCTCGACACCGACCGCGTCGCCATCTCGCGCAACGAGGCGGGCGACCTCGTCCTGCACCCGCTGCGCCTTCGCCGCGGAGAGGCGCTGCTGGCGGCCGCGCGGGCCCTGCGGGACGAGGACGAGGCCTTCGTAGCGGCGCTGGAAGACGACCGTTGCAACGCACAGCCGCCCCAGGAGCGGGAGGCCCTGTGACGACCTACCTGCTCGACACCAACATCCTGATCTACCTGATCAAGCAGCAGCCGCCCTCGGTGGCCCAGCGCGTCGACGCGCTCGCCGACGACGACCGCCTCGTGATGTCGTTCGTCACCTGGGGCGAACTGCTGGCCGGCGCCGAGCGAAGCAACCGCAGGGCCCAGGTGCTGCGCCGCCTGCAGGAGCTGACCCGGATCGTCACCGTTCTCTACCCCAGGGGACCGGCAATTTGCCGCCACTACGCCGAGCAATCGACCCGGCTGCGTCAGGCCGGCACCCCGATCGGGGCCAACGATCTCTGGATCGCCTGCCACGCCCTGGCCGAGGACGCCACGCTCGTTACCCACAACATGCGGGAGTTCGAACGGGTGCAGGGGCTGCGCGTGGAGGACTGGGTCTGAGTCACTCCCACTCGATCGTCGCTGGCGGCTTGGAGCTGACGTCGTAGGTGACGCGGTTGATGCCGCGCACCTCGTTGATGATGCGGCTGGAGACGCGCTTGAGCAGGCTGTAGGGCAACTCGGCCCAATCCGCCGTCATGAAGTCGCTCGTCTGCACCGCGCGCAAGGCCACCACGTAGTCGTAGGTGCGGCCGTCGCCCATCACGCCGACGCTCTTGACCGGCAGGAACACCGCAAACGCCTGGCTGACGAGGTCGTACCAGCTTTTGCCGGAGTTCGGCTCGATGGTGGAGCGCAGCTCCTCGATGAAGATGGCATCCGCCCGGCGCAGCAGGTCGGCGTATTCCTTCTTCACCTCGCCCAGGATGCGCACGCCCAGGCCCGGCCCCGGGAACGGGTGGCGGTACACCATGTCGTGCGGCAGGCCGAGCGCCACGCCGAGCTCGCGCACCTCGTCCTTGAACAGGTCGCGCAGCGGCTCCAGGAGCTTGAGGCCCAGCTGCTCGGGCAGGCCGCCGACGTTGTGGTGGCTCTTGATCGTGACGGCTTTCTTGCTCTTGGCGCCGCCGGACTCGATCACGTCCGGGTAGATGGTGCCCTGCGCCAGCCACTGGATGCCCTTGGAGCCGGGGCGCGCGGCCTTGAGCTTTTCCGCCTCGGCCTTGAAGACATCGACGAACAGCCGCCCGATGATCTTGCGCTTGCGCTCGGGGTCGGTCACGCCAGCCAGCTCGCGCAGGAACAGGTCGCTGGCGTCCACCCGGATCACCCGGGCGTGCAGCTTGCCGGCGAACATGTCCATCACCATGTCGCCTTCGTGCAGGCGCAGCAGGCCATGATCGACGAACACGCAGGTGAGCTGGTCGCCAATCGCCCGGTGGATGAGCGCTGCGGCCACCGAGGAATCGACCCCTCCCGAGAGGCCCAGCAGCACCTCCTCGTCGCCGACCTGGGCGCGGATGGCCGCCACCGCCTCCTCGATGTGGTCGCGCATGATCCAGTCGGGCCTGGCGCCGCAGATCTCCAGCACGAAGCGCTCCAGGATCGCCCGCCCCTGCACGGTGTGCGTCACCTCCGGGTGGAACTGCACGCCGTAGAAGCGCCGCGCCTCGTCGGCCATGCCGGCGATCGGGCAGGAGTCGGTGCTGGCCATCAGCTTGAAGCCGGGCGGCAGCTCCACCACCTTGTCGCCGTGGCTCATCCACACCTTGAGCATCCCATGCCCCTCGGGGGTGTGGAAGTCGGCGATGTCCTTCAGCAGCGCGGTGTGGCCGCGCGCGCGCACCTCGGCGTAGCCGAACTCGCGCACCGGCGAGCCCTCCACGCGCCCGCCGAGCTGCTGTGCCATCGTCTGCATGCCGTAGCAGATGCCCAGCACCGGCACGCCCAGCTCGAACACCGCATCGGGCGCGCGGTCGTCCACCTCGTAGACGCTGGCGTGGCTGCCCGAAAGGATCACGCCCTTGAGCCGCCCGTCGGCGGCGTACTGCCGCACCCACTCGCTGCTGACGTCGCAGGGGTGCACCTCGCAATAGACGTGCGCCTCGCGCACGCGCCGCGCGATCAGCTGCGTGACCTGCGAGCCGAAGTCGAGGATGAGGATCTTGTCGTGGTTCATCGGGTCATATCCGCTGCGGGGCCGACAAAGCGAAGGGCCGCCTCGCTGGCGGCCCTCGGCACGGCGTGGTATCAATCCAGCCGGTAGTTCGGCGCTTCCTTGGTGATCTGCACGTCGTGCACGTGGCTTTCGCGGATGCCGGCGGCGGTGATCTCGACGAAGGCGGCCTTCTCGTGCAGCTCGGCGATGCTGGCGCAGCCACAGTAGCCCAGCGCCGCGCGGATGCCGCCGGCCATCTGGAAGATGATCGTCACCACCGAGCCTTTGTACGGCACGCGGCCCTCGATACCCTCGGGCACCAGCTTGTCGGCGTTGGGGTTGGCGGCCTCGTCGTTTTCCTGAAAGTAACGGTCGGCGCTGCCGGCCTTCATCGCACCGATCGAGCCCATGCCGCGGTAGCTCTTGTAGCTGCGGCCCTGGTACAGGATCACCTCGCCGGGCGCCTCCTCGGTGCCGGCGAACATGCCGCCCATCATCACGCAGTGCGCGCCGGCGGCCAGGGCCTTGGCGATGTCGCCGCTGTAGCGGATGCCGCCGTCGGCGATCAGCGGCACACCCGTCCCCTTGAGCGCCGTGGCCACGTTGTCGATGGCGGTGATCTGCGGCACGCCGACCCCGGCGACGATGCGCGTGGTGCAGATCGAGCCCGGCCCGATGCCGACCTTGACCGCGTCCGCGCCGGCCTCCGCCAGCGCGCGGGCGGCCTCGCCAGTGGCGATGTTGCCGCCGATGACCTGCACCTGCGGGAAGTTGTGCTTGACCCAGCGCACGCGGTCCAGCACGCCCTTGCTGTGGCCGTGCGCGGTGTCGACGACGATCACGTCCACGCCGGCCTTGACCAGCGCCTCGACGCGCTCGTCGGTGCCGGGGCCGACGCCGACCGCGGCGCCGACGCGCAGGCGGCCGTTGTCGTCGCGCGCGGCGTTGGGGAAATTAAGCTGCTTGGTGATGTCCTTGACGGTGATCAGGCCCTTGAGCTCGAAGGCGTCGTTGACGACCAGCAGCCGCTCCAGCTTGTGCTTGTTCAGCAGCGCCTTGGCCGCCTCCGGCGTAGTGCCCTCCGGCACGGTGACCAGCCGCTCGCGCGGCGTCATGATCTCGCGCACCGGGGCGTCCATGCGCGTCTCGAAGCGCAGGTCACGCCCGGTGACGATGCCGACCACCTTGCCACCCTCGACGACCGGAAAGCCCGACACGCCCAGCTCGTCCGACAGCCTGACGACCTGGCGCACCGTGGTGTCGGGACTGATGACGACCGGGTCGCGCAGCACGCCGGATTCGTAGCGCTTGACCTTGGCCACCTGCGCGGCCTGCTCCTGCACCGACAGGTTCTTGTGGATGATGCCGATGCCGCCTTCCTGCGCGATGGCGATCGCCAGCCGGGCCTCGGTGACGGTGTCCATGGCGGCCGACACCAGCGGCAGGTTGAGGGTGATGTCGCGGGTAAAGCGGGTGGCCAGCGACGTGTCCTTGGGCAGAACTTGCGAGTACGCGGGGACCAACAACACATCGTCGAAGGTCAACGCTTTTCCGAGCAGGCGCATGGGATGGGCTCCAAAAGCGCTATTGTATTCGGGGCATCGGCACCGCACGGGGCCCGGTCCGCCCGAAGGGTGAGCCCCGGCGCGTCAACGTTTGGGGGTGCGGGCAAACAGGCCAGCCGCGCGCGCGCCTTGGCGCTGGAAGCGTTCCCGCCGCGCGACCTTGGGGTCCACCCGCAGCGGGCGGGTCAGTTCCAGCCGGTCACCGTCGCGCAGCGGTGTATCCGGGGTCACACGCCGACCCCAGACGCTCGACGCCAAGCCGCCCGGCCTCGCATCGAGCGGCCCGAGGTCCCAACCGGTAACGGCCAGCGCCTGCGCCACCGTCGCCCCGTCTGGCAGATCCAGGGCGACCTCCTGCACGGTGCGGGGGGCCGAGGCCCAGACGACGGTCACGCGCATCGCACCCCCTGCACCTCACACCCCATACACCTGGTCGGCCCGTTTGACGAAGGCGTCCACCAGGGAATCGGCAATGCGGTCGAACACCGGCCCCACCAGGGCCGCCAGCACGCTGCTGGAAAACCCGTACCGCAGCGAAAACTCGATCTTGCAGGCGCGCGCGTCGCCGTCGCCCACGGGCAAGAACTCCCAATGCCCCTCCAGCTGGGAAAACGGCCCCTCCACCAGGCGCAGATGGATGCGGCGGTCGGCCTCGTGCACATTGCGGGTGGTGAAGCTTTTGCGCACGCCACCAAAGGCCATGCCGATCGATGCCACCATGCCGTCCGGCGTGCGCTCGAGCACCTGGCCGGACGCGCACCACGGCAGAAACTCGGGGTAGCGCTCCACGTCGCTGACCAGCTGAAACATCTCGTGCGGGCTGTGCCAGACGAGCACGGACTTGCGGACGGTTTTCGGTTTCATACAATCGTCGGCCCTGCCCCGATTGTAGGTCCCATGTCAGCCCCCAAGTCCAAAGCCGCCACCGACAGCCGCATCGCCGAGAACAAGAAGGCGTTCTTCAACTACCACATCGAAGAGCGCTTCGAGGCCGGCGTCGTCCTGCAGGGCTGGGAGGTCAAGGCCATCCGCGACGGCAAGGTGCAGATCACCGAGGGCTATGTCGTGGTGCGCGACGGCGAGCTGTTCCTGATCGGCTGCCTGATCCACCCGCTGCGCAGCACATCCACGCACATTCGGGCGGATAGCGACCGCACGCGCAAGCTGTTGATGCACAAGGCCGAGATCCGCCGCCTCATCGGCAAGGTGGAGCAAAAGGGCTACACCCTGGTGCCGCTGAACCTGCACTGGAAAAATGGCCGCGTCAAGTGCGAAATCGCGCTGGCGCGCGGCAAGGCGCAGCACGACAAGCGCGACACCATCAAAGAGCGCGAGGGCAAGCGCGAGGTGGAGCGCGCGCTCAAACACCGCATGCGCTGACCCCCGGCCGCCCTGCCCCGGCGGCGCCGGCCGCCGGAGGGACGAATCAGCGCAAATGCCCGAGCGGATGCGCGTGCGCGGGCCAGGGGCTGTCGAAGAACGGCGCCACCATCGCCGCCGTCACGTCCTCGATGCGCGCCGGGTTCCAACGCGGCTGCTGGTCCTTGTCCACCGCCAGGGCGCGGATGCCCTCGACCGTCTCCCCCTCGGCTGGCGAGCGCCCCAGATGGCGGGGATGGAAGCAATGGCGCACCAGGTCCCGCTCCAGGCGCAGATCCTCGGCCAGGGTCATGCCCCGCGCGCGCCGCACATGTTCCAGCACCACATGCAGCATCAGCGGGCTGCGCAGGCGCAGTGTGGCCAGGGCCTGTGCCGCCGCGTCCGTGCCGGCCGCCTGCAGCGCCTGCACGATGCCGCCCACGGTGTCGGCACCAAAGGCGGCATCCACCTCTGGCGCCAGCGGCGCCACGGTGCGAGGCCCCGCGCTGCGCCAGCCGGCCTGCGCCGTCCACCCACGCCACGCAGCCTCGAACGCCTGGGGGCTATCCGCCTGCACGGTGGCGAGTGCGTCCCACGCGCGCGGCAGATCGGCCGCGGGGGCGGCCACATCGGCCAGGCCCCAGGCCAGCGCCGCATCCGCCCCGACGACCACCCCGGTCAGCCCCAGATACTCCCCGACATGCCCCGGGCAGCGGCTCAGGAAATGCCCTCCGCCGACATCTGGGAACAGCCCGATGTTGGTCTCGGGCATGGCCATCTTGGTGCGCTCGGTGACGATGCGGCAGCGCCCGCCCTGGCTGATGCCCATACCGCCACCCATGACGATGCCGTCCATGAAAGCGATATACGGCTTGGGGTAGGTAAAGATCAGGTGGTTGAGGGCGTACTCCTCGGTAAAGAAGTCCTCCAGCCGCGGATCGCCCGCCAGCGCGGCCTGATGGAAGAAGCGGATGTCCCCGCCCGCGCAAAAGGCCCCGAACGGCCCGTCCTTGGAGGTGCCGCGAATCGCCACCGCCACCACGGCGGGGTCATCGCGCCAGGCGAGCAACGCCTCGGCGAGCGCCCGGATCATGCCCAGATCCAGGGCATTGAGGGCCTTGGGTCGGTCGAGGGTGATGCGCCCGACGCCGTTGGGCGTGCGCTCGATGTGGACGAAATCGCTCCAGCGCGAAGTCATGGGGATGTCTCCTTCCGTTGGGTCAACCACAAGTGGGTCAGCAATGCGCCCAGCACCAGGGCGCCGCCTTGCCAGACGGCGGGCGAAGGCACCTCGCCCGCGCCCAGCCACGCCAGCACGATGCCAAAGAGCACCTCCAGCAAGGCCAGCATCGAAACCTCGGTGGGCTTGAGCACACGCGCGCAGACGACGGCCAGCACGCACGGCACCGCCAGTTGCCACACGCCCAGCCCCGCCAGCCACGCCACGTCGTGCGCGCTGGCCCGCAGCGGCCAGGCCAGCGGCAGCGTCACCGCCGCCGACACGGCGGCGCCCACCAGCACGGCGGGCACCAAATCCACCCCGTGCCCTTCGCGCTGGCTGCGCTGCACCAGATTCCAGTTGAAGGCGCCCCCCAGCGGGGCGCCCAGCGCCACC
Organism: Tepidimonas fonticaldi; assembly: GCF_001675355.1. NCBI lineage: Bacteria > Pseudomonadati > Pseudomonadota > Betaproteobacteria > Burkholderiales > Tepidimonas > Tepidimonas fonticaldi. The sequence goes on along the minus strand of NZ_LZDH01000056.1, from coordinate 805,662 downwards.
ACGCTGCCCAGCCAGCCGCCCTCGCCCAGTTGGCGCGCAAACATCCATGCGATGCCCAGGCCCGCCACCACGATGGCCGCCCAGGTCTGTCGCGCCAGCCGCTGCCCGAAGAACAGGCGCGAGATGAGCGCCGTCAGCAGCGGCCCGGCCGCCAGCGTGATCAGCACATTGGCCACACTGGTCAGCGCCAGCGCGATCATGAAGGCGGTGAACATGACCGCCCAGCACACCCCCGACCACCACAGAGCGCGGCCGCTGGTGACCATCCGGCGCCACACGCCGCGACCCTGCCACAGAGGCAGGATCAGCGCCAGCGACAGCGCGGTGAACGCGCTGCGCCAGAAGGTGATCTCGAACGCCTGCGCCTGCTCGAGCTGGCGCGTGACCACGCCCGCCGTCGCCCACAGGAACGTCACCGCCACCATCAGGGCGACGGCCTGCCCGTGACGCAGCGTCATGCGCCTTCCCGCGCGGCGCGCTTGCGCTCGTGCTCCTTCAGGTAGCGCTTGCGCAGGCGGATGCTCTTGGGCGTGATTTCCACCAGCTCGTCATCCTCGATGAACTCGACCGCGTACTCCAGCGTCAGCTCGATGGGCGGGGTGATCTTGATCGCATCCTCCTTGCCCGAGACGCGGAAATTGGTCAGCTGCTTGGTGCGCGTCGCATTGACCACCAGGTCGTTATCGCGGTTGTGCACGCCGACGATCATGCCCTCGTACACCGGGTCGCCGGCCTTGACGAACATGCGGCCGCGATCGTCCAGCTTGCCCAGCGCGTAGGTGAAGATCTCGCCGTCGTCCATGCTGATGAGCACGCCGTTCTTGCGACCGCCGATGTCGCCCTTGTGCGGCTCGTAGCCGTCAAAGATATTGGAGATCAGGCCCGAGCCGCGCGTGAGGTTGAGGAATTCGTTGGAAAAACCGATCAGCCCCCGCGCCGGGATGCGGTACTCCAGCCGCACGCGGCCGCGGCCGTCGGGCTCCATGTTCACCAACTCTCCCTTGCGCTCGCCCAGCGCCTGCATCACGCCGCCCTGGTGCTGCTCCTCGATGTCGCAGGTCACCAGCTCGATCGGCTCGCACCGCACGCCGTCGATCTCTTTGAACACGACGCGCGGCTTGCTCACGGCCAGCTCGTAACCCTCGCGGCGCATGTTCTCCAGCAGGATGGTCAGGTGCAGCTCGCCCCGGCCCGAGACTTCGAAGACTCCGTCCTCGCCCGTCTCGCGCACGCGCAGCGCCACGTTGGATTGCAGCTCCTTTTGCAGCCGGTCCCAGATTTGCCGGCTGGTGACGAACTTGCCCTCACGCCCGGCCAGCGGCGAGGTGTTGACGCAAAAATTCATCGTCAGCGTCGGCTCGTCGATCTTGAGCATGGGCAGCGGCCGCGGGTTGGCGATGTCGGTGACCGTCACACCGATGCCGATCTCGTCGATGCCGTTGATCAGCACGATGTCGCCCGGCCCGGCCTCGCTCACCTGCACCCGGTCCAGCCCCTGGAACTTGTGCACCTGGTTGATGCGGCCCTTGAACTGCCGGCCGTCCGGCCCCTCCATGACCAGCACGTCCATTGCCGGCCGCAGCGTGCCGGCGTTGATGCGGCCCACGCCAATGCGGCCCACGAAGCTGTTGTAGTCCAGCGCCGAAATCTGCAGTTGCAGCGGCGCAGCGGGATCGCCCTCGTGGGCGGGCACATGTTTGAGGATGGTCTCGAACAGCGCGGACATGTCCGGCCCCCAGCGCTCGCCAGGCGCCCCCTCGGTCAGCGACGACCAGCCGTTGATGCCCGAGGCATACACCACCGGAAAATCCAGCTGCTCGTCGGTCGCCCCCAGCTTGTCGAACAGGTCGAACGCGGCGTTGATCACCTTGTCGCAATTGGCCCCGGGCTTGTCCACCTTGTTGACCACCACGATGGGCTTGAGGCCCAGCGCCAGCGCCTTCTTGGTCACGAAACGTGTCTGCGGCATCGGCCCTTCCTGGGCGTCGATCAGCAGCAGCACGCCATCCACCATGGACAGCGCGCGCTCGACCTCGCCGCCAAAGTCGGCGTGGCCCGGTGTGTCCACGATGTTGATGTGCGTGCCGTTCCAGCGCACGGCGCAGTTCTTGGCCAGGATGGTGATGCCGCGCTCGCGTTCGAGCGCGTTGCTGTCCATGACCGTGTCCTCCACCTTCTCATGGGCGGCAAAGGTGCCGGACTGGCGCAGCAGTTGGTCGACCATGGTCGTTTTGCCGTGGTCGACGTGGGCGATGATCGCGATGTTGCGAATCGGGGGGCGGGAGGTCATGGTGCAGCCTGTTGCAGATATTGGGAAACTTCGGTGGGCGCGAGCAGACGCGCCGGAATCAATTCGCCGCCGGCACAGCGGGCGGTGCCCAGCAGGGCCCGCGGGCGGTCGCCGAACACGGCAACCAGTTCAGCGGGCGGCCACGGGCCGCGGCGGCGCAAACCGCTCAGAAAACGGCCCGCATCGCGCTCATCCAGCACGACGCGCGGCGCGCCCTCCAGCAAGGTCTCGGGGGGCAGCAGGCAGCGCAGGCGTTGCGGTGGAGACAGGGCTTCCAGCGCGTCCAGCGTGATCGCCTGCGGCAGCGTCAGCCCCCCGGTGGCGGTGCGCCGCAGCGCGGTCAGGTGCGCGCCACAGCCCAGCGCCGCGCCGATGTCCTCGGCCAGCGTGCGCACATAGGTGCCTTTGCTGCAGCGCACTCGCAGGCGCAGCGCGGCGGGGTCGTCGGGCATCGGCTCCAGCGTCAACGCATGGATCGTCACGCGGCGCGGCGCGCGCTCGACCTCGATGCCCGCACGCGCATATTCGTACAGCGCCTTGCCGTCCTTTTTGAGGGCACTGTGCATCGGCGGAATCTGCTCGATCACGCCGGTGAAGCGGCGCGCCAGCTCGGCCAGCCGCGAGGGGGTCAGCCGGGCCGCGTCCACCGGCGCGGTGGCGATCACCTCGCCCTCGGCATCGCCGGTGGTGGTGCGCACACCCAGGCGCAGCACGGCCTCGTAGGCCTTGTCGGCCTCCAGTTGCACCTGCGCAAACTTGGTGGCCGCGCCCAGACACACCGGCAACAGCCCGCTGGCCAGCGGGTCGAGGGTGCCGGTGTGGCCGGCCTTTTCGGCCGCCAGCAGCCATTTGACCTTGGACACCGCCGCCTGCGCGGACAAACCGACGGGTTTGTCCAGCAGCAGCACCCCATGCACGGGGCGCCGCGGCACCCGTGCACGGGGCTCGGCCGTCATGTCGCGTCCTCGTCCTTGCCGCGCGAGGCGACCGCCTTGGCGATCAGGGCGTTCATGTCCGCCGCCCGCTCAATGGAGCGGTCGTAGACGAAGTGCAGCGTCGGCACCGTGTGGATGTGCAGCCGCTTGAACAAGGCATTGCGCAAAAAGCCCGCGCCCTGGTTGAGCGCGTCCTGGCTGTCTTGCGGGTCGCCGACCAGCACGCTGAAGTACACCTTGGCGTGCGCATAGTCGGGCGACACCTCAACGGCCTGGATGGTGACCATGCCCAGACGCGGATCCTTGAGCTCGCGCGGGATCAGCTCGCTCAGGTCGCGCTGGATCTGGTCGGCCACCTTCAGGCCGCGGTTGGATGCCTTTCTCGTCGCCATGCGGGTCTCTTACAGCGTGCGCGCGATTTCCTTGATCTCGAAGAACTCCAACTGATCCCCTTCCTGGATGTCGTTGTAGTTCTTGAGCTTGATGCCGCACTCGAAGCCTTCCTTGACCTCGCGCACATCGTCCTTGAAGCGCTTGAGCGACTCCAGCTCGCCGGTGTAGATGACCACATTGTCGCGCAGCAGGCGGAAATGCGCGCTGCGTGTGACGTGGCCCTGCGTGACCATACAGCCCGCCACGGTGCCGATCTTGGAGGCGACGAAGACGCTGCGGATCTCGGCCATGCCGATGACTTCCTCGCGCTTCTCGGGCGCGAGCAGCCCCGCCATCGCGGCCTTCAGGTCGTCCACCGCGTCGTAGATGATGTTGTAGTAGCGGATCTCGACGTCGCTGGCCTCGGCCACCTTGCGCGCGTTGGCGTCGGCGCGGGTGTTGAAGCCGATGATGATGGCCTTGGACGCGATCGCCAGGTTGACGTCGGATTCGCTGATGCCGCCCACGCCCGCGTACACGAGCTGCACCCGCACCTCGTCGGTGGAGAGCTTGAGCAGCGCGGCCGACAGCGCCTCCTGCGAGCCTTGCACATCCGCCTTGATGATGATGGGCAGGGTCTTGACCTCGCCCGCCGCCATCTCGGCAAACATGTTCTCCAGCTTGGCCGCCTGTTGCTTGGCCAGCTTGGTGCTGCGGTACTTGCCGGCGCGGTAGGTGGCGATTTCGCGCGCGCGGCGCTCATCGGCCATGACCATGAAGTCGTCGCCCGCCAGCGGCACCTCGGCCAGGCCCTGGATCTCCACCGGGATGGACGGCCCGGCTTCCTTGACCGGACGGCCGGCCTCGTCGAGCATGGCGCGCACCCGGCCATAGGTCTGACCGGCCAGCACCACGTCGCCGACGCGCAGCGTACCCGACTGCACCAGGGCGGTCGCCACGGGGCCGCGGCCTTTGTCCAGCCGCGCCTCGATCACCAAGCCCTTGGCCTTGGCGTCCACCGGGGCCTTCAGCTCCAGCACCTCGGCCTGCAGCAACACGTTTTCCAGCAGCTCGTCGATGCCCTGGCCGGTCTTGGACGACACGCCAATGAAGGGCGAATCGCCGCCATACTCCTCGGGCACCACCTCCTCGGCCACCAGCTCCTGCTTGACGCGGTCGGGGTTGGCCTCGGGCTTGTCGATCTTGGTGAGCGCCACCACGATCGGCACCCCCGCCGCCTTGGCGTGCTTGATCGCCTCGCGCGTCTGCGGCATCACGCCGTCGTCGGCCGCCACCACCAGGATGACGATGTCGGTGGCCTGCGCGCCGCGCGCCCGCATGGCGGTGAACGCTTCGTGACCCGGCGTGTCCAGGAAGGTGACGACGCCGCGCGGCGTCTCGACGTGGTAGGCGCCAATGTGCTGGGTGATGCCACCGGCCTCGCCCGCGGCGACCTTGGCGCGGCGGATGTAGTCCAGCAGCGAGGTCTTGCCGTGGTCGACGTGGCCCATGACCGTGACGACCGGCGGGCGGGGCTTCTCCTCGCCCTGGTACAGCACCGCTTCCTCTTCCGAGAAGGCCTCCGGGTCGTCCAGGGCCGCGGCCACCGCCTTGTGGCCCAGCTCCTCGACGACGATCATCGCCGTGTCCTGGTCCAGCGACTGGTTGATGGTCACCATCTGACCCAGCTTCATGAGCTGCTTGATGACCTCGGACGCCTTGAGCGCCATCTTGTGGGCCAGTTCGGCCACGGTGATGGTCTCAGGCACGTGCACTTCGATGACACGCTGCTCGCTGGCGGGGGCGGCAGAGGCGCCGCGCTCGTCCCGTCCGCCGCGGCCGGGCTTGCCCTTCGGGCCGGCGCGCCAATTGCTGCCCGAGCGTGCCGGACCGCTGTCGCCGCGCGTCTTGAGCTCCTTCTTCTTGCCGGCCTCGTCCTTCCACGACGACGACAGCGCCTCGGACTTGACCTCCTTCTTGGCCGAAGGCGCCGCCGGTGCGCCGGCGGGCGGACGCGCGGGCGTGCCCGCGGGCTTGTGCAGCGTGCCCTTGATGCCCGGCTTGGCTTCGGCCGCGGGCTTGGGTTCCTCGGGCTTCTTGGCCACCAGCACCTTGCGCGGCTGGGCCATCATGGCCCGGATGGCTTCCGCCTCGGCCAGCGCCTTGCGGCGACGTTCTTCGATTTCGCGCACGCGGGCTTCCTCGGCCGCTTTTTCGGCGGCCTTCTCGGCGGCTTGCTCCGCCGCCCGGCGGGCCTGCTCCGCCTGTTCGGCCTCGGCGCGCTCGGCTGCCGCGCGCACCGCCTCATCGGCCGCCGGTTGGGCCGGGGCCGCGGGCTCGTCGGCGACCGACTCGCCGGTCGTGGCGACGGCGGTTTCGGCGCGGGCCTTCAGGGCCGCCGCCTCGCGCTCGGCTCGGGCCCGGGCTTCGGCCGCTTCGCGGGCCAGCCGGGCCTCCTCGGCGGCGCGGGCCTCGGCCTCTTCGCGCTCGCGGCGCTTGCGGGCGAGTTCTTCCTCTTCCTGACGCAGGCGCTCCGCCTGCAGCCGCGCCTCTTCTTCCAGCCGGGCCAGTTCGGCCGCCTGCGCCGCTTCCTCGGCCTGGGCGGCAGCGTCGCTGGCGCGCTCGGCCTCGTCGTCGCGCTTGACGAAAGTGCGCTTCTTGCGCACCTCCACTTGGATGGTGCGCGCACGGCCGGAGGCGTCGGCTTGCTTGATCTCGGTGGTCGAGCGCTTGGTCAGCGTGATCTTGCGCCGCTCCTGCCCCAGGGTGCCGTGGGCGGCCTTGAGGTGGGCGAGCAGGCGCTGCTTGTCCGCCTCGGTGACGGGGTCGCTGCCGGCGTGCTTGTCCACACCAGCGGCGACGAACTGCTCCAGCAGCAGCGAGACGGGTTTGTTCAGTTCGGCGGCGAATTCGGCGACGGTGTTACTCGACATACGGTGTCCTTCTCCTCGGCTGGGCTGTTCACGAACGCGCGGACGATGCATCGCCGGCGAACCAGTGTTCGCGCGCCTTCATGATCAGGGCCGTCGCTTCCTCGCGGCTCTGTCCCGTGATCTCGACCAATTCGTCGACGGCCAGATCGGCCAGGTCGTCGAGCGTGTGCACACCGGCATCGGCCAGCTTGGCGATCAGGTCGGTGGTCAGCCCGTCCAGATCGCGCAGATCCTGCGAGACCTCCTCGACGCTTTCCTCCTTGGCGATCTCCATCGTCAGCAGCGCGTCCTTGGCGCGGGCGCGCAGCTCGTTGACGGTGTCCTCGTCGAAGGCCTCGATCTCCAGCATCTCTTGCAGCGGCACATAAGCCACTTCCTCGAGGCTGGTGAAGCCTTCCTCGATCAAGATGTCGGCGATCTCCTCGTCGACGTCGAGCTTGCTCATGAACAGCTCGCGCAGCGCCTGGCGCTCCTGGGCCTGCTTCTCGGCCGATTCCTCGGCCGTCATGATGTTGATCTTCCAGCCCGTCAAGTCGGATGCGAGCCGGACGTTCTGCCCGCCGCGGCCGATGGCGATGGCCAGGTTTTCCTCGTCGACGACCACGTCCATCGCGTGCCGCTCTTCATCGACGACGATGGACTGCACATTGGCCGGTGCCAACGCGCCGATCACGAACTGGGCCGGATCGTCGCTCCACAGCACGATGTCCACGCGCTCGCCGGACAGCTCGTTGGTCACCGCGTTGACGCGCGAGCCGCGCACTCCGACACAGGTGCCGATGGGGTCGATGCGGCGGTCGTGCGACAGCACGGCGATCTTGGCGCGACTGCCCGGATCGCGCGCGCAGGCCTTGATCTCCAGCAGGCCCTGCTCGATCTCGGGCACCTCCTGGCGGAACAGCTCGATCATGAACTCCGGGCTGGCGCGCGACAGCAGAATGGGCGCGCCCCGCAGGGTCGGGTCCACCTCGATGATGAGGGCGCGCACGCGGTCGCCCGAGCGGAAGTTTTCCTTCGGGATCATCTCGCTGCGCTTGAGCCGCCCTTCGACACGGCCGCTCTCGACGATCACATCGCCCTTGTCCAGCCGCTTGACGGTGCCCACGAAGATCTTGTCGCCACGCGACAGAAAATCGTTGAGCAGCATCTCGCGCTCGGCGTCACGGATCTTTTGCAGGATCACCTGCTTGGCCGCCATCGCGCCGATGCGGCCAATGGGCACGCTCTCGATCGGCTTTTCGATGAAATCGCCCACCTGGATGCCGGGGTGGTCCTCCACGGCGTCGGAGTACAGCTCCTCGGCATCGGGGTTTTGCAGGCCGGCCTCATCCGGCACCACCTTCCAGCGCTGGAAGGTTTCGTAGGCGCCGGTGTCGGGGTCGATCGACACCCGCACGTCCACCTCGCCGCCCAGCAGCTTTTTGGTGGCCGACGCCAGCGCGGACTCCACCGCGCCCAGCACGACGCGCGGCTCCACGTTCTTCTCGCGCGAGATGGCATCGATCAACATCAACATTTCGCGGTTCATTGCTCTGGCCTGCCTTTCACTGCCTGCGTACTCTTATGCGTTACCGGCGGCGCCGCGCGGGCGACGCCCCTTGAAATCCACGATCGGCGCCAGCCGTGCCTCGCGCACCTCGTCGAGCGTGAAGCCGAGCACCTGCACGGCTGCGGGCTCGGCGGGGCGGCGCGACGACTTGGCGGCCGGTTTGGCGGGCGCGTCCTCGACCAGCTCGAGCTGCCACGCCCCGGGCGCCTCGCCGCGGCGCAAGACGCCACGAAACTTTTTGCGCCCCGGCGCCACCGCCCCCGCGCCGGCCGCCCCGATGGGCGCGCGCAGCGTGACATCGACGGTCTCGCCGACGAAGCGCTCGTAATCGCGGGCGTGGCGCAGCGGGCGGTCGATACCGGGCGACCCCACCTCGAGGCGGCGATAGTCCACGGCCTCGACCTCCAGGACATACTGGAGCTGGCGTGTGACGCGCTCGCAGTCCTCGACGGTGATGAAGCGCTCCTGCGCCTGCGTCGCATCCCAGGGCCAATCGATGGTCACGCGCAGCAAGCCGCCGGCGGACCGCTCCAGGTCCACCAAGTCATATCCGAGCCCGACCACCGTCTGCTCCACCACCTGCTGCCAGCTCATGCGTCCCGTTTTCGCCTTTCGTGTCGGCACCGGGCGGTGCCTGATTGCGCCTTGCGCTGGATGGCGCTCGATCGCGTTCGACCAAAAAAAATGGGCCGGTGTGCACCCGCCCATTCGGTCGTGAGATCATTATTCTACCACCCTAGGTCAGAATTCGCACTCCCTCCACCCACCCGCCCACCGCCATGATCGACGTCTATTCCTGGCCCACCCCCAACGGCCACAAGGTCCACATCGCACTCGAGGAGTGCGGCTTGCGCCTGGGGCGCGACTGGCGGGTGCATCCCGTGGACATCGGCAAGGGCGAGCAGTTCGCCCCCGACTTTCTGCGCATCAGCCCCAACAACAAAATCCCCGCCATCGTCGACCCCGATGGCCCGGACGGCAAACCGATTGCGCTGTTCGAGTCCGGCGCGATTCTGCTCTACCTGGCCAGCAAAACCGGCAAACTGCTGCCCAAGGGCGAGCGCCAGCGCTGGGAGGTGCTGCAGTGGCTGATGTTCCAGGTCGGCGGCGTCGGCCCCATGCTGGGCCAAGCGCACCATTTTCGGATATACGCACCGCAAAAAATCGACTACGCCGTCGACCGCTACACCAACGAGGCGCGTCGCCTGTACGGCGTGATGGAGCGCCGCCTGCAAAGCAGCCCCTGGCTCGGCGGGCGCAGCTACAGCATCGCGGACGTGGCGACCTTCCCCTGGGTGCGCGTGTGGCAAAACCAGGGCGTGGCGCTGTCCGACCACCCCGCGGTGCAGGCCTGGCTGGACCGCATCGCCGCGCGTCCCGCGGTGCAGCGCGGCCTCGCGACCCTGGCCAATGCCCGCCCGCAGGTACAATCGCGCTGATGTCGGAGCGTAGCGCAGTCTGGTAGCGCATCTGCTTTGGGAGCAGAGGGTCGAAGGTTCGAATCCTTTCGCTCCGACCACAAACAAACCCCTGCCGTCCGTAGCTCAGCCGGATAGAGCAACGGCCTTCTAAGCCGTGGGTCGGGGGTTCGAGCCCCTCCGGACGGGCCATCCGCACACGCACGATTCACGACATGACAGCCACCATCAAGGACGCCGCAGGCATCGAGGGCATGCGCACCGCCGGACGTCTGGCGGCAGAGGTGCTGGACTACCTGACACCGCACGTGCGGCCGGGCGTCACCACCAACGAGCTGGACCGCCTGGCGCACGACTACATCGTGCACGTCCAGCAGGCCATCCCCGCGCCGCTCAACTACGCCCCCAGCGGCTACCAGCCCTACCCCAAGAGCATCTGCACCTCGGTCAACCACGTCGTCTGCCACGGCATCCCCAACGACAAGCCGCTCAAAAAAGGCGACATCGTCAACATCGACGTCACCGTCATCAAGGACGGCTGGCATGGCGACACGAGCCGCATGTTTCTGGTCGGTGAGGTGCCCCCGCACGCGCGGCGCTTGTGCCAGGTGACCTACGAGGCCATGTGGAAAGGCATCGAGCAGGTCCGCCCCGGCGTGCGCCTGGGCGATATCGGGCACGCGATCCAGACCTACGCCGAGAGCGCCGGTTACAGCGTGGTGCGGGAGTTCTGCGGCCACGGCATCGGTCAGCGCTTTCACGAGGACCCGCAGGTGCTGCACTACGGCCGCCCCGGCACGGGGATGGAAATCAGGCCGGGCATGACGTTCACCATCGAACCCATGATCAACCAGGGCCGGCGCGAGATCCGCGAGATGGGCGACGGCTGGACGATCATCACCAAGGACCGGTCGCTGTCCGCGCAGTGGGAGCACACCGTGCTGTGCACCGAAGACGGCTACGAGATCCTGACCCGGTCGGCCGGCATGCCGGCGTCGCCCCCCTTCGTCTCGGCAGCGGCCAGCCCGGCTGCGGCTTGACGCAGCCGCTGGAGGTCGCCGCTGGATGCCGTATCTGGCCCCGGTCTTGCTTGTGACCGAGCCATGTCCGCCCCACCCTGCCCCGCCCCAGCCGACCGTCTGGACATCGCCGCGCTGCGGCAGCACTACCGCGATGCCAAGCGCGGGGTGCTGCACGCCATCGAGGGCCTGAGCGGCCGCTCGCGCGGCGTGCGCGTTCTGTTGCGGCGGCTGAGCCGCCTGACCGACGACACACTGCGCACGCTGTGGGCGGCCTCCGGACTGCCGGACACGCTGGCGCTGGTGGCCGTGGGCGGCTACGGGCGGGGGGAGCTGTTCCCCTACTCCGACGTCGATGTGCTGGTGCTGCTGCCCGACGGCGTCCGCGCCGAGGCGGATGCGGCGCTCAAGGCCGCGCTGGAGCGCTTCATCGGCCACTGCTGGGACATCGGGCTGGAGATCGCCTCCAGCGTGCGCACCGTGACCGAATGCCTGCAGGAGGCGGCCGCCGACATCTCGGTGCAAACCGCGCTGCTGGAAAGCCGCTGGCTGGCCGGGGACCGGCGGCGCTTCGTCGCGCTGGGCCGCGCGCTGGACGAGCAGATCGACCCGCTGGCGTTTTGCCGCGCCAAGCAGTTCGAGATGCAGCAACGCCACCAGCGCTACGAGAACACGCCCTACGCGCTGGAGCCCAATTGCAAGGAATCGCCGGGCGGGCTGCGTGACCTGCAGGTGATCCTGTGGGTCGCCAAGGCCGCCGGTTTCGGCCACACCTGGGGCGAACTCGCGCGCCGCGGGCTGGCCACGGCGCGCGAGGCCCGCCAGCTCAAGGCCAACGAGGCGCTGTTGAGCCTCATCCGCGCCCGTCTGCACACCCTGGCCCAGCGGCGCGAGGACCGCCTGGTGTTCGACCTGCAGACCGCGCTGGCGGCCTCGTTCGGCATCGAGGCCGAGGGCACGGGCGACGGCAGCCGCGAGCAATCGGCGCGCCGCGCGCGCAAGGCCAGCGAGCGGCTCATGCGGCGCTACTACTGGGCGGCCAAGGCGGTGACGCAGCTCAACCAGATCCTGCTGCTCAACATCCAGGAGCGCCTGGAGCGCGACGAGCACGGGATGGAGCCCCCGCGCCCGCTGAACCCGCGCTTTCTGGACAAGGGCGGCCTGCTGGAGGTGGCCAGCGACGACCTGTATCTCCAGCAGCCGCACGCGATCCTGGAAACCTTTTTGCTGTACCAGCAAATCCCGGGCATCAAGGGCTTGTCCGCGCGCACGCTGCGGGCCTTGTACAACGCCCGCCCCATCATGAATGCGGCGTTTAGGCGCGATCCCGTCAACCGCCGCACCTTCGTGCAGATGCTGCAGCAGCCGCAGGGCATCACACATGCCTTCCGGCTGATGAACCAGACCTCGGTGCTGGGGCGCTACTTGTGGCCGTTTCGCAATACGGTCGGCCAGATGCAGCACGACCTGTTCCACGTCTATACGGTGGATCAGCACATCCTGATGGTGCTGCGCAACATGCGGCGCTTTTTCATCCCGGAGCATGCGCACGAGTACCCGTTTTGCTCGCAGCTGGCGGCCGGCTGGGACAAGCCGTGGGTGCTGTACGTCGCGGCGCTGTTCCACGACATCGGCAAGGGCCGGGGCGGCGACCATTCCGTGCTGGGCGCGCGGGACGTGCTGACCTTCGCGCGCCAACACGGCATCGATCGCGAGGATGCGGCGCTGATCCGCTTTCTGGTCGCGGAGCACCTGACCATGAGCCAGGTGGCCCAGAAAGAGGACATCAGCGATCCGGACGTCATCCGCGCGTTTGCGCGGCGCGTGGGCGACGAGCGGCACCTCACGGGCCTGTACCTGCTGACCGTGGCCGACATCCGCGGCACCAGCCCCAAGGTCTGGAACGGCTGGAAAGCCAAGCTGCTGGAGGACCTCTACCGCGCCACCCTGCGCGCGCTCGGCGGCGGGTCGCCGGACCCCCACGCCGAAATCGAAGCCTGCAAGCGCGAAGCGCTCGCGCTGCTGGCCCTGCACGCCCTGCCGCACCAGGCCCACCAGGCGCTGTGGTCACGGCTGGATGTCGGCTACTTCATGCGCCACAGCGCCGACGAGATCGCCTGGCATACACGCCACCTCTCGCGCGCGCTGGCGCAGGCCGCGCCGGGCGCGCCGCTCACCCTGGTGCGCGCCCGCCTGTCCCCCGCCGGCGAGGGGCTGCAGGTGCTCGTCTACACGGACGACCAGCCCGATCTGTTTGCCCGCATTTGCGGCTACTTCGACCAGGCCGGCTTTTCCATTCTGGACGCCAAGATCCACACCACGGGCGACGGCCGCGCCCTCGACACCTTTCAGGTCGCGACGGAAACCCTGTCCGAACACTACCGCGAGCTGGTGGGCATGGTCGAAAGCGGCCTGCCGCGCGCGCTGGATCCGGCCACGCCGCTGCCCCCGCCGGGGCGCGGCCGCGTCTCGCGCCGCGTGCGCAGCTTTCCGGTCGTGCCGCGCGTGCAGCTGCAGCCGGACGAGCGGGGCCAGCGCTGGCTGCTGAGCCTCTCGGCCAGCGACCGCAAGGGGCTGCTCTACCGCATCGCGGGGGTGTTCGCCCGCCACCGGGTGCAACTGCAGCTCGCCAAGGTCACGACGCTGGGCGAGCGGGTGGAGGACACCTTCGTCATCTCCGGCCCCGCGCTCCACGTCCACCGCGAGCAGGCCCTGTTGACGCAGGATCTGCTGGCGGTGCTGGACGAAACCTGAGCGCTGGATTTATAGTGCCGCCACAAGGAGGTGCGGCATGGTCCTTTCACACGTTTGGCCCCTGATCGTGGGGATGGTGCTGTTGATCCCGACGCTCAGCCGCGGCGAAGTCCCCGCGATCTTCCGCGGCGCCGATCTGGCCGCGGGCGAACAGCTCATCCGCCAGCACCGCTGTGCCCAGTGCCACACCGAGAAGGTGGGCGGCGACGGCAGCGGCATCTACCGTCCGCTCGGCCGCATCAACACCCCCGGGTTGCTGCGCGGCATGGTGGAGCAATGCAACGCTTCACTCAACCTGCAGATGTGGCCGGAAGAGGTGACGGCGGTGGCGGCGGTCCTCAACCGGGATCACTATCGCTTCCGGGACTGACGGCGCCGGGGTTGTCCAGCAAGGCGATCAGGCCCGCTTCGTCGAGGATCGGCACGCCCAGCTCCCGCGCCTTGTCGAGCTTGCTGCCGGCGGCTTCGCCCGCCACCACCCAGTCGGTCTTGCGGCTGACCGAGCCCGCCACTTTACCGCCCGCCGCTTCGATGCGGGCCTTGGCCTCCTCGCGCGTCAGGGTGGGCAAGGTGCCGGTCAGCACGAAGGTCTTGCCGCTCAGCGGCAGCGGTTCGGCCTTGGCGTCGCCGTCGTGCTCGGGCCAGTGCACGCCGCTGGCGCGCAATTGCTCCACCACCTCGCGGTTGTGCGGCTGCGCAAAAAAGGTGTGGATGCTGTTCGCCACCACCGGCCCCACGTCGGGCACGCGCAGCAGGTCGTCCACCGACGCGTCCATGATGGCGTCCAGCCGCCCGAAGTGGCGGGCCAGATCGCGCGCCGTACTTTCGCCGACGTGGCGGATGCCCAGGCCAAACAGAAACCGCGCCAGCGTCGTGGACTTGGACGCCTCGATGGCCGCCAGCACATTGGAGGCCGATTTGTCCGCCATGCGATCCAGCCCGACCAGCGACGACAGGCCCAGCCGGTACAGGTCCGCCACGCCGCGCACGACGTTGCCGTCCACCAACTGATCGACCAGCTTTTCGCCCAGGCCCTCGATGTCCATGGCTCGGCGCTGCGCGAAGTGCAGGATCGCCTGCTTGCGCTGGGCGGGGCAGTACAGCCCCCCCGAGCAGCGGTGGTCGACCTCGTCCGCCTCGCGCACCACCGCGCTGCCACAGACGGGGCAGGCCGACGGCATCACGAAGGGCTCGCCGCGCGGCTGCGGCAGGGGCGGCGCCACGGCCACCACTTCCGGGATCACGTCGCCGGCGCGGCGCACGATCACGGTATCGCCCACCCGCACGTCCTTGCGCGCCACTTCGTCGGCGTTGTGCAGCGTCGCATTCGTCACGGTCACCCCACCGACGAACACCGGCTCCAGCTTGGCCACGGGCGTGAGCTTGCCCGTGCGCCCCACCTGCACGTCGATCGCCAGCACCCGGGTGAGCTGCTCCTGCGCGGGGAACTTGTGCGCGATCGCCCAGCGCGGCTCGCGCGTGACGAAGCCCAGGGTGCGCTGCCAATCCAGCCGATCCACCTTGTACACGACGCCATCGATATCGAAGGGCAGCGCGTCGCGGCGCGCCCCGATGTCGCGGTGGTAGGCCGCCAGGGCCTCGCCCCCTTCGCAGCGGCGCACCAAGTCCGACACGGGAAAGCCCCAGTCGCGCAGCGCCTGCAGCACCTGCCAATGGGTCCCTCCCTCGGGGCCGTCACCCAAAGCGGCGGGCCATTCGCCCACGCCATAGGCAAAAAAACTCAGCGGGCGCGACGCCGTGACGGCCGGGTCCAACTGGCGCACGGCGCCGGCGGCGGCATTGCGCGGGTTGACGAACGTCTTGTCGCCCCGGGCGCGCTGGCGTTCGTTGAGCGCCTCGAAATCGTCGCGGCGCATGTACACCTCACCGCGCACCTCCAGCCGCTCGATCTCCGCCCCCGCCCCCCGCAGGCGCAATGGAATCTGGCCGATGGTGCGGATGTTTTGCGTCACGTCCTCGCCGGTTTCGCCATCGCCGCGCGTTGCGGCGCGCACCAGCAAACCGTGCTCGTACAGCAGCCCGATCGCCAGACCGTCGAACTTGGGCTCGGCCACGTAGACCACCGGCGGGTCGTCCGGGCCCAGCGCCAGCTCCTTGCGGATACGGGCGTCGAAGGCCAGGGCGGCGCCTGCCTCGGTATCGGTTTCGGTGCGGATGCTGAGCATCGGCACCGTGTGGCGCACCGGCTCAAAACCTTCCAGCGGGCGCCCCCCGACGCGTTGGGTGGGCGAATCGGGCGTGACCCAATCGGGGTGTCGCGCCTCGATGGCCTGTAGCTCGGCGAAGAGGCGGTCGTACTCGGCGTCCGGGATTTCGGGGTCGTCGAGCACATAGTAGCGCCACGCATGGTGATGGAGGGCACGGCGCAAGGCCTCGGCACGCCGCCATTCGGGATCGGCCACCGCCCCCGTGGGCAAGGCGGCGAACAGATCGGGTTGCGGGGACGGATCGGGGGCAGAGGATGGTGCGGACACGGCCCCGATTATCCATCCGCGCATCCCCCCGAGCGACGATGCGGCGCCTTTTCAAGGCGTAGAGACCAACCGAGCGGTGTAGAGGCGCGCTGGCTCCAGACCGTCGTACTGGTGTCCCTGCGGCAGCGAACGCAAGACCCGCAACACGTTGTGGATGGCGCGCTCGTCCACCGCACCGTCCACGGCAAACGACTCCCCGGTGTGCATGATGACGGACAGAAATGCCCCGGGGTCACCGGCAAAGCCGGCGAGACCGGCATGGGGGGCCAGGTCCATCGGCCCGGCCGTCTGCAACCAGCGCAGCGCCCGCTGAACGGCACGGGCAACGGCCTGCAATTCGGCCGC
This sequence comes from Tepidimonas fonticaldi, assembly GCF_001675355.1. NCBI lineage: Bacteria > Pseudomonadati > Pseudomonadota > Betaproteobacteria > Burkholderiales > Tepidimonas > Tepidimonas fonticaldi. Next base: position 789,552 of record NZ_LZDH01000056.1, on the reverse strand, counting down.
GTGCGATTCGACCATGGCTGCGGGGGTGCTCAGCCCCGCGCACAGCACGGGGCCGCCAAGCAGGCGCAGGCTCTCGCTCAGGTGGCGGGTGTCCGTGACGACCCGGATGGCCCCTCGGCGTTGCAGGCCCGTCAACAGCGGGTCGCCCACGCAGACGGCATCCACCTCGCCGAGCAGAAACGCGGCCTGCGCCCGCTGCGCCGTGGGCAGGGCGACGAACTGCGCGGGGCGCGGCTGGGCCCCATGGGCCTGCACCACCAACCACGCAATCCGTTGGGCCAGACGGCTCGTCTGCGGCACCCCGATGCGGGCATCCTGCAGTTGCAGGGGCAGCTCCGCGCCGGCCCGCAACGGATGCCGCAGACCAAAGCCCAGTTGCGGTGTCCGCGCCAGGGTCAGAAACACCAGCTCCGGCTGTCCTTGCAGGTGCTGCCGCAGCACGGTGTCGAAGCCCCCCGCGCTCACCCGCACGGGCGGGCGTGCCCCCGGCAGCGCCTGCGGCGGCCGCTCGCTCCAGGGCTCGAACGCCACAGGCACGCCTTCGGCAGAGAAATACCCCAGGCGCTCCGCCAGCCGAACCGGCAGGACTTTGAGGGGCGCATCGGTCTGCCACTGGATCGTGACCGGGCGCAGCGTCGCCGCCCGCACGCGCACCGCGGCGGCAGCGACCACCGCCGTCATCGCCCCCATGCGCAAGCACCGCCGCCTGTCCATCGCCGTCGCCTCGTCGCCGCCCGTGCGGGCCGTTGGCGTCAGCGTACGCCGCCCCAGGCCCGGCAGGCATCGGGATCTGCCCCATGCGGGAAGACCCGGACGACGCCCAACACGGCGTTCGTGTCAGCGCCGATCGGCCAGCGCGTGGGCGATGGTGCCCAGGTCCACGTACTCCAGCTCGCTGCCGACGGGCACCCCGCGCGCCAGCCGCGTGGCCTTCAGGCCCAGGGCCCGCGCCAGTTCACCCACGACATGGGCGGTGGCCTCGCCTTCGGCGGTGAAGTTGGTGGCCAGGATCACCTCGCGAACCGGCGGCTGCGCCTGGAGGCGTTCCAGCAGCGGACGCACACCGATGTGGTCGGGGCCGATGCCGTCCAACGGGCTGAGCCGCCCCATCAACACGAAGTAGCGGCCGCGATAGGCCCCGGTGCGCTCCAGCGCCGCCTGGTCGGCGGGCGTCTCCACCACGCAGAGCAGGCCGGTGTCGCGGGACGGATCGGCGCAGGTAGGGCACACCTCCTCTTCCGAAAAGGTGTGGCACAGCGCACAGTGCCGGATGCCTTCGGCCGCGGCCTGCAGCGCCTGCGCCAGTTGCAGCGCGCCGTCGCGGTCGTGCTGCAGCAGGTGGTACGCCATGCGGGAGGCCGACCGCGCCCCCACGCCGGGCAGACGTTGCAGCGCCTGCACGAGCCGATCGAGCCGCCGCGAGGCCGACGGGGCCATGGGGGACGGGGGCCGAACCAATGGCGCCGTCAGAACGGGAACTTCATGCCGCCGGGCAGCCCCGGCATGCCGGCCGTCACTTTGGCCATGCGCTCCTGCGTGGTCTCTTCGACCTTGCGCACGGCGGCGTTGAAGGCGGCCGCCACCAGATCTTCGAGCATGTCCTTGTCGTCGGCCAGCAGGCTGGGGTCGATGGTCACGCGCTTGACGTCGTGCTTGCCCGTCATGACCACTTTGACCAGCCCCGCGCCGGATTCGCCGGTGACTTCCATTTGGGCCAGCTCCTCCTGCGCGCGCTTGAGGTTGTCCTGCATGGCCTGGGCCTGCTTCATCAGGCCCGCGAGTTGTCCTTTGTTGAACATGGTTGGCGACTTTCGTGAATGCGGATTCAGACGGCGGCAGCGCCGTCGACGGGCTGGATGCTACCAGGGACGATGGTGGCCCCGTACTCGTGCATCATGGCCTGGACGAAGGGGTCGGACAGAATGGCGGCCTCGGCCGCCGCCTGTCGGGCACGGCGGGCCGCCGCCCGCCGTTCGGCCGGGGAGTCGGGGGCCGGCCCCACCTCCACGACCAGGCGCCAGTCCTCCCCCACCCCCAGATGCTCGACCAGGGCGGCGCGCAGGCGCTCGCGCGGGGTGTCCTGGGCCAGGGTGGTGCGCGGCACGCGCAAGCGCCACCCCTCGGCACGGCGCTCGATCAGCTCGGCCTGCAGCGCCAGCTCGCGCGCCAGGGCCTGTACGCGCCCGGCCGCCTCCAACGCCTCGACCACACGCGCCCATTCGTCGCCGAGCGACCCATCGGGTGTCGCCTCGCCATCGGTTGCCACAGGGGGCGGTATGGTCGTATCCGGTGGCGGCCCCGCTGGTGGTGGCGATGCCGGTTGGGGCAATGGCTGCGGTTGAGGCGGTTCAGGCGGAGGGGGCGGACTCTCCGGCGTTTTTTTTTCCGGTACGGCCGGGGCTGCCACGGCCACGGCACCTTCGACACCCGCGGGGAGCTGCCCGGCGCTCTGTCCGCTCGGCCCATCGCCCCAAAAGGTGAGCGCCCGCAGCAACACCATGGTCAGCGCGGCATATTCGTCGGGGGCCAGACCCAATTCGCCGCGCCCGTGCAGGCACAGGCTGTAGAGCAATTGCGTGATATCGGGGGACAGCGCCGATGCCAGGGCTGCCAGCCGCGGCTCGGGCGGCTCATCGGCCCCCGCCGTACCCGTCCATTGCAGCACCGCCATGCGCTGCAGCGCGGCGACCAGTTCCTCGAGCGTCGCGGCGGGTGCCACGCCGTTGCGGCGCATGTCCTCCACGGCGGCCACCAGTGTGCGCGCGTCGCGGGCCGCCAGCGCCTCCAGCAACCCATACACGGGGTCGCGGTCCACCACGCCGAGCATCTGGCGTACTCCGGCTTCGTCCAGGCGGCCGCCGCCGAATGCAATGGCCTGATCCGTCAGGCTCAAGGCGTCGCGCATCGATCCGCGCGCGGCGCGCGAGAGCAGGCGCACGGCCTGTGCGTCCGCGGCAATGCCTTCCACTGCCAGCACGCGCTGCAGATGCTCGGCGACGGTGGCCGGCGCCATCGGCCGCAGGTTGAACTGCAGGCAGCGGCTCAGCACCGTCACCGGCACCTTCTGCGGGTCGGTGGTGGCCAGCACGAACTTGAGGTACTCCGGCGGCTCCTCCAGCGTCTTCAACATGGCGTTGAAGGCGGTGTTGGTCAGCATGTGCACTTCGTCGATCATGAAGACCTTGAAGCGCCCCTGCACCGGCTTGTAGACCGCCTGCTCCAGCAGCGTCTGCACCTCGTCGACGCCGCGGTTGGAGGCGGCGTCCAGCTCCGTGTAGTCCACGAAGCGGCCCGCGTCGATCTCGCGGCAGGCGTCGCACACGCCACACGGCGCGTCGGTGATGTCGCCCTGCCCGTCCGGGCCCGTGCAGTTGAGCGACTTGGCCAGGATGCGGGAGACCGTGGTCTTGCCCACCCCGCGCGTGCCCGTGAACAGGTAGGCGTGGTGCAGCCGCCGCGCGCGCAGCGCATTGCCCAGGGCCTGCACCACGTGCTCCTGCCCCACCATCTCGGCAAATGTCTTGGGGCGGTACTTGCGGGCCAGGACCAGATACGACATGCGGGGATTCTAGCGGTCGCATACAATGCGGGGTGACGGGCCTTCCCGCATGGTGAAGCGGCCAACCGGGTCAGGTGGGGAACCAAGCAGCCCTAACCGTGTAGCCAGTGCCGGGGTCAAGGCTCGTCACCCCCGATTTCTCCGTTGACGCGAACAAGACGACCCGAGGCCCATCCACCATGGCGAGCGACCTGATCAAACACGTGACCGATGCCACCTTCGAAGCCGACGTGCTCAAGTCGGCGACGCCGGTGCTGGTCGACTTCTGGGCCGAGTGGTGCGGGCCGTGCCGCATGATCGCCCCCATCCTGGACGAAGTGGCCGGCGCCTACCAAGGCAAGCTGCAAATCGCCAAAGTCAACGTGGACGAGAACCGGGCCATCCCCGCGCAGTACGGCATCCGCGGCATCCCCACGCTGATGCTGTTCAAGGACGGCCAATTGGCCGCCACCAAGGTGGGCGCACTGAGCAAGGCGCAACTCACCGCCTTCGTCGAGCCCTACCTGGCCTGATAGCCGTTTGCCGGCCGGCGCCTCGCGCACGGCCTCGGCCTACCTGCCGGTCTGTTGGCCGGCGGTAATGTCATAATATGCGCTGATACGGCATCGTACCTCTCGCTGCCGCGCTGCGGTCGTCAGATCGACCCACCACAGCAACCCATCCAGATGCCGGCACCGTCGGCCCCTCGTGATCCTCTCTTGCCTTAGGCGCCCGCCCCCGCGGCGGCTCGCCGATACCGCACTCCCCATCCGGAGTTGACCCCCATGCACCTGAACGAACTGAAGGCCCTGCACGTCTCGGAGCTGCTCAAGATGGCCGAGGCGCTCGAGATCGAGAACACGGGCCGCATGCGCAAACAGGAGCTGATGTTTGCCATCATCAAACGGCGCGCCAAGGCCGGTGAGCAGGTGTTCGCCGACGGCGTGCTGGAGGTGCTGCCCGACGGTTTCGGCTTCCTGCGCGACCCGAGTGCCAGCTACACAGCCAGCACCGACGACATCTACATCTCGCCCAGCCAGATCCGCCGCTTCAACCTGCACACCGGCGACATGATCGAGGGTGATGTGCGCATCCCCAAGGATGGCGAGCGCTACTTCGCCCTCAACAAGCTCGACAAGATCAACGGGCTGCCGCCGGAGCAGAACAAGCACAAGATCATGTTCGAGAACCTCACGCCGCTGTTCCCCAAGGAACAGATGAAGCTGGAGCGTGAGGGGCTCAAGAGCGAGGAAAACATCACCGGCCGCATCATCGACATCATCGCGCCGATCGGCAAGGGCCAGCGCGCGCTGATCGTCGCGCCGCCCAAGAGCGGCAAGACCGTCATGATGCAGCACATGGCGCACGCCATCACGGCCAACTACCCCGAAGTGACGCTGATGGTGCTGCTGGTGGACGAGCGCCCCGAAGAAGTGACCGAGATGCAGCGCACCGTGCGCGGCGAGGTCATCGCCTCCACCTTCGACGAGCCGGCGGCGCGCCATGTGCACGTAGCCGAAATGGTGATCGAGCGCGCCAAGCGGCTGGTGGAGCTGAAGAAGGACGTGGTGATCCTGCTGGACTCCATCACCCGGCTGGCGCGCGCCTACAACAACGTGCTGCCTTCCAGCGGCAAGGTGCTGACCGGCGGCGTGGACGCCAACGCGCTGCAGCGGCCCAAGCGCTTCTTCGGTGCCGCGCGCAACGTCGAGGAAGGCGGCAGCCTCACCATCATCGCCACCGCGCTGGTGGACACCGGCAGCCGCATGGACGAAGTGATTTTTGAAGAGTTCAAGGGCACCGGCAACAGCGAACTGCACCTGGACCGCCGCCTGTACGAAAAGCGCGTCTTCCCCTCGATCCAGCTCAGCCGCAGCGGCACGCGGCGCGAGGAACTGCTGCTGCCGCCGGAGATCCTGCAGAAGACCCGCATCCTGCGCCAGTTCTTCTACAACATGGACGAGATCGAGGCGATGGAGATGGTGCTCAAGAGCATGAAGCAGACGAAGAACAACCAGGAGTTCTTCGAGCTGATGCGCCGCGGCGGTTGAACGCGGCCGTCCGCCGTATAATGCGAAGCTTTGCAGCAAGTGCGCCGGATGGGCCGGTCGTGGCTACTGCAGCAGGAAGCGATCATGAAAGAAGGCATCCACCCGAACTACCGCGACGTGTGCTTCGTCGACCTGTCCAACGGCAACCAGTTCATCATCCGCTCGTGCGCGCCGACCAAAGAGACCATCAAGCTCGACGACGGCCGGGAGCTGCCGCTGTTCAAGCTGGAAACGTCGAGTGAGTCGCATCCCTTCTACACGGGCACGCAAAAGAGCGTGGACACCATGGGTGGCCGTGTCGAGAAGTTCCGCAACCGCTACGCGCGCGTCGGCAAGTAAGCCTTTGTGGTCGTCGGCCGCAGCCCCGCGCGGCCGAGTCCCCTGCACGAAAGCAGCCCTGCGGCTGCTTTTTTGTTGTCCGGCTCGTGTAGGCTAGCGACCCATTGACGCTCTCGCTCTCGCTCTCGCCCCCCGCCGCCCCGCCCTTGCCGTGCTGCGCCCCAATCCCGCCCTCGTCACCGCGAATGCCGCCCGCCGTCTGCCCCGCTGGGTGCCGTGGCTGTTGATCGCCGCCTACGTCCTGCCCGGCTTTCTGGGACGGGACCCGTGGCGTACGGAGGATCTGGCCGCCTTTGCCGTGATGCTGGACATGCACCATGGCGGGCCGTGGTGGACGCCCCAGGTGCTGGGCCAGCCCGCGGAGACGCTCGCATGGCTGCCCTACTGGCTGGGCGCGCTGGCCCTGGGCACCCTGCCCCTGCCGGCCGAGCTGGCCGTTCGCGTGCCCTTCGCGGGATTGCTGGGCCTGACGCTGGCGGCCACGTGGTATGCCACCTACCACTTGGCACGCGAGCCCGCCGCGCAACCGCTGAGCCTGGCTTTTGGCGGCGAAGCCCGGCCGGCGGACTACGCGCGCGCCCTCGCTGACGGTGCCCTGCTCGTTCTGGTGGCCACGCTGGGTTTGGCCATGCTGTCGCACGAGGCCACCCCGACGGCGGCGCAACTGGGGTTTGCCACGCTGGTGTTTTATGCGGTGGCGCTGGGACTGCGCTCCCCGTCCGACGCCACACGACCCGCCGTCTGGCCCAACTTGGCGCTGTGGTGGGCGGGCGCCTGGGGATGGGCGTTGTCGGGCGGCCCCGTGCCCATGCTGGCGGTCTCGGCGGCGGGCGTGTGGTGGTGGTGGCGCTGCGGGCGCCCCCCCAGGGTCTGGGGGATCGCGGCATTGGGCAGCCTGTGCGCGGCCGGCGTGGCGTTTGCGCTCGGCGCAGCGGCCGGTCAAACGGCCGAGCTCATCCCCCTGCGTTGGGGGGGCTGGTCCACGCTCGCGGCATGGCAGGGGCTGGGGCGGCTGCTTGCGTGGTTTCTGTGGCCGGCAGCGGCCTTTGCGCTCTGGACGCTGTGGCGCTGGCGCGGCCGCTGGCGTGCGCCGCACATCGGCTGGCCCGCGACGGTGGTGGTGCTGGTGCTGGGCATGACCTTTTTGAACGGTGGCGACGATCGCACCCTGCTGTTGGCGCTGCCACCGCTGGCGTCGCTGGCGGCGTTTGCCCTACCGACCCTGCGGCGCAGCGTCAGCGCGCTGATCGACTGGTTTGCGGTGCTGTTTTTTACCGGGGCGGCGGTCCTCGTCTGGCTGATCTGGATCGCCATGCAAACGGGGGTCCCGCCCAAACCCGCCGCCAACATTGCCCGGTTGGTTCCGGGGTTCGAGCCCGTGCTCGACGGGTGGCTGCTGCTGCCGGCGCTGGTCGCCACGGCGGCCTGGATCGGCCTGGTGGCCTGGCGCCTGGGGCGCTATGCGCCGGCGCTGTGGAAAGGGGTGGTGCTGTCGGCATCCGGCCTGACGCTGAACTGGGTGCTGCTCATGACCCTGTGGCTGCCGCTGCTGAACTACGGCCTGGGGCAGGCTCCGGTGTCACGGCGGATCGCCGCGCTGGTGGCGCCCGGCGATTGTGTGCTGGTGCACGGGCTGGATGCCGCGCGCATCGCCGGGCTGCAGCACCACGGCGGCCTGACGGTGCGGCGCATCGGGCAAGCGGACGCACCACGCTGCCGCTGGCTGGTGGCCTCGCCCACGGACTTTCCGGGTCTGGCCCGCAGCGAAGATCTGTCCGGCTGGCAACTGCGCACCGAAGTCCCGCGCCTGCGCGAAAACCGCGAAAAGTGGCTGGTGTTCGAGCGCCGCTGACGCTCAGGCCGGTTGGGGTGGACTCAAGCCCGCTCGCGGACGAGCACGCGCGCCGGTGGCAGGCGCAGCCGGAACGTCGAGCCGACCCCCAGCGTGCTCTCGATGAGCAACTGGCCGCCGTGCCGCTGGGCCACGTGCTTGACGATCGCCAGCCCCAGCCCGGTCCCGCCGCTGTCGCGCGAGCGGCTGCGGTCCACGCGATAGAAGCGCTCCGTCAACCGGGGCAGATGCTCCGGCGCGATGCCGGGGCCAGTGTCCGTGACGTAGAACTCGACCTCGTCGTCCGCCAACAGCCGCCAGCCCGCCTCGACACGGCCCTGCGCCGGGGTGTAGCGCACGGCGTTGGTCAGCAGGTTGCCAATGGCGCTGAGCAACTCGCCGCGCGCGCCGGCCACCTCCAGCGCCGGGCCGGGCTGCAGCACGAGCGTCTGCTGGCCGGCGTGCAGCACATCGGCCAGCGCCTGGGCCTGGGTGCCCGCCTCGGTCAGCAAATCGGCGGCCGCCACCCATTGCGAATCGTCGGGGATGGGGCTGCCCTCCAGCCGCGACAGGGTGAGCAAATCGTCTACCAGCGTTTGCATGCGCTGCGCCTGCTGCCGCATCAGCTCCAGAAAGTGCGCGCGCTCGGCCTCTTGCAGCGGCAGGGTTTGCAGGGTTTCGATGAAGCCGGCGATCACCGTCAGCGGGCTGCGGATCTCGTGCGAGACATTGGCCACGAAATCGCGCCGCATCGCCTCGGCCAGTTCGATCGTGGTGACGTCGCGCGTGAGCAGCAGGCGGCGCCCTTTGGCGTAGGGGAAGATCTGGATCGCGATGTGCTGCGGATGACCGGGGCGGGCATTGCGGCCGTCGATCTCCACCGGCTGGCTGAAGTCGCGCTGGTTGAGATAGGCGATGAAGGCCGGATCGCGGACCAGGTTGCGGATGCGCTGGCCCAGATCGCGCTTGGCGTCGAAGCCCAGATGCTCGCCCGCCATCAGATTGCACCACTCGATGGTGCCTTCCTTGCCCAACAGCACGACCCCGTTGGGCGAGGCCTGCATGGCCGCCAGCAGCTCCTGCAACCGCGCATTGCTTTTGCGCGCCTTGCGGTTCAACACCTTGAAGGCGCGCCGGGAGCGGTCTACGACCTCCCCCCACACCGAGCCGACGGCGGGCAGCCGCGCGGCGGAGGGCTCGCGCAACCACGCCAGCACCCGGCGCGCGCGCCAGTTGTCCACGGCCAGCCACACCAGCGCGCCCGCCAGGGCGCCCAGCACGCCCCAACCCGGCCCATCGGACCACAGGAGCGCCAAGCCACCCCCTGCGGCCACCAGGCCGGTCAGTTCTAACGAGCGTCGCATCATCGCCGCGCCATCATAGCGAAGCCCCTGCGCCGGGGACCGGACGATGGCGCGGCGGCATCACGCCGAGCGGGCGTCGGCGACCGATTCCAGCGCGCGCGGCGAGAAGCGATAGCCCGCCCCGCGCACCGTCTCGATCAGCGCACCGGCCACCCCGAGCGCCTCGCGCAGGCGCTTGATGTGCACATCCACCGTGCGCTCCTCGATAAACACATGGTCACCCCAAATGCGGTCGAGCAGCGCGGCCCGCGTGTGGACCCGCTCGGGGTGCTTCATCAGGAAATGCAACAGGCGAAACTCGGTGGGTCCGAGTTTGAGCTCCCGTCCCTCGAAGGACACGCGGTGGGCGGCGGCGTCCAGCATCAGCCCACCTGCCTGCACGGTGTCGTTGACCGCTTCCGGCGCGCGGCGGCGCAACACCGCGCGGATGCGCGCGAGCAGCTCCTGCGTGGAAAAGGGCTTGGTGATGTAGTCATCGGCGCCGGCATCCAGCCCCTGGACCTTGTCGGACTCCTCGGAGCGGGCGGTGAGCATAATGATGGGCACCGCCTTGGAGCGCTCGTGGGCGCGCCACTGCCGGGCCAGTTGCACCCCGCTCTGGCCCGGCAGCATCCAGTCCAGCAGGATGACGTCCGGCAGCACGGCATCGACCTCGCGCTGGGCAGCGTCGGCGTCGAAGACGACGATGGGCGAGAACCCGTTGTGCCGCAGGTTCACCGCAATCAGTTCCGCGATCGAGGGCTCGTCCTCGACCACCAGCACGCGGGGCAGCTTCCTCATTTGAGGGCGGACTCGCGCTGTTCCGGCGTGGCGTGCCGGATGTCCTTGCCCATGGCCACGTAGACCGCGGCCTCGGCGATGTTCTTCGCGTGGTCGCCCACGCGCTCGACCGCCTTGGCCAGGAACATCAGCCCCAGACACGGGGTGATCATGCGCGGGTCTTCCATCATGTAGGTGATCAGCTTGCGCACGAAGCCCTCGTACACCACGTCGAGGCGGTTGTCCTCGTCGATGACCTTGATCGCCGCCTGCACATCCAGCCGGGCAAAGGCGTCGAGCGTGGCGCGAATCGACTCGGCCGCCATCTTCGCGGCGTTGACCAGATCGTCGATGGGCAGCGCGCGCGGGGCACCGGCGTCGATGAAGTCCTTGGTCAGGCGTGCGATGCGCGCGGCCTCGTCGCCAGCGCGCTCCAGGTTGACGATGACGCGCGAGACGCCCACCAGCAGGCGCAGATCGCGCGCGGTGGGCTGGCGGCGGCTCATCACCGAGGTGATGTCGCGGTCGATCTCGACCTCGAGCCGGTTGACGCGCTCCTCCAGCTCCAGCACCTGCTGCGTGGCCGGCAGGTCGAGCTGATAGAGGGCATAGATGGCATGGCGAAGCTGCGACTCCACCACGCCCCCCATCTCGAGCACGCGGGTCGAGATGCGGTTGAGTTCCTCGTCGAACTGGCTGGACAGGTGTTTTTCCATGATCAGCCGAACCTCCCGGTGATGTAGTCCTCGGTTTCCGTGCGCTTGGGCTTGACGAAGATTTGCTCCGTCTCGCCAAACTCGATCAACTCGCCCAGGTACATGTAGGCGGTGTAGTCGCTGCAGCGCGCGGCCTGCTGCATGTTGTGGGTGACGATGGCGATCGTGTACTCGGTCTTGAGCTCGTGGATCAGCTCTTCGATCTTGCCGGTGGAGATGGGGTCCAGCGCCGAGGTCGGCTCGTCGAGCAGCACCACCGAGGGCTTGACCGCCACGCTGCGCGCGATGCACAGACGCTGCTGCTGGCCGCCCGACAGCGACATGCCGTTTTGGTGCAGCTTGTCCTTGACCTCGTTCCACAGGGCCGCCTTGGTCAGCGCCCACTCGACGCGGTCGTCCATGTCGGACTTGGACAGCTTTTCGTACAGACGCACGCCAAAGGCGATGTTCTCGTAAATCGTCATCGGAAACGGCGTGGGCTTTTGGAACACCATGCCGATGCGCGCGCGCAGCAGGTTCAGGTCCGTGTCGGGGTCGAGGATGTTGCGGCCGTCGAAGCGGATTTCGCCCTCGGCACGCTGCCCCGGATACAGGCTGTACATGCGGTTGAGCGTGCGCAGCAGCGTGGACTTGCCGCAGCCCGAGGGGCCGATGAAGGCCGTCACGCGGCGCTCGGGGATGTCCAGCGAGACGTTCTTGAGCCCCTGGAACTGACCGTAATAGAAATTGAGGTTGCGGATCTCGATCGCGTTGCGCTCGGGCGCGGCCGAGGCCGCCCGGTTCTCGCCGAGTGCCGCTGCGGTGGAAATGGAGGCGGTCATGGTGGAATGTTCCTGCGTATCCTGCGAATCCTGGGAATGGGTCATCGGCTCACTTGGGCGCGCGCTCGCGGAAGTAGACGCGCGCCAGGATGTTGAGCAGCAGCACGGCGAGCGTGATCAGCAGCGCCCCGCCCCACGCCAGGCGGATCCAGTTGTCGTACGGGCTCATGGCGAACTGGAAGATGACCACCGGCAGGTTGGCCATGGGCTTGCCCATGTCGGTGCTGAAGAACTGGTTGTTGAGGGCCGTGAACAACAGCGGCGCGGTCTCGCCGCTGATGCGTGCGACGGCCAGCAGCACGCCGGTGATGACGCCGCTCTTGGCCGCCCGCAGCGTCACCATGATCGCCACCTTCCAGCGCGGCGCCCCCAGGGCGAAGGCCGCCTCGCGCAGGCTGCCCGGCACCAGGCGCAGCATGTTCTCGGTGGTGCGCACCACCACCGGCACGGCGATCAGCGACAGCGCCAGGCTGCCCGCATAGCCCGAGAAGTTGCCCACGGTGGCCACCGCGATGGCATAGACGAACAGCCCCAGCACGATGGATGGCGCCGACAGCATGATGTCGGTGACGAAGCGCGTCAACGACGCGGTCCGGCTGGTGTCGCCGTACTCCGCGAGGTAGACGCCGGCCAGGATGCCGATAGGCGTGGAGACCAGCACCGTGAGCCCGACGATCATCAGGCTGCCGACGATGGCGTTGCGCAGGCCGCCCCCTTCGGTGCCCGGGGCCGGCGTGTCTTTGGTGAAGATGTTGCCGTCGATCGCGGCGATGCCGTTGGAGAACAGCACGTACAGGATCCACAGCAGCACGGTCAGGCCCAGGGCCATGGCCGCCATGGACAACGTCAGGCCGATGGCGTTGGAGAGCCGGCGGCGGGCGTAGAGTCGATCGTTCATTGCCATGTCAGAGCCCCTTGGCTTTCTCGGCGCGCAGGATCATCAGCTTGGCCAGCGACAGCACCACGAAGGTGATGAGGAACAGCAGCAACCCCAGCGCGAACAGCGTCGAGAGGTGGAAGTCGGCCGCCTCGGCGAACTCGTTGGCCAGCGTCGAGGCGATGGACGTCCCCGGCGAGAACAGCGAGTTGGGCAGGCGGTTGGCATTGCCGATCACGAACGTCACCGCCATCGTCTCGCCCAGCGCACGCCCCAGCCCCAGCATCACCCCGCCGATCACCCCCTTTTGCGTGTACGGCAACACGATGCGCCGCACCACCTCCCAGGTGGTGCAGCCCAGGCCATAGGCGGACTCGCGCAGGATGCCGGGCACGATCTCGAACACATCGCGCATGACGGCGGCGATGAAGGGCAGGATCATGAACGCCAGGATGATGCCAGCGGCCAGGATGCCCAGGCCGGTGGGAGCGCCGCCGAACAGCCAGCCGATCAGCGGCATCCCCCCGAGCACGTCCTGCAACGGCACCTGCACGTAGTCCGCGAACAGCGGGGCGAACACGAACAGGCCGAACATGCCGTAGATGATGGAGGGTACCGCGGCGAGCAGCTCCACCGCGGTGCCGAGCGGCCGCCGCAGCCAGACCGGGCACGTCTCGGTCAGGAACAGCGCGATGCCAAAGGCCAGCGGCATGGCCAACAGCAGCGCGATGCCCGCGCTGATCAGCGTGCCGACGATGGCGATGGCGGCCCCGAACTCCTCGTTGATGATGTCCCACTCGACATACCAGATGAAGCCCACGCCAAACTTCTGGAAGGTGGGCCACGCCTTGATCATCAGGGACACGATGATGCCCAGCAGCGCCGCCAACACCAGCAGCGAGAAGGCCTGGGTCAGGCGGTGGAAGATGGCGTCCTGCCAGCGCTGACGGCGGGCGATCGCCGCCACGCGCGACGCCTGGGCCGCATCGGAGACTTCGGAAAGAGGGGTCATGGGGATGTCCACGTTCATCGACCAGAGACTCCGCAGAATATCCAACAAAAACCCGTCGGCGCTCAGGAGCCGCCGACGGGCGATCGGTCATCCACCCATCACTTGGTGTTGATCTGCGACCACACCTTGCTGCGGATTTCGGCGGTCAGCTTGTCGGGCAGCGGGACATACTCCAGGTCCAGCGCCATTTGCTTGCCGTTCTTGAACGCCCAGTCGAAGAACTTGAGCACTTCGGCGCTCTCGGCCTTGTTGGTGGGCTCCTTGTACATCAGGATGAACGAGGCCGTGACCACGGGGTAGGCGTTGTCGCCCGGCTGGTTGACCAGCGAGATGCCCATGCCCGGCACGCTGAACCAGTCGGCGCCGGCCGCGGCCGCCGCAAACGTCGTGTCGTCCGGCATCACATACTTGCCGTTGCGGTTTTGCAACTGCATGACCGGAATGTTGTTCTTCTTGGCGTAAGCGTATTCCACGTAGCCGATGGAGCCCTTGATGCGCGAGACGTTGGCCGCCACCCCTTCGTTGCCCTTGCCGCCCACCGAGGTCGGCGCGGGCCACTTGACGGCCGCCCCCTTGCCCACCGTGTCCGCCCATTCCTTGCTGACGGCGCTCAGATAATCGGTCCAGTTGAAGGTGGTGCCCGAGCCGTCGGCGCGGTGCACGACGGTGATGGCCAAGTCGGGCAGGTTCTTGCCCGGGTTCAGCGCGGCGATCTTGGGATCGTTCCACTTGCTGATCTTGCCCATGAACATCTCGGCCAGCACGGGACCGGTGATGCGCAGCTCGCCCTTGCCGAAGCCGTCCAGGTTGAACACGGGCACCGTGCCACCGATGATGGCGGGGAACTGCACCATGCCGTCGCGCTCCAGCTCGTTGCCCGGCACGGGGGCGTCGGAAGCACCGAAGGCCACCGTCTTGGCGCGAATCTGGCGAATACCGCCCGAGGATCCGATGGACTGGTAGTTCAGGCCGGTGCCGGTGACCTTCTTGTACTCTTCCGCCCACTTGGCGTAGATCGGGAACGGGAAGGTCGCGCCCGCGCCGGTGATGTCGGCGGCCATGGCGGCGGAGCCCCAGCCCAGGGTGACGGAAGCCACGGCGACGGCGGCGACGGTCTTGAGGAATTGGCGTTTCATGCGGATCCTTTCGTGGTGTGCATCAACACGATCGGGACTGTAGTGACGCTTTGTGACGGTTCTGTGACATCCGTGCGGCGCGGCACCGCGGCGCCGTCACGGGGGTTTGGTATGCTGCGGGCCGACGACTGGAAGCCCTGCATGCAAGACGGAACCCTGCTGGCCGCGCTGGACCTCGGCTCGAACAGCTTTCGCCTGGAAATCGGCCGCTACCATGGCGGCCACATCGAACGCGTCGAGTACCTGAAAGAGACGGTACGCCTAGGCGCGGGCCTGGACGAGCACAAGACGCTGAGTCTGGTGGCGATGGAGCGCGGCTGGGAATGTCTGGCGCGCTTTGCCGAGAAGCTGCGCCCGTTCGAGCGCCGGCAGGTGCGCGCGGTGGCCACCCAGACGCTGCGCGAGGCGCGCAACCGCGACGATTTTCTGGGCCGGGCGCAGGCGATTCTGGGCTTTCCCATCGACGTCATCGCCGGCCACGAGGAGGCGCGGCTGATCTATCAAGGCGTGTCGCACCTGCTGCCGCAGTCGGACGAACGCCGCCTGGTGGTGGACATCGGCGGCCGCTCGACCGAGGTGATCCTGGGCCAGGGCTACAGCCCGCAGCGCATGGAGTCCTACGGCCTGGGCAGTGTGGCGTGGTCGACGCGGTATTTTCCCGGCGGGCGGGTGAGCGAGGCGGCATTGCGCCGGGCCGTCGTCGCGGCCAAGGCCGTGGTGGACGAGGCGCTGGACGTCTTTGCGCCGGGGAGTTGGGACGCGGTGTACGCCTCCTCCGGCACGGCGGGGGCGCTGGCCGACATTCTGGCGCTGGCCGGCTTTGCGCCAGGGGTGATCACGCGCGAGGGGATCGACTGGGTGGCCGACCGGCTGGTGCGCGCGGGCCACGTGGACGAGGTGCGGCTGGAAGGGCTGAAAGACGACCGCCGACCGGTGCTGGCCGGGGGCCTGAGCGTGCTGCTCGCGCTGTTCGAACTGTTCGACTGGACCGTGGTCAACCGCGCCCAAGGCGCGCTGCGCCAGGGCGCCCTGTACGACCTGATCGACCGGGCGTCGGACCAGACGGACGTGCGCGAGCGCACCGTGCGCTGGCTGGCGCAGAAGTTTGCTGTCGATACGGCGCAAGCCGAGCGCGTGCGCCGCGTGGCCACCGGTCTGTTCGAGCAGGTGGCCACGCCCGATCCGCGCAACGGCCGCTATTCCCAAAAACTGGCATGGGCGGCGCGGCTGCACGAGATCGGCGCGCACATCTCCCACACCAGCGCCCACCGCCATGGGGCGTACATCCTGGACCATGTGGATGCGCCGGGTTTTTCGCTGCCCGAACTGCACCGCATGAGCCTGCTGGTGCTGGGGCAGCGGGGCAAACTGCGCAAGCTGGAGCCCCACTTTGGCGACGAGCTGTTCGTCAAGCAGTTGCTGTGCCTGCGCCTGGCGGTGCTGCTGTGCCACGCGCGCAAAGATCCGGACGTCGCGGCACTGCGGCTGCAGTATGCCTCGCGGCAGTTCCGGCTCACCACGGTGCCCGGATGGGCCCGGCAGTACCCGCAGTCCGCGTGGCTGCTGCAGGAAGAAGCCGACGCCTGGGGCAAGACCGCATGGCGGCTGACGGTGGACCTGCGCTAAATCAGCCGGTGCGCTGACCGCGCTTGCCGAGCTGGCCGCGGGTGCAGCGCCTCAGAGCAGTTCCGGCGACTGCACGCACAGCAGCACGGTTTGCCAGCCCTGGTGGCGTTCGCGGCGGCGCAGCCACCAGACCGCGCCCTTGCGGATCGAGCATTCGCCGCTTTCGATACCCAGCAACCCCGCCACGACGCGGCCCAGGGTTGGCTGGTGCCCCACCACCAGGGCCGGGTGGCGCGCATCGGGCCACTGCACCACGTTCAGCAGCCCCTGCGGCGTGCCGTCGGGGGCCAGCTCATGCCGGACGCGGTAACGCCGCCCGAGCGCCAGCACCGTCTGCTCCGTGCGCACGGCGGGGCTGGACCAGATGCGGGTGCCCTCCGGCAGCTGGCGGTCGAGCCATGCCGCCATGCGCGCGGCCTGCTTCTCGCCCTTCGGCGTCAGACGGCGCGACAGGTCGTCACCCCCGCCCTCGTCGGTTTCGTCCAGGTCCTCGGCTTCGGCGTGTCGCCACAAAATCAGGTCCATCCGGTTCACCCTTTGGTGCCGTAGCGGCCCATCAAGCTGGCCTGCGCCGACGGCAGACCGCTGCCGCGCGCGGGCTTGGCCGCCAGGGACGCGGCCTTGACGTAGTTCCCGTCAGGCTGCAGCAGCCAGGCGTCGCGCTGATCGGCCAGATACAAATGCAGGCACTCGTCCATGATGCGGGCGCGCAGATGCGGATCGGTCACCGGCCAGGCCAGCTCGACCCGACGCAACATGTTGCGGTTCATCCAGTCGGCGCTGGACAGCCACAGCTCCTCCTCGTCACCGCAACGGAAGTAAAACACCCGCGAATGTTCGAGAAAACGCCCGATCACCGAGCGGATGCGCACGTTGTCGGTGTGGCCGGGCACCCCTGCGGGCAGGATGCACGCGCCGCGCACGATCGCCTCCACCTGCACACCGGCCTGGGAGGCGGCCACCAGCGCCCGCGCGAGCGGCTCGTCCGTCAGGGCGTTCATCTTGAGGACGATCTGCGCGGGCCGGCCCGCCTTGGCCGCGGCAATGGCGGCATCGATGCGCTCCAACATCCCTTTGTGCAGATGGAACGGCGCCATGAGCACCTTCTGCAACCGCGGCAGCCGGTTCTGGCTGGCCAAATGGCCGAAGATGTGGTCGACGTCGGCGGTCAGCGCCTCGTCGGCGGTGAGGTAGCTGAGGTCGGTGTAGACCTTGGCCGTGCCGGGGTTGTAGTTGCCGGTGGAGACGTGGGCATAGCGCACGATGCGCCCGTCCTCGCGCCGGGTGACGAGCAGCATCTTGGCATGCGTCTTGAGGCCGACGATGCCATAGACCACTTGTGCGCCGACCGACTCCAGCCGCTCGGCGTGGTTGATGTTGGCCTCCTCGTCGAAGCGGGCTTTGAGCTCCACCACCGCGGTGACTTCCTTGCCGCGGCGCACCGCCTCGCGCAGCAGCTCGGTCATTTCGCCGCGCGAGCCGGTGCGATAGATGGTTTGCTTGATGGCGAGCACTTGAGGGTCTTCCACCGCCTCGCGCAGGAAGGCCAGCACCGCGTCGAAGCTCTCGAACGGCTGGTGGATGAGCACATCCCCCTGCTTGAGCCGTTCGAAGAACGACTGCCCCGGCACCAGCGCCACCGGCCAGCCGGGCGTAAAGCGCTCGAAGCGCAGCGCCGGGGCGTCGATCAGGTCCACCAACTGGTTGAGGCGCACCAGGTTCACCGGACCCGCCACGCGGTAGAGGCTCTCGGGCGGCAGATTGAATTGCTCGAGCAAAAAGCCCGCCAAAAAGTCGGAGCAACCGGCAGACACCTCCAGCCGCAGCGCCTGGCCGTAGTGGCGCTGCTGCAGGCCCAGCCGCAGCGCGGTGCGCAGGTTTTTGACCTCTTCCTCGTCCACGGCCAGGTCGGAGTGGCGCGTGACGCGAAACTGCGAGAACTCCAGCACCGTCCGCCCCGGGAACAGATCGGCCAGATGGGAGCGCACGATGCTGGAGATGGAGACGAAATGCAGCTGCTTGGAGCCCTTGACCCCCGGCATCGGCACGAAACGCTTGAGCGCCCGCGGCACCTTGACGATGGCGATCTCGTTTTCGCGCCCGAAGGCGTCGCGCCCGCCCAGCCGCACGATGAAGTTGAGCGACTTGTTGGCCACCTGGGGGAAGGGGTGGGACGGATCCAGTCCCACCGGCAGCAGCAGCGGCTGCACCTCGTTGACGAAGTACTCGCGCACCCAGCGGCGCTGGCGGGGGTTGCGCTCGCCGTGCGAGATGATGCGGATGCCGCGCTTTTCCAGCGCGGGCAGCAGCTCGTCGTTGTAGATCGCGTACTGGCGTTCCACCAGGGCGTGCACCCGTTCGGTCAGGGCGCGGTAGGTATCGACCGTGGCGGCCCCCCGCTGCTCGTTGGTCAGGCGGGCCGTGTGGTGCGGCGCGAAGCGGACCTCGAAAAACTCATCCAGGTTGGACGACACGATGGCCAGGTAGCGCAGCCGCTCCAGCAGCGGGACGTCGGCGCGGCAGGCCCAGTCGAGCACGCGCTCGTTGAAGGCGAGGATGCTCTGGTCGCGATCGAGAAAAACGTGGCGGTGGACGGAGTTCAAGGCAGCGTGGGTCATGGTCGAGGACAGGGGGCGTGACCGGGACGCCCAGGTACACGGTTCAGCCTACCATTATTTCCACTCTGCGCGTCGATTTGATGACAACTCGATGACGCTCACCGCACCGTGCGGGCTCGGTGACCGGCTCAGGCGCGCGCACGGTGGACCGCGGCCCCGGCCGTGACGGGGACGGCCACCCGCTCCTGCGCCCAGTGGACGATCTCCAGTCGGCCATCGGCGTGTTCGACCAGGGCGCTGAGGCTCTCCACCCAATCCCCGTCGTTGCAGTACAGCACACCGTCGATGACACGCATCTCCGGCCGGTGGATGTGGCCGCAGACGACGCCGTCCAGCCCGCGGCGGCGCGCCTCGTGCGCCAGCGCCTCCTCGAAGCGGGTGATGAAGCTGACCGCCGACTTGACACGGTGCTTGAGGTACTGCGACAGGGACCAGTAGGGCAACCCCATGCGGGCGCGCCAGGAGTTGACATGGCGATTCAGGCGCAGCGCCCACTCGTACAGGGTGTCCCCCAAGTAAGCCAGCCATTTGGCGTACTGGATCACGCCGTCGTACAAATCGCCGTGCGTCACCCACAGGCGGCGGCCGTCGGCGGTCTCGTGCACGGCTTCTTCCACCACGCCCACCCCGCCGAAGGGGTGCCCGACGAACTCGCGCACGAACTCGTCGTGGTTGCCGGGGATGAACACCACCTGGCAGCCCTTGCGCGCGCGGCGCAGGATCTTCTGCACGACGTCGTTGTGGCTCTGCGGCCAGTACCAGCGCCGGCGCAGCTGCCAGCCGTCGATGATGTCGCCGACCAGGTACAGCCGGTCGCTCGGGTGCGCCTTGAGGAACGCCAGCAGCGCCTTGGCCTGGCAGCCCGGCGTGCCCAGGTGCAGGTCCGAGATGAACACCGCGCGCAGCCGCTCTCGCCCCTCGGCGGGATGGTCGTCCTCGTCGGGTTCGATCCAGCCCCCGTCCCGCGCCGCGGCCACCCCGCTCGGCCGGGCACCGCCCGCCGCGTCCGGCCACCGGGCCGTCCGTCCTGCCACAGAGTCGCTGCGCAGCATCAGGCCCCCAGCAGGTGGCGCCGGTAGCGCGACGGCAGGTCCGCCAGCCGCATCATCATCGGCAGGTCGGCGGTGTTGAAGTCCGGGTCCCAGGCCGGCGCGCCCAGCACCCTGGCGCCCAGCCGCAGGTAGCCCTTGACCAGCGCCGGCGGCTCCACCGGCAGCGTGTCGTCCAGCTCGTGCACCGGCAGCGGCAGCCGCGGCGTGACGTGGAACTCCACCGGCGCCAGATGGCGCTCGCGCACCTGGCGCCAGATGCTGGCCGCGGCATGGCCGCCGCCGGCCATGCCGTGCGGGCCCTCGTAGTGCATCGGGATGCTGGCGCAGCCGATCATCACGTCCAGCCGGTTGCGCACCATGAAGTCCGCCAGCGCCCCCCACAGCGCCATGATGACGCCGCCGTGGCGGTGCTGCGGGTGCACGCAGGAGCGGCCCAGCTCCACCATCTGCTCGCGCAGCGCGCGCAGGCGCGTCAGGTCGAACTCGGTGTCGCTGTAGAAGCAGCCGACGCGCTTGGCCTGCGCAGGGGTCAGCACGCGGTAGGTGCCGATCACCTCACCGGTGTCGGCCTCGCGCACCAGCAGGTGCTCGCAGTAGTCGTCGAACAGGTCGATGTCGTGACCTGGCAGCGGCGTGCGCAGGCGCGCGCCCATCTCCTCGGCGAACACCGCGTACCTCAGGCGCTGGGCGGCGCGCACGTCGTCGAGGTGGCGCGCCCACGCCACCTCCAGGCGCGCAGCGGGCGCAGCGGCAGCGTCGGCCGCGCGCGCTGGAAGCAACCTCCCGGCCGTGCGGCCCGGGGTCTGGCCCCCAACCAGGGTGGACAGGTGCAGCGTGGGCGTCGGAAGCTCTTTCATCGGGCGTCATCTCCGCTTGGGGTGGCGGGCGGCGCCGCGGCCGCCCACGGCTGGGCATTCTGGGCGGCGGGCGTGACGCGGGCTTGGCGGTTCCGTGTCAGCGGCATGACATCGCACGCGGCCGGGCCGGCTTCACGCGCGTGTCATGCAGCGGCGCCAGACTTGCGGCCCCATGCCGGCGGGTTTTTTCTGGTTGCTGGCGGCGCAGTTCCTCTCGGGGCTGGCCGACCACGCGGTGCTGATCGTCGCGATCGCCTATCTGCAGGAGCAGCGCCACCCGCTGTGGTGGGCCCCGCTGCTGAAGTTCGCCTTCACGTGGAGCTACGTGCTGCTGGCGCCGGTGGCCGGCGCCTGGGCCGACGCGGTGCGCAAGAACGTGCTGATGGGGCGCATGAACGCGCTGAAGGCGCTGGCGGTGGCCGGGCTCGTGGCCGGCGCGCACCCGCTGGCGGCGTTCGCGCTGCTGGGGCTGGCCGCGGCGCTGTACGCGCCGGCCAAGTACGGCTGGATCACCGAATCGACGCCGGGGCGCGATCTGGTGGCGGCCAACGGCTGGGTGGAGGTGTCGGTGGTGCTGTCGGTGCTGCTCGGCACGGCGCTGGGCGGCTGGTGGGTGTCACCGGCCTGGCAGGCGCCGCAGGCGCAGGCGTGGCTGGGGCTGGACGGTTGGCTGCCGGCCACGGCGCTGCTGCCGGCGTTCGCGGCGGTGCTGGCGCTCTATGCCCTGGCGGCGTGGTGCAACCGCCACATCCCGTCGCGGCCGGCGCGGCGCGCGCTGCCGCTGCGCGACTGGCCGGCACTGTGGCCGCGCTTCTGGCGCGACAACGCGCGGCTGTGGCGCGACCCGCTCGGCGGGCTGTCGCTGGCGGTGACGACGTGGTTCTGGGGCTTCGGCGCGCTGATGCAGATCGCCGTGCTGCGCTGGGCCGAGCTGCGGCTGGACCTGCCGCTGTCGCAGGCAGCCTACCTGCAGGCCACCGTGGCGCTGGGCGTGGTGGCCGGCGCGGTGTGGGTGGCGCGGCGGGTGGAGCTGCGCCGCGCCTGGCGCGTGCTGCCGCTGGGCATCGTGCTGGGCGCGCTGCTGGCGCTGGCCGTGCACACGCGCGAGCTGGAGCTCGCGGTACTCGGGCTGCTGGTCATCGGCGCGCTGGGCGGGATGCTGGTGGTGCCGATGAACGCGCTGCTGCAATACCGCGGACACCGGCTGCTGCAGCCGGGGCAGTCGATCGCCATCCAGGGCTTCAACGAGAACGCCAGCGTCCTCGTCATGCTGGGGGCGCTCGCCCTGGCGATGCGCGCCGACTGGCCGCTGGTGCCGCTGCTGTCGGCGCTCGGGTTGACGATGGCGCTGGGGCTGGCGCTGCTGTGGGGCCTCACGCGCCGGTTGCGGGCAGACCGTCCCACCACGGCGACGACTTGACCACCGCCGGCCCGGCCGCGTGCGCCGCCAGCAGCCGCAGCCAGATCGACTCCACCTGCTCGACGATGCGCCCCCAACCGAGGTGCTGCACCGCGTGCACCGCGCCGGCGCGCAGCCGCTGCAGCAGCGCCTCATCCCCGGCCACCGTGCGCGCCAGCTGGAGGTAGGCGTCCGCATCCCCCACCGGCGCCAGCAGGCCGCTGTCGCCGTGGCGCACCACCTCGGCCGCGGCGGCGTAGTCGAACGCCAGCACCGGCAGCCCGCTGGCCAGCGCCTCCAGCGTCACGTTGCCGAAGGTCTCGGTCAGGCTCGGGAAGGCCAGCAGGTCGCCGTTGGCGTAGGCCTGCGCCAGCGCCTCGCCGGTGAGCGCCCCCAGCAGCACCGCCTGCGGGCAGCGCTGCGCCAGCCAGGCGCGCTGCGGCCCGTCGCCGACCACCACCAGCCGCCAGCCCGGCTGCACCGCGCGCATCGCATCGTACGCCGCCGCCAGCAGCTCCAGGTTCTTCTCCGGCGCCAGGCGGCCGACGTACAGCAGCACGCGCTCGCCCGGCTGCACGCCCCACACCGCGCGCAGCGCCGGGTTGCGCAGCGCTGGCGTGAAGCGGTCCACGTCCACGCCGCGCTGCACGACGATCAGCCGCTCGAAGCCCGCAGCGCGCAGATGCTGGCGCAGGCCGTCGGTCGGCACCAGCGTGCAGTCCGCCAGGTTGTGGAAGCGCCGCAGGTAGGCCTGCACCGAGCGGCGCAGCCAGCCGACGCCGTAGTGCTCGCTGTAGGCGTCGAAGTTGGTGCGAAAATCCGAGCTGACCGGCAGCTGAAGCTTGCGCGCGGTGCGCAGCGCCGACCAGCCCAGCGGACCTTCGGTGGCGATGTGCACGATGTCCGGGCGGCGGCGCATCCACAGCGCCTGCAGCGCGCGCTGCGCCGGCAGCCCCATGCGCAGCTGCGGGTAGCGCGGGATCGGCAGGCCCCGCGTCAGCACCTGCTCCAGCCCCAGGCGGCTGCCGTCGCGGTCCCAGGCGTCGGCCGCCTGGCGCGGCCGCACCACCTGCACGTCGTGGTCGCGCAGCTGCAGCCCGCGCACCAGCCGCTCCACCGTGGTGGCCACGCCGTTGACCTCGGGCGGGAAGGTTTCGGTGACCACCGAGACGCGCAGCAGCGCACGGCGGGGCGGAAAGCTCTCGATCATCAGGCGCGCATCCATGGCCGGCGAGCTTGGCCGCGGCGTGCGACAGCCGTGTGACAGACCCCGGCGCGGCCGTGGACGTCACCGTGGCGTCACACGATGTCGCGACCATGACGCCCGCCGGAGCCGCCGCGGCGACGCGCGGCCCCGTACCCCCTCCTGCCCTTTCCCCCTCGACGAGGACACCCGATGATGCTGCAACGCTTTCTGCACACCCTGCGCGAGCAGCGCTGGGACGACCACCGCTACTACCACCAGAGCCGCATCAACCAGACGCTGCACCTGATCAGCGCGATCAGCTTCGTGGTCGCCTACGTCTGGCTGTTCCAGGACCCCGCCACCGCGGCGCTGATCGCCTGGGGCATCTCGATGGTGACGCGCCAGTCGGGGCACTTCTTCTTCGAGCCGAAGGGCTACGACCCCATCAACCAGGTGACGCACGAGTACAAGGAGGCGGTCAAGGTCGGCTACAACCTCAGGCGCAAGGTGGTGCTGATGACGGTGTGGGCGGCCTCGCCGCTGCTGCTGGTGTGGGATCCGACGGCGTTCGGCTGGCTGGAGCCGCACGAGGATTGGCGCGGCTTCTGGCACAACGTCGGCTGGCTGTGGTTCGCGATCGGCGTCGGCGGGCTGCTGGTGCGCGTGCTGCAGCTGTGGGTGGAGAAGGACCTCTACACCGGCATCGTCTGGGTGACGAAGATCCTCACCGACCCGTTCCACGACATCAAGCTGTACCACCGCGCGCCGCTGTACCTGCTGCGCGGCCAGCTGCTCGACCCGGGTCACCCGCGCGCCGGCTGACGGCGCGGCGCCACTCCCCCCGCAGGTGGCGCGGGCGGGCCGGGTCACCCGGGTCGGCGCGGCAGCCCCGCTTCAGGCCGCCGCCCGATCCCGCCGCTGCGCCTGCCACCAGGCCTGCAGGGTCTCGCGCAGCAGGCCGCGGCGCAGCCGCCGGGCCCACGCCTCGGGCGGCAGCGCCTCGTCGCGCCACCACCAGCCGTCGGCCTGCATGCGCCGGCAGGCGGCCAGAAACCGCTGCAGCGCCTCCTCGAACGCCGCCTCCTCCAGCGCGATCGGAAAGATCAGCCGCCCGGTGCCGACCCAGCTCAGCGCCAGCCCGGCATCGCGCAGGTAGTACTGCAGCAGCCAGTGGTAGCGCCCCGGCTGGGTGTAGAGCACCGTCCAGATCGACGACAGCGCCGCCACCCGCACCGGCACGCCCTCGGTCTGCAGCGCCGCGTTGAAGCGCCGCTCGCGCGCACGCCAGCGCTCGTCTAGCCCGTCGTAGGCGGCGCGCACCTCCGGGCGTTCCAGCGCGCGCAGGAAGGCGTTCATCGCCCCCATCACGTACGGATGGGCGTTGAAGGTGCCGCGCGCGAAGCACAGATCCGCCGGGCGCTCGGGGCGGAAGCGCTCCATCCAGCGCCGCTTGCCGCACACCACGCCGACCGGCAGGCCGCCGCCGAGCGTCTTGCCGTAGCAGACCAGGTCGGCCTGCACGCCGAAGTACGCCTGCGCGCCACCCGGCGCCAGCCGAAAGCCGACGAACACCTCGTCGAAGATCAGCGCGATGCCGGCCTCGGTGCAGACCTCGCGCAGGCGCTGCAGCCAGCGCGCGTAGGCGTCGCGGTCGAAGCTCGCCGCGCGCGTGCGGCCGACCAGCGTGGAGTCGCTGGGGGCGGCGCGGTTGGGGTGCAGCGCCTGCAGCGGGTTGACCAGCACGCAGGCGATGTCGCGCCGCGTGCGCAGCACCTCGAGCGTCGCCTCGCTCAGGTCCGCCAGCGTGTAGGTCTCGCGCGGCGGCAGCGGGTTGCCGGGGCCGGGCTGCACGTCCTCCCACCAGCCGTGGTAGGCACCCGCAAAGCGCACCACGTGGCGCCGCCCGGTGTGGTAGCGCGCCAGCCGCACGGCCTGCATCACCGCCTCGGTGCCGGACATGTGAAACGTCACGTCGTCCATGCCGCTCAGGGCCTTCAGCCGCGCGACGTTGTCGGCCACGCACGGGTGCAGGCCGCCCAGCACCGGCCCCAGCGCCGCGCCGAGGCGCGCGCCCTCCTCCATCGTGCCCTTGTAGAAGTCCAGCCCCAGCACGTTGACGCCGTAGGAGCCGGTCAGGTCGAGGAAGCGATTGCCGTCGAGGTCGATCAACCACGGGCCGTCGCTGCGCGCCCAGAAGGCGCCGACCGGCAGCTCGCGCGCCAGCTCCGCGAACGGGTACGGCACGCGGTAGCGCCCGGTCAGGCGCAGGTCGGGCATGCCGTCACGCGCCTGGGCGGTCAGCGCCAGCGTCTGCGGCGCGGCGGCGCGCAGCCGCTGCGACAGCGCCTGCCAGCCCTGCAGCCGCGCCTGCAGGACCTCGGCCGGCGCGCCGTCCAGCGCGAACGCCTGCGGCGCCTGCAGCGCGTAGCCGGGCAGCCAGCGCGCCACGCGCTTGGCCATGCGCTGGTGCCCGGCGAGCGACGGGTGCTTGGCGCGCGACAGGCGCAGCCGCCGCCAGCCCCACGGCGCGGCCGCCAGCGCGGCGGCGGCCCCCAACCAGACGGGTTCGAGCATCGGTGTCACCATTCCTTCAACGGGTTCGGCGACAGTTGTACGCATGGCCTTTGACACGCCCGTGAAACCCGAACCCACGCCGGCCGGCTGGCGCGCCTGGCGCGACCGCGTGCTGCAGCACGAGCCGCTCAACTTTGCGCTGACCAACCACGTGCCGCGCGTGGCCCTCACCCTGCTGATGGGGCGGCTGAGCCGCATCGACAGCCCCGCCTTCACGCGGCTGGCGCTGGCGGTATGGCGGCTGTTCGCCGACCTGGACCTCAGCGACGCCGCCCCGGCCGATTACCGCAGCCTGCGCGACGTCTTCACGCGCGCGCTGCGCGACGGCGCGCGCCCCTTCGACCCCGACCCGGACGTGCTGTGCAGCCCGTGCGACGCCATCGTCGGCGCCTGCGGCGACGTGCACGGCACCACCGTCTGGCAGGCCAAGGGCATGCCGTACCGGCTGGAGGACCTGATCGGTCCCGAGGCCGCCGCCGTGCACGCCAACGGGCGCTTCGTCACGCTGCGGCTGACCTCGACGATGTACCACCGCTTCCACGCCCCGGCGGACCTGCACGTGCGGCGCGTGCGCTACGTCAGCGGCGACGTCTTCAACGTCAACCCCCCGGCGCTGCGGCGCATCCCGGCGCTGTTCTGCCGCAACGAGCGCGCGCTGATCGAGGCGACGCTACCGGACGGCAGCCCGATCGCGCTGGTGCCGGTGGCGGCGATCCTGGTGGCCAGCATCCGGCTGCACTTCCTCGACGTCACGCTGCACCTGCGCTGGCGCGGCCCGCACGAGCTGCCGTGCGACGCGCGCCTGAGCTGCGGGCAGGAGATGGGCTGGTTCGAGCACGGCTCCACCATCATCCTGTTCGTGCCGGCGCACTGGCGGCTGGCCGACGGCATCGAGCCGGGCCGCACGATCCGCGCCGGGCAGGCGCTGTGGCGGCGGGAGGCTTGAAACGGATCGGTCAGACGCAGCGCCCGCCGTCGACCTCCAGGCAAACCACCGCCCCTTGGCCGCAGTGCCTCGCGCTGGTCGCTGGCGTCAGGACTGAACGTCTTTGTACGGTGCGAACCAGCCCAGCCCGGCCGAGGTCGCGCCGCGCGGACGGTATTCACACCCGATGTACCCGTCGTAGCCCAGCGCGTCGATCTCGTCGAACAGCCAGCGGTAATTGACTTCGCCGGTATCCGGCTCGTGCCGGTGCGGCACGCCTGCGATCTGCAGATGGCCGACGCCGGTCAGATGGCGTTGGAGCCGCATCAGAAGGTCGCCCTCCATGATCTGGCAGTGGTAGAGGTCCATCTGCACCTTCAGGTTGGTGGCGCCGACTTCGGCCACCACCTCGTGGGCCTGTTGCTGAAAGTTCAGGAAATAGCCCGGCATGTCCCGGGTGTTGATCGGTTCGATCAACGCGGTGATGCCATGGGGCGCCAGCTGTTGCGCCGCGTGGCGCAGGTTGGCCACGTAGGTGCGCCGCATCGCGTCGCGGTCGGCGCCTTCCGGCACCCGACCCGCCATCACATGCAGACGCCGGCAACCCGTGGCCAGGGCGTACCGGAGCGCCTGCTGCACGCTCTCGGCAAACTCGGCTTCGCGACCGGGCAACGCCGCCACGCCCCGCTCGCCCGCCGCCCAGTCGCCGGGGGGCAGATTGAACAAGGCCTGGGTGAGACCATGCTCGCGCAGCCGCCGCGCGATCTCTTCGGCGGGGTACTCGTAGGGAAACAGGTACTCGACCGCCCGGAAACCGTCCGCCGCCGCCGCGGCAAAACGGTCCAGGAAGTCGTGCTCCGTGTACATCATCGACAGATTGGCGGCAAAGCGGGGCATGGTCGGATTCGGTCACCAGCGCGCGCCAAAGTGGCGGCGCAGTTCATCGATCTGGGCGTCCGTCAACGGCGCCGGCTTGGGGTGGCACATCAGCCACAGGCGGGCGGTTTCTTCGAGTTCCTCCAGCGTCGCCATGGCCTGCGCGGGGCTCTCGCCCCACACATTCGGGCCCAGGCGATCGAGCATCACGGCCCGCAACGGCGTACCCCGCTGCGCGGCTGTGTGGATGGCTTGCGCCACCCGTTCGGCCACGGCCGGATCGCCCGGGCGGTGATAGGGGATGAGGGGGACATGCCCCACTTTCATCACGTAATACGGTGTGAGCGGGGGCAGGATGTCATCCGCACTCCACACACCGCACAGGGTAAGGGCCACCAAATGGGTGGAGTGGGTATGCAAAACACAGCGCGCCTCGGGCACGGCGTCATAGATCCGCCGGTGCAAGGCCAAGGTCTTGCTGGCACGCTCGCCACTGCGCTGCTCACCCCGGGCATCGACCCAGGCCAGTTCCTCGGGCGCCAAAAATCCCAGGCAGGCATCGGTGGGCGTGATCAAGAATCCGCCGCCCTGCGACTCGTCCAGCCGCACGCTGATGTTGCCCGCGGTGGCATGGACATAGCCCCGCTCGAACAGCGAGCGGCCGATGCGGCAGATTTCGTGGCGCTGGGCGTCCTGGCTGGTCATCACGCCACCTGCGCCAAGGCCTTGGCAAAAAAATCGACGCCGCCGAAGTTGCCCGACTTCAGCGCCAGCAACAGCGGACGGCCCTCGGCGTGTGTCCAGGGCACCCCCGGATCGATGGGCGCGCCGATGCGCAACTGCCGCACCCCGAGCGCCTGCACCACGGCGCCCGAGGTTTCACCGCCCGCCACCACGAGGCGGCGCACACCGGCATCGACCAAACCCTGCGCAATCGTGGCAAGGCATTGCTCCACCATTGCGCCCGCGCGCTCTGCCCCCAGCTCCGATTGGATGGCCCGCACTTCATTGGGCCGCGCCGTGGTGTACACCAGCACCGGCCCGTCGAGCAGCCGATCGCGCGCCCACGCCAGCGCCTCGGCCGCGGCGGGGCGGCCTTGCGCGAGCGCGTGCGGATCGATTCGCAGGGCGGGCCGGCCCGCTTCGATCCAGTGTTGCACCTGCGCATTGGTCGCGTCCGAGCACGAGCCCGACAGCACGGCCGCCGCGCCGCCCACGGTGGGCAATGCTGCGGCCTGCGCATCGGGCCGGATCCAGCCCCGGGCCTGGTAAACCGCGGGCAGCCCCAAGGCCACGCCCGAACCGGCCGTGATCAGGGGCAGCTCGGCGCAGGCCGCGGCCAGGGTGCGCAGGTCGTCGTTGTCGATGGCGTCGGCCACCGCCAGACGCACCCCCTCGGCGCGCAACTGGGCAAAGCGGGCCCGCACGGCCTCCACGCCCTGCCCCACGGTGTCGTAGCGCACTAGGCCCACCCTGCCCCGCGACTGTGCTTGCAGCACGGCGACCAGGTTCGCATCCGTCATCGGTGTGAGCGGGTGGTGGCGCATGCCCGACTCGCTCAGCAGTTGGTCCCCCACGAACAGATGCCCGCGAAAGACCGTGCGGCCGTTCTCGGGGAAAGCCGGACAGGCGATGGCGAAGTCGCTGTTCAGTGCTTCCAGCAGGGCCTCCGCCACCGGACCGATGTTGCCAGCCGGGGTGGAGTCGAAGGTGGAGCAGTACTTGAAATAAAACTGCCGGGCGCCGGCGGCCTGCAGCCAGCGCAGCGCGGCGAGCGACTCGGCCACGGCCTGCGGGGCCGGCACGGTCCGCGACTTCAGCGCCACCACGATGGCATCGGCTTGCGGCGGCGGACCTTCCGGCACGCCGATGACCTGTACCGTCCGCATGCCCGCCCGCACCAGCATGCTGGCCACATCCGTGGCGCCGGTGAAATCGTCGGCGATGACTCCCAGCACCGTCATGCCACGGCGCCCTTCGGCAGTTCGATGCCCGGGAAGATCTTGATCACTGCGCTGTCGTCCTCCCCCCCATGGCCGGCGGCCGCGGCCTGCAGATACATCTGGTGGGCAGCGGCCGCAAGCGGCAGCGGCATCGTGAACTGGCGCGCGGCATCGAGCACGATGCCCAGATCCTTCACGAAGATGTTGACGGCCGACAGCGGCCGGTAGTCGCCCGCGAGGATGTGGGGAACGCGATTCTGGAACATCCAACTCATGCCGGCGGAGTTGCAGATCACCTCGTACAACTGCGCCGGATCGGCCCCAGCACGCATCCCCAAGGCCATGGCTTCGGCGGCGGCGGCGATGTGCACGCCGGCCAAGTGCTGGTTCACCATCTTCACCGTCGAGCCGATACCGGGCTCATCGCCCAGGCGATAAACCTTGCCAGCCAGAGCCTGGAGCACATCGCCAGCGGCCTCAAAGGCTTCCCGGCTGCCCGACGCCATCACCGTCATCTGGCCTTGCGCTGCCTTGGCCGCGCCACCCGAAACCGGGCCGTCGATCAGCCACACACCGCGCTCGCGCAGCCGCGCCGCCCATTGCGGCGGCAGGGAGGGATCCACCGTGGCCGAGGCCACCACGACGGAGCCCGGTTTCAGGTGTTCGGCGACCGCCCCAGTGCCAAACAACACGTCTTCGGTCTGCGCGGCATTGACCACCAGCGTGAGCACCACATCGCACTGCGTGGCCAGTTCAGCGGGACTTGCCGCGACGCGACCGCCCTCCTGGGCAAAGGCCGCGCACGCTTCGGGACGCACGTCATAACCCCAGGTGGGTACGCCCTTGCGATGGGCCGAGAGCGCCGCGCCCAGCCCCATGGAGCCAAGGCCGATCACACCAAGGGTTCTGGACGTCATGCCAGCGATTCCTTTCGCGGGTCGCCACGCGGCACGAGCGCTTCGCTCAGTGCCGCGCGCACCGACGCATCGGCCTCTTCGATGCGTCGGGCCGCACGCAACATGTGGGTGGTGGCTGCCTGCCGGGCCCGCTCGGGGTCGTGGGCCGCGATGGCGTGGGCAATCTCGCGGTGCTCGCCCCGGACTTGCTCCATGAAGTCTGCATGCATGGCCTCGTTGGCCCGCGTGACGGTCATGGCATCGCGTTGGTACTGCTCCAGAAAGCCCAGCAGCCGGGTGAACTGTGGGTTGTGGGTGGCCGCCGCCACCGTGCGATGAAAATGCAGATCTTCCTCGACGCCATCGCCCCCGGCTTCCACGGCGGCATCGATGGCCGCCAGCGCGGACCAAATGCGCTGCACCTCGGCGTCGTCGGCACGCTGAGCCGCCAAGGCCGCGACTTCCCCCTCCAGCGCCCGCCGCACTTCGACGATTTGCACCACCGCTTTCAGCGAATGCAGCACGGCCGGATCGAACGTCAGTGCCTTGGCCCGCGACTGCGGAGCGACGAAAACACCGGACCCCTGGCGCGACACGAGCAGGCCCGTCGACTTGAGGCGGCTGACCGCCTCCCGCACCACGGTGCGCGAGACGCCATGCCGCTCCGCGAGTTCCTGTTCCGTGGGCAAGCGGTCCAGAGGGCGCAGTTCGCCCCGCTCGATGCGAGCTTGCAACAACTCCGCCAACCGGTCCGACAGGCGATGGGGCGCCAGCAGCGTCTCGGCAGGAACGGGCTGTCGGTTCATCAGGTCATCATACTTATTTGACCCAAGGGCTTCCCATTCGGGACAACCCGCAGCCCGCAGGCCCGGCATTCACAAGCACCATCGGTCCTGTCGATGGTCCGATCTCAGGGGAAAAGCCTGAACCGACGCCCTATCGTGGGCGTCGGCGTGGGGAGCGAACGCCGACGCGCTTGGCGTCTCAAGCCGACACGGGCGCCCCCGCAACAGCCGCCTCGGCCAGCTGCGCGGCCCAGCGCTCGGCGTCCTCGGCGCGGCGTGCCTCCACCATCACGCGCAGCACCGGCTCGGTGCCGCTGGCGCGGATCAGCACGCGGCCGTCCGCGCCCAGCGCCGCCTCGGCCTCGCGTTGCGCCTGCTGCAGCGCGGCATTGGCGCGCCAGTCCGCGCCCGGGGCCAGCCGCACGTTGCGCAGCACCTGCGGAAAGCGCTCCACGCCGCGCAGCACGTCCGCGAGCGTGCGCTGCTGGCGCAGGCAGGCCTGCAGCACCTGCAGCGCCGAGACGATGCCGTCGCCGGTGGTCTGCCTGTCCAGGATGATCAGGTGGCCGGAGCCCTCCCCGCCCAGCAGCCAGTGGTGGCGGTGCAGCTCCTCCAGCACGTAGCGGTCGCCGACCTTGGCGCGCACCAGCCGCACGCCGCGCGCGGCCAGCGCCTGCTCGATGGCCATGTTGGTCATCAGCGTGCCGACCACGCCCGGCACCACCTCGTCGCGGCCCAGCCGGTCGTCCGCCAGCACATACAGCAGCTCGTCGCCGTCGTAGAGGCGGCCGCTGGCGTCCACCATCTGCAGGCGGTCGGCGTCGCCGTCCAGCGCGATGCCGAGGTCGGCCTCGTGCGCGCGCACCGCGGCGACAAGCGTCTGCGGGTGCGTGGCGCCGACGCCGTCGTTGATGTTGCGGCCGTTGGGGCTGCAGCCGATCGGCACCACGTCCGCGCCCAGTTCGTGGAACACGGCCGGTGCGATCTGGTAGGCCGCGCCGTGCGCCGCGTCAACCGCGATCTTGAGCCCCCGCAGGCTGAGGTCGGGGGCAAAGGTGCTCTTGCAGAACTCGATGTAGCGCCCGGCGGCGTCGCTCAGCCGCCGCGCCGCCCCCAGCGCCGCCGACTCCACCCAGGCCGGCGGCTGCGCCAGCGCCGCCTCCACCGCCAGCTCCCACTCGTCGGGCAGCTTGGTGCCCTGGGCGCTGAAGAACTTGATGCCGTTGTCCGGGTAGGGGTTGTGGCTGGCGCTGATGACGACGCCGAGGCTGGCCCGCTGCGCGCACGTGAGGTACGCCACCGCGGGCGTCGGCACCGGCCCGAGCAGCACCACGTCCACCCCGGCGGAGGCGAAGCCCGATTCCAGCGCCGACTCGAGCATATAACCGGAGATGCGCGTGTCCTTGCCGATCAGCACCGTCGGCCGCGCCTCGGTGCGCCTGAGCACCTGCCCGACCGCGTGCGCCAGCCGCAGCGCGAAGTCCGGCGTGATCGGCGCTCGGCCCACCGTGCCGCGGATGCCGTCGGTGCCAAAGTACTGTCGTGTCGTCATGTTTCCTCCCTTTCGTTCAGTGCCATCCAGACCTGCAGCGCCTGCACCGTGGCGGCGACGTCGTGCACGCGCACGATGCGCGCACCACGCTGCACCGCGAGCAACGCCGCGGCGACGCTCGCCCCCAGCCGCTCGGCGGCCACCTCCACGCCGGTCAAGCGCCCCAGCGTGGACTTGCGCGACCAGCCGGCCAGCAGCGGGTAGCCGAGCGTCAGCAGCTCGCGCTGGCGGGCCAGCAAGTCGAGGTTCTGCTCCACCGTCTTGCCGAAGCCGATGCCGTAGTCCAGCACGATGCGCTCGGCCGCGACGCCCCGCGCGCGCAGCGCCGCCGCCCGCGCGGCCAGAAAGTCGCGCACCTGCGGCACCGCGTCACCCTGCATCGGCTGCACCTGCATGTCCTGCGGCTGGCGGTGCATGTGCATCAGCACCACGCCGCAGGCCGGATCCTGCGCCACCACGTCCTCGGCGCGGCGGCCGTCCGCGCCGGTGCGCCGCAGCGCCCAGATGTCGTTGACGATGTCCGCCCCCAGCGCCAGGCACTCCGCCATCACCTCGGGCTTGTAGGTGTCGACGCTGATCGGCACGCCCCAGCGCACCGCCTCGCGCACCACCGGCACGA
This sequence comes from Tepidimonas fonticaldi, assembly GCF_001675355.1. Lineage (NCBI taxonomy): Bacteria > Pseudomonadati > Pseudomonadota > Betaproteobacteria > Burkholderiales > Tepidimonas > Tepidimonas fonticaldi. The sequence goes on along the minus strand of NZ_LZDH01000056.1, from coordinate 756,200 downwards.
CGCGCGCGAGCTCCTCCTCGAGCGGCACCGGCGGCGCGCCGGGCCGGGTCGATTCGCCGCCGACGTCGAGGATATCGGCCCCTTCCTTCAGCAGCGTCTCGGCATGGCGCAAGCCGCTCGTGGCGTCGGCGTGCGCCCCCCCGTCGGAGAACGAGTCCGGCGTGACGTTGACGATGCCCATCACGCGCGGGCGGCTCAGATCGATGCGAAAGCGTGCCGTCTTCCAGCAGGCAGACAGGGGGGCGGACGGAAGGAACGACGGCATGGCCGCTATTGTGCCCGGGCCGCGAGGCCACCCTCGAGGCCGCCACAGCCAAAATCATCGAGGCCGCGGAAAGCGGCCTCGACACTCATGCGATGGACAGACCGATCAGGCCGCCGTGGGTGCCTGCGGCGAGGGATCGGCCTTCACCGGTTCGGCCGCGCCCCCGGCGTCGCCCCCACCACCGGCGTTGGGTGTGCGGGGACTGATGTCCTTGGGCGGACGCGGCGGGCGACCGGCCATGATGTCGTCGATCTGCTCGCTCTCGATCGTCTCCCACTCCAGCAACGCCTTGGCCATGGCGTGCATCTTGTCGGCGTTTTCCTCGATCAGCCGGCGGGCCAGCGCGTATTGCTCGTCGATGATGCGGCGCACCTCGGCGTCGACCTGCCGCATCGTCTCCTCGCTCATGTGCGTGGTCTTGGTGATCGAGCGGCCCAGGAACACCTCGCCCTCGTTCTCGGCATAGACCATCGGCCCGAGCTTTTCGGACATGCCGTAGCGCATCACCATGTCCCGGGCGATCTGCGTGGCGCGCTCGAAGTCGTTGCTGGCGCCAGTGGTCATCTGGTTCATGAAGACCTCTTCGGCGATGCGGCCGCCAAACAGCATGCTGATCTGGTTGAGCATGTACTCCTTGTCGTAGGAGTAGCGGTCCTTCTCCGGCAGGCTCATCGTCACGCCGAGCGCCCGGCCGCGCGGGATGATGGTGACCTTGTGCACCGGGTCGCATTTGGGCAGCAGTTTGCCGATCAGCGCATGGCCGGCCTCGTGGTAGGCCGTGTTGCGGCGCTCCTCCTCGGGCATGACCATGCTCTTGCGCTCCGGCCCCATCAGGATCTTGTCCTTGGCCTTCTCGAAGTCCTGCATCTCGACCACGCGGGCGTTACGGCGCGCGGCCATCAGCGCGGCCTCGTTGCAGAGGTTGGCCAGGTCGGCCCCGCTCATGCCGGGCGTGCCGCGGGCGATGACCGCCGGGTTGACGTCCTGCCCGATCGGGATCTTGCGCATGTGCACGTTCAGGATCTGCTCGCGGCCGCGGATGTCGGGCAGCGTCACATAGACCTGCCGGTCGAAACGGCCGGGGCGCAACAGGGCGGCATCCAGGATGTCGGGCCGGTTGGTGGCCGCGATCACGATCACGCCCAGATTGGTCTCGAAACCGTCCATTTCGACCAGCATCTGGTTGAGCGTCTGCTCGCGCTCGTCATTGCCGCCGCCCAGGCCCGCGCCACGCTGGCGCCCGACGGCGTCGATCTCGTCGATGAAGATGATGCACGGGGCGTTCTTCTTGGCCTGCTCGAACATGTCGCGCACGCGCGCGGCGCCGACGCCGACGAACATTTCGACGAAGTCCGAGCCCGAGATGCTGAAGAACGGCACCTTGGCCTCGCCCGCGATGGCCTTGGCCAGCAGCGTCTTGCCGGTGCCCGGGGGGCCCACCAGCAGCAGGCCGCGCGGAATGCGGCCGCCGAGTTTCTGGAATTTCTGCGGATCCTTGAGGAAATCGACGACTTCCTTGACCTCCTCCTTGGCCTCGTCGCAGCCGGCCACGTCGGCAAAGGTGACCTGGTTGCTCGATTCGTCGAGCATGCGCGCCTTGCTCTTGCCGAAGCTGAACGCGCCGCCCTTGCCGCCGCCCTGCATCTGGCGCATGAAGTAGATCCACACGCCGATGAGCAGCAGCATCGGCCCCCAGCTGACCAGCAGGGTCATCAGCAGCGAGCCCTCTTCGCGCGGGCGCACGTCAAACTTGACGTCGTTGGCGATCAGGTCGCCCACCAAGCCGCGGTCGAGATAGGTGGCGTTGGTGCGCACCCGCCGGTCGTCGGTCGTGATGGCCACGATCTCGGTGCCGTTGGCGCCCTCCTGGATGGTGGCGCTCTTGATGCGCTGGGCCTTGACCTCGTTGAGGAAGTCCGAGTACGCCATGTAGCCGGCGCCGGACGTGGCACGGCCGTCAAACTGCTTGAAGACCGTGAACAGCACCATGGCGATCACCATCCAGATCGCCACTTTGGAAAACCACTGGTTGTTCAACGAAGGCTCCTACCTTGTCATGGTGGGGTGGCGGATGCGAGGGCTCCGCGCTTGCACCCCATGTGCGCCCCATTGTAGGACTTATCAAGACCGTCCCCCCTTGACAAAAGCGAAACCCTTTCGATCGATGGGATAGGACGCGCAAATCGGCTCGGCGGACCGAGGAATGTCACCCGCCCGATTTCAGACCCACCCCAACCAGAAAGGTTTCCGCCGACTGGGGGCGCGACGCCTTGGGCTTGTGCGCCTTGACGGTCCGAAAGTGCGCCCGAAACAGCCGCACCGCCGCGTCGTACGCCCCACCGTGGAACACCTTGGCCACGAGCGCCCCGTCGGGCTTGAGGTGCGCCACCGCAAAATCCACGGCCAGTTCGATCAGATGCTCGATGCGCGCGGCATCCACCTCCTCCACGCCGGACAGGTTGGGGGCCATGTCCGACACCACCAGATCCACCCGGTGGGCCGCATCGCCGCCCAGGGCGTCGGCCAAGGCCGCCTGCAACGCGGCCAGCGTGGCCTCCTCGCGGAAGTCGCCTTGGATGAAGCGCACCCCATCCACCGGCTCCATGGGCAGCAGGTCCAGGCCGATGACCGTGCCGCGCACCCGGGGCTGCCCGTCCGGGCCTGTTGTCGTCCCCAGGCGCCGGCGCAAATACTGGCACCACGCCCCCGGCGCACAGCCCAAGTCCACCACGCACTGGCCAGGGTGGACCAAGTGGAAGGTCTCGTCCAGCTCCTTGAGCTTGTAGGCGGCGCGGGCGCGATAGCCCTCTTTTTGCGCCAGGCGCACCCAGGGATCGGTGACGTGCTGGTTGAGCCACGCCTTGTTGACCTTCTTGCTTTGCGTCTTGACCTTCATGGGGGTGGGACTATACGGCCGGACTGCGCCCCCCGCCGCCCAACCCGCTCAACGGTGGGGGCTGCGCCACAGCGGACGCATGGCCAGCAGACCCAGGGCGGGGCCCAGCGCCAGCCCGGGCAGCAGCAGCCCCAGCGGGAAGCGCTCGGCCAGCGCCGTGAACAGCAGAATGCTGGCAATCGAAATGGCAAACCCCAGGCAGTTGGTCAAGGTCAGCACACTGCCGACCGCGCTGGGCGGCGCATTGCGGGCCGTGAGGGTGGAAAACTGCGGGGAGTCGCCAGCCACGGTGATGCCCCACAGCACCAACCAGCCATAGAACCAGGGATCGGGCGCATTCAGCATCCAGGGCGCGGCCAGACAGCACGAGCCGCTGATGGCAAGCTGCACGCACGCCACACGCGCACTGCCCCACCGCATGGCCAGCCAGCCACCCCCGGCACACCCCAGGGCGCCCGCCCCCAGCACCCCAAAGGCCACCCACGACAGTGCCGCCCCCTCGAGCCGCAGCGCCAGCACCAGCGGCACCATCACCCACATGGTGTAGAGCTCCCACATGTGGCCGAAATACCCCAGCACCGAGCTGCGCACCCGCCGGTTCGACCACAGCGTCGCCAGCGCACGCCCGTCGAAGCTCCGCGCCCGCGGGGCGGCGGGCACGACGGTCGGGGGCTCGCCGAGCGCCAGGTACAGCCCCACCCCGCCCAACGCGGCCAGCGCGGCCACCCCCAGCATCAGCGACTCCCACGGCAGCGCCGCCCCCAACGCCCGCAGCCCATGAGCGCTGGCCGACCCCAGGATCAGCGCCGCGATCAGCAGCCCCATCGCCGCGCCCAGGCCCTCGCGGAACCACTGCGCCGCGAGCCGCATGCCCACCGGATAGATGCCCGCCAGACACACCCCCGTCGCAAAGCGCCAGACCATCAGGGCCTGCGGATCGCGCACCATCGCCCACGCCCCGACGGTGAACGCGGCAGCGGCCAGCGAACACAGCAAGAACACCCGCCGCGGCGGGTACCGGTCGACCACGGCCAGCAGCGCAAACGCCAGCGTGCCGGCGATGAAGCCGAACTGCAGCGCCGACGTCATCGACCCGACCCAGGCCAGCGGCCAGCCCAGTTCGCGCTGCAAATCGGGCATCACCGCATTGACGGCAAACCACGGCGACGTCCCGGCAAACTGGGCCAGCACGAGCACCGGCAGCACGTGGCGCGCAACGGCGGTCATGCCTGCACTGTAGCGCCCCGCCGATGCGGCGGATACCGGATAATCCCCCCATGCCGCGAATCGAACTCACCCCCGCCCAGCGCGCCGCCCACCGCGGGGACGCGCACCACCTCGAGCCGGTCGTCATGATCGGGGCCGACGGCCTGACCGACGCCGTCAAGGCCGAGGTGGACGCGGCCCTGAATGCGCACGGCCTGATCAAGGTGCGCGCCCTGGAGGGCGACCGCCCGCAGCGCGAAGCCTGGCTGCAGACGCTGGCGGACGAACTCAACGCCGCGCCGGTGCAGCACATCGGCAAGCTGCTGGTGCTGTGGCGCCCCATCCCGCCCAAAGCCAAAGCCGTCGACGAGGACCGCAAGCCCGGCCCGCGCGAATACAAAGTGGTCAAATACAGCAAAAAGGGCGGCCAGCGCCCCGAGATCAAGACCGTGCGGGTGCTGGGCAACCAGCGGCTGACGCCCGGCGGGCTGGTCAAGAAGGCCAAGCGGCGCCAAAAGAGCGCCAAAAAATCCGCGTCCGCCGCCGGCTGATCGCCCCCCGCGGCGGCGGGGCGGCGGTTTCCATGGCATCCTTGGGTGCATGAACGACCGCATCGACCCTGCCCTGCTCGACAACCCCCTGCTCGACTTTGCCGATCTGCCGCGCTTCGACGCGGTGGAACCCGGCCACGTCGCCCCGGCCATCGAATCGCTGCTGCGCGAGGCCGACGCCGCCCTGCAGCAGGTCACCGCCCCCGACTTCCCGGCGGACTGGAATGCACTGGCCGCCACCTTGGACGTGGCAACGGAGCGCCTGGGGCGCGCCTGGGGCACCGTCAGCCACCTCAACGCCGTGGCCGACACGCCGGCACTGCGCGCCGCCTACAACGCCATGCTGCCGCGCGTCACGGAGTTCTGGACCCGGCTGGGCGCGGACGAGCGGCTGTACGCCAAGTACAAGGCCATCGATCCCGCGCGCCTGAATGCGGCCCAGCGGCGCGCGCGCGAGATCGCCTTGCGCGGCTTCGTGCTCGGCGGCGCCGAATTGCGGGGCGAGGCCAAGGCACGGTTTGCCGCGATCCAGGAGCGCCAGGCCGAGCTGGCCCAAAAGTTCAGCGAAAACGCCCTGGACGCGACCGACGCCTATGCCTATTACGCGAGCGACGCGGAGCTGGCTGGCGTGCCCGACGATGTGCGCGCGGCGACCCGCCAGGCGGCCCAGGCCGAGGGGCGCGATGGCCACCGCCTGGGCCTGAAGCTGCCGGTGTACCTGCCCGTCATGCAATTTGCCCACGACCGGGCGCTGCGCGAACGGCTCTACCGCGCCTATGGCACGCGCGCCAGCGACCAGGCCGAGGGCGACGGCACGCGGTTCGACAACACCCCATTGATGCGCGAGCTGCTGGCCCTGCGCACCGAAGAGGCGCGGCTGCTCGGCTACCCCAGCTTTGCGCACGTCTCGCTCGTGCCCAAGATGGCGCAATCCCCCGAGCAGGTGATCGACTTTCTGCGCGATCTGGCCCGGCGCGCCCGCCCCTACGCCGAGCAGGACGTGGCCGACATGCGCGCCTTCGCGGAGGACCACCTGAACCTGCCCGACCCGCAGGCCTGGGACTGGCCCTACATCGCCGAGCAACTGCGCCAGGCGCGCTATGCCTACAGCGAGCAGGAGGTCAAGCCCTACTTCCCGCTGCCGCGCGTGCTGCAAGGGCTGTTTCGCATCGTCGAGACGCTGTTCGAGGTCCGCATCCGCGAGGACCAGGCACCCGTGTGGCATCCCACGGTGCGATTTTTCCGCTTGGAGCGCGACGGCGCGCTGATCGGCCAGTTTTACCTGGATCCGTCGGCGCGCGCCGGCAAGCGCGGCGGCGCCTGGATGGACGATGTGCGGGGCCGCTGGCGCCGCCCGGACAATGGCGGCCTGCAAACGCCGGTGGCGCATCTGGTGTGCAATTTCGCCGACGGGGTGGATGGCAAGCCCGCCCTGCTCACGCACGACGACGTGATCACCCTGTTCCATGAATTTGGACACGGCCTGCACCATTTGCTCACCCAGGTGGATGAGCACGACGTCGCGGGCATCGGCGGGGTGGAGTGGGACGCCGTGGAGCTGCCCAGCCAGTTCATGGAGAACTTCTGCTGGGAATGGGTGGTGCTGCAGCAGATGACGGCGCATGTGGACACGGGCGAGCCCCTGCCGCGCGCGCTCTACGACAAGATGCTGGCGGCCCGCAACTTCCAAAGCGGTCTGCAGACGCTGCGCCAGATCGAGTTTGCGCTGTTCGACATGCGGCTGCACCTGGAAGGCGCCCCGGATGGCGACGTGATGGCCCTGCTGCAGCAGGTGCGCGACGAGGTGGCCGTGCTGCAGCTGCCCGCGTGGCACCGCATGCCGCACACCTTCAGCCACATCTTTGCAGGGGGCTATGCGGCGGGCTATTACAGCTACAAGTGGGCCGAAGTGCTCAGCGCCGACGCCTACGCCGCCTTCGAGGAGGCAGCCGCGCAGCGCGGATCACCACTGGATGTCGAGGTCGGGCGGCGCTACCGGCAACAGATCCTAGAAGTCGGCGGCAGCCGCCCGGCGTTGGAATCCTTCCGTGCCTTCCGCGGCCGCGACCCGCAGATCGACGCGCTGCTGCGCCACCAAGGCATGGTCTGAACCGTGATGGTGTGACAGGGCGGGCAATGACTGTCACTCCCCTGTCACACGAATGTCGGAAAGTGCGCGCTTGGCGACAGTTCCACGCCTCGCGCACCCCGACATGGTTCTTCTTCGCTCCCTTCGCATTGGTCCCCGCCTGGGGGTCGCCTTCGGTCTGCTGCTGGCCATGATGGCCGCGCTGGCGGCGACGGGCCTGGTGGCCGTGGTGTGGACCAGCGATCGCGTGACGACCGTCTATCAGAATCGGGCCGTGCCCCTGCAACGGCTCGGGGAGCTGAATCAGCTACTGCAGCGCAACCGCGCGCTGGTCATGGACATGCTGATCGACCCGGGCCGCGCCAATGTGGAACGGCATGCGCAGGAATACGCGCAGAACGACCAACGCATGCGGGACATCTGGGCCGACTACCAATCCCGTCTCCACGCCTCGGACGAGCACCGGGCTGCGGATGCCTTCGAGCAGGCGCGCGCGGCCTATCTGGCACAGGGTTTGGACGCCGCCGCCCGCGCCATGACAGACGGCCGCTACGACGACGCGCAGGAGCTGTATCTGCTGCAGGTCAAGCCGCAGGAGCCCGCGGTGCAAAACGCTCTGAATGCGCTGCTGGCGATCAAGCTGAACCAAGCCAACCAGGAGTACGAGGCCGCGCAGGCCCTGCGGCGCAAGGTGACGGTGACGCTGATCTCCACGTCCGCGGGCGCCCTGCTGCTGGGGGTGTGGTTGGCGTGGCGCATCACCCGCTCGATCACCGGCCCCGTGCGCCAAGCCGTGCAGGTGGCGGACCGGGTCGCCGCCGGCGACCTCACCGCTCGTCCTGCCGTGCGGGGCCGGGATGAGCTGGGCGACATGCTGCGCGCCCTGGCCACCATGCAGGCGCGGCTGACCACCCTGATCGGGGACGTGCGCGACGTCTGCGACAACGTGGCGGCCGGCACCCACCAGATCGCCGCCGGCAGTACCGACCTGTCGCAACGCACCGAATCGCAGGCCGCGCAACTGCAACAGACGGCCGCCGCGATGGCGGAGCTCAACGGTGCCGTGACGCGCAACACCGAAACCGCCCGCTGCGCCGTCGAGTCGGCCCTGCAGGCCCGCGCGGCCGCCGGCGATGGCGGCCGGCTGATGCAAGATGTCGTGGCGACGATGGGCGACATCGCCGCCGGCAGTCACCGCGTCGCGGACATCACGGGCGTCATCGACGCCATCGCCTTCCAGACCAACATCCTGGCCCTGAACGCCGCGGTCGAGGCCGCCCGGGCCGGCGAGGCGGGGCGCGGCTTTGCCGTGGTCGCAGGTGAGGTGCGCGGGCTGGCCCAGCGCAGCGCTGCGGCCGCGCGCGAGATCAAGGACCTGATCGCCAACGGCGTGGCGCGCGCGCAAGCCGGATCCGCCCTGGTCGATCGCGCGGGGGATAGCGTCGCGGGCATGGTCGCCCACATCGAGCGGGTCACGGCGCTGATCGAGTCCATGGCCCAGGCGAGCCTGGAGCAGGCGTCGAGCCTGCAGCAGATCCACCTGGCCCTGGGGCACTTGGACGACACCACCCAGCGCAACGCCGCCCTGGTGGAGCAAACCACCGCCGCTGCCGAAAGCCTGCGCCGGCAAGCCGGCCACCTGGCCGAGGCGGTGCGCGTCTTTCGCCTGGAACGCGGCGAAGTCGAACTGCTGCCCGGCTGAGCCGGTCAGGGCGTGTCGAACGCGATGGTGCGCACCCCCTCGGGCGTGCCCAACAGGCAGACATGGGCGCGCTGGTGCGCGAACACCCCCACCGTCACCACCCCAGGCCAGTCGTTGACCATGGACTCGAAGGCCACGGGGTCCGCGATGCGCAGGCCATGCACATCCAGGATGTGCTGGCCGTTGTCCGTGACCAGCGGGACGCCATCGCGCAGGCGCACCCGTGCCTCGCCCCCCAGGGCTGCGAATTGCCGGATCAGGCGCTGGGTGGCCATCGGGATGACCTCCACCGGCAACGGAAAGCGCCCCAGCGTCTGCACCCACTTGGACTGATCGGCAATGCAGACGAAGCGCCGCGCCTGCGCGGCAACGATTTTTTCCCGCGTCAGTGCCGCCCCGCCCCCTTTGATCATGTAACCGCGGGGGTCGATCTCGTCGGCGCCGTCGATGTACACCGCCAGTTCGCCCACCTCGTTGGCGTCGAACACGGCAATGCCATGCGCCCGCAGGCGCTGGGTGGAGGCCTCCGAGCTGGACACCGCGCCGGCGATGCGCGTTTGCGCCTGGGCCTGAGCCTGGGCCAGCGCGTCGATGAAGCAATTGACGGTCGAGCCCGTGCCCACGCCGACGATCTGCCCCGGCTCCACATACGCCAGGGCGGCACGCCCCACCAAGGCCTTGAGTTCGTCCTGTGTCATCGCCGGGGCGGACGGGTCGCGGTTCATCGTGCAGGATCCTGTCAGTGTCGAAAAAGCGGGGGCTCGGGGTGCGACAATCGGCCACCATCCGGCACTGTGCCGATGACCGATACGACGACCGCGATTATCCGATGGCCTGGATCCCCTACGCGCCGGCCCGCGCGCTTTTGTTCCGGCTCGATGCCGAAGACGCGCACGATCTGACCTTGCGCACCCTGGAGCGCGTGCAGCACTCCCCCCTGCTGAACCTGGTGGCCCAACCCCGGATCGACGATCCGGTCACGCTCGCCGGCCTGCACTTCCCCAATCGGGTGGGGCTGGCCGCGGGGCTGGACAAGAACGCCCGCTGCATCGATGCCTGGGCGGCGATGGGTTTTGGCTTCGTCGAGGTGGGCACCGTCACCCCGCGGCCTCAGCCCGGCAACCCCCGCCCGCGGCTGTTTCGCCTGCCGCAGGCCGAGGCGCTGATCAACCGCTTCGGCTTCAACAACGACGGGCTGGATGCCTTCATCCGCAATGTCAACCGCTCACACGTCCGCCAGGGCCGCGCCGGCGCGCGCCCCCTGGTGCTGGGCCTCAACATCGGCAAAAACGCCAGCACCCCCATCGAACGCGCGACGGACGACTACCTCATCGGCCTGGAGGGGGTGTACACCCAGGCCGACTACATCGCGGTCAACATCTCCAGCCCCAACACGCAAAACCTGCGCCAGTTGCAGGGCGATGCGGCGCTGGACGGCCTGCTGCAGGCCCTGGCGCGGCGGCGTGCGGACCTGGCCGACCGGCTCGGCGTGCGGCGACCCATCTTCGTCAAAATCGCCCCCGATCTGGACGACGGGCAGATCGCCGTGATTGCCGACGCCCTGCTGCGCCACGGCATGGACGGCGTCATCGCCACCAACACCACCCTGGCGCGCGATGCGGTCCAGGGCCTGCCCCACGCGCAGGAGGCCGGGGGTCTGTCCGGCCGGCCGGTGGCGCACGGCAGCAACCGCGTCATCGCCGCGCTGCGCCAGCGCCTGGGGCCCGGCTTTCCGATCATCGGGGTCGGCGGGGTGATGGACGAAGCCTCCGCGCGCGACAAGCTCGCGGCGGGGGCGGACCTCGTCCAGCTCTACACGGGGCTGATCTACCGCGGACCGGACCTGGTGCCGACGGTGGCCCGGGCGCTGCGCGACAGCCGGGGGGCGGGACGATGATCGACACCACCGTGGCCCTGGCCTTCTTCGGCGCGGCGGTGCTGCTGGCGCTCAGCCCCGGGCCGGACAATCTGTTCGTGCTGATGCAATCGGCCACCCACGGCCGGCGCACCGGCTTGCTGGTCACGCTGGGCTTGTGCACGGGGCTGCTGGGGCACACCGCGGCGGTCGCGCTGGGACTAGCGGCCGTGCTGGCGGCTTCGCCCTGGGCCTTCTGGGCCCTCAAGCTGCTGGGGGCGGCGTATCTGCTGTACCTGGCTTGGGGGGCCTGGCGGGCGCCCACCGGCCCCATCGATACGGCCCGGGTACCGCCGCTGCGCCCGCTCGCGGCCTACGGGCGGGGCATCGTGATGAACCTGACCAACCCCAAGGTCGCGCTGTTCTTCCTGGCCTTTCTGCCCCAGTTTGCCGATCCCGCGCGGGGCGCGGTGGGCTGGCAGATCCTGCAACTGGGTGCGCTGTTCATGGTGGCCACGCTGCTGACCTTCGGGTCGTTTGCGGTCTTTGCGGGCTGGATCGGCGGGGCGCTGCGGCGTTCCGCCCGGGCGCAGCGGGCGCTCAACCGGGCGGCCGCCGTCGTCTTCGCGGCGCTGGCGGCGCGCCTGGCCTTTGCCTCGCGCTAGGCCGAGGCCCGGCCCGGCGAGACCAGGACATCGCAGGGCGCTTCGGACAGCACATGCTCCGTGACGCTGCCGAGCAGCAGCTCCTCCGCGGCGCTCAAGCCGTGCTTGCCAATGACGATCAGGTCGCACGCCCGACGGGCGGCCTGTTGCACGATGCCCGGCGCCGCATCGCCCTCGTGCAGCGTGGCGTGGTAGCGCGAGGGCGGCCAGCCCCGCTGTCGCGCCAGTTCGTGCAGGCGAGCGGCGGCGCGCTCGCGCGTCTTTTCCCGATACAGGGCGATCATGTCGTCGTCCACGCCGGCAAACCGCAGCTTTTCTTCGAACGGCACGGTATAGGCGTGCAGCATCTCGACCGCGGCATGGGGCGCGAGCGCATCGGCCAGCGCCAGGGCCGGTGCCGACCAGGGCGAAAAGTCCACGGGCACCAGCGCGCACCGGTAGCCGTGTTGCACCGGCTGGCGCACCACGAGCAAGGGATAGGTGGCCTTGCGCAACAAACGCTCGGCCGTGGTGCCCAGCAACAGGCGCTGCAATCGCCCGCGCCCATGCGCGCCCACGACCACCCAGCGCGCGGCGCAGCGCAGCGCCGTCTCGCCGATCGCCTGCACCGGATGCCCCTGCGCAAACACTGGGTGGACGGGCCAGCCCTGCTCGTCCTGTAACCGGCGCGCCGTGGCCTGCAACGTGGCCTGCGCATCGGCCACGATGCGATCCGACGGCCGCTCGGCCCCCAGCCATTCCTGCAAGGCGGCCATCCAGTCGTTCGGCAGGACGTGCAGCAAGACCAGCGGCACGCCATGCTCGCGGGCCAAGTGGGCAGCCCGTTGTTCGGCCAGCCGCGCGCCGTCGGAAAAATCGGTTGCCACCAGCACGCCACCCGCGGGCGGGTCGGCCGGGGGGCGGCAGCCATCGTCGATCGTCATGGGTTTGCTCCGGAAGCTGGCGGCACCGTCAGCACGCCGACCAGGTGTTCGGCTGCGTGCACGGCGGCGTCGCGAAAGGGCAGATAGATGTGCTGCACGTCCAGGCGCTGCAGCTCTTGCAGCGCCGCTTCGTCGCGCGCGGTCACGGCAATCGGGCCCGCGTAGCCCGCGCCGCGCAGCGCGTGCACCAGCGCGCGGGTGGACGACACCAGCGGCAGGGTCACCACCACCCAGCGCGTGTCGTGCAGGGGCAGGGATTCGACGAAGTCCGGATTCTCGCCATCGCCGTAATGGACGGGGAGGCGTTCCCGTTTGAGCTCGCGCACGGCCTCGGGATCGTGGTCGATGCCCACCGCCGCCACCCCCTGGCGGCGCAGCTCGCGCAGCAGCCGGCTGCCGTAGCGCCCCAGGCCAAAAACCAGCACCGCCGACTCGTCGCTGCGCGGCGGGTGGCGGTCGACGGCCAGTTCCCGGTGCGGGCGCTGCCGCTCGAACACCCCCAGCCACGGAGCCAACCGTTCGTACAACGGCTGGGAATACAGGATCATGTAGGTGGACAGGGTGATGGTGATCAACCCCACCAGCGTCGTCAGCCCCAGCGCCTGTACATCCACATGGCCCAGGCTGATGCCCATGGCCACGAAGACGATGGAAAACTCGCTGATCTGCGCCACCGTCAGCCCGGCCAGAAACCCAGTGCGCTTGCGGTAGCCCATGTAGCCCATGATGGCCATCACGACCAGCGGGTTGCCAATGAGCACGAACACCGCCAGCACCAGCGCAGGCCACAGCTCCTGCCCCAGGGTGGACAGGTCCAGCTCCGCCCCCAGGTGGATGAAAAAGAACAGCAGCAAAAAGTCCCGCACCCCGCCCAGCCGGGCATTGATCGCCTCGCGGAAATGCGTGGACGCCAGCGTAAAGCCCGCAACGAAGGCACCGGCCTCCATCGAAAAACCGGCCCAGGCCCCCAGCGCCGCCAACCCCACCCCCCAGGCCAGCGCAAAGACCAGCAGCAACTCTTGCCAGCGCGCCATCAGCGCCACCAGGCGCGGCAGCACCCAGCGCATCAGCACCGCGATGACGAGCACCGCCAACACGATCCGCCCGGCGAGCGAGGCGGCGACCATCCAAGCGCTGGCTTCCGCCCCCGCCTCGGACGCGCGCAGCGCGCTCATGGCCATCATCGCCAGCACCACGGCCAAGTCCTGCACGATCAAAAAACCGACGGCGATGCGCCCGTGCAGCGAGTCCAGCTCCCGCTTGTCGGTCAGCAGCTTGACGATGATGATGGTGCTGGAAAACGTCAGCGCCACGGCCACGTACAGCGCGGCCATCACATCCTTGCCCAGCGCCAGGATCAGCACGAAGCCCCCCGCGATGGTGAAGGCCAGCTGCCCCAGCCCGGTGGCGAGCGCCACCGGCCCGATGTGGCGCACATGGTGCAGGTCGAGCTTGAGGCCGACGATGAACAGCAGCACCGTCACCCCGATTTGCGCCAGCAGCGCCACCTGATCGTGGGCCTTGACCCAGCCCAGGCCAGCCGGTCCGAGGGCGATGCCGACCACGATGTACGCGATCAGCACCGGCTGGCGCAGCCGCACGAACAGCGCGCCGGCGGCGGCCGCGAGCAGCAGCAAAATGGCAAACTCGGCAAAGGGCGCGGCAGTCATGCTGAGGCGATTCTGCCTCGCGCCTGGCGTTCCCGCCGTGGTTTGATCCGGATCAAGAAGCTGCCAAGGCGTCCACGACGCGCTCGCCCACCGCCAGCGCGCTCGTCAACCCCGGCGACTCGAAGCCCAGCAGATGCACCAGTCCGGCCCAGCCGTGCTCGTGCGGGCCGTCCAGCCGAAAATCCGGCGCCGGCTCGCCGGGCCCGTGGATCTTGGGACGTACGCCGCTGTAGGCCGGCTGCAGCGCACCGTCGGGCAAAGCCGGCCAGTAGCGGCGGATGGCGTCATAAAACACCGACGCACGCTGCGCATCGACGGCGTAGTCCAGCCCGTCCGGCGAGGCGGCGTCCACCCACTCGTGGTCGGGGCCAAAGCGCGCCTGCCCGCCCAGATCGAGCGTCAGGTGCACGCCCAGCCAGGCGTCCTGCGGCGCGGGATAGATCAGGCAACCGAACGGCGAACGCCCGACCAGCGCAAAGTAACTGCCCTTGGCATAACGGGGCCGCGACCAGCGCTCGGGGTCGGGCCCCTGGATGGCGCGCGCCACATGGCAGGCCCACAGCCCCGCCGCGTTGACCAGCACGTCGGCCTGCAACTCGAAGGGCTCGCCCTCGCGCGTCGCGCCCTGCACGCGCCAGCCGCCTTGGCCCTGGGCGCCGATCGGCTCGGCCGAGGTGAACACCGAGCCCAGCGCGACGCTGCCTCCGGCGGCTTCCAGATCGCCCTGCAGCGCCACCATCAAGCCGTGGCTGTCGACGATGCCCGTGCTGGGCGACCACAGTGCGGCGTGGCAGCGCAAGGCGGGCTCGCGCTCGCGCGCCTGGGCGGCGGACAGCCACGACACGGGCACGCCATTGGCCTGCGCGCGCGCGGCGAGCGCCTGCAGCGCGTCCGTTTGCTCGGGTTCGGTCGCAACGATCAGCTTGCCGCAGGGGCGGTGGCCGATGTGCCGCTCGGCCACATAGTCGTACAACAGCGCCTTGCCACGCACGCACAACTGCGCCTTGAGCGATCCAGGCGCGTAGTACAGCCCGGCGTGGATGACCTCGCTGTTGCGCGCGCTCACGCCGGTGCCAATGGCCGTTTCGCGCTCCAGCACGACCACATCGCGCCCCGCACGGGCCAGCGCGCGGGCGACCGCCAGGCCGATCACCCCCGCCCCGACGACCAGCGCCCCCACCCGTTCCATCGCGTCAACGGCGGCTGCACCGCAGCCAGGCCAGCAGGGCTGCGGCCATCGCCACAAAGTTCAAAAACGACCAGTTCGCGATCGTCAGGCCCAAAAAAGTCCAGTCGATGGCCGTGCAGTCCCCGCTGCCGCGAAAGATCATGGGGATTGCCCGCTTGAGGGGGAAGGACTCGATCATGCCGAACAAATCCCGCCCGCAGGTCAGGATTTCGGGCGGATACCACTGCAGCCACGACTGGCGCGCGGCCACCGCCGCCCCCGCCAGCGCCAGCACGAGCGCCAGCCACGCCAGCACGCGCCGCAGCCCGGGGCCCGCCGCGGCCGCGACCGCCGTGGCCAGCGCCACCAGGATCAGCGCATAGCGCTGCACGATGCACATCGGGCACGGCTCCAGCCCGACCCCGTGCTGCAGGTACAGGCCATAGCCGAGCAGGCCGCCGCACCACAGCGCCAAGCCCCCCAGCACCGCACGGGGCGACGCGGCCACCCATCCGGCCCAGTCGGCCCAGCCGCCGGAGCCCGAGGCCTCAGTTGGCATCGGCAAACGCCCTCTCGATCACGAACTGCCCGGGCGTGCTCGTGTTGCCCTCGACGAAACCCAGGCGTTCACACATGGCCTTGAGGTCGCGCAGCATGGCCGGGCTGCCGCAGATCATGACGCGGTCGGTCTCGGGGTTGAGCTGCGGCAGGCCCAATTCGCGCGCCATCTGGCCGCTTTGCACCAGATCCGGAATGCGGCCCTGACGCTCGAAGGGCTCGCGGGTGACGGTGGGGTAGTACAGCATCTGTCGGCTCACGTACTCACCGAGGAATTCGTGCTGCGGAAGTTCCTGCGTCAGATAGTCGCGGTAGGCCAGCTCGGCCACCTGCCGCACGCCGTGCACCAGCACGACCTTCTCGAAGCGCTCATAGGTGGCCGGATCGCGCACGATGCTCAGAAACGGCGCCAACCCCGTGCCGGTGCCGAACAGGTACAGGTTCTTGCCGGGCAACAGGTAATCGATGACCAGCGTGCCCGTGGGCTTGTGGCCGACGATCACCGTGTCGCCGGGCTGGATGTGCTGCAGCCGGCTGGTCAGCGGGCCATCGGGCACCTTGATGCTCAGGAACTCCAGATGCTCCTCGTAATTGGCGCTGACGATGCTGTAGGCGCGCAGCAGCGGTTTGCCGTTTTCCAGCCGCAGCCCGATCATGGTGAACTGGCCGTTGAGGAACCGCAGCCCCGGGTTGCGCGTGGTCGTGAAGCTGAACAGCCGGTCGGTCCAGTGGTGGACGGTCAGGACGCGTTCTTCGTCGAATGCACTCATGATCAGGTGATGGAAAATCGCGATGGCCCAGCGTAGCCGCCCGCGGGGCGGGCGGGCTTGTCCTGCCTCAATCCCCGGCCCCTTTGGGGAAGGGACAACTGGGTTACAGTCCGGGCCCGATGAAACCGCTGGGACCTGTGGGGGACCGGCGGTCGCCCACCGGGCAAAACCCGCATCGTATCAAACCCCTTATGCCGTTTCCGTGGGGCGTTTATCACCACGGGGCATGAGACAGATTTTTTGCGCAGGAGCACGACACCATGGCACGCACCGTTCGCTGCATCAAACTCGGCGTCGAAGCCGAGGGACTCGACTTCCCCCCCTACCCGGGCGAGCTGGGCAAGCGCATCTGGGAAAACGTCAGCAAACAGGCCTGGCAGGACTGGCTGCGCCACCAGACCATGCTGGTCAACGAAAACCGCCTGAACCTGGCCGACGCGCGCGCGCGGCAATACCTGGCGCGGCAGATGGAAAAGCACTTCTTTGGCGAAGGTGCGGACGTCGCCGCCGGCTACGTGCCCCCGACGCAGGGGTGACATGGCCGACGTCGTGGTCGAGTGGCTGCCGGACGGCACGCCGCGCAGCCCCCGCTTCGACGACATCTACCGCAGCCGTGGCGCCGACGGTCAGGGCGGCCTGGCGCAGGCGCGGCACGTGTTTTTGGGCGGTTGCGGCCTGCTGCCCGATGACGGGCAGTCTCCGGCTTGGGCGGGCGCGGCGCGCTGGCACGTGCTGGAAAACGGCTTCGGTCTGGGGCTGAACTTTCTGGCCACTTGGCAAGCGTGGCGGGCCGATGCATCCGCCCCATCCACGCTGTGCTACACCGCCACAGAGGCCCACCCCGCCACCGCCGACGACCTGCGCCGCAGTACGGCCCCGTTTGCCCACCTCCAGCCCCTGGCCGCGGCGCTGGCCGAGCGCTGGATGGGGCTGCTGCCGGGCGTGCACCGCTGGACCTGGGAATGGCCCGCCGACGGCGGCGATGGCCCCAGCCGGCGCCTGCTGTTGACCCTGTGCGTGGGCGAAGCGGCGCGCTGGCTGCCCACGCTGGACGTGCCGGTGAACAGCGTGTTTCTGGACGGCTTCGACCCGGCCGCCAACCCCGACATGTGGTCGCCCGATGTGCTGCGTGCGGTCGCGCGCTTGTGCCAGCCGGGTACCCGGCTGGGCACCTGGACGGTGGCGCGCGCGGTCCGCGACGGGCTGGCGCAGGCGGGTTTTCGGGTCGAGAAGGCCCCGGGCTTGCCTCCCAAGCGGCACTGCCTGCGGGCGGTGTTCGCGCCGAGCTGGACACCCCGGGCCGCTTTGCGGTCTGCGAGCGCCCCGGCCGCGGCGCCGGGATCGCCCCCCCCGCAGAGCCACGCGGTTGTGATCGGTGCCGGTCTGGCCGGCTCGGCGGCCGCTTGGAGCTTGGCCGCGCGGGGCTGGCGTGTGACGGTGCTGGACGCAGCCGACGCCCCCGCGACCGGCGCATCGGGCTTGCCCGTGGGGCTGGTCGCCCCGCATGTGTCGCCCGACGATGCGCCGCTGTCGCGTCTGACCCGGGCGGGCTTGGCCAGCACCCTGGAGCGGGCCCGGGCGCTGCTGACGCCGGGTGTGGACTGGAGCCCCAGCGGTGTGTTCGAGCACCGCGTGGAGGGCAAGCGCGCCCTGCCCGACACGGGGGCGTGGCGCGAACACGGCCAGGTTTGGAGCGAGCCGGCCGATCCCGCGCGCACGGTGCGCGCGGGCCTGCCTGCGGACACGCCCGCCCTGTGGCACCCCCAGGCGGCGTGGCTGCGGCCGGCGCGGCTGGTGGCCGCCCAACTGGCCCGCGCCGGCGTGCGCTTCGTCGGCGGAGCGCGCGTCGCCGGTCTGCGCCGCACGACGGATGATGCCGAGTGGATCGTGATCGACGACACCGGCCGACCGGTGGCCCAGGCCCCCGTGGTCGTGGTGTGCGCGGGCTTCGGCAGCTTGGCGCTGCTGCCGCACACCGACCGAATGCCTTTGCCTCTGCATGCCCTGCGCGGACAGGTGACGTGGGGACCCATGGCCGCCCTGTCGCCATCGGCGGCGAGCGCCTTGCCGCCGTTTCCTGTCAACGGGCACGGGTCGCTGATCGCCGGTGTGCCCGGGCCCGATGGGCAGCCGCTGTGGTGCATGGGCTCCACCTTCATACGGGGCAGCACGGATCGCGCCGTCCAAGCCGCGGACCATGCCGCCAATCTGGACAAACTGCGCCGCTTGCTGCCCCCGGCGGCCGAAGCGCTGTCCCGCCTCTGGCCCCAGGCACACGGCTGGGCCGGCGTGCGCTGCACGCTGCCGGACCGCTTCCCCGCCGTCGGGGCGGTGGAGCCCGATCGGCTGCCCGGCCTGTGTGTGCTGACGGGGCTGGGCGCGCGCGGGCTGACCCTGTCCGTGCTGTGTGGCGAGGTATTGGCGGCCGAACTGCACGGCGAGCCTTGGCCCGTAGAGCGCCCGTTGGCGCAGGCCCTACTGGCCCGGCGCTTTGCCGCCCCGCGCGGGCGAAGCAGTGCAGGCGGGGGGCTGATTCAGTCGCCGTAGCGCACCATCACGTAGCGGCCCGGCGCCGACCCGAGCGCCGGATCCTGCGGCGGCTGGCGCGCCGGCACCTCCTGCCCGCTGCCGCGCTGCTTGAGCCACGCCGACCACGACGGCCACCAGCTGCCCTCCAGCCGCGGCGCCGCGGCCAGCCACTCGTCCGGGGTGCGCCACGGATGATCCGCGGGCGTCGTCAGCAGGTGGTGGTAGCGCCCGCGGTGCCCCGGCTCCGACACGATGCCGGCGTTGTGCCCGCCGTTGGTCAGCGCAAACGTCACGTCGGCCGAGACCAGGTGGTGGATCTTGTACACCGAGCGCCACGGCGCCACGTGGTCCTTGACGGTGCCGACCGCGAACACCGGCACGCGGATGTCGCGCAGCGCGATCGGCTGCCCCTCGAACTGGAAGCGCCCCTCGGCCAGGTCGTTGTTCAGGTAGCAGCTGCGCAGGTACTGGCTGTGCATCACCGCCGGCAGGCGCGTCACGTCGACGTTCCACGCCATCAGGTCGTTGCCGACCTCGTCCTCGCCCAGCAGCCAGCGCCGCGTCTGGCTGGACCAGACCAGCTCGCGCGAGTGCAGGAACTGGAACGACCCGGCCATCTGCTGCCCGGTCAGGTAGCCGCGCGCGGCCATCATGTCCTCCAGCAGCCGCACCTGCGCCTCGTCGATCAGGATGCCGAGCTCGCCGGGCTCCTTGAAGTCGGTCTCGGCGGCCAGCAGCGTCAGGCTTGCCAGCACCCCCTCCTCGGCCGCGTCGACGGCGTGCTGGCAACCCAGCCGCGCGTCGCCGCCGCCCAGCGCCGCCGCGGCGATGGCAGCGAACGTCCCGCCGAGGCAATAGCCCATCAGGTGCACCGGCGCGCCGGTGGCGCAGCGCACGTGGTCCAGCGCCGCCAGCACGCCGTCGCGCACGTAGTCGTCCATCGCCAGCAGGGCGTCGTCTTCGTCGGGGTTCTTCCACGAGACGATGTAGACCGTGTGGCCCTGCCCGACCAGCCAGCGCACCAGCGAGTTGTGCGGCGACAGGTCGAGGATGTAGTACTTCATGATGCACGAGGGGATCACGAGCACCGGCTCGCGCTGCACCGTCGGCGTCGTCGGCGCGTACTGGATCAGCTCGATCAGGGCGTTGCGCAGCACCACCTGCCCCGGGGTCGTCGCCAGCCCCCGCCCGGGGGCCAGCTCCGGATCGAAGCGCCGCCGCGGCGGCTGCAGCCCCAGCCGCCACTGCACGTCTTCCACCATGCGGCCCCAGCCCTTGACGAGCGACTGGCCGCCGCTCTCCCAGGCGCGCTGCAGCGCCTGCGGGTTGGTCCACAGCACGTTGCTCGGCGCCCAGGCGTCCAGCCACTGGCGCCCGTAGAAGCGCATCTGCTCGCGGCTGTGCGGCTGCATGCCGCGCAGTGCCGCGGCCTGCTGCCACCACAGCTCCAGCGCCTTGCCGGCGCTGGCCAGCCCCGACCACGGCCAGCGCTGCCACGCCGGGTCGGCGTAGCGCGCGTCCTCGCGCAGGGCGCGCGCCAACGGGGAGGCGTCGTCCGGCGGTGCGCCATCGTCACCGGGACCGCCCTGCGTCCCACTCCCTCCGCCGGCCTCGCCGGTACGCGCTGCGGCCGCACCGGCCGCACCGGCCACACCGGACACATCGGGCGTCAGAAAGGCCGTGGCCGTGCCCATCCCAGCGCGCCACGCGTCTTGCCACCACGCGTGGCCGAGTTCGGCCGCTTGCCGCGCCAACCGCCGTTGGGTCCCCGGCGAACTCAGCACGTGCAGTGCCCAGTCCGTGGCCGCCAGGGTCAGCGAAATGGGCGACAGACCGCTCCACAACTGGGCCATCAGCACCGACGCCTGTTGGTCCATGGCCTCGGCGGCGTCCGCCTGCCGACGGTGGGGCTCGGCTGCCGCTGGCGGGGGCCCGCTGTCGGACCCGGCGGGAGGGAGGGACGAACGGCGGCGGGACATGTCGGTCATGGGCAAGGCCTTTGGAGCGGTCGGCGCACGAACACCGTGCATGGACACAATAACCGCTTTGCCGGTCGGCGTGCTGACCCAGATCAACCAGCCTCGCGCCCCGAGCGCCTACAATCCGCCCTCTGCCGAGACCCGACGCGCGGCCCACGCCGCGTTGGGGCGCTGGCCGCCCCCGAAAGACCCTGCGCCATGACACACGTTGTTACCGAAGCCTGCATCGCCTGCAAGTACACCGACTGTGTGGACGTCTGCCCCGTGGATTGCTTCCGCGAGGGGCCCAACTTCCTGACCATCGACCCCGACGAGTGCATCGACTGCGCGGTGTGCATTCCGGAGTGCCCGGTCGGCGCCATCTACGCCGAGGAAGACGTGCCGCGCGACCAGCAGCACATGATCGCCCTCAACGCCGAGCTGGCCAAGCTGCCGACCTGGAAGAGCATCACCAAGCGCAAAGCGCCGCTGCCCGAAGCCGAGCAGTACAAGGACAAGACCGGCAAGCTGCCGCTGCTCAAGCGCTGATCGCCCGATCGCAGGAGCGGCGCGCGCCGCCCCGACCACCATGACGTCCGCCTCTCCCATCCGCACCGATGCCGTCGTGATCGGCGCTGGGCCGGTCGGGCTCTATCAGGCCTTTCAGTTGGGCCTGCAAGAGCTGGGCGTACATGTCGTGGAGGGTCTGCCCCACGCCGGGGGGCAATGCGCCGAGCTGTACCCCGGCAAACCCATCTACGATCTGCCGGGCATCCCTGCCTGCAGCGGGCAGGAGCTGACGCAGCGGCTGTTGCAGCAGTTGGCGCCGTTGCGGATCCCCCTGCATTTGGGGCAAATCGTGACGTCGCTGCAGCGCTTGGCGCCCGACAGGGCCGAACCGTCTCCGCGGTTTCGGCTGGCAACGGACGGCGGCCTGGCCTTCGAATGCGATGCGCTCGTCATCGCCGCGGGCGTGGGCGCGTTCCTGCCGCGCAAGGTGCCGGTGCCCGGGCTGGAGGCCTGGGAGGGCCGGCAGGTGCACTACCGCGATCCCCCCGCCGACATCTGGACGGGCCAGCGCATCGTCGTCATGGGCGGGACCGAATCCGCCGCGGCACTGGCGCTGCAACTGGCGGACGGCGGGGCGGCCGATGTCACGCTGCTGCACCGCAACGACCGCTTCGCCATCGACGCCGAACTGGATGAACGGCTGCAGTCCGCCATCGGTGCGGGTTGGGTGCGCCTGTGTATGGGGCAGCCGGTGGGGGCCATCGCCGCCGCCGACGGCCGTCTGGAGGCGCTGGAGATCGCCACCGCCGACGACCGGCGGCTCACGCTGCCGCTGGATCTGTTCATGCCCCGGCTGGGGCTGAATCCGCGCCTCGGCCCGATTGCCGACTGGGGGCTGGCGCTGGAGCGCAAGCACCTGGTCGTGGATACCGAGGGCTACCGCACCTCGGAGCCGGGCATCCATGCGGTGGGCGATGTCAACACCTACCCCGGCAAGCGCAAGCTGATCGTGTGCGGCTTTCACGAAGCGACCCTGGCCGCATTCGCCATCGCCCAATGGCTGCGCCCGCAGGAGCGGGTCGTCCTCGAATACACCACCACCAGCACCCGGCTGCAGCGGCTGCTGGGTGTCGGGCCGGGTTGATCAGTCGAGCAGCCGCATTGGCACCGGCGCATAGCCGTGGTTGAGCGGCCCGCTGCCCTGGCCGGTGCGCACATGCGCGCCGGCGGCAA
Organism: Tepidimonas fonticaldi; assembly: GCF_001675355.1. Classification (NCBI taxonomy): domain Bacteria; kingdom Pseudomonadati; phylum Pseudomonadota; class Betaproteobacteria; order Burkholderiales; genus Tepidimonas; species Tepidimonas fonticaldi. Next base: position 733,652 of record NZ_LZDH01000056.1, on the reverse strand, counting down.
TAGCCCCCCGCACCCAGCCCTGGGCGGATTGCACCGCCTCCTCCAGCGTCTGGCCGATGGCCAGGAACGAGGCGATGGCCGACGACAGGGTGCACCCCGTGCCGTGCACATTGTCGCTGACGATGCGCTCACCGCTGAGGCGGATCCAGTACGCCGGCGGCTCGCCGCGGATGGCCAGCAGGTCGGTGACCACATCCCCGGGCAAGTGCCCGCCCTTGAGCAGCACGGCCGACGCGCCGCGCTGCAGCAGATCGGCGGCCGCGGCCTCCAGCTCCTCCACCTGCGCCAGCGGGCGGCCCAACAGCAACGCGGCCTCGTCCAGGTTGGGGGTCACCACGGTGGCGCGCGGGAACAGCTCGCGCACCAGGCGCTCGATGGTCGCGTCCTCGATCAAGGTGTCGCCGCTGGTGGCCACCATCACCGGGTCCAGCACCACGTTGGGCAGGCGGTAGGTGTCGATGGCCCAGGCCACGGCATCGACGATGTCCGGCGCATGCAGCATGCCGATCTTGACCGCGTCCACGCCGATGTCCTCCACCACGGCGGCGATCTGCTCTTTCAAAAACGACGCCGGCACGCCCTGGATGGCGCGCACCCCCAGGGTGTTTTGCGCCGTCAGTGCCGTGATCGCCGTCATGCCGTAGCAGCCCAGGGCCGCGATGGTCTTCAGATCGGCCTGGATGCCGGCACCGCCACCGGAATCGCTGCCGGCGATGGACAACACCCGCGGGTAGCGCGAGCGGTGCGGGTGGGCAAGATCGTTCAGATGCGACATGTGTGACATTATCCGCCGCCCGTGCACGGACGTGGCGCCCGCGGGCGTGGCGCGGGTTTTCCCTGGGGTACCATCCAGGGCATGCGCTCCCGCGAACCCGTCCTGATCCTCGGCGCCGGCCTGATGGGTCGGCTGCTCGCCCTCACGCTGGCGCGGGCCGGTCACCCGGTTCACATCGTCGATCCCGCCCCCGATGCCACACAGGCCGGGGGCGCCGCCCGCGTCGCGGCCGCCATGCTGGCGCCGCTCGCCGAATCGGCCGTGACCGAGCCCAACGTCGTCGCCATGGGGCGCTACGCGCTGCCCCGCTGGCAGGCGCTGTGCGAGGGGCTGGCGCAACCGGTGTACTTTCAGCAAAACGGCACGCTCATCCTGTGGCACCGCCAGGATGCGCAAGAGGCCGTCCGCTTCGAGGCGCTGCTGCGCCACACCACCGCACGCCTGCCCGATTTGCCCGCCCCGCGCGCGCTGGACGCGCAGGGCGTCGCCGAGCTGGAGCCGGCCGTGGCCGGGCGCTTCCAGCGGGGGCTGTACCTGCCGGACGAAGGCCAGCTCGACAACCGCCAACTGCTCGATGCGCTGCTGGCCACGCTGGCCACGCTGGGCGTGGCGGTGCAGTGGGGCACCGCCATGACGCTGGAGCAAGCCCTCGGCTGGCAGAACGACCACCCAGACGGCTGGGTGCTCGACTGCCGCGGCCTGGGCGCCCGCGAGGACTGGCCTACGCCAAATGCTGCGGGCGGTGGCCCCCTGCGCGGGGTGCGCGGCGAGGTGGCACGCCTGCACGCGCCGGACGTCACCTTGCAGCGCCCCACCCGGCTGCTGCATCCGCGCTACCCCATCTACATCGCCCCCAAGCCGGGCCATCTGTTCGTCATCGGCGCCACCCAAATCGAGTCCGATGACCTGTCCCCGGCCAGCGTGCGCTCCACCCTCGAGTTGCTCAGCGCCGCTTATGCCGTCCACCCCGGCTTTGCCGAGGCCCGCGTGCTGGAGTTGTGCGCCCAATGCCGACCCACCCTGCCGGACAATCTGCCCGCGGTCGTCGAGCGCGCACCGCGCGTGCTGCAGATCAACGGGCTGTACCGCCACGGGTTCATGATCTCGCCCGCGGTGCACGACGCCGTCATCGAGTATCTGCAGACCGGCCGCACCGACCTGGCGCAGCGCCTGGGGCTGGCATTCGCCCGGGCCGAGGCCGACGCCCCCGTCCGCACACCATGAAGATTTGGATCAACGCGCAACCCGCAGAACTGCCCGACGGCGCCAGCGTCGCCGACGCGGTGGCCCGCGCCACCGATGGCCAGCCCCCCCAAGCGCCGTTTGCCGTGGCCGTCAACCTGCAGTTCGTGCCGCGCGCACAATACGCCCTCACGCCGCTGCGCGATGGCGACCGCGTCGAAGTCATCGCCCCCGTCACTGGCGGCTGACCCACCATGACCGCACTCCCCACCCCAGCGTCCCCCCCGTCCGATCCGCTCCTCCTGTACGGCCAAGCGTTTGGCAGCCGCCTGATGCTGGGCACGGCGCGCTACCCCTCGCCCGCCGTGCTCGAGCAGGCCGTCCTGCGCGCCTCGCCCTGCATGCTGACCGCATCGCTGCGCCGCCAGGGGGCGCTGGGCCTCGATGCCTCGCACGGCTTTTGGACGCTGCTGCAGCGCCTGGGCGTGCCGGTGCTGCCCAACACCGCCGGCTGCCACAGCGTGCAGGAGGCCGTCACCACCGCCGAAATGGCGCGCGAGGTGTTCGGCACCGAGTGGATCAAGCTCGAGCTGATCGGCGACGACTACACGCTGCAGCCCGACACGCTGCAACTGCCCGTGGCAGCGGACCTGCTGATCCAACGCGGCTTCAAGGTGTTGCCCTACTGTACCGACGACCTGGTGCTGTGCCAGCGCCTGCTGGACGTGGGCTGCCAAGCCGTCATGCCGTGGGCGGCCCCGATTGGCACCGGCCTGGGCCCCGTCAACCCGCACGCCCTGCGCACGCTGCGCGAGCGCCTGGACGTGCCGCTGATCGTGGATGCGGGGCTGGGCCTGCCGTCCCACGCCTGCCAGGTGATGGAATGGGGCTTCGACGCCGTGCTGCTCAACACCGCCGTGGCGCTGGCGCAGGACCCGGTCGCCATGGCGGGCGCCTTTGCCGATGCGGTCGCGGCAGGTCGTGCCGCCTATCTGGCGGGGGCGATGGCCCCTCAAGCATCGGCGCAGCCCAGCACCCCCGTGCTGGGCACCCCCTTCTGGCACCAAGGCTGAAACTCCCCATGCCCCCCGCCCCCGCTGTCCTCGACGCCCCCCTGTCCGCGGTGGACGCCATCGTGCAGCACCACCGTGCGCTGCGGATCGAGCGCGACGCCGACCCCACGGCCACCCCCGCCGATGGCACCGTGCAGGCCGTGGCCTACGCCGCGGCGCGTCGCCTCGGCTTCGTGGATGGGGACGCGCAGTGCGTCGCGCAGGCCTGGGCCCGGCGCAGCGCCCGCCGCCCGTTCGACCCCGCCGACTGGCCGGACGATCCGGCGGACTTTGGGTTCGACCCGCCCGCGGCCCGCTTTGCCCCCTGCCCGCATCGGCTGGGGCTGTACGCCGTGTTGCCGGACGCGGCCTGGGTGGCCCGCATGGCACGTGCCGGGGTGCCCACGCTGCAACTGCGCTTCAAACACCCCGATCCCGAACGCATCACCCATGAAGTGCGCGCCGCCGTCGCCGCCGTGCGCAGCACACCCGCGCGGCTGTTCATCAACGACCACTGGCGCGACGCCATCGCCGCCGGCGCCTACGGCGTCCACCTGGGGCAAGAGGATCTGGACACCCTGACGACGGACGATCTGGCCCGCCTGCGCGACAGCGGGCTGCGCCTGGGGCTCAGCACCCACGGCTACGCCGAAATGGCGCGTGCCTGGCGCGTGGGGCCCAGCTACCTGGCGCTGGGGGCCGTGTTCCCCACCACACTCAAAGTCATGCCCACCGCCCCGCAGGGGCCGCAACGGCTGGCGCATTACGCCCGCTTGGCGCGCGACGTGCCCACGGTCGCCATCGGCGGCATCGGCCTGGCCGAGTTGCCCGCCATCGCAGCCAGCGAGGTGGGGTCGTTCGCCGTGGTGCGGGCCATCACCGGTGCCGACGAACCCGAGGCAGCGGCGGCCACTCTGATGCGCACCTGGGCCCGCCTGCAGACTGGCGCGCAGGAGCAAAGGGCCGGCGAAGGGTTATAATGGAAGCTTGTTCCCCGATAGCTCAGTCGGTAGAGCGCCGGACTGTTAATCCGTAGGTCCCTGGTTCGAGCCCAGGTCGGGGAGCCAGCAAAATCAATGACTTAGCCCGCTTCGCGCGGGCTTTTTGCTTTTCCCAGCCGCTCACAACCGACTGAAATACTCCCGCCGCTCGAAGGCCTCGCGGTCCTCGGCCGCGGTGTAGCGCTGCCACTCCAGCCCCTTGATCTGGCGAATGTAGGCCACCCAGTCGTGGCCCAGCCGTTCGGTCAGCGCCGTGTCCTGGTCCAGGGCGTCGAGCGCCTCACCCAGGCTGGTCGGCAAAGGGGTGGCGGTCGAGCCGTACGGGTCCTCGGTGGCAGGCGGCGGCATCAGCCCCCGCTCCAGGCCGTCCAGTCCGGCTTCGATCTGCGCGGCCAGGTACAGGTAGGGATTGGCCGCCGGCTCGCCGATGCGGTTTTCGATCCGGGTGGCCGCATCGCCGCAACCACCGATGACGCGCAGCATGGCGCCGCGGTTGTCGCGCCCCCACTGCACCGACTGCGGGGCCAGCGCATGCGGGCGAAAGCGCCCGTAGCCATTGGCCGTGGGGGTGCAGAAAACGGCCATGCCGCGCGCATGCGCCAGCAGGCCGGCCAGATAGTGCGCGCCGGCGTCGGACAACACGCTGCGCGCGTCGCTGGGGGTGCAATCGGGCGCAGGCGCCGCGCGGCACATGGCGTTGGCACCAGTGGCCAGATCGACCAGCGACTGGTGCAAATGCCACCCGCTGGACATGATTTGGGCAAACGGCGGCCGGCACATGAACGTGGCGTGGTAGCCCGCCTCGCGCAGCGCCATGCGCACCGCGTTGCGAAACAGCACCATGTTGTCCGCCGCCGTCAACGCATCGGTGACGTCGAACACCGCCTCCACCTGGCTGGGGCCCATCTCGGCCTCCAGCGACGACAGCGGCAGGCCCAAGCCCTGCGCCGTCTGGCGCACGATGCGCAGGGCGGCGTCGGCCTGGTCCAGCCAAGCCTCGGAGAGCAACTGGTAGCCCGGGTGGATCATGCGCACCGCCGGGGGCTCGCCCGGCCAGGCGGCGCACCGCGGGTCGGTCTGCGCGCCGTCGTCCACGATGCGGTAGATGTGGAACTCGACCTCCAGCCCGCAGCGCAGGCCATAGCCCCGCGCGGCCAGGCGCTGCAAGGCGCGCTGCAACAGGCGGCGGCTGTCGAAGGGGACGGGCCGGCCGTCGGCAAACCACGCCTGCGCGCGCAGCCAGCCGGTGGAGGGCCGCCACGGCAGCACCCGGAAACTGGCCGGATCGGGCAGCAGCACCACATTGTTGGCTTGCCCGAAGCCGGGCAGATCGGCTGCCCCCCGGGCTGGAAAACCGGCCACGCCGTGCGGTCCGATGTGTCCTTGAGCAGCAGCGTGGATACCATGCCGACCCCGCCGTGCAAGGCGGCGCGAACGGCCGCCGGCGTCAGGGCCTTGGCGCGGCTGATGCCGTGAATGTCGCACCATGCCACCCGCACCAGATCCAACCCGCCGGACTCGATGGCGGCCAGCACCGCCTCGGCGGCCCGCTGCCGCTCGGGCGAGTGTTCGCCGCAGCGGAGGGCGAAATCGCTCATGCCGCCGTGGCCGCGCGATGGTCGGACGGATGGTCGGACCGCGGGTCTGCCCGCCGCTGCGACAGCCACGGCGCGCGTCGCCGCTTGTCCTGGGCCTGCTGCTGCCACCAGCCGGCCCAGTCTCCGGCCGGGGCGATGCCGTCCACCGTATCGGGCCCGGCGATCTGATCGTGCAGCGCCGCATCCGCCACCCCGGGGGCCTCTCCCCCGGCCTGCACGGTGTCGATGGCCTGCAGCAACAGGCGCCGGTGCGCCATGATGACCTTGTCCGTCGTGCCCAAATGCTCCCGAGTGCGGTCCTGAATCGGGCCCATGCTCTCGACCGCCCATTGGTCGTGGACGTTGATGTCCTCCTCCCCCATCCCGAGGTAGGTGCGTTCGCGCTGCTCCCGCGGGTCGAACCCCCACTGGTTGTGGCGCCCAGCCTTGGGCAGGTAGTGCGGCGGTTCGATGAACTGCGCCCGCTGGGCGCGCATGGCCACCTTGTCCACCGGCTTGTCGAAGCTGGTGAAAAACGCATACCAGTAGGTGCGCGTGTCGTCCACGGGCACATGCATCTGGGTGATGGTGAGCGCCTCGGTCATGGCCCGCAGCGTGGTGAGCTGAAAGCCCCACGAGCGCGGCTCGAAGCGGATGTCGGGGCGGTGGAACTCGCGCATGATGCGCGTCATGGGCCAGCGCTGGCCATCGGCCTCGCCCAGGCTGGCGCTGCGGAACTGCTTGCCCGCCGCGTTATCCCCGATGGCCTCCAGAGGCGCATCGTTCAAGAAGCGGTGCAAAAACGACGTGTGCGCCGGATCGATGCCCACCTCGAAGGCCTGCAGCCAATTGCAGTGCCACAAGCCCTTGAAGGCAAACACATGGGTATCGGGCGCCACCCAACAGTCCAGCCGCGGCAACGGTGGGGGCGAGCGCCCCTCCTCCCACAGCCACGCAAACAGCACCCCGCTGCGCTCGACGACCGGGTAGCTGCGCTGTCGCACCCGGTCGCACAGCGTGCTGCCCAGCGGCTCTGCCGGCGTCTCCAGACAGCGGCCGGTGGCGTCGAACTTCCAGCCATGGAAGGGACAGCGCACGCCATCCCCCTCGTGCCGGGCAAAGGCCAAATCGGCATTGCGGTGCGGGCAGTCCCGATCCAACAGGCCCCAGCGCCCGAGGTCGTCGCGGAACAGAATCATGTCCTGCCCCAGCACGCGCACGGCCTTCAGCGGGCGCTCGGCCATGCGGGAATCGAGGGCGGGGTCGAACTCCTCCGCCAAGGCCACCGGCTGCCAGTAGCGGCGCAACAGTGCTCCGCAGGGCGTTCCCGGCCCGATCCGGGTCAGACGTTCGTTTTGCTCGGCCTTCATGGGCAACGCGCCTCCTGCACACGCGACGTGGCAGATATAGCGCGCTCCTCCCGCGCTGTCCATGGCCGATGGCGCGCGCCGTTGACAGCCACCCACGATTCACTCACAATGGTGAACATTTATTCACTCGAGTACCGGTTCTTGCCATGTCGGACGATCAACACCTCAACGCCCTGCGGGTGTACTGGAAGGCGCACAAGGCCTTCCCCTCCATGGCGCGGCTGGCCGACGTGCTCGGGCTGTCGTCGTCGGGCGGCGTGTTCAAGGTGATCGGCCGGCTGGTGGACGCCGGCTACCTGGAGCGGGTGGATGGCCGCATCGCCCCGACACGCCAGTTTTTTGCGTTGCCGGTGCTGGGCCAAGTGCGGGCCGGGCTGCCACAGCCGGAAGACCAATCCGCCGGCCTGGAGAGCGTGGGGGTGGAGGACTATCTGATTCGCCACCCGGAGCGCACGGTGTTCTGCCGCGTCCGGGGCGACTCCATGAAGGACGCGGGCATGCTCGACGGCGACATGCTGGTGGTCGAGCGCAACCGCCCCACAAAGCCCGGCGACATCGTGGTGGCGGTGGTGGACAACGAGCTGACCGTCAAGCACCTGTACCCGCTCAAGGGCGCCGCGGGCTGGGTGCTCAAGCCCGCCAACCCCGACTACCCCGACATCATCGCGCACCAGTCGCTCGAGGTGCTGGGGGTGGTGGTCGGGGTGTTCCGGCGCCACGACTGACCCACTACCCCAGACGGAGACGATGCGACATGAGCCTCAAAGCCTGGATCCGCAAGCTCACCGGCAAAGGGGGCGCGCTCAACCGCGCCACCTCGGCCCGTGACGTGTGCCGCCTCAACGCGATCGCGATGGCGTCCCGGGTGTCGGTGTACGAACTCGACTGACGCCCGGGATCGCCACCGGTGGGCGCAGCGTCAGACCCGCTCGAAAATCGCGGCGATGCCTTGTCCGCCGCCGATGCACATGGTCACGAGGGCATAGCGGCCGTTGATGCGCTGCAGTTCGTGCAAGGCCTTGACGGTGATGAGCGCACCGGTCGCCCCGATCGGGTGACCCAGCGAGATGCCGGAACCGTTGGGATTGACCTTGGCCGGATCCAGCCCCAGGTCGCGCGTGACGGCACAGGCCTGAGCAGCAAAGGCCTCGTTGGCCTCGATGACGTCCAGATCGTTGACGCTCAGGCCCGCCTTTTGCAGCGCCAGGCGCGACGCCGGCACCGGGCCAATACCCATATATTTGGGGTCCACCCCGGCGTGCGCATAGGTCACCAGCCGCGCCATGGGCTTCAGGCCGCGGGCCTGCGCCGTGCGGGCGTCCATCAGCAGCACGGCCGCCGCCGCATCGTTGATGCCGGAAGCGTTGCCGGCCGTCACCGTGCCGTTTTCTTTCAGGAAAACGGGCTTGAGCTTGGCCAGTTCTTCCATCGTTGCGTTGGGACGGAAGTGCTCGTCGGTCGCATAGGCTACTTCGCCCTTGCGGGTCTTGATCGTCACGGGGATGATCTGGTCCTTGAAGTAACCCGCCTCGGTCGCCCGCTGGGCGCGTTGGTGGCTTTCCAGCGCCAGACGGTCCTGGTCCTCGCGGGTGATGCCCCATTTGGCGGCAATGTTCTCCGCCGTCACGCCCATGTGGATGTTGTGGAAAGGATCGTGCAACGCACCCACCATCATGTCCACCAGTTTGGTGTCCCCCATGCGGGCACCCCAGCGCGTGTTCAGGCTGGCAAAGGGGGCACGGCTCATGTTTTCGGCGCCACCGCCGATGGCGATGTCGCAGTCACCCAGCAGAATCGACTGCGCCGCCGACACGATGGCCTGCAGACCCGAGCCGCACAGGCGGTTGACGTTGAACGCGGGCGTGCCCTCGGCACAGCCGCCCTGGAGGGCTGCCACACGGGACAGATACATGTCCTTCGGCTCGGTGTTGACGACGTGACCAAAGACCACATGGCCGACGTCCTGCCCCGGCGTCTGGGCACGGGCCAAGGCCTCGCGCACCACGATGGCTCCCAGCTCGGTGGGGGGCACGTCTTTCAGGCTGCCGCCAAAGGTGCCGATGGCGGTGCGCACGGCGCTGACGACGACGACTTCACGGGTCATGACGGGGTCTCCGATAAATCAAAACAGGGGCGATGCGCCACTGGACATCATAGCTGCCTGACGGTGGCACCCCCAGACGTTCGAGAAAAGCGCGCGGATCGTGCGTGGCGACAAAGGCCTCCAAAGCGTCACCCGGCACAGCGGGGCGACGCACGCCAGAATCTGTTCGAGTTTCTCTCCGGCTGGCTGGGCGGCCCGCCGCTGTATGCTCAGAAGCACGGCCACCCGCGCCTATGCACGCGCCTGGCGCTGGCCGATGCGCTGCAAACTGGCCGACCACATGGTCAACTCACGCCGGCAACAGCCTGAGCGACACCATCCCCAAAATGGGGGATGGCCAAGGTCAACCCGAATTTATAGCATAGCTTTTTTATCGGATTTGACCTGCTGCCCTCATGCACCGTCAACCGCTACTGCCAGCTTCACCGACTTCCGAGACGGCAGGTGCGGCGTGGCCTTGGCCGGCGCCACCCGAGGCGCTGCTGGCACTGGCCGCCGACTGCGGTCTGGACAATGGACGCGCAGTTGCGCCTCGTGCGCATGGCACGAATCGACGGCCAGCCGTTGCCGTCCGGCCTGGAGCGGGCGCTGGGCGTGGCGGTGGACATCACCGCGCGCAAGCGCACCGAACAAACCTTGCGCGAGGTGCGGGCGGATCTGACGGCGACGCTGCGCGCCCTGCCGGACCTGATGTTCGAAGTCGACCGCGAGGGCACCTTCCACCACGTGCACGCTCCCCGGCCGGAGTTGCTGCTGGTGCCGCCGGACGCCATCGTCGGCCGCAACCAGCGCGACCTGCTGCCACCGGGGACCCTGCGCGAGGCCGAGCTGAGCGAGCTGGCGTTCTACGACGCGTTGACCGGGCTGCCCAACCGCCGGCTGCTGCTGGACCGCATCGAGCAAACACTGCTGCGCCAGGCACGCGAGCCGTCGTGGTGCGCACTGCTGTTCATCGACCTGGACGATTTCAAACGGGTCAACGATCACCACGGCCACGGCGTCGGCGACCAGGTGCTGACCGTGTTGGCGCAGCGTTTGCGCGCCAGCGTGCGCGAGACGGACCCCCTGGGGCGGTTGGCCGGCGACGAGTTTGTCGCCTTGCTGCCTGACCTGGGCGAGAACGCCGCTGCGGCGCGCCGGGTAGCGCAACGGGTGGCGCGTACACTCGTGCGCACGCTGGGCACCCCACTGCACGACCGCCCGGCGATCACGCCGTCCGCCAGCGTCGGGGTGCTGATGTTCCGCGGTCACCACGCCGTGGCGGACCTGCTGGCGCAGGCCGACTGGCTGATGTACCGCGCCAAGGACGCCGGCAAGGGTCAGCTGACCCTGCGCTGGTACGGCCGTGAAGCGCCCACACCCGCCCCCCGCCCGCCGGCACCGCGGCGCCACGGCTGACGCCTCAGCCGCGGCGCAAGGCAGCGTCGAGCTGCTCGACCACCTCGGCCCAGTCGGCGTCCTCGCACACCGCCTCACGCAGAAACCGTGCCTGCGCCGGGGTCCACCAAGGCGCATCGGCCAGCGCGACGCCAGCCGGCAACGGTGCGTGCGTCTGCACGAAAGCCTCGATCGAGGCCGCATCGTCGGGCAGGCCAAGCTGCCGGAACAGTTCACTCAGGGGGTGGAACGTCTGCTGCATCGCGTCGATCCTTTCGTCGTCAACCGCCTCAGTAACCGCTGTCGTAACCCGCCAGGTTCTCAAAGCGGGTCAGCGCGTTGAGGAACGCCAGCTTGACGGTGCCCGTGGGACCGTTGCGCTGCTTGCCGATGATGATCTCGGCCACGCCCGGCTCTTTGCACTGGTCCTTGGTGTAGTACTCGTCGCGGTAGATGAACATGATGATGTCCGCGTCCTGCTCGATCGCGCCCGATTCGCGCAAATCGGACATCATCGGCCGCTTGTCGGTGCGCTGCTCCACCCCGCGGTTGAGCTGCGACAGCGCGATCACCGGGCACTGCAGCTCCTTGGCCAGCATCTTCAGGCCGCGCGAGATTTCGCCCAGCTCGGTCGCGCGGTTTTCGCCGTCGCTGTTGGTGCCGCTCATGAGCTGCAGATAGTCCACCACGATCAATCCGAGCTTGCCGCACTGACGCGCCAGCCGGCGCGCGTTGGCCCGCAGCTCGGACGGCGTCAGGCCCGGCGTCTCGTCGATGTAGAGCGAGATGTTGCGCAGCTTCTCGATCGCTTCGGTCAGGCGCGGCCATTCGTCGGGTGTGAGTTTGCCGGTGCGCAAATGCCCTTGATTGATGCGGCCGATGGAGCCGACCACCCGCACCGCCAGCTGCGCCGCGCCCATTTCCATCGAAAACACAGCCACCGGTAACCCCTCGTTGAGGGCCACGTGCTCGGCAATGTTGATCGCAAACGCGGTGTTGTGGGTGACGATGTCGCCGTCGGTGATGTACAGGCGTGACGGGTGGCTGACGGCGATGCACTGGCACTCGGCGTCGCGGCTTGGTTCGATGGCGACGATGTTGAGCCGTTTCTGGCGCATCCGCTCGGGTCGCAGCCGCGCCTGCTTGTCCGACAGCAGCAGCAACTGGTCGGGCTGCGGATGGGCAATGTTGAGCACGTGGGCCGGACGGCCGGGGCGGACCTGCCCCTGCGCGTCGCGAAACGTCGTCGCGCGGACATGCACGCGGCACCAGCCGCCCAGCGAGCGCACCAGCTCGGCCACGTCCTGCGCCAGCTGGGGGCTGGCGGTCGTGAAGCGGATGCTGCCCCCGCGCTCGACCCAGCCGTCGGTGTCGAGCAACCCGCGCAGCAGGTCCAGGCGCGCCGAGCGGGACGCCTCGAGGTACAGGCGCGGGATGAACTTGTGCTCGCTCGACACGCCGGTCAGCCCGAGCGCATCCAGCGCCTGGCGCAGCGGGTTCGGCAGCACCCCGGCCTGACCGGCCGCGTGGGCGCCGCCGCGGCGCACGATGCGGTGGTCCACCGCCGAGGCGGCGCTGAGCGCAAGCTCCCCGCCCAGCCGTTCGGCCAGGCGCTGCAGCATCTGGTCCGACGCGGTGGCAAAGCGCACCGTCCCGCGGCCGGTCAGGTTGCCGTCGCCCAGCAGCGCCCCCAGCACCCACGGGTCGATCGGCAGCGGCTCCTGGTGGCCGAACTCGCCGCTGTGCGGCTCGATCCAGACGCGGTTGCGGTAGCGTGCCTTGCCGAGCAGCACGATGAGCTCGGCGGTGCTGAGCACGCGCGGCTCGGCCCAGTGGCGGCAGTGCACCCGCCACAGGTGTTCGGCACAGCATTCGGTGCTGCGCCCGTCCGACAGCGTGACGCGGTACAGCGCGCGCCGCCCCTGCGGGTAGATGCCGGTCACGATCGACGGCCGCCCGTCGACCGAGGCCAGCGCGTCGCCGACGCGCAACTCGCCCATGCGCTTCCAGCCGGTGAGCGTGCGCACGCGGGCGTCCAGCGGCTGGGCCTTGCCCATGCTCGGCCGCGCCGCGATGATGATCAGGTCGCCCGGCTGCAGGCCGGCGGTCATGCGGTCCAGGTCGATGAAGCCGGTGGGCACCCCGGTGATGTCGTTGGGGTTGTCGGCCATCTCCTGCACGCGGTCGAGCAGCTCCACCACCAGCTTGTCCATCGACTGGAAGCCCTGCTTCATGCGGCTGCCTTCCTCGCCGATCGACAGGATCTTCTGCTCCGCCTCGTCCAGGATGGTCGCGACCGCCTTGCCGCGCGGCGCAAACGCCTGCGAGGCGATGTCGTCGCTGGCAGCGATCAGCTTGCGCAGGATGGCACGCTCGCGCACGATCTCGGCATAGCGGCGGATATTGGCCGCGCTGGGCACGAACTGCGCGAGCTGGTTCAGGTAGGCCAGCCCCCCCACGTCGTCGGCTCGGCCCAGGCTGGCCAAGTGCTCGTACACCGTGATGACGTCGGCCGGCTTGTTGGCGTTGATCAAGGCGGCAATCGACTCGAACACCCGCTGGTGCTCGGGGCGGTAAAAGTCGGTTTCGGTCACCAGATCCGCCACCCGGTCCCAGGCCCCGTTGTCCAGCAACAGGCCGCCCAGCACGCTGGACTCCGCCTCCAGCGAGTGCGGCGGCACGCGCAACTGGGTGAGCTGCGGGTCGTCGTAGTGGGGCACGACCGGATCGGTCGGCAGGGGGTAAGACAGTTCGTCGCTCATTGGTCCGGATTGTGGCAGCACGCCGCCGGGCGCGGGCAGGAGTGGCCCCGGCGACACCGTCAGCGGGGCACGGCGTCGCCCGGCGGTGGCACTCCCAGGCGTTCGAGGAAGGCGCGCGGATCGTGCGCGGCGACGAAAGCCTCGAAGTCGTCGGCGGGCACGGCGGGACTGACCAGCCAGCCCTGCAGATGGTCGCAGCCCGCCTGTGCCAAAAAGCGCGCCTGCTCCCATGTCTCCACCCCCCTCGGCCAGGGTCTGCATGTCCAGCGCCTGCGCCAACTGGACGATGGCGCGGATGATGGCCTCGTCGACGGGCCCCACCCCCACGGTGTGGAATCTGGCGCTGGCCGCCTTGGCCATGGCGATGAGCGAGTATTTCTTCACGCTCTACGCCCTGGCCACGGACGTCTACAACCTGCTGGGGCATGTCTACAAGATCGTCGCCTACGGCTTTTTGTACCGCGGGCTGTCCGCCTCCACCATCGCGCAGCCGTATCTGGCGCTGCAACGATCACAATCCGAGTTGCAAGCCACGATCAGCACCTTGCCCGATCTGCTGTTCGAGATGGACGCCCGGGGCGTCTATCTGGCCATCCATGCGCGGGAACGCCATGCACTCACGGCCCCGCCGAGCGAGTTGCTGGGCCGCAATCTGCAGGCGGTCATGCCACCAGACGCCGCACAGCAGTGCTTTGCCGCGATGGACGAGGCGCGCCGCACCGGGATTTCGCGCGGGCGGCGGATCCGCCTGCCGCTGCCGCAGGGGCCGCGGTTTTTCGAGCTGTCGGTGGTCCTGAAGCCACCCAGCGGCCCGCCGGACCGGCGGGAGCCCACCTTTTTGGTACTGTCGCGGGACGTCACCGAAACCGTGCACAACGAGCAGCGCATCGAGCGCGAAGCCCGGCTGAACGCCGCCATCCTGGACCTGCGCGACCATGTCGATCGGGAGCAGGAAAGCGAGTTTTTTCGCCGCGGCGTGGAGCACGCGGAGCGGCTGACGGGCAGCGTGATCGGGTTCGTCCACCTGGTCCACGAGGACCAGGACACCATCGAACTGGTGTCCTGGTCGTCGAGCACACTGCAAAACTACTGCACCGCCACCTACGACCGGCACTACCCCGTCAGCCGCGCCGGCATCTGGGCGGAGGCCTTGCGGCAGCGCCGCGCCGTCGTTTTCAACGACTATGCGCAGGCACCGGAGCGGCGCGGCCTGCCCCCGGGCCATGCGCCGCTGCAGCGGCTGGTGAGCCTGCCCGTGGTGCGGGGCGACCGTGTGGAACTGCTGATGGGCGTGGGCAACAAGCCCGAGGACTACACCGACGCCGACGTCGAGCTGCTGCAGCGGCTGGCCGACACCCTGTGGTCGCTGGTGACCCAACGGCGCCAGCAGGCGCTCATTCTGCGCCTGTCGCAGGCACTGGAGCAAAGCCCCTACCCCGTGCTGATCACCGACACCCATGGGGCAATCCAGTACGTCAACCGCGCATTCACCCAGGTCAGCGGCTACGAGGCGGCCGAGGTGATCGGCGCCAATCCCCGGCTGTTTCAGTCGGGCCAGACCCCGCCCGAGACCTACGCCGGGCTGTGGCAGACACTGGAGCGTGGCCAGCCGTGGGAAGGCGAATTCATCAACCGGCGCAAAGACGGCGGCATCTATTTCGAAAAGGCTGCCATCTACCCGATTCGCGACGAGTCCGGGCAGCTCACCCACTACGTCGCGCACATGGAGGACGTGAGCCTGCGGCGCGAGGTCGAGCAACGCATCCGCAACCTGTCCGACTTCGACCCGTTGACGGGTTTGATGAACAAGAAGGCCTTCGAGGAGCGGCTGCACAGCGAGGTGCACCTGGCACGCAGCCGTGGCGAGCCGCTGTCGCTGCTGTGGTTCAACCTGGACAACTTCAAAGTGGTCAACGAATCCCTGGGCCACCCGGTGGGTGACGAGCTGCTGGTGGAGACCGCGCACCGCCTGCGCGAGGCACTCGGCCCCGACACGGCCCTGGCGCGCTACGCGGGTGACTCCTTCGTCGCGTTGATGCCGCGCGCACCGCAAAGTGCGGTGGCCCTGTCGGCGCGCGCCGCCCTGCAGGCCGTGCAGGCGCCGCTGACCGTGCGCGACAACCTGCTCTCGGTCGGGGCCTCGGTCGGCATCGCGGTCTTTCCGGCCGATGCGGACAGCGCCACGGCCCTGGTATCCGCCGCGGAAAGCGCCATGTTCCGCATGAAGCAGGAGGGCCGCAACGGCCTGCGCTTCTTCTCGCCGGATCTGCAGGCCAACACCCAGCGCTCGCTCGAACTGGCAGCGGCCCTCAAGGGCGCGATTGCGGCCAACGAGCTGTTTTTGGTGTTTCAGCCCCAGATGGCGCTGCGCGACGGCCGCCTGACCGGGGCCGAGGCCCTGTTGCGCTGGCAGCACCCCAAATGGGGGGCGGTGTCGCCGGCGGAATTCATTCCATTGGCGGAACAGACGGGCAGCATCGTGCCCATCGGCCGGTGGGTGCAGCGGCAGGCGCTGCGGACGGTGCGCGCCTGGGACGAAGCCGGCTTGCCCCCCATCACCCTGGCCATCAACGTATCGGCGGTGCAGTTTGCGCAGACCGAGCTGGTCGATGAGCTGTGCACCATGGCGCGCGACGCGGGCGTGCCGCCCGAGCGCATCGAGATCGAACTGACCGAGGCGGTCGCCTTGCGCGACCCAGTGGCCGCGGGCAAGACGCTGCAGCGCCTGCACAACGCGGGCTTTCGCCTGTCGATCGACGACTTCGGCACGGGGTACTCGTCGCTGAGCTATCTGCGCGATTTCTCGGTCAACAAGCTGAAGATCGACCGCTCGTTCGTCCGCGACATCGCCCACGACGAGATGGCGCGCCGGCTGGTCCGGACGATGGTGGACATGGCGCACGCCCTGGGCATGACGGCCATCGCCGAAGGGGTGGAAACGGACGAGCAGCGCGCGCATCTGCAAGCCTGCGGATGCGACGAAATCCAGGGCTTTCTGTACAGCCGGCCGCTGGAGGCGGACGCCTTTGTGGCATTCGCCCGCGCCAACGCCCGCCCCTGACCGGGCACAAACAACACCCGGCACAAAAAACAAAGGCCCGGAGGTGACTCCGGGCCTATGTGATGTGGGTATTTTGGTAGGCGCGATTGGACTCGAACCAACGACCCCCACCATGTCAAGGTGGTGCTCTAACCAGCTGAGCTACGCGCCTGTCGCGTCTAAGCACATCGGTGCATCGACAGAACCGAGACTATAGCAGAAAAACGGGCCGATCGCCGTCAGCGGCGCCAGACTTTCTGCACCCCCGGCACGTCGGTGAGCACCGCCATCACGCGGCTGACGCGGGTCGCGTCGCTGACCTCCACGGTAAAGGTCATCCACGCCACGCCCTTGACGGATTGGGTTTGCACGCCGATGACGTTGATCTTCTCGCGCGCGAAGGCTTCGGAAATGTCGCGCAACAGGCCCTGGCGGTCCTGGGCCTGCACGCCCACGTCCACCGCATAGACGGGGGCATGGGGCCCTACGGGGGCGCTGCCGGACCACTCCACCTCGATCACCCGGCCGGGCTGGCGGCGGGCCAGGGCCAAAAAGTCGGGGCAGTCGGCGCGGTGCACGCTCACCCCCTTGCCTCGGGTGACGAAGCCGCGTATGTCGTCGGGCGGCGCGGGCTTGCAGCAGCGCGCCAGCGTGGTCATGAGGGACCCCACCCCCACCACCAGCACGCCACCGGGGCGCCCGCCGGGCTGGCTGCGCGCCTTTTTCAGCACCAGTTCGTCGGGCGGCGGGGGCGGCTCGGCACGGTGGAGCTGCTGTTCGATGGCGCGCAGCGTCAAGGCCTCCTTGCCCACGGCTTCGAACAGATCGTCCGGAGTCTCGAACCCCAGCTCCAGGGCCAGGTCTTCCAGCTTGACGGCGGTTTTGCCTTCGCGCTGCAGCAGCCGCTCGACCTGCTCGCGGCCCCGCGCGATGTTGTCGGCCGCAGCCTGCGCGTTGAACCAGGCGCGCACCTTGGCCTTGGCGCGGTGACTGACCAGATAGCCCGCTTCGGGGTTGAGCCAGTCGCGCGACGGCCCGCCCTCCTTGGCCGCGACGATCTCCACCGTCTGGCCATTGGCCAGCGGGGTGTTCAGGGGCACCATCTGCCCATCGACGCGTGCGCCGCGGCAGCGGTGGCCCAGATCGGTGTGCACGGCGTAGGCGAAATCGACCGGCGTGGCCCCCTTGGGCAGCTCGACGATGGCTGCCTGCGGCGTCAGCACATAGATGCTGTCGTCGAACAGGCCGTGCGACAGGCCGCTCAAATCGCGCTGCCACGCCAGCAACTGGCGCAGCACCGCGATCTTGGCGTCGTAGGACGACCCGGCGGTCACGCCGGCATAGCCCTTGGTGCCGGCCTCCTTGTAGGCCCAGTGCGCCGCCACGCCGTGCTCGGCGTGCTCGTGCATAGCCCGGGTGCGGATCTGGATCTCGAAGGCGCGCCCCTGCTCGTCGCGCACCACGGTGTGCAGCGACTGGTAGCCGTTGGGCTTGGGCTTGGCGATGTAGTCGTCAAACTCGTCGGGCACCGGCGAGAAATGCGCGTGCACCCACGCCAGCACGCGGTAGCAGTCGTCCACCGTCTCGACGATCACGCGCAGCGCCCGCAGGTCGTAGACCTGGTCGAAATCGAGCGACTTGCCACGCATCTTCTTGACGATGCTGTAGATGTGCTTGGGCCGGCCCTGTACCTGGGCGGACAGGCCGAGGGCGGCCAGCTCGCGTTCCAGGCGCTGGCGGACGTGCTCGACATGCGTCTCGCGCTCGACCCGCTTTTCGTCGAGCAGCCGGGCGATGTGCTTGTAGGTGTCCGGCTCCAGAAAGCGGAAGGCCAGGTCCTCCAGCTCCCACTTGAGCTGCCAGATGCCCAGGCGGTTGGCCAGCGGCGCGAACACCTGCAGCGACTCGGCGGCGAGCGAGCGCTCCGGCAGGCGCTTGACGGCGGCGTGGTAGCGCAGCGTCTGCAGGCGCGAGGCCAGCCGCAGCAGCACCACGCGCAGGTCGCGCGAGAAGGCGAGCAGCATCTTGCGCACGTTTTCGGTCTGCGCGGCATCCAGCGCCGACGCGGCGGCGTCGGCCGGCGCGCTGCGCTGGCGCGCCTGGCGCTGCAACTGGATGAGTTTGTTGGTCTCGATGGCGACGTCGGCGAACGCCTCGCCAAAGGCCTTGGCGATGATCTCGCGCGGGCGGGCGAGGAAGGGGCTGGCGTAGACCAGATACACGCAGGCTTGCAGGTCCGGCGTGCCCCCGATGCGGCCGAGGATCTGGACCACGGCGTCGGCGTGGTCGAGCACGGGCTCGCCGGTGTCCAGCGTTTCGCCGCTGAGCAGGGGCTCGGCAAACGCCCGGGCGCGCTGCAAGGCGCGGCCGTCGCTGTCGGCGGGAGTGGCGAGCGCGGCCGTGATCGCCGTGGCCGCGCCGGGGGCTTCGTCCTCGTGGGTGGGGCGGCTGATCATGGCGCAAGCAGAAAGTCCCGCACGACCCACACCTGGTCCTCCTGCACCAGGGTCGGGGCGTGGCCCACCCCGGCAAACTCCACCAGCCGCGCGCGCGGGCCGCGCTGCGTCATGGCAACGGCTGTGGCGCGGGACAGCAGGTCCGACTCGGCTCCGCGCAACAGCAGCGTGGGGCAGGTGATGGCGTCGTACATCGCCCACAGGCCCGCCTCGCCCGCCTGCTGCGCCGCCGAGCGGGCCTGGGCCGCGGCGACGGGGTCGGCCGCCTGGGCCGCGCGCTGGGCCTCCAGCAGGGCGCGAAACGGCACCGCGATGGCAGGGTCGTAGTGCAGCGTCCACCCCCCCGCGACCGGCCGCAGCATCGGGCGCGTGAGCGCCAGCCACTGCTCGGGCGTGTGCGGGCCGAAGGCGCTGGACACCTCCCAGAGCGCGTCCGCCGCGGCCTGCTCGCTGGGATAAACGGGCTGCTGGCCCAGATACCGGGCAATGCGCTCTAGCGAGGCGGGCTCGATCACCGGCCCGACATCGTTGAGAACCAGCCGGTGCAAGCCCATGGCGGGCTGCGACGCCAGCGCCATGCCGATCAACCCGCCCATGCTGGTGCCCACCCAGTCGATGCGCAGCGCATAGGGCTCGGCGGTGCCGGTCGCCTGGGCATGGCGCTGGCGCAGATGGGCCAGCAGAACCGCCAGGTCGTTCACGTAGGTCGGGATCTGGTAGGCCATCGGATCGTCGAGCCAGTCGCTCTGGCCGCGGCCAGCCACATCCACGCACACGACGGCCGCGTGGGGCGCCAGCGCCCGGGCCAGCACATCGAAGTCGCGCGCCTGGCGCGACAGGCCGTGCACGCACACGACGACATGGCTGGGGTGGGCGGCTCCGGTGGCGTTCCATTCCCACCAGGCGATGCGACGGGGCTCGCCATGCGCAGCGCGGGGGCCAGGAACGGCCAGGTGATGCAGCGTCGGTTCCATGGACATGTGTGGCTGATAATGCGTGCGATTTCGTCGACTTCGATCGCCAGATCGTAAAGGAATTGGAGCGCGCACCATGCTGAAGCACAAGACGGCCCTCGTCACCGGATCCACCAGCGGCATCGGGCTGGGCATCGCCAAGGCCCTGGCCCGCCAAGGGGCCAACATCGTCCTCAACGGCTTTGGCGATGTGGACGGGGCGCGGGCGGAGATCGCCGCGCTGGGCGTGGACGTGCTCTACCATGGCGCCGACATGAGCCGGCCGGCCGAGATCGAGGACATGATGCGGACCGCCGCCGAGCGCTTTGGCCGCGTCGACATTCTGGTCAACAACGCCGGCATCCAGCACGTGGCGGCGATCGAGGACTTTCCGCCGGAGCGCTGGGACGCCATCATCGCGATCAACCTGAGCAGCGCCTTCCACACCACGCGGCTGGCGCTGCCGGCCATGAAGGCGGCCAACTGGGGACGCATCATCAACGTCGCCTCGGTGCACGGCCTGGTGGCCTCGGCGCAGAAATCCGCTTACGTGGCCGCCAAGCACGGCATCGTGGGGCTGACCAAGGTGGTGGCGCTGGAGACGGCCACCACCGGCGTCACCTGCAACGCCATCTGCCCGGGCTGGGTGCTGACGCCGCTGGTGCAAAAGCAGGTGGACGCCAAGGCCGCGGCCCTGGGCATCAGCAATGAGGAGGCGACGCGCCTGCTGCTGGGCGAGAAGGAGCCTTCGATGCAGTTCACCACGCCCGAGGAACTGGGCGAACTCGCGGTGTTTTTCTGCTCGCCGGCTGCCAACAATGTGCGCGGCGCGGCCTGGAACATGGACGGCGGCTGGGCTGCCCAGTGACGGGGCGCGTCACTTCAGCCGCACGGCGCCCGAGACGGTGACCTGCAGCAGCGCCTGCCCCGGCTCCACCGGCAGCGCGGGGGCGGCGTCCGCGCCGTTGGCCGCCATGGCGCGCAGCAACGGGCGCGGCTCCGGCCCCGGGGTCTGCGTGCCGACGTGGGCCTCGCGCAGCTCGTAGCCCTGGAAACCGAAGGCCCGCGCCACCTCCGCGGCCTGTTGGCGAAAGGCCTCGATCGCCTGCCCGCGCACCGCCGCCTCGGCCTGCCGGGCGGCCTCGCGGCTGAGCGACATCTGCAGCCCCGTGACGGCCATGCCCGGCAGCTCGGCCGCCAGGGCGGCGATGCCCGCCAGGTCCCGCCCCTGCAGCAGCAGCTCGGCGCTGCCCTGCCAGCCGGTGATCTGCCCGTCGCGCCCGTAGCGCGGCTGGACCTGGAAGCCGCCGCTGGCCACCTCCAGCCGTCCGGCCCGCTCGCGCGGGCGGATATGCGCCAGCGCCTGATCCAGCGTTCGCCGCAGGTGCGCTTGCACGGCGGCGGCATCGGGAGCTTGGTGGCGCACCGCCACGGTGACGGTGATCCAGTCCTGCGGCAGGCGCTGCTCGGCCTGGGCGCTGAGGTGCACCACGTTCGCTTCCGGCACCCCCTGGGCCAGCAGCGGCAGCGGCGCGCCCAGGCACAGGGCCCACACGACGGCGCTCGACGACAACGCGCCGCGCAGCCCGCAACGCGCAAGGACAGCGGGGGTGCGGGGAATCATTCGGGCAAACGGCATGGGGTACTCCTGGGGCGACGGAAAGCCTGCAGTGTGCCACCGGCGAGCGCTGCCGCGCCCGCGCCGGCGCTGCCAGCGCGGGATTTTCGCGCCACAATGCCCGCATGAACACGCGCCGCCCGGACCGCCTCGTGATCGTCGACGACGACACCCGCATCCGCGAACTGCTGCACCGCTACCTGAGCCAGGAGGGCTTCGAGGTGCTGCTGGCCGAAAACGGCCAGCGCCTGGACCGCCTGCTGCTGCGCGACCCGGTGGACCTGATCGTGCTGGATCTGATGCTGCCCGGCGAGGACGGTCTGTCCATCTGCCGGCGCCTGCGCGCCAGCGGCGACCACACGCCCATCATCATGCTCACCGCCAAGGGCGAGGACGTGGACCGCATCGTCGGCCTCGAACTCGGCGCCGACGACTACTTGCCCAAGCCCTTCAATCCGCGCGAGCTGCTCGCGCGCATCCATGCCGTGCTGCGCCGCCGCCCCCGCCCCGAGGCCCCGGGGGCCGCCGCCGCGGACAAGGCCGTGGTGCACTTCGGGCCGTTTGCCTTCGATCTGGGTCAGCGCATCCTCACCCGCGACGGCGTCGAGGTGCCGCTGACGACGGGCGAGTTCGCCATGCTCAAGGCCCTGGTACGCCACCCGCGCCAGCCGATGTCGCGCGACAAGCTGGCGCAACTGGCCCGCGGGCGGGAGTTCGAACCCTTCGACCGCAGCCTGGACGTGCAGGTCTCGCGTCTGCGCAAGCTGATCGAGCCCGACCCCGCCAACCCGCGCTACATCCAGACGGTCTGGGGGGTGGGCTACATGTTCGTGCCGGACGACTGATGAGCCTGTTCTGGCGCAACTTTCTGCTGCTGTCGGGGTTGCTGCTGCTGAGCGTGCTGGCATGGTTTCAGACCTTTCGCACGCTGGAGCAGGAACCCCGCGCCCTGCAGAGCGCGCAAGCCCTGGCCTCGCTGGTCAACCTGACGCGCGCGGCCCTCATCTACACCGACCCCATCGCCCGCGTGGCGCTGGTCAAGACCCTGGTGGACGAAGAGAACGTGCGCATCGCCGTGCGCGACGAGCACGACACCTACACCCCGTTCGAGGCCGACTCCCCGGGCCACCGGGTCGCGGTGGCGCTGATCGATCGCCTGGGACCCGGCACCATCGTGGCGCGGGAGGTCAACGGCTTCGATGGACTGTGGATCGGCTTTGCCATCGAGGGGGAGAAGTACTGGCTGCTGGCAGACCCATCCCGGCTGGATGCCGTGCGCGGGCGCACCTGGCTGGCCTGGCTGGCGACGGCGCTTGCGCTGTCGATGGTGGGCGCGGCGGCGATCACGCGCTTGATCAACCAGCCGCTGCAGCGGCTCGCGCAGGCCGCCGCGCGCGTGCGCGACGGGGATTTCGACGGCGCGCGGCTGGACGACACCCTGCCCACGCGCGAGATCGCCGGCGTCAACCGGGCCTTCAACCGCATGGCCGAGCAGCTTGCCCGCGCCGAAGCGGACCGCCGCCTGATGCTCGCGGGCATCTCGCACGACCTGCGCACCCCGCTGGCGCGGCTGCGGCTGGAAATCGAGATGGGGGTGCCGGACGCCTCCACCCGGGCCCGCATGGCCGACGACGTGGCCGATGTGGACACCATCATCGGCCAGTTTTTGGATTACGCGCGCGAGCGCCCGGCCCACCTGGACGCCACGCCGATCGCCGCTGCGCTGGAGCGGGCCACCGCCCCCTACCGCCAGCGCGACGACGTCGAGCTGCGGGTGCGCGCCCCAGAGGGGCTGCACGCCATGGCCGACGCCACGGCCTTGCAGCGCGTGCTGACCAACCTGTTCGAAAACGCCACGCGGCACGGCCGCAGCGCCGACGGCCGCGTGCGCATCGACATCCAGGTCGCGCGGCGGGGCGAATGGATCGAGCTGGAGGTGCGCGACCACGGCCCGGGCACGGCGCCGGACGCACTGCCGCGGCTGACCGACCCCTTCTACCGTGCGGAAAGCGCGCGCACCACGCCAGGCAGCGGCCTGGGGCTGGCGATCGTGCGGCGCGCGCTGGAGCGCATGGGGGGCGAGTGCCACATCCGCAACGCCCCGGGGGGCGGCCTGTCGGTGACGCTGCGGCTGCGGCCGGCTTGAGCCGGTTGTGCCTGCGGGGGCCGCCGCGTCAGGCGCACGGCGCGCGCCGCAACAGCACCACCGCGCGCGCCTCGATGCACAGCCCCTGGCCCGCGGGCCCCAGCCGTTCGGCCGTCTTGGCCTTGACGTTGACGGCCTGCGGCGGCAGGTCCAGACAGGCGGCGATCTGGGCCTGCATGGCCGCTCGGTAGGGGCCCAGACGCGGCGCCTGAGCGATGACGGTGGCATCGACGTTGACTGGCTGCCAACCCCGTTCGCGGACGGCGGCGCTGGCCTCGGCCAACAGCCAGGCCGAATCCGCACCGCGCCAGCGCTCGTCCGTATCGGGGAACCAGGTGCCAATGTCGCCCAAACCCGCCGCGCCCAGCAGCGCGTCGGTGATGGCATGCAGCAGCGCATCGGCGTCGGAGTGGCCCAACAGCCCGCGGTCGAACGGAATCTCCACCCCGCCCAGCACCAGCCGCCGGCCCGGCACCAGCGCATGGACATCCCAGCCTTCGCCAATCCGCCAGGCCGGCGAGTCGGATTCCGTCAGCAAAGCCTGGGCCACGGCAAAGTCCTCCGGGTAGGTGAGCTTGAAGTTGTGGGTGCTGCCGCGCACCAGCCGCGGGCGGGCGCCGCAGTGCTCGAGGGCGCTGGCCTCGTCCGTGATGCCGGCAAACCCCGTATCGCGATGGGCCTGCAGGGCGTCGCGCAAGGCCCCCAGGCGAAACATCTGCGGCGTCTGTGCCAGCCACTTGCCGTCTCGTGGCAGGGTCCGGTCGATGCCGCCGTCGGCGCCCGCCTCCTTGAGCGTATCCGCCAACGGCACCGCCAGCAGCCCGCCCACGGGGTCGTCGCGGCAGGCGTCGATCAGGGCCTGGATGTCCGCCGGCCGCACCAGACAACGCGCCGCGTCGTGCACCAGCACCCAGTCGTGGTCGCGCGCACCGGCCTCGGCCAGGGCCGTCAACCCGTTGAGCACGCTCTCGGCGCGGGTCGCGCCCCCGATGCGCCAGACCCGCACCCGCGCATCCTGGCCGACGGGGGTGTCGTCGTGCGGCGCCAGCACCACCCCCACCCCGACCAGCGCGGGCACCGCCGTCAACGCCACCAGCGTGTGGTCGATCACCCGGCGCCCCGCGATCACGTGGTACTGCTTGGGCGTGTTCAGGCCCGACCGGCTGCCGCTGCCCGCCGCCGGCACGAGCGCATAGCAGCGCACCGCACCCACCGCGTCCGAGGGCCACGCCAGGCCAGCGCCATCCGCCGCACGGGAAACCTGCAGGGCATGCGCAACATTCGCATCCGTCATGGCCGTGGATTCTAGAATGCAGCCCCTCATGGAACTTCCCCGCCTCACCCCTGGCAAGCGCTTCCAGTCGGCGCGCCCCGCCCCATCGGCCGATGCGATGGTGCTCGCCGCCCTGGCCACACGCGAGAAGGCCGCCGGCCGCCCCACGGCCATCGTCACCGCCGACGCGGCGGACGCCCAGCGGCTGCTCGCCGAGCTGCCGTTCTTCGAGCCCGGGCTGCGCTGCGCGCTGTTTCCGGACTGGGAGACCCTGCCCTACGACACCTTTTCGCCGCACCAGGACCTGATCTCGGAGCGGCTGGCCACGCTGTGGCGCATCCAGCAGCGCGCGGCCGACGACGGCGCCGACGTCATCCTGGTGCCGGCCACCACGGCGCTGTACCGGCTGGCGCCGCCGTCGTTTTTGGCGGCCTATACCTTTGCCTTCAAAACCGGGCAAAAGCTGGACGAAGCGCGCCTGCGCGCCCAGCTCACCCTGGCGGGTTACCAGCACGTCACCCAGGTCGTCAGCCCGGGCGAATACGCGGTGCGCGGCGGGCTGATCGATCTCTTCCCCATGGGGTCGCCCATGCCGTACCGCGTCGATCTGTTCGACGACGAGATCGACTCCATCCGCACCTTCGATCCGGACACGCAGCGCAGCCTGTATCCCGTGCCCGAAGTGCGCCTGCTGCCCGGGCGCGAGTTCCCGATGGACGATGCGGCGCGCGCGCGCTTTCGCGCCCGCTGGCGCGAGCTGCTGGAAGGCGACCCGACCAAGAGCCGGCTGTACAAAGACATCGGCAACGGCGTGGCCACTGCGGGCATCGAGTACTACCTGCCGCTGTTCTTCGACGAGACGGCCACCGTCTTCGACTACCTGGGCGCGGACGCGACGCTGGTGTGGCACGGCGACCTGGACGACGCCTTCCAGCGTTTTTGGCAGGACACCCGCGAGCGCTACCGCCTGGTGCAGGGCGACCCGGAGCGCCCCGCCCTGCCGCCGGAGACCTTGTTTTTGGACGCCGAGGGCTTTTATGCCCGCGCCAAACCGCACGCCCAATGGGCGCTGCGCCCTGCCGCGGCCGCGCAAGCGCTGGCGGCCTGGCCCGGCGTCATCGACGCGCTGCCCGACCTGACCGCGCAGCGCGGCGCCGACGACCCGCTGGAGCGGCTGCACGCCCACCTGCGGCGCACCACGGCCCGGGTGCTGATCCTGGCCGAAAGCGACGGCCGGCGCGAGAGTTTGCTGGACTTTCTGCGCTCCAGCCGGCTGGATCCCCCGGTTTTCGACGACCTGGCGGCCTTCCGCGCCAGCACCGAGCCGGTGGGCATCGCCACCGGGCCGCTGGCGGCGGGGTTTGCCTGGCCCGAGGCCGGCATCGAGCTCGTCACCGAGACCGAGCTGTTCGCCGCCGGTCCGACCGTGCGCCGACGGCGCAAGCAGGAGCAGACCAGCGATGTCGAAGCGCTGATCAAGGACCTGAGCGAGCTGCAATTGGGCGACCCCGTCGTGCACGCGCAGCACGGCATCGGGCGCTACCGCGGGCTGGTCAACCTGGACCTGGGCGAGAAGAACCCCGACGGCACGCCCGCCCTGCAGGAGTTTTTGCACCTGGAGTACGCGCAGGGCGCCACCCTCTACGTGCCCGTGTCGCAGCTGCACCTGATCAGCCGCTACACCGGCGTCAGCGCCGAAGAGGCGCCACTGCACCGCCTGGGCAGCGGCCAGTGGGACAAGGCCCGCCGCAAGGCCGCCGAGCAGGTGCGCGACACCGCCGCCGAGCTGCTCGACGTCTACGCGCGCCGCGCCGCGCGCCAGGGCCACGCCTTCCGCTTCGACGCCAAGGACTACGAAGCCTTTGCCAACGACTTCGGCTTCGAGGAGACGCCGGACCAGCGCGCCGCCATCCACGCCGTCATCCAGGACATGGTCAGCCCGCGGCCGATGGACCGGCTGGTCTGCGGCGACGTGGGCTTTGGCAAGACCGAGGTGGCGCTGCGCGCGGCCTTCGTCGCCGTGACTGGGGGCAAGCAGGTCGCCTTCCTGGCCCCGACCACGCTGCTGGCCGAACAGCACTACCAAACACTGGTGGACCGCTTTGCGCGCTGGCCGGTGCGCATTGCGGAGATGAGCCGCTTCCGCACCGCCAAGGAAATCGCCGCGGCGCTGAAAGGCATCGCGGACGGCACCATCGACATCGTCGTCGGCACGCACAAGCTGCTGTCGGAAAAGACCCAGTTCAAAAACCTGGGGCTGCTGATCATCGACGAGGAGCACCGCTTCGGCGTGCGCCACAAGGAGGCCATCAAGGCGCTGCGCGCCGAGGTCGACGTGCTGACGCTGACCGCCACCCCCATCCCGCGCACGCTCGGCATGGCGCTGGAGGGGCTGCGGGATCTGTCGGTGATCGCCACCGCGCCGCAGCGGCGGCTGGCGATCAAGACCTTCGTGCGCGAGGAAAACGCCGGCGTCATCCGCGAGGCGGTGTTGCGCGAGCTCAAGCGCGGCGGGCAGGTCTACTTCCTGCACAACGAGGTGGAAACCATCGAGAACCGTCGGGCCAAGCTGGAGCAGCTGCTGCCCGAGGCGCGCATCGGCATCGCCCACGGCCAGATGCCGGAGCGGGAGCTGGAGCGCGTGATGCGCGACTTCGTCGCCCAGCGGTTCAACCTGCTGCTGTGCTCCACCATCATCGAGACCGGCATCGACGTGCCGACCGCCAACACCATCGTCATCAGCCGCGCCGACAAGTTTGGCCTGGCGCAGCTGCACCAGTTGCGCGGGCGCGTCGGGCGCAGCCACCACCAAGCCTACGCCTACCTGCTGGTGCCCGACATCGAGGGGCTGACCAAGCAGGCCGCGCAGCGGCTGGAGGCGATCCAGCAGATGGAGGAGCTGGGCAGCGGCTTTTACCTCGCGATGCACGACCTGGAAATCCGCGGCGCCGGTGAGGTGCTGGGCGAGAGCCAGAGCGGCAACATGATGGAGGTCGGCTTTCAACTCTACAACGAGATGTTGGCCGAGGCCGTGCGCAGCCTGCGCGAGGGAAAGGAGCCCGATCTGCTCAAACCCCTGGCCGCGACCACCGAGATCAACCTGCACGCCCCGGCCCTGCTGCCGCAGGACTACTGCGGCGACGTGCACCTGCGCCTGAGCTTTTACAAGAAGCTCGCCACCGCCAAGACCAACGAGCAGATCGACGCGCTGGTCGAAGAAATCGTCGACCGCTTTGGCAAACTGCCCCCGCCCGCGCAAAACCTGATCGACGTGCACCGGCTGCGTGTGCTGGCCAGCCGCTACGGTGTGGTCAAGATCGACGCCGCCCCGTCGCATGTGCTGATCAGCTTTCGCCCCAATCCGCCCGTGGACCCGATGCGCATCATCGAGCTGGTGCAGAAGAACCGCCAGGTCAAACTGGCGGGCAATGACCGCCTGAAGATCGAGCGCGCCTTGCCCGAGCCATCGGCGCGCGCCCAGCTGGTGCGTGACGTGCTGCGATCGCTGGGTCAGCCTTTGGCCGCCGAAACCGCATGACCCCCGCCGACACGCCCTTTCCCACCCCGCGCCACACCTGGCTGGACGATACACAGGCCCTGCTGACCGGCACGCTGATCGTGGCGCTGGGGCTGGTGCTGTTCCGCCAGGCGGGGTTGGTGACCGGCGGCACCGTGGGTCTTGCTTTCGTCACTCACTACGCCACCGGCTGGCCGTTCGGCGCGCTGGTGTTCGCCATCAACCTGCCGTTCTACGCGCTGGCGTGGGTGCGCATGGGGGGCGCGTTCACGCTCAAGACGGTGCTGGCCGTCGGGCTGCTGGCCGCCTTTACCGAGGCCGTGCCGCGCTGGCTGGCAATCGAGTCGCTGCATCCGCTGTTCGCCGCCGTGGCCGGCGGGCTGCTGATCGGCGTCGGCTTCATCATCCTGTTTCGCCACCGGGCGAGCCTCGGCGGCTTCAACACCCTGGTGCTGTGGCTGCAGGAGCGCTACGGCTGGCGCGCCGGCGTGGTGCAGCTGGCCATCGACGCCGTCATCCTGCTGGCCGCCATTCCGTGGGTCGGCCCGCTGCAGCTGCTGCTGTCGGTGCTCGGCGCGGCGCTAATGAACCTGACGCTGGCCATCAACCACAAGCCCGGGCGCTACGTGGCGTACTGATGCCTCGTGCCCCGTAGAATTCGGGTATCTCCCCTGACCGCGACGATCATGACCACCCTTGCCGAGCGACTGCTGCAGCGTTTCCAGACGCTGCCCCTCGATGCGCAGGCGGAGGTCGTCGATTTCGTCGAGTTCCTGCTCGCGCGGCGCGGACAGCCGGCCAGCCCGGTGTCCGACTGGGACGAGGAGGATCAGGCCGCGCTCGCGCAGCAGGTGCTGGATTCGGACGACGATCCCGTGACGTACGACGAGCGGGACCTGCGGGAACGCTGGGCATGAAGCGGCCCGGTCAGGTCGCTCTGTTGCGCCTTGCCCAGACCGACCTCACCCCCGGCAAGCTGCGGCCCGTTCTGCTGCTGCGCCGCGCCTCCAGCCGCTTCGACGACTGGCTGGTCTGCATGGTCACCTCCCGCCTGCACCAGGCCGAGCCGGATCTGGATGAACCGATCCTGCCCACCGACCCGGACTTTGCCGACACCGGCCTGAAGGCCCCGAGCGTGGCACGGCTGTCGCGGCTGGCGGTGGTCGAGGGGGCCACGCTGGCGGGCGCCCTGGGTGCCGTCGCCCCCGCGCGGCTGGATCGCATGCGCCTGCGGCTGGCCCATTGGATCGTCCACGAATCATCCCCGTCATGACCCCACTGACCGACATCGCCCCCGGCCTCGCCGTGCGGGGCATCACGCCGCCGCTGCGCCTGCGCGACTTCAGGCTGATCGCCTTCGACATGGACTCCACGCTGATCAACATCGAGTGCGTGGACGAGATCGCGGATGCCGCCGGGCGCAAAGCCGAGGTCGCCGCCATCACCGAGGCGGCGATGCGCGGCGAGATCGCCGACTACAAGGAAAGCCTGCGCCGCCGCGTGGCGCTGCTGGCCGGCGTGCCGGTGCAGCACCTGGAGGATGTGTATCGCCAGCGCCTCCAGCTCAACCCCGGCGCGGCCGAGCTGGTGCTGGCGTGCAAGGGGGCGGGCCTGAAGGTGCTGCTGGTCAGCGGGGGCTTCACCTTCTTCACCGACCGGCTGCGCGAGCGGCTGGCGCTGGACTTCGCGCGCAGCAACAAACTGGAAATCGTCGACGGCCGCCTGACCGGGCGGCTGCTCGACCAGAGCTGGGGCGACATCTGCGACGGCGCCGAGAAGCGCCGCACGCTGCTGCAGGCGTGCGACCTGATCGGCTGCACGCCCGAGCAGGCCATCGCGATGGGCGACGGCGCCAACGACCTGGAGATGATGGCCGCCGCCGGCCTGGCGGTGGCCTACCGCGCCAAACCTAAGGTGCGCCAGCAGGCCCACGTCGCCATCGACATGGGTGGGCTCGACCGGCTGCTGGAGGTCGTGCGGCCCTGAGCCACCGAGTCATTTCCATGCAAATCGGAAAGTCGACTTTCCGGTTTGCATGGTTTGGGCTACCATCGGACACCTGATGGAGCCGTCAACCCCGCCCTCACCTCGCCTGATCGAGCGCCAGCTCGCCCAGGAGCTGCGCGCCGCGGCCAGCGAATACGCCGTGGTGACGCTGCTCGGCCCGCGCCAGTCCGGCAAGACCACGCTCGCGCGCGTCTGCTTCCCCGACAAGCCCTGGGTCTCGCTGGAAGACCCCGACGTCCGGCTGGCCGCCCAGACCGATCCGCGCGGCTTTCTCGCCCAATACCCCGATGGCCTCATCCTCGATGAGGTGCAGCGCGCCCCGGAGCTCCTTTCCTACCTGCAGGGGATGGTGGACCGGGACGCTCGCCCCGGACGTTTCATCCTGACGGGCAGCCACCAGCCCCGTCTGCAGGAAGCCATCGCGCAATCCCTGGCCGGCCGCACCGCCGTGCTGACGCTGTGGCCGCTCAGCCTGGCCGAGCTGCGCCAGACCGGCGGCTCTCTGGACGCCTTCGAGCGCATCGTGCGCGGCACCTACCCGCGCGTCGAGCGCGACCGCCTCGATCCGGCGCGGTTCTACACGGGGTACGTCCAGACCTATCTGGAGCGCGACGTGCGGGCGCTGCTGCAGGTGCGCGACCTGACCGCCTTTCAGCGCTTCGTCACGCTGCTGGCCGGCCGCATCGGCCAGCTCGTCAACCTGACGGCACTGGCCAACGACGTCGGCGTCTCCGTGCCGACGTTGCGCCAGTGGCTGTCGGTGCTGCAGGCGACCTACCTCGTGTTCGAACTGCCGGCCTGGTCGCTCAACGTGCGCAAGCGCGTCGTCAAATCCTCCAAGCTCTACTTCGCCGACACGGGTCTGGCGGCTTGGCTGCTCGGCATCGAGACGGCCGACCAAGCCCGCCGGGACCCGCTGCGCGGCGCCCTTTACGAAAATCTCCTCATCGCCGACGCCCTGCGCACCCTCGCGAACCGCGGCGTGCGCGCGGAACTGTTCTTCTACCGCGACGCCGCAGGCCACGAGGTCGACCTGCTGATCCGCCGGCACGGACGGCTGATCCCCTACGAGATCAAGTCCGCCGCCACCTTCACGCGCGACTTTCTCAAAGGTCTGCGCCATCTGAAGGATGAACTGGGGGATGCGCTGGCCCCCGGCTTCGTCCTCTACGACGGCCCGGTCGCGTTGAGCGTGGAGGGCGTTCGCGTCATCAATCCGATGATGACGCCGGATTTCTGGCCGCAGCGGTCGGGGGCAGGCCCGGCCACGGCCGCGCACGCGGACCCTTGACGCACGCGGGCCCGCGGCTCCGTCACCCCTCGGTCAAACCGGCTCCGGCACGCTCGGCAAGCCCGCCAGCGCCATCGCCAGCTCGCGCTCGTCGTAGGTCTCGTCCTTGAGCTCGCCGGCGAAGTATTTCTGGTACGCGGCCATGTCGAAGTGGCCGTGGCCGCACAGGTTGAACAGGATCGTCTCGCTCCTGCCCTCGCGCTTGCAGCGCAGCGCCTCGTCGATCGCGCCCTTGACGGCGTGGTTGGCCTCCGGCGCCGGCACGATGCCTTCGCTGCGCGCGAACAGCACGCCGGCCTCGAAGCACTGCGTCTGCGTGTAGGCCACCGCCTCGATCAGGCCCAGCTCCTTCAGGTGCGACACCAGCGGCGCCATGCCGTGGTAGCGCAGCCCGCCGGCGTGGAACGGCGGCGGCGTGAAGGTCGAGCCGAGCGTGTGCATCTTCGTCAGCGGCGTCAGGTGCGCCGTGTCGCCGAAGTCGTAGGCGTACTTGCCGCGCGTCAGCGACGGGCAGGCGGCCGGCTCCACCGCCACCACGCGCGGCCGTGCCCCGCCGCGCAGCCCGTGGCCGATGAACGGGAAGGCGATGCCGGCGAAGTTGCTGCCGCCGCCGGTGGCGCCGACGATCACGTCCGGCCAGGCGTCGGCCATCTGCAGCTGTTCCATCGCCTCCAGGCCGATGACGGTCTGGTGCAGCAGCACGTGGTTGAGCACCGAGCCGAGCGCGTACTTGGTGTCGTCGCGCTGCGCCGCCAGCTCCACCGCCTCCGATATCGCAATGCCGAGGCTGCCGGGGTGGTCCGGCCGCTGCGCCAGGACGCGGCGGCCATACTCCGTCTCGGTGGACGGCGACGGCAGGCAGCGCGCGCCGTAGGTCTCCATCACCGCGCGGCGGTAGGGCTTCTGGTCGTAGCTGACGCGCACCTGGAACACCAGCACCTCCAGCCCGAACAGCTGCCCCGCGAACGACAGCGACGTGCCCCACTGCCCGGCGCCGGTCTCGGTGGTCAGGCGCCTGGTACCGGCCTGCGCGTTGTAGAACGCCTGCGGCACCGCGGTGTTGGGCTTGTGGCTGCCGGCGGGGCTGACGCCCTCGTATTTGTAGAAGATCTTGGCCGGCGTGCCCAGCGCCTTTTCCAGCCGGTGGGCGCGAAACAGCGGGCTGGGCCGCCAGAGGCGGTAGATCTCGCGCACCGGCTCGGGGATCTCGATCTCGCGCTCGGTGCTGACCTCCTGCAGGATCAGCTCCATCGGGAACAGCGGCGCCAGGTCGTCCGGGCCGACCGGCTGCAGCGTGCCCGGGTGCAGCACCGGCGGCGGGGCCTTCGGCAGGTCCGCGGCGATGTTGTACCAGTACTTGGGCATCTGGCTTTCCTGCAGCAGGAACTTGGTCGGCGTCGTCACGGGGGATCTCCTCGAGGGTCGGATACGGGTGGGGGTGCCCGGGCACAATGGCGCCATGGGCCGCATCCGCCATTTTGTACGCGAAGCTTCGATCACCCTGACGCTGGCGCTCGGGGTTTTCCTGGGGGTGCAGGCGTGGTTGACGCGCGCCACGCCCGAGCAGTGGGCGCCCGAAGGGATGCTGGCGTGGCTGCTGCCGGACGGCAGCGAAGGCCGCGGCACGTGGGCCGACCTGCGCGCGCAGCTCGGCATCAGGGGCGACTCGCCTTTGGCGCTGCACGTCTGGGCCACCTGGTGCGGCATCTGCCGCGCCGAGGAAGGCACCGTCACCGCCCTGGCCGCCGAGCGGCCCGTGGTGACGTTGGCCACGCGCAGCGGCGACGCCGCCACCGTGCGCGCCTACCTGCGCCAGCGCGGCCTGCCGTGGGTCACGGTGCTGGACGCCGACGGGCGCCTGGCCGCCGCGCACGGCTGGCGCTCGGTGCCGGTGTTCGCGGTGCTGGACGCCGGCGACCGCCTGCGCCACGTCACGGTCGGCTACACCACCGGCCTCGGCATGCGGCTCAGGCTGTGGGCGGCCACGCTGCGGGGGACTGGCGCGGGAGGCTGATCAGCCCAGCGCGGCCGCCAGCCGCCGCACCCCCTCGCGGATGCGCTCCTCGTCCACCGTCGCAAAGCTCAGCCGCAGCGTGGCCGGGTCGGGATCGCGCGCGAAGAACGGCGCCCCCGGCACGAAGGCCACGCCCTGCTCGATCGCCCGGCGGGCCAGTTCCCCGCCGTCCGCCGGCTTGCCGCCCGTACCGGTCAGCCGGGCCCAGACGAACAGCCCGCCGCGCGGCGGCACGAAGTCGATCGCCTCGCCCAGCTCCTGCCGCAGCGCCTCCACCATCGCCGCGGCGCGGCGGGCGTAGATGCCGCGCACGCGCTCGAGCGTCGCCGGCATGCGGCCGCTGGCCAGATACTGCGCCGCGGTGGCCTGCGCGAAGGTGCTGGTGTGCGCGTCGCTGAACTGCTTGCACATCGTCGCCTTGGCCAGCAGCTCGGGCGGGGCCACCATCCAGCCGATGCGGAGGCCCGGTGAGAGCACCTTGCTCAGGCTGCCGCAGTGCACGAGGCACGCCCGGCTGCCCGGCACCTCGTGGCTCAGCGCCAGCAGGCTCGGCGGCGGCGGGGCGTCGAAGTACAGGTCGCCGTAGGGGTCGTCCTCCACCACCAGCGTGCGCGTGCGCACCGCGAGCTCCAGCACGCGGCGGCGGCGCTCCAGGCTCATCTGCGCGCCGCTCGGGTTGCCGAACGTCGGGATCAGGTAGACGAACTTGGGCCGGTGCTGCTCGATCTGGCGCTCCAAGGCGTCCACGTCCGCGCCCTGCCCGTCCACCGGCACCGTCAGCAGCTGCGCGCCGTAGAGGCGGAAGCACTGGATGGTGGCCAGGAACGTCGGTGCCTCGACGATCACCGTGTCACCCGGCGAGACGAGCGTCTTGCCGATCAGGTCCAGCGCCTGCTGGCTGCCGGTGGTCACGATCAGGTCGGTGGGCGCCACGCCGCGCGCGCCCTTGGCAGCCATGAAGGCCGCGAGCTGCTCGCGCAGCGGATCGAACCCCTCGGTGGCGCCGTACTGCAGCGCCGCGCCGGGGTTGGCGGCAAGCGCCGCCAGCGTCGCCTCGCGGATGCCGTCGACGTCGAACAGCGCCGCATCCGGAAAGCCGCCGGCGAAGCTGATGATGCCGGGCTTGCCCAGCAGCTTGAACAGTTCCCGGATCGCCGAGGTCTCGACGTAGGCCAGCCGCTCGGCCAGCCGCACCGGGGAGGCGGGCGCGTCATCCGTCATCGCGTATCCTTCAGGAGAAAATGCGCATCCGCAGCACCCCGCCACCTGGGGGCCTCAAGCGCCACGGACCCGTGATGAAACCGCGCGACATCGAAGCCTTTTTCTCGGCCCTGCAGGCCGAGCGGCCCGAGCCGCAAACCGAGCTCGAGTATACGAGCGTGTTCGAGCTGCTCGTGGCCGTGATGCTGAGCGCCCAGGCCACCGACCGCAGCGTCAACCAGGCCACGCGGCGGCTGTTCCCCATCGCCAACACGCCGCAGGCCATCCTCGCGCTGGGGCAGGAGGGGCTGGAAAGCCACATCCGCACCATCGGGCTGTACCGCAGCAAGGCGCGCCACGTCCTCGAGACCTGCCGCCTGCTGCTGGAACGCCATGGCGGCGAGGTGCCGCGCCGCCGCGAGGAGCTGGAAGCGCTGCCCGGCGTCGGCCGTAAGACCGCCAACGTGGTGCTCAACGTCGCCTTCGGCGAGCCGACGATGGCGGTGGACACGCACATCTTCCGCGTCGCCAACCGCACGGGCCTGGCCCCCGGCAAGACGCCGCTGCAGGTCGAACAGGGGCTGCTGCAGCGGGTGCCGGCGCGTTTTTTGCGCGACGCGCACCACTGGCTGATCCTGCACGGCCGCTACACCTGCACCGCGCGCGCGCCCAAATGCGGCGCGTGCCCGGTGGCGGCGTGGTGCGACCACGCCAAGGCCCAGACAACAGCATCGACCCAGCCCCGTCACCCGCGTCGGGCCCGAACCGCCCCCTGATGAGCACCCCCCGCCCGCTGCCTTGGCTGGATCCCGGCGACCCGTTCCCGCCCGCGGAGCGCGCCTGGGGGCGACGGGACCCCATCCCGGGACTGCTCGCGGCCGGCGGCGCGCTGGACACCCCGACCCTGCTGCAAGCGTACCGCCACGGGGTGTTCCCATGGTACGGCGAGGGGCAGCCCATCCTGTGGTGGAGCCCCGACCCGCGCATGGTGCTGCGGCCCTCGCGCTTTCACCTCAGCCATTCGCTGCGCAAGGCCCTGCGCGCCGC
Source organism: Tepidimonas fonticaldi (assembly GCF_001675355.1). Classification (NCBI taxonomy): domain Bacteria; kingdom Pseudomonadati; phylum Pseudomonadota; class Betaproteobacteria; order Burkholderiales; genus Tepidimonas; species Tepidimonas fonticaldi. Next base: position 697,890 of record NZ_LZDH01000056.1, on the reverse strand, counting down.
GCTGCGCCAGGGGCGGCTGCAGATCCGCATGGACAGCGCATTCGACGCCGTGATCGACGCCTGCGCCCACACCCCGCGCCCCGGACAGGACGGCACCTGGATCGTCCCGGAGATGCAGGCTGCCTACCGGGGGCTGCACCGCGCCGGCCACGCGCACAGCGTCGAGACGTGGTGGGATGGCCAGTTGGTCGGCGGTCTGTACCTGGTCAACATCGGGCGCGCGGTGTTTGGCGAATCGATGTTCAGCCACCGCCCCGACGCCTCCAAAATGGCCCTGGCGGCGCTGGTGGCGGCCTGCCGCGCCTGGGGCGTGCCCTTGATCGATTGCCAGCAAAACACGCGCCATTTGGCATCGCTCGGGGCGGCCGAGGAATCGCGCGACCGTTTTTTGCACGAGGTTCGTCAGGCCATCGATGCGCCCACCCCCGCATGGCGCTGGGATTGCCTATACTGGAACTGCCTTTGGCCTGACGCGCCGCTGGACCCGCTGCCCCCCACCATCCCTTCGACACCCCCGTGACCCGCCTGCACGAACTGCCCCTGACCGCCGTGCAGTTCTATGCCACGGCGCCGTACCCGTGCAGCTATCTGCCGCAGCGGCTGGCGCGCTCGCAGGTGGCCACCCCCAGTCACCTGATCCAGGGCGAGACCTACTCCCGCCTCGTGGCCAGCGGGTTTCGGCGCAGCGGCCTGTTCACCTACCGGCCCTATTGTGACGGCTGCCAGGCGTGCATCCCCTTGCGCGTGCGCGCCGCAGAGTTCGCCCCCAACCGCAGTCAGCGCCGCGCCTGGCGAGAACACGCCACGTTGCACGCGCGGGTCATGCGCCTGGGCTATTCGCCCGCGCACTACGCGCTGTACCTGCGTTACCAGCGCAGCCGCCACGCGGGGGGCGGCATGGACCACGACAACGTCGAGCAGTACAGCCAGTTCCTGCTGCAAAGCCACGTCAACTCGCGGCTGGTGGAGTTTTGGGCGCGCGGTGACGCCGACACCCCAGACCGGCTGGTGATGGTGTCCTTGATCGACCTGCTCGACGATGGCCTGTCCGCGGTCTACACGTTCTACGACCCCGACTGGCCCGGCTCGCTGGGCACCTACGGTGTGCTGTGGCAAATCGAGCAGGCCCGCCGCCTGCACCTGCCCTATGTGTACCTGGGGTATTGGATCGCCGACAGCCCCAAGATGGCTTACAAGGTCCGCTTTCGCCCGCATGAGCTGTACCAAGACGGCCGCTGGCAACTGGCGCTGTGAGGATGAGCCCTGATTTCATCTGGTAAAATCGGCCGTCGATATTTCCGACGACGGTCTCATGCGCAAAACGGACGACAGCCCCCCTCCACGGCCCAGCGTGCAGGTGCTCGAGCGCATGTTCGCCGTGCTCGACGTTCTGTCGCGGCACGAGGATCCCGTGTCGCTCAAAACGCTGGGCGAAGAAACCGGTTTGCACCCCTCCACCGCCCACCGCATCCTCAACGACCTGGCGATCGGCCGCTTCGTGGAGCGCCCCGAACCCGGCATGTATCGGCTGGGTCTGCGCCTGCTGGAGCTGGGCAACCTCGTCAAGGCGCGTCTGGATGTGCGCGAAGTCGCCGTCGGCCCGATGCGCGAGCTGCACCGCCAAATCCAGCAGCCGGTCAACCTGAGCGTGCGCCAGGGCGACGAGATCGTCTACATCGAGCGCGCCTACAGCGAGCGCTCGGGCATGCAGGTGGTGCGCGCCATCGGGGGGCGCGCGCCGCTGCATCTGACCTCCGTGGGCAAGCTGTTCCTCGCGCAAGAGGACCCGCAGCGCCTGCGCGCCTACGCCACCCGCACCGGGCTGGCTGGCAACACCCCCAACAGCATCACCCAGCTGGCCGTGCTGGAAAAAGAGCTGGCCCTGTGCCGCCGACTCGGGGTGGCGCGCGACAACGAGGAACTGGAGCCCGGCGTGCGCTGCATGGCCGCCGGCATCCACGACGATCAGGGGCGGCTGGTGGCTGGTCTGTCCATCTCCGCCCCCGCCAACCGCATCGACGAGAGCTGGCTGCCCAAGCTCCAGGCCACCGCGGCCGAAATCAGCGCCGCGCTCGGCTATCGCGGCGAGCGCGCCTGATCAACCCCCACCCGATCATCCCGACCTGCCCGTCGGCGCGGCGCCACAGGCCTCACCCCGGCAGGCGTTCGGTCCAACGATCCGCCACGGGGTCCGCCATGGCGCCCCACGGCTGCGACACGCGCTCCGGCATCAACGCCTCGCGCTTGCCCGCCCCGGGACGCAGCAACGACTGCTCCAGCCAGCGCAGCAAGCGCTCGGCATCCGTCCAGCGCGCCGACGAATCCGCGGCATCCATCAACACCATGATCAGGTCGCGCCCCGCCAGCCGCACCTGCATGGCGACACAGCGGCCGGCCTCGCGGATGTAGCCGGTCTTCTGCAGCAGGATGTCCCACTCGCTTTCGCGCACCAGCTTGTTGCTGTTGCGGTAATGCACCACGCGCCGGCCGCTGGCCAGTTCGTACTCGGGCGATGTGGTCAGCTCGCGCAGCACCGGGCGCTCGGCTGCGGCGGACACGAGTCGCGCCAGATCGCGCGGGCTGGACTGGTTGTCGCTGGACAGGCCGGTGGGCTCGACGAAGCGGGTGGCGCTCATGCCCAACTCCGCCGCCTTGCGATTCATGGCCGCGACGAACGCCGGAATGCCCCCCGGATAGGTCCGCCCCAGCGCATGGGCCGCACGGTTCTCGCTGGACATGAGGGCCAGATGCAGGGCCTCGGCCCGCGACAGGCGCGTGCCCACCGCCAGGCGCGATCCGCTGCCCTTGAGGCGATCGACGTCGTCCGCCGTGATGGTGAGGATTTCATCCATCGGCAGGCCCGCGTCGGCGATCACCAGCCCGGTCATCAGTTTGGTCAGCGACGCGATGGGCAGCACCGCCGCGTCGTTTTTGCCGACCAGCACCGCGTTGGTGTCGCGGTCCACGACCAGCACGGCGTTGGAGTTGAGGCGCACCGGATCGAGCGACAGCGCGTGCATGTCGTCCGCCCCACCTCCCGCCGCTGCGGAGGCGTATGCCGCGCCCGACAACGCAGCCGCCCCGGCGGAAGCGGATACCAGCGTGGCGCGTGTCCGGGGCATGGGCGCGGCCGCCGCGCGCGGTGCCGCGGCGGCGGGAAGCGCCGCCTGCGCCTTGGGGGCCGCAGGCTGGGCCGATGCGGCGCGGCGCTCGCCCCCGCGCTGCACCCGGTGTTTGGCGCGGGGCGCGGCCTTGGCGGCTTTGGCCCGCGGCTTGGCCGGGGATTTGGCGCGGTCCGCCTTGGCGCTCACCGCCACGGTCGCCGCGTGCGCCGCCTGCGGCGGCAGACTCAAACCCCATCCGACCAGCGCGAGCACCAGCGCCCGCGTGCCCCACAACAGCGTCTTGTTCATGGTGTCGGCCCCATAGCCATCGACAAGGTTGGCAGTATAGGGGAGCGATCGCTCAAAACACCCTTTTCGACACCGTGTTAGGCAAATTTTTTGAGCCGTTTCCACAACACCGGGGCCGCGCCCACCGCCCAGCCCCGGCGCAACGACCGCTCAGCCCTGCGCGGCGACGCGATCGACCTTGCTGTGCAGCTTGTTGAGGGCCGACAAATAGGCCTTGGCCGACGCGACGACGATGTCCGGATCGGCCCCGACGCCGTTGACCACACGGCCGCCGTGCTGCAGGCGGATCGTCACCTCGCCCTGCGACTCGGTGGAGCCGCTGGTGATGGCGTTGACCGAGTACAGCAGCAGCTCCGCGCCGCTCTTGACGTGCGACTCGATGGCCTTGATGGACGCATCCACGGGCCCGTTGCCATCGGCCTCGCCCACATACTCCTTGCCGTCGATGGTGAAGACCACGCGCGCGTGCGGGCGTTCGCCGGTCTCGGAGTGCTGCGACAGCGACACCAGCCCGTACTGTTCCTTCTCCGGCGTGACGCTCTCGTCGCTGACCAGCGCCAGAATGTCCTCGTCAAAGATTTCGGCCTTGCGGTCGGCCAGCTCCTTGAACTTGGCAAAGGCCGTGTTGAGGTCCGTCTCGGACTCCATCTCGATGCCCAGCTCCTGCAGGCGCTGCTTGAAGGCGTTGCGCCCCGACAGCTTGCCCAGCACGATCTTGTTTGCGCTCCAGCCCACGTCCTCGGCGCGCATGATTTCGTAGGTGTCGCGCGCCTTGAGCACGCCGTCCTGGTGGATGCCGCTGGCGTGCGCAAACGCATTCGCCCCCACCACCGCCTTGTTCGGCTGCACGACGAAGCCCGTAGTCTGGCTGACCATGCGGCTGGCGGGCACGATCTGCGTGGTGTCGATGCCGACCTCCAACCCAAAGTAATCGCGGCGCGTCTTGACCGCCATGACGATCTCCTCCAGCGAGCAGTTGCCCGCCCGCTCGCCCAGCCCGTTGATCGTGCATTCGACCTGACGCGCTCCGCCGATCTTGACGCCGGCCAGCGAGTTGGCCACCGCCATACCCAGGTCGTTGTGGCAGTGCACGCTCCAGATCGCCTTGTCGGAGTTGGGAATGCGCTCGCGCAGGGTCTTGATGAAGTGGCCATACAACTCCGGCACCGCGTAGCCGACGGTGTCCGGGATGTTGATGGTCGTCGCCCCTTCGGCGATCACAGTCTCCAGCACACGGCAGAGGAAGTCCACCTCGCTGCGGTAGCCGTCCTCGGGGCTGAACTCGATGTCGGCGCACAGATTGCGCGCAAAGCGCACCGCCTGCCGCGCCTGCTCCAACACCTGCTCGGGCGTCATGCGCAGCTTCTTTTCCATGTGCAGCGGCGACGTCGCGATGAAGGTGTGGATGCGCGCGCGGTTGGAGCCGCGCAGCGCCTCGGCCGCCCGCGCGATGTCGCGGTCGTTGGCCCGGGCCAGCGAGCAAACGGTGGAGTCCTTGATCGTGTCGGCAATCGCCTTGACCGCCTCGAAGTCGCCGTTGGAGCTGGCCGCAAAGCCCGCCTCGATCACATCGACGCGCAGCCGCTCGAGCTGGCGCGCGATGCGCAGCTTTTCGTCCTTGGTCATCGAGGCGCCCGGGGACTGCTCGCCGTCGCGCAGGGTGGTGTCGAAAATGATCAGCTTGTCGGTCATGGCGGAACTCCTGCTAGGGGTGGCTGTGGTCGCTGCCCATGCGCTGCCGGCAAAACAAACGGCCCGCAGCGGGGGCATGCGGGCCGTGGGGGTTTGGAAACGCGCGCTAAACCGCCTGCCCGCAACGGGGTAGCAGCAGTAGGCGGATCGACGCGAATTCCATGGACTTCAATGTAACACAAGCGGCACGGGGCGCGCGATGGATGGGCGATAGACCATGACGATCACCGCGATGGCCTGCGCCGCGCCGCTCAGTCGTGCAGCCCGCGCTCGTCCGGCTCGTCGGTGGAGGTGGACAGCACGCTCGCCGGCTTGCCCTTGGCCTTGCGCATGCCGTAGACCACGTAGCCCGACAGACCGTACAGCACGAACAGCGCGAACAGCACCGTCGGCGGGTGGATGTTGATGACGGCGATGCCCAGCGCGATGGCCACCAGCGTCGCGAAGGGCACGCTGCGCTTGAGGCTCAGGTCCTTGAAGCTGTAGAACGGCACATTGGTCACCATCGTCAGCCCGGCGTACAGCGTCAGCCCGAACAGTGCCCACTGCAGCCCGTCGCCGTCGTGGCCGGCGTCGGTGGCCAGCCAGATGAAGCCAGCCACCAGCGCCGCCGCCGCCGGCGACGGCAGACCCTGAAAGTAGCGCTTGTCGACCACGTGCGTGTTGACGTTGAAGCGCGCCAGCCGCAGCGCCGCACAGGCGCAGTAGACGAACGCCGCGATCCAGCCCCAGCGCCCCAGGTCGCGCAGCGCCCACTCGTAGGCCACCAAGGCGGGCGCCGCGCCGAACGAGACCATGTCCGACAGCGAGTCCATCTGCTCGCCAAACGCGCTTTGCGTGTGTGTCAGGCGCGCGATGCGGCCGTCCAGGCTGTCCAGCACCATCGCCACGAAGATGCCGCTGGTGGCCAGGTCGTAGCGGCCGTTCATGGCCATCACGATGGCGTAAAAGCCACCGAACAACGCCGCCAGCGTCACCAGGTTGGGCAGGACATAAATGCCCTTGGCGCGCCGCGGCGCCTCCGAGGTGGGGGGAATGTCAGATCCGTCGAGCATGAACCAAAGCCACTGCGAGGGGACTGTCCCTGCGCGGCGAGCGCGCGGGCCGAGCGCAAGTGTACGCCCACGCGGGACGGCCCACGCGCCCCCGCATGCGACAACGCCCGCGCACGGGCACGGCGTGCCGCACGCGGGCGTTAGGGAGGGAGCGGCCGGCCACCGGCCGGCGATCCATCAGTTGCGGCTCTGATCGACCAGCTTGTTCTTGGCGATCCAGGGCATCATGGCCCGCAATTGGGCGCCGACCACTTCGATCGGGTGCGCGGCCAGGTTGCGGCGGCGCGCCGTCATGCTGGGGTAGTTCAGGCGGCCTTCCTGGATGAACATCTTGGCGTAATCGCCGTTCTGGATGCGCTCCAGCGCCTTGCGCATGGCCTTGCGAGACTCCTCGTTGATCACCTCGGGGCCGGTGACGTACTCGCCAAACTCCGCGTTGTTGGAGATGGAGTAGTTCATGTTGGCGATGCCGCCCTCGTACATCAGGTCGACGATGAGCTTGAGTTCGTGCAGGCACTCGAAGTAGGCCATCTCGGGCGCGTAGCCGGCCTCGACCAGCGTCTCGAAGCCCATCTTGACCAGCTCCACCGCGCCGCCGCACAGCACGGCCTGCTCGCCGAACAGGTCGGTCTCGGTCTCTTCCTTGAAGGTGGTCTCGATGATGCCGGCCTTGCCGCCGCCGTTGGCCATGGCGTAGGACAGCGCCAGATCACGCGCCTTGCCGCTGCGGTCCTGGTGCACCGCCACCAGATGCGGCACACCGCCGCCCTGCAGGTAGGTGCTGCGCACGGTGTGGCCCGGGGCCTTGGGCGCGACCATCCACACGTCCAGATCGGCACGCGGCACCACCTGGTTGTAGTGCACGTTGAAGCCATGCGCGAACGCCAGCGACGCGCCCTGCTTGATGTGCGGGGCGACGTTCTGGTTGTAGACCTCGGCGATCTGCTCGTCGGGCAGCAGAATCATCACGACATCCGCCGCCTTGACCGCGTCGTTGACCTCCATCACGGTCAGGCCGGCCTTCTCGGCCTTGCTCCACGAGGCACCACCCTTGCGCAGACCGACGATGACCTTGACGCCGCTGTCGTTGAGGTTTTGCGCATGCGCGTGGCCTTGGCTGCCATAGCCGATGATGGCCACGGTCTTGCCTTTGATCAGGCTCAGGTCACAGTCCTTGTCGTAGAAGACTTTCATTGTTCGCTCCAGGTAAAAAGGGGGTGGGGTTCAGACGCGCAGAATGCGCTCGCCGCGGCCGATGCCGCAGGCACCGGTGCGCACCGTTTCCAGAATGGCGCTGCGGTCGATGGCTTGCAGAAAGGCATCGTTCTTGGCCTGGTCGCCGGTGAGCTCAATGGTGTAGCTCTTCTCGGTCACGTCGATGATGCGGCCGCGGAAAATGTCGGCCATGCGCTTCATCTCCTCGCGCTCCTTGCCGACCGCGCGCACCTTGACCAGCATCAGCTCGCGCTCGGTGTAGGCGCCCTCGGTCAGGTCGACGACCTTGACGACCTCGATCAGGCGGTTGAGGTGCTTGGTGATCTGCTCGATGACGTCGTCCGAGCCCGTCGTCTGGATCGTCATGCGCGACAGCGACGGGTCCTCGGTCGGGGCGACGGTGAGCGACTCGATGTTGTAGCCCCGCGCCGAGAACAGCCCGACGACGCGCGACAGGGCCCCGGCCTCGTTTTCCAGCAAAACGGCGATGATGTGTTTCATGGGTGAGATTCCTCTTTTCGGCCGCCCTCCCCCGCCCCCGGTAAGGGGCGGGCTTGGCGGTCAATAGATTCCTCGGATTCGTCGCCAGCGGGCCATCCCCACACCGGGGGCCGCCCGCCGCGATGGCGTCACAGGTCCTCGCTGCCGAGCAGCATCTCGGTGATGCCCTTGCCCGCCTGCACCATGGGCCAGACGTTTTCGGTCGGGTCGGTGCGGAAGTCGATGAACACCGTGCGATCCTTGAGCTTGCGCGCCTCGCGCAGCGCGGGCTCGACGTCCTGCGGCCGCTCCACCAGCAGGCCGACATGCCCGTAGGCCTCGGCCAGCTTGACGAAGTTGGGCAGCGCGTCCATGTAGGAGTGGCTGTAGCGGCCGGAGTACTCGATCTCCTGCCACTGGCGCACCATGCCCAGGTAGCGGTTGTTCAGCGACAGGATCTTGATCGGCGTGTTGTACTGCAGGCAGGTGGACAGCTCCTGGATGCACATCTGCACCGAGCCTTCCCCCGTCACGCAGAACACCTCGGCCTCGGGCTTGGCCAGCTTGATGCCCATGGCATAAGGGATGCCCACACCCATGGTGCCCAGGCCGCCCGAGTTGATCCAGCGCCGCGGCTGGTCGAACTTGTAGAACTGCGCCGCCCACATCTGGTGCTGACCGACGTCCGAGGTGATGTAGGCCTCGACATCCTTGGTCATTTTCCAGAGGGTTTCGATGACCATCTGCGGCTTGATCACGTCGGTGTTGTCGCGGTCGTAGCGCAGGCAGTCGCGAGAGCGCCAGCCCTCGATCGTCTCCCACCAGGCGGCCAGCGCCCGCTCGTCCGGACGGACCGGGCTTTCCCGCACCATCGCGATCAGCTCGGTCAACACGTCCTTGACATCCCCGACGATGGGCACATCCACCTTGACGCGCTTGGAGATGCTGGACGGGTCGATGTCGATATGGATGATCTTGCGCTCGATCTGGGCGAAGTGCTTGGGGTTGCCGATGACGCGATCGTCGAAACGCGCCCCCACCGCCAGCAGCACGTCGCAGTTCTGCATGGCGTTGTTGGCCTCGAACGTGCCGTGCATGCCCAGCATGCCCAGGAAGCGCCGGTCGGTCGCCGGAAACGCCCCCAAGCCCATGAGGGTGTTGGTCACGGGGTAGTTGAGCAGGTCCACGAGCTGCCGCAACTCCGGCACCGCGTTGCCCAGAATGACGCCGCCGCCCGTGTAGATGTAGGGCCGCTTGGCGCTCAGCAGCAGTTGCAGCGCCTTGCGAATCTGGCCGCCGTGCCCCTTGCGCACCGGGTTGTAGGAGCGCATCGTGACGCTCTCCGGATAGCCGGTGAACGCGGTCTTCTTGAAGGACACGTCCTTGGGGATGTCCACCACCACGGGGCCGGGACGGCCGGTGCGCGCGATGTGGAAGGCTTTCTTGATCGTGCTGGCCAGATCGCGCACATCCTTGACCAGGAAGTTGTGCTTGACGATGGGCCGGGTGATGCCGACGGTGTCGCACTCCTGGAAGGCGTCCAGGCCGATGGCGGCCGTGGGCACCTGCCCGGTGATGATGACCATCGGGATGGAGTCCATGTACGCCGTGGCGATGCCGGTGATGGCATTGGTCACGCCCGGACCGCTGGTGACCAGCGCCACGCCGACTTCGCCGGTGGCACGGGCGTACCCGTCGGCGGCATGCACGGCCGCCTGTTCGTGGCGCACCAGCACATGCTGGATGCTGTCTTGCTTGTAGAGCGCGTCGTAGATGTAGAGGACCGCGCCGCCCGGGTAACCCCAGACGTATTTCACGCCTTCGGCCTGCAGGCACTTGACGAGCACCTCCGCACCCATGAGCTCGGCGGCGGGGGGCTGACTGGCGGCAGCCGCAGCGGATGCGATTTCGGCCTTGTTGATTTCCATGGCAAACAACCTTTCAGTATTTCTCTGACGAAAAACCTCCGGTGCCCCTCGATCGCGCCCTTGTGAGGCGGCTTTGGGACTTGAGGCCAAGGCCATGGCGGTTGATCCGCGACCTTGACCCGTTTCGGGCTGGCAATGATGAATACCGACCCCCATTATGGCACTGCAGCATGCAAACTCCGCGCCCCGGCCGGATTTTTTCCGCACCGGGGGCGCGAGCGGGACATGCGACAATGCCCGACCGGTTTTCTCTGACCCCGACCGCTTCCCCGCCGCGCGCATGCCCCCGTCCCCCGCCGCCCCCAACTCGACCGCTACGCCCGAACGGCTGCCGACCCCGTCGCTGCCGCGCCGCATGGCCTGCTGGCTCTACGAGGGCATGCTGCTGTTCGGCGTGGTGTTCATCGCGGGCTATCTGTTTTCGGCCCTGACCCAGACGCGCCACGCGTTGGACAACCGGCATCTGCAGCAAGCGTTTCTGTTCGTCGTGCTGGGGGTGTATTTCACCTGGTTCTGGCACAAGGGCCAGACGCTGGCCATGAAAACCTGGCACATCCGCGTGGTGGACCGCCAGGGACGGCCGCTGACGCAGGCGCGCGCCCTGCTGCGCTACCTGCTGTCGTGGTCGTGGTTCCTGCCGCCGCTGGCGCTGCGCGAGGCCATGGGCTGGCCCGCGCTGGAAGCCGTGGTGCTGCTGGGCGGCTGGATCGCCATCTGGGCGGTGCTGGCGCGCTTTCACCCGGACCGGCAGTTTTGGCACGACGCCTGGGCCGGCACACGGCTGGTCGACAGCCGCCTCGCGCGCCCCATCGCCAAAGCCGCCTGAATCGCGCCCGCCCTGTACGCCCGCCGACACGCATGAACACCTCCCGCCCGGACGATCCGCCCTTTTCGTTGTGTGTTTATTGCGGCTCGCGCCCCGGCGCCGACGGCCGCTTTCTGCCGCTGGCCGAGGCCGTGGGCACCTGGATCGGCCGCCACGGCGGGCGGCTGGTCTATGGGGGTGGCAACCAGGGGCTGATGGGCCGAGTCGCGGACGCGACGCTGGCGGCCGGCGGCACGGTGGTCGGCATCATTCCCGAAAGCCTGGTGGAGCGCGAGTTTGCCAAACGCGACTGCACCGAACTGCATGTGGTGCAGACGATGCACCAGCGCAAGCAGATGATGGCCGAGCGGGCCGACGCCTTCCTGGCGCTGCCCGGCGGCATCGGCACCTTCGAGGAACTGTTCGAGGTGTGGACGTGGCGCCAGCTGGGCTACCACGACAAGCCGGTCGGCATCCTGAATGCCGACGGCTACTACGACACGCTGCTGCGCTTTTTGGCGCAGACGGTGGCCGACGGCTTCGTCAGCGGCTGGCAGATGGACCTGGTGGCGGTGGGCGCCGACCCGCAGATCTTGCTGCCGCACCTCGTCGAGGCCGCGGGCTGCTCGGTGCAGGCCCAGTTTCAGCAGATTTGAGCCCGCTCGCGGCGGGCTGGCCGGCGGGCGGAATCAGACCGCGGCGTCGTCTTCTTCACCGGTGCGGATGCGGATCACCTTCTCCACCGGGGTGACGAAAATCTTGCCGTCGCCGATCTTGCCGGTGCGCGCCGCGCGCACGATGGCATCGATGCAGCGATCGACATCGTCGTCGCGCACCACCACGTCGATGCGCACCTTGGGCAAAAAGTCCACCACGTATTCGGCACCGCGGTACAGCTCGGTGTGCCCCTTCTGGCGGCCAAAGCCCTTGACCTCGGTCACCGTCAAGCCCGTCACGCCCTGCTCGGCCAGCGCCTCGCGCACTTCCTCCAGCTTGAACGGCTTGATGACGGCGGTGATCTGCTTCATGCGGGACGACTCCGAAACGGCAAAGGGTACTCGACGGGGAACGCTAGGCAGGCGCTGGCCGGCCCGACGGCCAGTGGAATCTACCATACCGGGGCGGGGTTTCGGGTCGCCCCACCCGCTCACCCCCGCCAGCGGTTGGTGTTGGGGTAGCGCCAGTCCTTGCCAAAGCTGCGGTGCGTGACGCGAATACCCACCGGCGCCTGGCGACGCTTGTATTCGTTGACGCGGATCAGCCGCACCACCTGCTCCACCGCCGCGGCGGGGTAGCCCTCGGCCACGATCTCCGCCGGGCTGCGGTCGTTTTCCATGTAGCGCTCGACGATGGCGTCCAACACATCGTAGGGCGGCAGGGTGTCCTGGTCCTTTTGGTCCGGGCGCAGCTCCGCGCTGGGCGGGCGGGTGATGATGCGCTCGGGAATCGGATCCCGCCCTCGGCCGAAGGGATCGTTCGCATTGCGCCAGCGCGCCAGCCGCCAGACCCAGGTCTTGGTGACATCCTTGATGACGGCAAAGCCGCCCGCCATGTCGCCATACAAGGTGCAGTAACCGGTGGCCATCTCGCTCTTGTTGCCGGTGGTCAGCACGATGTGGCCAAACTTGTTGGACAGCCCCATGAGCAGCGTGCCGCGGATGCGCGCCTGCAGGTTTTCTTCGGCGGTGTCGGCCGGCCGCCCTTCGAACAGCGGGTCGAGCGCGGCCAAAAACCGCTCGAAGATGGGCCCGATCGCGATCTCGTCGTAGCGCACGCCCAGCCGGGCCGCCATCTCGCGCGCATCGAGCCACGAGATGTCCGCCGTGTACGGCGACGGCATCATCACGGCCCGCACCGCGTCGGGCCCGAGCGCGTCGACGGCAATGGCCAGCACCAGCGCCGAGTCGATGCCCCCCGACAGGCCGATGATGGCACCGGGAAAGCCGTTTTTGCGCACATAGTCGCGCGTGCCCAGCACCAGCGCGTGCCACAGATCCGACTCGGTCGACGGTTCCGGCGCAATGGAACCACGCACCTTCCGGCAGCCGGGGCCGTCGTCCAACTCCACGACCAGCAGATCCTCGGCAAAACTGGGCGCGCGGGCCGCCAGCGCGCCGCGCGCATCCAGCGCGAAGCTGCGGCCCTCGAAAACGATTTCGTCCTGCCCCCCGACCAGATGGGCATACACCAGGGATCGCCCCGTCTGGAGCACGCGCTCGCGCATGGCACGCTCGCGTTCATCGCCCTTGCCGATGTGAAACGGCGAGGCGTTGATAACGCAGAGGACGTCGGCGCCCGCATCCGCCGTCTCTGCCGCCGGGCGGGCGTGCCAGGCGTCCTCGCAGATCAGCAATCCCATACGGTGAGTGCGACCGGCATGGGTCACCTCGAAGACGCAGGGCCGGTCGCCAGGCACGAAATAGCGCCGCTCGTCGAACACCTGGTAGTTGGGCAGCTCGCGCTTGGCGTAGCGGTGGGTGATGCGGCCTTCGCACAGCACGCTCGCGGCGTTGAGGCAGGGTGTGCGGCCAACGCTGCGGCCGGCCGACGGTCCGGGCACACCGGGCGCCGGCAGCGGTTGTCCCACCACGATGTGCAGGCCCTTCAAAGCCGCCGTCTGCGCGGCGACCGATTGCACGGCATCATCGCAGGCATCGACGAACGCGGGCCGCAAAAACAGGTCTTCGGCGGCGTAGCCGCAAATGGCCAGTTCCGGTGTCAGCAGCACCTGCACGCCCTGGGCGTGGGCCGCGTGCGCGGCGTCGACGATGCGGCGGGCGTTGCCGGCCAGGTCACCCACCACGAAATTGCACTGCGCCACCCCGATCTTGATCGCCATGGATGCCCCGACGTCCTCTGAAAGCGCGGATTATGTCACCCGGGTCGTGCACGATCCGCATGCAGTGCCGGCGCATGCCTGGAACGCGCTGCTGCACGACCAGCCGGAGGGACAAGCCTGCGGGCCGTTCATGCGCCACGAGTATTTGGCGGCGCTGCACGACAGCGGCTGCGCCACGGCCGCCACCGGATGGGCGCCGCATTGGGTGACGCTGTGGTCGCGCGCGGATGGCGCGCTGGTCGCCGCCGCACCGCTGTACGTCAAGACGCACTCCTACGGCGAATACGTGTTCGACTGGGCGTGGGCCGAGGCCCACCACCGGCATGGGGTCCGCTATTACCCCAAGGGGGTGGTGGCGGTGCCCTTCACCCCCGTGGCGGGCCCGCGCCTGCTGGCCCGGGACGCGGCCGCACGCGCCGCGCTGGTGCGGGCGCTGCTGGCCCATGCCCGCGCCCAGGGCTTGTCCTCGCTGCATGTGCTGCTGGGCTCGGCCGCCGATTGGGCCGCAGCGGATGCGTCCGATCTGCTGGCCCGCGAGACGGTGCAATTCCACTGGCACAACCGCCATCCGACACGCGGCGACGCGTTTACCGACTGGGAAGACTTTCTGGCCAGCCTGAGCCACGACAAGCGCAAGAAAATCCGCCAGGAGCGGCGCAAGGTGGCCGACGCCGGGGTGACCTTCGAGGTGCGCCGGGGCGCGGACATCACAGCCGAGGACTGGGCCTTCTTTGCCCGATGCTATCGGCAGACCTACCGGGAGCACGGCAATCCGCCGTACCTCAACGAAGCGTTTTTCCGCGCCGTCGGCGTGGCCCTGCCGGATGCGTGGCTGATGTTTACCGCCCGCGACGCCGCAGGCACACCCATCGCGGCCAGCTTGGTCGCGCTCAGCGACGACGGCGCGTCACCCGCTGCGGCCTACGGGCGGTATTGGGGGGCGGTGGCACGCGTGGATTGCCTGCACTTCGAGGCGTGCTACTACCAACCGCTGGCCTGGTGTCTGGCGCATGGTGTCGGGCGCTTCGAGGGCGGTGCTCAGGGCGAGCACAAAATCGCCCGCGCCCTGCTGCCCACGGTGGTGCATAGCCGTCATTGGCTGGCACACCCCGCATTTGCGGACGCGGTGGGGGACTACCTGGTGCGCGAGCGCGCCGCGACGGCACACTACCGCGCGGCGCTGCAGGCGCATTCGCCGTTTCGTCAGGCGCCCTGCGCGCCCGCCTGAGCCTGATAGGCCTGCACGCCGGAGAGCACCTCCTGGCGCGCTTCCTCGACCGAACCCCAGCCGATCACCTTGACCCACTTGCCGGGGTCCAGATCCTTGTAGTGCTCGAAGAAGTGCTCGATCGTCTTCAGGCGCACGGGGTTGAGGTCCTCGTACGACTTCCAGCGCGAGTACAGCGGCAGAAGCTTCTCGGTCGGCACGGCCAGCACCTTCCAGTCCACGCCGCCTTCGTCTTCCATTTTCAGCACGCCAAGCGGGCGGCACTTCACCACCACGCCCGGGGGCAGCGGCACGGGGGTGATGACCAGCACGTCCACCGGATCGCCGTCGCCGGACAGCGTCTTGGGCACGTACCCGTAGTTGGTCGGGTAGTGCATGGCGGTGTTCATGAAGCGGTCGACGAAGATGGCGCCGGAGGCTTTGTCCACCTCGTATTTGATCGGCTCGCCGTGCATCGAGATTTCGATGATCACGTTGAAGGAGTCGGGGATCTTGTCGCCCGCGGAGACTTGGTCGAGGGACATGGGTACGCAGCTCCGAAAAAAGTGATGGAGATGAGAGAGTTTGGGGGATTTTACTGGCACGAGGCTGACGGGCCGGCGCAACACGGGGGGTGCATCGCGGCGCGCCTTGCGCTACAGTGAATGCGTTGGCCAATCGCCGCCGAAGGACGTGCCCGGACGCGCCCCGGCGGTGAGGAAGCAACGCAGCGGAAGCCGACGGCTCGCTTGCGTTGGCTTCCTCCAAGTCGAACCCTTTGAGGAGACACTGGCATGGTTGGTCAATCCGCGTTGATATTTGCGGTGGTCTGCGCGCTGGTCGCCGTGGCGTACGGCATCTGGGCACGGACCTGGATCCTGGCGCAAGACCCGGGCAACCCCCGCATGCAGGAAATCGCCGCGGCGGTGCAAACGGGTGCCGCCGCCTACCTGGCACGGCAATACAAGACCATCGCGGCGGTGGGCGTCGTGCTCGCGGTGCTGATCGCGGTGGCCATCGACGGGGTGACGGCGGTGGCCTTCGTCGTGGGGGCGGTGCTGTCGGGCGCCTGCGGCTTCATCGGCATGAACGTCTCGGTGCGCGCCAATGTGCGCACCGCTCAAGCCGCGGCACGCGGCATCGGGCCGGCGCTGGAGGTGGCGTTTCGCGGCGGGGCCATCACGGGCATGCTGGTGGTGGGCCTGGGCCTGCTGGGCGTGACCGCGTTCTACGGCTTTCTGGTCGGCAACGGGCAACTGACGCCCGACCGCAAGCTGACCACGCTGTTGCAGCCGCTCATCGGCCTGGCGTTCGGCGCTTCGCTGATTTCGATCTTTGCCCGGCTGGGCGGCGGCATCTTCACCAAGGGCGCCGACGTCGGGGCCGATTTGGTGGGCAAGGTGGAGGCAGGCATCCCCGAGGACGACCCGCGCAACCCCGCAGTCATCGCCGACAACGTTGGCGACAACGTGGGGGACTGCGCCGGCATGGCGGCCGATCTGTTCGAGACCTATGCGGTCACACTCATCGCCACCATCGTCCTGGGTGCTTTGCTGGTGAGCGCGGCCCCGCTGCAAGCCAGCCTGTACCCGCTGGCGCTGGGCGGGGTGTCGATTCTGGCGTCCATCGTGGGCTGCTTCTTCGTCAAAGCGACGCCGGGCATGAAGAATGTGATGCCGGCGCTGTACAAGGGGTTGATCGTCGCGGGCGCCCTGTCGGCCGTGGCGTTTTATGGGGTGACGGTGTGGCTGATGCCCGATGACGCCATCACCGCCAGCGGCACGCAGTGGCGGCTGTGGGCGGCGGCGCTGGTCGGGCTGGCGCTGACGGCGGCCATGGTCTGGATCACCGAGTACTACACCGGCACCGACTACGCCCCGGTGCGGCACGTCGCGCAGGCCTCCACCACCGGGCACGCCACCAACATCATCGCCGGCATCGGCGTGAGCATGAAGTCCACCGCTTGGCCGGTGCTGGCGGTCTGCGCGGCCATCGTCGCCTCGTACGCGCTGGCAGGCCTGTACGGGGTGGCCGTGGCGGCCACGGCGATGCTGAGCATGGCGGGCATCGTGGTCGCGCTGGACGCTTACGGCCCCATCACCGACAACGCCGGCGGGATTGCCGAAATGGCGGAGCTGCCCTCGAGCGTGCGCGACGTCACCGATCCGCTGGACGCGGTGGGCAACACCACCAAAGCGGTCACCAAGGGCTATGCCATCGGCTCCGCCGGGCTCGCGGCCCTGGTGCTGTTTGCCGACTACACGCACAAGCTGGAGCATGCCGGGCGGGCGCTGCGCTTCGATCTGTCCGACCCCATGGTCATCGTCGGCCTGTTCATCGGTGGCCTGATCCCCTACCTGTTCGGGGCGCTGGCCATGGAGGCCGTGGGCCGCGCCGCCGGCAGCGTGGTCGAGGAGGTGCGCCGCCAGTTCCGCGAGATCGCGGGCATCATGGACGGCACCGCCAAACCGGAGTACGGCCGCGCGGTGGACATGCTGACCACGGCGGCCATCAAGGAGATGATGCTGCCCAGCCTGCTGCCGGTGGTCGTGCCGATCGTGGTCGGCCTGGCGCTGGGGCCGGTCGCCCTGGGGGGGCTGCTCATGGGCACCATCGTGACCGGGCTGTTCGTCGCCATCAGCATGTGCACCGGCGGTGGCGCCTGGGACAACGCCAAAAAGTACATCGAGGACGGCCACCACGGCGGCAAGGGATCCGACGCGCACAAGGCCGCCGTCACGGGCGACACCGTGGGCGATCCCTATAAGGACACCGCGGGCCCGGCCGTCAACCCGCTGATCAAGATCATCAACATCGTGGCGCTGCTGATCGTGCCGCTGCTGGCCTGAGCACAGCTGGGGGCGGCCGGCTCACAGCCACTGGGCGATGGCGTCGATGTCCTCGGCAAAGAGCTGACCGCGCTCAGCCATCAGGAGGCGGCCGTCGCGCCCGCGCACCAGCGTGATCGGCAGGCCCTTGGGCTTGGGCATGGCGCGCTGGATGTCGGGCGTGACCCACGCGCACGGGAAGGCGTAGCCGCGCTGCTGCAGGTAGCGCACCGCCGCCTCGCGCGTGCGGTCGATCGACAGCGTCAGCAACTGCCAGCCGGGTCGCTGGCGGTGGCGCTGCCAAAAAGCGTTGAGGTGCGGCGTCGTCACGGCGCAGAACGGACAGGTACTGGCCCACCAGTACAGCACCAGCACTTGGCCATCGGCACGCACCGGCTCGAAGCGGCCGCCGTCCAGCAGTTCCATCGGCGGCAGCGCCCACGGCGTGCCGAGCGCCGGCAGAGGGGGCGCTTTGGCTTCGGCCGCGGCGGCATCGGTGGGTTGGGCCCAGCCGCGCGCAGCGACCGTGGCCAGCGCCAGCGCGCCGGCACCGGCCATCCAGTCGCGTCGGTTCCGGGTCATCGTGTCTCCTCGTATCGCCAGCCCTGTCGCCCGCGGAAAACCCCACCCGCGTCGCAGGCGGCGGATGGCGATAATCTAGCGCACCATGGCCGAGCGTGTCATTCCCCTGTACGACCAGCGCGCCGCCGCGTTGCCTGCCCCTCGTCCGTCCGCCCCGGTGGCGCCCGACGGTCGGCTGCTCGACCGCCTGCAGCGGCCGCTGCGCGACCTGCGCATCAGCGTCACCGACCGCTGCAACTTCCGATGCAGCTACTGCATGCCCAAGGAGGTGTTCGGCAAGGACTACCCCTATCTGCCGCACGCGGATTTGCTGACGTTCGAGGAGATCACCCGGCTGGCGCGCATTTTTCTCGCGCACGGCGTGCGCAAGATCCGCCTGACCGGCGGCGAGCCGCTGCTGCGCAAGCACATCGAGCGCCTGATCGAGATGCTGGCCGCGCTGCGCACGGTGGACGGCACGCCGCCGGAGCTGACACTGACCACCAACGGCAGCCTGCTGGCGCGCAAAGCGCGCGCGCTGCGCGACGCCGGCCTGCAGCGCGTGACCGTCAGCCTGGACGGCTTGGACGACGCGGTGTTCCAGCGCATGAACGACGTCGGCTTTCCGGTGGCGGAGGTGCTGGACGGCATCGCCGCCGCGCAGGCCGCGGGCCTGGCGCCGATCAAGGTCAACATGGTGGTCAAGCGCGGCACCAACGACGACCAGATCGTGCCGATGGCGCGCCACTTCCGCGGCAGCGGCATCGTGCTGCGCTTCATCGAGTACATGGACGTCGGCAGCTCCAACGGCTGGTGCATGGACGAGGTGCTGCCCAGCGCCGAGGTGCTGGCGCGGCTGCAACAGGCCTTCGCACTGGTGCCGCTGGAACCCGGCAGCCCCGGCGAGACCGCCGAACGCTGGGGCTACGCGGGCGCCGACGGCCGCCACGACCCGGCGCTGGGCGAGGTCGGCTTCATCAGCAGCGTCACGCAGGCGTTCTGCCGCGACTGCAACCGCGCGCGCCTGTCCACCGAGGGGTGCCTGTACCTCTGCCTGTTCGCCGAGCGTGGCTACGACCTGCGCGCGCTGCTGCGCGGCGGCGCCAGCGACGCCGAGATCGCCGCGTCGCTCGCCGCCATCTGGGGCCAGCGCGCCGACCGCTATTCCGAAATCCGCGCCACGCTGCCGCCGGAGACGCGCCGCGCCGCGCGGCGCATCGAGATGAGCTACATCGGAGGCTGACCGCATGACGAGCGCCGCGCCGACATCGCTGCCCCCTCCGCCTGGACCGCGAACGGTCACGGGCGTGGTCCTGGCCGGCGGGCAAGGCATCCGCATGGGCGGGGTGGACAAAGGGCTGCAATCCTTTCAAGGGGCGCCGCTGGCGCTGCACGCGCTGTGGCGGCTGCGCATGCAGCACGGCGACTGGATGGCCGATTGCATGATCAACGCCAACCGCAACCTGGCGGCGTACGAGGGCTTTGGCGTGCCGGTCTGGCCCGACGAGCTGGGCGGCTACGCCGGCCCCCTGGCGGGCATGCTGACGGCGCTGATGCACTGCGAGACGCCGTACCTGCTGACCGTCCCGTGCGACACCCCCCGGCTGCCGCTGGATCTGGCACAACGGCTGTGCCAGGCCCTGACCGAGCAGCAGGCCGACCTGGCGATGGCCGCCGCCCCCGAGGCCGACGGCCGCGTTCGCACCCAGCCCGTGTTCTGCCTGCTGGGGGCGCACCTGCTCGAGAGCCTGAGCGCGTTTTTGCAAGAGGGCGGTCGCAAAATCGACGCCTGGACCGCGCGCCACCGCTGTGCGGTCGTGTCCTTCGACCGCCCCGACGACGACCCCCTCGCCTTCACCAACATCAACACACGCGGGGAGCTGCACGCCTTGCAACAGGCCACCGCCTCCCCCTGACCGCTGCGGCCGCCCAGTGCCCGCTGGTCGGCCAGCCACCGCACCGCGCCCCAAAACCATGAAGACGCTCGATCAGATCGCCGCCGAACTCCAGGGCTACGACCCCACGGCCCTGCCCGCCACGACCGTGGGTGATTTTCTGGCCCAACTGGTGGAGCCGCTGTCCGACACGGAGACGGTCGGGATTTTCGAGGCGCTGGACCGGGTGCTGGCGCAAGACATCGTCTCCCCCATCGACGTGCCGCCGCACGACAACGCCGCCATGGATGGTTTCGCCCTGCGAGGGGCCTGCCTGTCGGGGGACGGGGAGACGGTCTTGCGCGTGGTGGGGACCTGCTACGCGGGCGATGCCCGCTGGTCCCACCTCATCCCGGCGGACGCCTGTGTGCGCATCATGACCGGGGCGGTGATGCCCGACGGGCTGGACACCGTGGTGCCGGTGGAGTTCGTGCGCACCGACCGGGACGGTGCGCAGGAGCGCGTGCACATCCCCGCCGGGGTGGTCCAGCCCGGCGATCACCGGCGCCGGCGCGGCGAAGACCTGACGGCCGGACGGGCCGCCGTGCGCGCGGGCCAACGCCTGGGACCGGCGGCGCTGGGTCTGATTGCCAGCCTGGGCATCGCGCAGGTCCCCGTGGTGCGGCGGCTGCGCGTGGCGTATTTTTCCACCGGCGATGAAATCGTCTCGCTGGGCGAGCCGCTGCGCGAAGGCGCCATTTACGACAGCAACCGCTACACCGTTTATGGCCTGCTGCGACGGCTGGGCGTGGAGGTCATCGACCTGGGCGTGGTGCGCGACGACCCGGCTGCGCTGGAGGCGGCCTTCCGGCAGGCGGCCGCGCAAGCCGACGCCGTCATCACCAGCGGGGGCGTGAGCATGGGCGAGGCCGACCACACCAAGGCCATGATGCGCCGCCTGGGGGATGTGGCGTTTTGGCGGATCGCCATGCGTCCGGGCCGCCCGATGGCGGTCGGCCGCCTGCTGGACCCCGCGGGCGGCGCGCCGACGGTGCTGTTCGGCCTGCCCGGCAACCCTGTCGCGGTGATGGTGACGTTTCTGGCCTTCGTGCGCCCGGCCCTGCTGCGCATGATGGGGGCGCGCGAGACGGCGCCCGTGCTGCTGCGCGCCCGCAGCGCCGAGCCGATGCGCAAAAAGCCCGGGCGCACGGAGTACCAGCGCGGCATCGTGACGCGGGAGGCCGACGGCACCCTGCGGGTGCGCACCACGGGCAACCAGGGCTCGGGCGTGCTGCGCTCGATGGTCGAGGCCAACGGGCTGATCGTGCTGGGTCAGCAGCAGGGGCCCGTGGCCGTGGGCGACGAGGTGGATGTGATGATGTTCGACGGCGTGATCTGAACCAGCTGCGGCCGTGGCCCCGCCCAGCCACACATGGGCGTCAGCCCAGCAGCATCAAGCCCACCTGCAGCAACACCAGCAGCACCAGCACCGACAGATCCACGCCGCCCACGGTGGGGACGATGCGCCGCACCGGCGCCAGCACCGGATCCAGCAGCCGCCCCAAGGTCCCGATCAAGGGCGAAAACGGCTGCACCCAGGTCAACACCGCGTAGACCAGCAACAACAGCATCAACCCCTGCAACACGGTGCGCAGCAGCATCTGCAGCGCCATCAGGGGCACGGTCAAGGCAAAACCCAGGGCCTCCACGCCCGGCAGCGCGCCGCCCCACAGCAGGTGCACCAGCCCCGCGTAGGCCAGCGCCAGCAGCGCCGCGGCCAAAAAACTGCCCCAGTCCACATTGGCCTGGGCCCACGCGCGGGGGAGCGAGCGGCGCAGCGGCTGGACGATCCAGTCCGTCACCGCGATGACGAACGGCCCCGGCTGGGCGGCCATGCGCAGACGCCGCGTGTTCATCCAGCCTCGCAGCAAGGCCGCCCCGATCAAAAAGAACGACAGCGTGTCGAGCAAAAACAGGACGATGCGCATGGGCCGATGGGCAAAGTTGGCGATGAGCGGCCGCGTCAACCGCGACCGGGGCGCGCACGGCGGCCGCGCCCGGACACCGGGGATTGTGCCGCAGACCCCGCCCCGGCCGCACGCGGGGCGGACCGCCGGCCCTTGCCCGTGCCCGACGACGCCGTCCCCCGGCCACGGGAAGACGCCGGTGCAGGCGCGGACGGCGCCCTGCCGCCCTTGCCCGCGCGACGGCTGGGGGGCGTGTCCGCCACCTCGTCGGCCTCCGCGTTGGGCTCCCGCGGGGTGCGGCCGCCGGGGCGGCTGCTGCCCCGCTCCGGTCGGCCTTCGGCGGCCGCATCCTCGCGCACCAATCGGAAATCGATGCGCCGCCCATCCAGATCGACACGGCTGACCTGGACCGCCACCTTGGAGCCCAAGGTGTAGCGCACTCCGGTGCGCTCGCCGCGCAGCTCCTGCCGGCGCTCGTCGTAGCGGAAGTACTCGCCCCCCAGTTCGGTGATGTGCACCAAGCCCTCGACATACAGGCTATCCAGGGTGACGAACAGGCCGAAGCTGGTGACGGCGGTGACGGTGCCGGCAAACTCCTCGCCCAGGCGCTCGCGCATGTACTTGCACTTCAGCCAGGCCTCGACGTCGCGGCTGGCCTCGTCGGCGCGGCGTTCGTTGGCGCTGCAGTGCAGACCGGCCGCCTCCCAGCCCAGCACCTCACTGGACGGGCGCCCGCGCGAGCGCTTCATGGCCTCCGACGCGCCGCGCTCCTCCAGCCGCTTGGCCAGCTTGGCCTGCGCCTCGCCGGGAATGGGCAAGACCGGCAGGCGATAGCGCTCGCCCTTGAGGATGGCCTTGATCACCCGGTGCACCAGCAGGTCCGGATAGCGACGGATGGGGCTGGTGAAGTGCGTGTAGGCATCGAACGCCAGCCCGAAATGCCCCACGTTGTGCGGCGAGTACATGGCCTGCTGCATCGAGCGCAGCAGCATTTGGTGGATCTGTGGTGCATCGGGCCGGTCGGCCGTCGCCTTGGACAGGGCCTGAAAGTCGCGCGGCCCCGGCATGTCGCCGATGGTCGCCGGCACCCCCAGCGCCTTGAGGTATTCGCGCAGGATCTCGACCTTGTCGGCCGACGGCCGCTCGTGCACGCGGTACAGCCCCGGGTGATGGTGGGTGGCGATGAACTCGGCCGCGCAGACATTGGCCGCGAGCATCGCCTCCTCGATCAGGCGGTGCGCGTCGTTGCGCGTGCGCGGCTCGATGCGCTCGATGCGGCCGGCCTCGTCGCAGACGATGCGCGTCTCCACCGTCTCCAAGTCCACCGCGCCACGGGCCTCGCGCGCGGCGAGCAAGGCGCGGTAGACATCGTGCAGATTCAGCAGGTGCGGCACCATGGCCGCGTAGCGCTGGGCCTCGGCCCCGCGCGTGTTCTGCAGGATCGCCGCCACCTCGGTGTAGGTGAAGCGCTGGTGGCTGTGCATCACCGCCGGGTAGAACTGATAGGCTTGGACCAGCCCTTTGGCGTCGATCAGCATGTCGCACACCATGCACAGGCGGTCCACCCCGGGGTTGAGCGAGCACAGCCCGTTGGAGAGCTTTTCCGGCAGCATCGGGATGACGCGGCGCGGGAAGTAGACGCTGGTGGCGCGGTCGTAGGCGTCGATGTCCAGCGGCGATCCGTTGCGCACATAGTGGCTGACGTCGGCGATGGCCACCAGCAGCCGCCAGCCCTTGCCGCGGCCGACGCGCGCCGGCTCGCAGTAGACGGCGTCGTCGAAGTCGCGCGCATCCTCGCCGTCGATGGTCACCAGCGGCACGTCCGTCAGGTCCACCCGGCCGCGGCGGTCCACGGCCCGCACCTTGTCCGGCAGCGCCCGCGCCTCGGCCAGCGCCCCTTCGGAGAACTGGTGCGGCACGCCGTACTTGCGCACCGCAATTTCGATTTCCATACCGGGGTCGTCGATGTCGCCCAGCACTTCTTTGACGCGCCCGACCGGCTGGCCATAGAGCGCCGGCGGCTCGGTCAGCTCCACCACCACCACCTGCCCGGGCTGGGCGGTGCCGGTGGCGCCCTTGGGGATGAGCACGTCCTGGCCGTAGCGCTTGTCCTCCGGCGCGACGAGCCACACGCCGTTTTCGTGCAGCAGACGGCCGATGATCGGCGAGCCGGATCGCGCCAGGATCTCGGTCACGCGGCCCTCGGGGCGCCCGCGCCGGTCGTAGCGCACGATGCACGCCTTGACCCGGTCTTTGTGCAGCACGGCGCGCATCTCGTTGGGCGGCAGGTACAGATCGGGCTGGCCGTCGTCGCGCACGACGAAGCCGTGGCCATCGCGGTGGCCCATGACCACCCCTTCGATTTCAGGGAGGGAGACAGTGGATTTTTCTTTCACGGACAAGGGATTTCCTGCGGGGGGATAGACCCGCTTCATGTGTATAATTTTGGTTTCCTGAAGCGCCCAGGTGGCGGAATTGGTAGACGCACTAGTTTCAGGTACTAGCGCCGAGAGGCGTGGAGGTTCGAGTCCTCTCCTGGGCACCAGATGTGGGGTAGCCAGCTTGGCGGTCGCGCTCTCAA
This sequence comes from Tepidimonas fonticaldi, assembly GCF_001675355.1. Taxonomy (NCBI): domain Bacteria; kingdom Pseudomonadati; phylum Pseudomonadota; class Betaproteobacteria; order Burkholderiales; genus Tepidimonas; species Tepidimonas fonticaldi. The sequence continues at coordinate 673,445 of NZ_LZDH01000056.1, read as the reverse complement.
TCGACGACGCAGTGACCCGATCATACCGCGCCCCGTCCCGACCTGCAGAAAAACCCGCCCGGAAGCCGTCCCGGCGGGTTTTTTGTTGCGCAAACCCCATCGATGACGGCCACGCCCGCCTCGGAAAAACCCCTTCCGAATGCTGCTATAATCTCGTTCATTCCTGAAGCGCCCAGGTGGCGGAATTGGTAGACGCACTAGTTTCAGGTACTAGCGCCGAGAGGCGTGGAGGTTCGAGTCCTCTCCTGGGCACCACAAATCACCGATCTGCCTTCAGATCAACGCTCAAGCCGGCCACCGCCGGCTTTTGTTTTGGGTTCGCCCGCCGACCGCAGCGCTTCACCGAGGTCGGGGGTCGGCGCTCAGACCGGCAGGCCGATCAGATCGTGGCCTTCGGCCGCCACGATGCGGGCCTTGATGAAGTCCCCCGTGCGGTAGGTCTTGCTCGCCTTCTCGGGCGGCAGCAGGCGCACGGTGCCGTCGATCTCCGGTGCGTCCGCGTACGTGCGCCCCACCCCGCCCTTCTTGCCCAGACCCTGTGACTGGTCCACCAGCACCTGCATGGTGGCGCCGACGCGGCGCTGCAGGCGCTCCACGGCCACGGCCTCGGCCACCGCCATGAAGCGCGCGCGGCGCTCCTGGCGCACCGCGTCCGGCAGCGCGCCGGGCAGCGCATTGGCTGCCGCGCCCTCCACCGGCGAATAGGCAAAGCAGCCCGCGCGGTCGATTTGCGCCTCGCGCACGAAGTCGAGCAGGTGCGCGAATTCCTCTTCCGTCTCGCCGGGAAAGCCGGCGATGAAGGTGCTGCGCACGACCAGTTCGGGGCAGATCTCGCGCCAGCGGCGTATGCGCTCCAGGTTGCGCTCGCCGCTGGCGGGGCGCTTCATGCGCCGCAGCACATCCGGATGGCTGTGCTGGAACGGCACGTCCAGATACGGCAACACCAAGCCTTCGGCCATCAGCGGCACGATGTCGTCCACATGGGGGTATGGGTAGACATAGTGCAGCCGCACCCAGGCACCGTGCGCGCGCGCCAGCGTACCCAGCTCGCGCACCAGGTCGAGCATCCGCGTGCGCACCGGGCGCCCGTCCCAAAACCCGGTGCGGTACTGCACATCGACGCCGTAGGCGCTGGTGTCCTGGCTGATGACGAGCAGCTCTTTGACCCCGCCCTCGAACAGCCGCCGCGCCTCGGTGAGCACGTCGCCGATCGGGCGGCTGACCAGGTCGCCGCGCATCGACGGGATGATGCAGAAGGTGCAGCGGTGGTTGCAGCCCTCGCTGATCTTCAGATACGCATAGTGGCGCGGGGTGAGCTTGACGCCGACGCCCTCGATGGCGTTGCTGGGCGGGGGCACCAGGTCCACGAAGGGGTCGTGCGGCTTTGGGGCGTGGGCGTGGACGGCATCGAGCACCTCGTCCGTGGCGTGCGGGCCCGTCACGGCCAACACGGCCGGGTGCAGCGCCTTGACCAGATTGTCCCCGTGCGCATCGGAGCGCGCGCCCAGACAGCCGGTGACGATGACTTTGCCATTGGCCGCCAACGCCTCGCCGATGGCGTCCAGGCTTTCCTTGACGGCGTCGTCGATGAAGCCGCAGGTGTTGACGATGACCAGGTCCGCACCTTCGTACTGGCGGCTGGTGCGGTAGCCCTCGGCGCTCAGGCGGGTGAGGATGAGCTCGGAATCGGTCAGGGCCTTGGGGCAGCCCAGGCTGACGAAGCCAACGGTCGGCGCCTGGACGCCGCGGCGATCGGGGGTCGGGGTGGACATCCCCGTATTGTCTCAGGTCGCGCCGCCGCGCGCCTGGCGGGGCCCGGGCAGGGGCCGGCCGTCAGTGCGGGCGCTTGACCCCAAAGGCACCGAGCATCTGCTCCTGCATCTGCGCCAACGCCTTTTGCGATTGGGCAAAGAAGTTTCCCATCATCAGCGGCGTCTGCGCGGCCATGAACTGCTGCCACACCTCGGGGGTCAGTTCCTTGGCTTGCTCGGCCATCTTCTGCTGCAGCTCCATGAAGATCTGCAGGTTGCGCTCCAGGTACGAGCCCATGAAGTCCTGCATGGCGTGGCCATAGAATCGAATGATGTTGGCCAGCATCTTTTCCGAGAAGAGCGGCACACCCGCCGTCTCCTCCTCCAGAATGATCTGCAGCAGGATGGAGCGCGTGAGATCCTCGCCCGTCTTGGCGTCGCGCACGACGAACGGCTCGGCACGCATGACCAGCGCCTTGACGTCGCTGAGCGTGATGTAGGACGACGAATCGGTGTCGTACAGGCGGCGGTTGGGGTATTTTTTGATGACACGGACCGCGGGGCCGGCCGATTCGGGCTGCTGCGTGGCTTCGGTTGCGTCGGCCTTGGCCTTCGTTGACTGCACGAAACGGACTCCTGAAACGATGGATGCAAAGATGGCCGCGCGAGCGCACGACACCCCTCGGGGCATTGTAGAGCGGTCGGGACGCCTTGCCGGGCGGGGATTTCCCGGCGTCGAACGTCACGTTGGATCGGCGCCATGAGCGCCCCGCCCGCCCCCGCCGCACCGGCTGCGCCGCGCTCCCCGGCGGCGCTTTTTTGGGCCTGCACCTGGCTGGCGCTGCAGGGCTTTGGGGGCGTGCTGGCCGTGGTGCAGCAGGAGCTGGTGGAGCGGCGCCGCTGGCTGACGCGCGAGCAGTTTCTGGAGGACTGGGCGGCCGCCCAATTGCTGCCCGGCCCCAACGTGGTCAATCTGTCGCTGATGATCGGCGGGCGCCACTTCGGCTGGCGGGGGGCCGTGGCCGCGCTGGCGGGGATGCTGCTGGCGCCGCTGGCGCTGCTGCTGGTGATCGCGATCGCCTTCACCCACGTGGCCGCGCACCCCATGGCACAGGGCGCGCTGCGGGGTATGGGGGCGGTGGCGGCGGGCTTGATCCTGGGGACGGCGCTGCGGCTGCTGGCCCCGCTGCGGGGGAATGTGCTGGGGCCGAAGGCCTGCGCCGCGCTGGCGGCATCGACCTTCGTCGCCGTGGCCTGGGTGCGGCTGCCGCTGGCCGTGGTGCTGGCGGTGACCGGCGGCCTGGGCTGGGGCCTGGCCGCGCGGCGGCTGCGTCGCCCGGGCGGGGGGCGGCCGTGAGCGCGACGATGGACGTAGCCGCGAGCGGGCTGGCCGCGGCGGACTGGCTGGCGATCTTTACGCACTTTCTGTCGCTGTCGTTGCTGGCGATCGGGGGCGCCATCACCACGGCGCCGGACATCCACCGCTATCTGGTCACGCAGCACGGCTGGTTGAGCGAGTCGCAGTTTTCGGCGGCCATCGCGCTGGCGCAGGCCGCCCCGGGGCCCAACATCCTGTTCGTGGCGCTGATGGGGTGGACCGTCGGCCTCAACAGCGCCGGGGGACCGGCGGCCGGCCCAAGCGCGTGGGGGCCAGGCCTGCTGGGGGTCGTCGTGTGCCTGGGGGCAATGCTGCTGCCCTCGTCGCTGCTCACCTACGGCGTCGCGCGCTGGCTGCACCGGCGCCGTGACTGGTGGCCGGTGCAGGCGTTCAAGCAAGGGCTGGCCCCGGCGGTCGTGGCGCTGCTGTTCGCCTCGGGCTGGTTGATGGCGCGCGGATCCGGCGATTGGCGGCAGGATGGGGCGCAGTGGCTGCTGGCTGCCGCCAGCGCGCTGATCGTCTGGCGCACGCGGCTGCACCTGTTGTGGTTGTTGGCCGCCGGCGCACTCCTGGGCGCTCTGGGCTGGGTTTGACGACGCCCACGCCGTGGGCGCGCGACCACCCAGACCGGCGTCACGCGGGCGCGGTGGACGGCACGGCAAGCCGCTGCCGGACCGCTTCGTACAGGCAGACCGCGCTGGCGACCGACACGTTCAAACTCTCGACCGCCCCGCGCATGGGGATGGACACCAGCTCGTCGCACGTGCGGCGCACCAGGGGGCGCATGCCCTTGCCCTCCGACCCCAGAACCACGGCCACAGGACCGCGCCAGTCGTGCTGATACAGGCTGCGCGGGGCGTCGTCGCTGGTGCCGATGATCCACAGCCCGCGCTGTTTGAGCGCCTCCAGCGTGCGGGCCAGGTTGGTGACCATGAAGTACGGGACCGTCTCGGCCGCTCCGCTGGCCACCTTGGCTACCGTGGCGTTGAGCCCGCAGGACTGGTCCTTGGGAGCGATGACGGCATGCGCCCCAGCCCCGTCGGCCACGCGCAGGCAGGCCCCTAGGTTGTGCGGGTCGGTGACGCCGTCGAGCACCAGCAGCAGCGGCGGATCGGCGCGGCGCTCGGGCTCGCTGCGCGCATCCAATTGGTCCAGCAAATCGTCCAAGGTGCGGGCCTGCGCCACGGGCTGCACCCGGGCCACCACGCCCTGATGGTTGGCGCCCCCCGCCAGCTTGGCCAGCCGGGGGCCGTCGGCCTCGATGACGCGCACCCCCGCTTCCTGCGCGCGTTGCAAAAACTGGCGCATGCGGGCGTCGCGGCGGGTGGGGTCGGCGTAGACCTCCAGAATGGTGGACGGCGCGGTCTTCAGGCGCACGCCGACGGCGTGAAACCCGAACAGGATTTTGGTTTCGGACGACATGGGGCGCGATTATGCGTCGCGGGGCCGCTCAGGGCGATGCGGCCGGCGCCGGTTGTACAGGCCACTCGCGGGCGCGGCCGGCCTCGATGGCGATGCGGCGCTCGCAGCGCGCGGCAATCGCCGGATCGTGCGTGACCAGCACCAGGGTGGTGCCGTGCTCGCGGTTCAAATCGAACATCAACTGCATGACGCGCTCGCCGGTGGCGTGGTCGAGGCTGCCGGTCGGCTCATCGGCCAGAAGCACCGCCGGCTCGACCACGAAGGCGCGCGCCAGGGCGACGCGCTGCTGCTCGCCACCGGACAGCACGCGGGGGTAGTGCCCCAGCCGCTCCCCCAGGCCCACGCGCTCCAGCATGCGCCGGGCGGCCGCGCGGGCGTCGCGCCGGCCGGCCAGCTCCAGCGGCAGCATGACGTTTTCCAGCGCGGTGAGGTTGCCCAGCAACTGAAAGCTCTGGAACACGAAGCCCACTTTGCGCGCCCGCAGCGCGGCGCGCGCGTCTTCGTCCAGCGCGAAAATGTCGACACCGTCCAGGTGAACCGTGCCGGCGGTCGGGGTATCCAACCCGGCGATCAGGGACAGCAGGGTGCTCTTGCCCGAGCCGGATGCGCCGACAATGGCCAGGGTCTCGCCCGGGGCGACGGCAAATTCGACGTCGTGCAGGATGCCGAGCGTGCCCGTCGCATCGGTGACCGATTTGGACAGGCGGTGCACGGCAATGATGGATGTGGACATGAAAGGCCTTTGACTTGAACCGCAGAGACTGTAACGCCACCGTGCTGGCCGCCGCCGCACTCGCGTACCTGCCCTTCAGAGCGGGGGCTGCCGAGCCGGGTTCCGCGCCGGTGATTCTGGTGGTGGGTGATTCGTTGAGCGCCGAATACGGACTGGCGCGCGGTACCGGGTGGGTGGCGCTGCTGGAGCGGCGGCTGCAGGAAGGCCGGCGCACGGCGCGGGTGGTCAACGCCAGCGTCAGCGGCGACACGACGGCCGGGGGCCGCTCGCGGCTGGCGGCCCTGCTCGAGCGCCATCGCCCGGCCCTCGTCGTGCTGGAGCTGGGCGGCAACGACGCCCTGCGCGGCCTGCCGCTGGAGACGACGCGCGACAACCTGCGCGCCATGATCCGCGCCAGCCGCGACGCCGGCGCGCGTGTGCTGCTGCTGGGCATGGACATGCCGCCCAACTACGGCGAGCGCTACCGCGCCCAGTTCCGCGCCGTCTACACAGACCTGGCCCGGGAAGAGAAAGTCGCCCTGGTGCCGTTTTTCCTGGCGGGCGTCGCCGACGGCCCGCAAGCCGCCGCCCTGTTCCAGGACGACCGCATCCACCCCAATGAGCGGGCGCAGCCGATCCTGCTGGACAACGTGTGGCCCCAATTGCAGCGGCTGCTGCCGCGGGCATGACCGTAGGCCCAGGTGTCAGGGTACCAGCGCGCCCAGCGCCTGCGCCAAGTCGGCGCGCAGATCCTCCACATCCTCCAGCCCCACGGCCAACCGCACCAGCCGGGGGGCGTAGGGCCAGGGACGCGCGCGCATCGTCGGTATGTCGTAGGGCACGCACAGGCTGACCGGCCCCGCCCAGCTGTACCCCAGGCGAAACACCCGCAAGGCATCGCAGAAGGCATCCACCCGCTGCGCGGGGATTGCCGGGTCGAACACGACGCTGAACAGGCAGCCCGCGGCGCGGGCGTCGCGGCGCCATACGGCATGGCCGGGGGAGTCCGGCAGTGCCGGGTGAAACACCCGGGCCACGTGCGGCTGGGTCTGCATCCACGCGGCCAACTCGCGCGTGGCGGCGTCTTGCGCGTGGTAGCGCAAGGGCAGGCTGGGCAGGCCGCGCAGCACCGCCTCGGCGTCGTTGGCCCCAACGCCCAGGCCCAGGCGCATGTGGGTGGACAGCAGCGCACGGTGCAGGGCCTCGTCCCGCGTGACGACGGAGCCCATCAACACGTCCGCGCCCCCGCTGGGGTATTTGGTGAGGGCCTGCATGGCCACATCCACCCCCAGATCAAACGGGTTGAAGGCCACCCCGGCGCCCCATGTGTCGTCCAGCGCCGTGACGATGGGCCGCGCGCGTCCTTCATTCGCGGCGCGGATGACACCGACCAGCGCGGGCACGTCCGGAAACTCCAGCGTCACCGAGCCGGCCGCCTCCAGCCACACCAGACGCGTCTGGGGCGTGATGGCTGCGGCCAGATCCGCGGGATCCATGGGATCGTAGATGCGGTGCCGGATGCCCCAGGCGGTCAGCTCGTGGGTGGCCAGCGCCTTGTTGGGGCCGTAGGCGTTGTCGGGGATCAGCACCTCGTCGCCGGCACGCAAAAACGCCAGATCGACCAGCGCGATCGCCGCCAAACCGCTGGGGGCCAAAACGCAGTGGTGCCCCCCTTCCAAGGTGGCCAGGCGCTCCTCCAGCGTGAAGGTGGTGGGCGTGCCGTGCAGGCCGTAGGTGTAGCCGGACTTGTCCTGCCACTGGCGCTCGCGCATCGCCGCGACGTTGGGGAAGAAGACGGTCGAGGCCTTGTGTACCGGCACCATCACGGCGTCGAAGCCGTCCGGCGCGCGGTAGGGGTGATGAATCAGGCGCGTGGCCTCGCCTGCAGATGCCGCCCCCATGGCGGTCAGATCTTCCACTTGGCCAGCAGCTGCTCGGGCCGCAGGTTGTCGTAGCACTCGAACGGCTGGTGGATCCAGGGGTTGGTGGGCAAAAACTCCACCGAATAGTCCGGCGTGAAAATGGACACGCCCTTGGTCCAGATGACGGCGCTGCGCAGCTCGGTGATCGGCGCGTAGTTGGTGCGCAGCATGTCGATCACGGCCTTGAGCGTATGGCCCGAGTCGGCCAGGTCATCGACCAGCAGGACGCGGCCGGCGATCTCGCCCTTGGGCGTGGTGATGTAGCGCGCGATGTCCAGCTGGCCGCGCACCGTGCCGCCCTCCGCGCGGTAGGAGCTGGTGGACATGATGGCCAGCGGCTTGTCGAAGATGCGGCTGAGGATGTCGCCGGGGCGCATGCCGCCGCGCGCCAGGCACAGGATGGTGTCGAAGTCCCAGCCCGACTGGTGGATTTTGATCGCGAGCTTTTCGATCAGGTTGTGGTACTCGTCGTACGAGACGTACAGGTGCTTGCCGTCTTCGGTGAGCATATCGGGGTCTTTCGCGTGGCGCTGCGGGGGCCTCAAGCGGCGAAGGGATGCCGCACCAGGATGGTATGGTCGCGGTCCGGGCTTGTCGAGATGACGTGGATCGGCACGCCGGTGGTGGCCTCGATGCGCTCCAGGTAGCGGCGCGCGTTGGCCGGCAGGTCCTCGTAGCGCGTGATGCCGGCGGTCGGCTCGCTCCAGCCCGGCAGGGTCTCGTAGATCGGCTCGCAGCGCGCGATCTCGTCCGCCCCAAGCGGCAGCAGGTCGATCTCGCGCCCGTCCAGGCGGTAGCCGACGCACAGCTTGAGCTCCGGCAGGCCGTCGAGCACGTCCAGTTTGGTGATGCACAGCCCCGACAGGCCGTTGACCTGCGCCGAGCGCTTCAACAGCGCGGCGTCGAACCAGCCGCAGCGGCGCGCGCGGCCGGTGGTGGTGCCCTTCTCGGCGCCGACGGTGGCCATGTGCCAGCCGGGCGTGCCTTCGGTCTGCCAGTCGAGTTCGGTCGGGAACGGCCCGCCGCCGACGCGCGTGCAGTACGCCTTGGTGATGCCGAGCACGTAGTGCAGCAGCCCCGGGCCGACACCGGAGCCGGCGGCGGCGTTGCCGGCCACGCAGTTGCTGGACGTCACGAACGGGTAGGTGCCGTGGTCGATGTCCAAGAGCGTGCCCTGCGCGCCCTCGAACAGCAGGTTGGCGCCGGCGCGGTGCGCGTCGTTGAGCTCGCGCGAGACGTCGGCCACCATCGGCAGCAGCTGCTCGGCCTGGCGCATCGCCTCCTCGTACACCGGCTCGAAGCGCACGCGCCCGCGCTCGATGTAGGGCGCCAGCGCCGGGCTCCACTCCAGCGTCTCGGCGCCGAGCAGCGTCACCAGCACGTGGTTGTGCAGCTCCAGCAGCTCGCGCAGCCGCTCGGCGAAGCGCTCGGGGTGGCGCAGGTCCTGCACGCGCAGCGCGCGGCGCGCCACCTTGTCCTCGTAGGCCGGGCCGATGCCCCGCCCGGTGGTGCCGATCTTGGCGGCGCCGACCTTCTCCTTGGCGGCCTCGCGCGCCACGTCCAGCGCGGCGTGGAACGGCAGGATCAGCGGGCAGGCCTCGCTGATGCGCAGGCGGCTGCGCACCTCCACGCCGGCGCGCTCCAGCCCTTCGATCTCCTCCAGCAGCTTGGCCGGCGACAGCACCACGCCGTTGCCGATGTAGCACCGGACGCCGGCGCGCATGATGCCGCTCGGAATCAGGTGCAGCGCGGTCTTGACGCCGCCGATGACCAGCGTGTGGCCGGCGTTGTGCCCGCCCTGGAAGCGCACCACGCCGTGCGCGGTCTCGGTCAGCCAGTCGACCAGCTTGCCCTTGCCCTCGTCACCCCACTGGGTGCCGACCACCACCACGTTGCGCCCCGGCTGGGGCTGGAAAACCTTGTCGTTCATGGAAAAAATCGCTCGATCGGTATCGCTTGGAGAGCGGTTGGGGAAAGGGCCGCGATGGTGCGGTGGGCATCAGCTCGCCTGCGCCGCGAGCGGTTGCACCACCCACGCGCCGTCGCGTTCGACCAGCGTGCGGTCGCAGGCAAATTCGTCCACCTCGTGCTCGTGCCCGGGCAGCACGCAGACCACGGTTTCGCCGGCCGCGCGCAGTTGGGCGATGGCCGCACGCAGGGCGCCATCGTCGCGCCACGGTGCCCGGATCGCCGGCCGCAGCGCGGGGGCCGGGGCCAGCCGGACCAGTTGCTTGAGATCCAGGCTGAAGCCGGCCGCGGGACGGCGGCGCCCAAAGACCGCGCCCACCTCGTCGTAACGGCCGCCACGCGCGATTTCCTGCCGCTCGGCTCCACCGGCGCCAAACAGCGAAAACCGCACGCCCGTGTAGTAGGCGTAGCCACGCAGATCCGCCAGATCGAAGGTGACGGAAACCAGCGGGTCGCGCTCGTGCAGGCGATCGGCCAGCCAGGCCAGATCGTCCAGGGCCCGCTGCAGCCGCTCGCCGCCCGGCAGGCGCCGCCGGGCCTCGGCCAGGACGGCCGCATCGCCATACAGCTCGGGCAAGGCCAGCAGGCCGTCGCGTACCGCGGGGGGCAATTCCGCGGCCAGCGCCGCCAGCGCGGCCGCATCCTTGGCCGCCAGCGCCGCATGCAGCCGCGCGATGCGCGCCGGCGGCAGCGGACAGCCGTCCAGCACCGCATCGACGATGCGCACATCGCCCAGGTCCACCCCCAGGCGGGACAGCCCCGCGGCGCGCAGAGCGTCCAGGGCCAGCTCGAGGACTTCCAGGTCGGCCTCCAGGCCGGCGTGGCCGTAGATTTCGGCGCCGAACTGCAGCGGCTCGCGCGAGCCGTGCGCGCCGCCTGCGCGGGTATGCACCACGGGGCCGCAATAACACAGCCGCGTGATGCCCCGCCGGTTGAGCAAATGGGCGTCGATGCGCGCGACCTGCGGCGTGGTGTCGGCCCGCAGCCCCAGCATGCGGCCCGAGAGCTGATCGACCAGTTTGAAGGTCTGCAGATCCAGCGCCTCGCCGGTGCCGGTCAGCAGCGACTCCAGGTGCTCCAGCAGCGGCGGAATCACCAGCTCGTAGCCGTAGCGGCGAGCGGCTTCGAGCAGGGAGCGGCGCAAATCCTCGATGTGGCGTGCCTCGGAGGGCAGCACATCGGCGATGTGATCCGGCAACAGCCAGGCAGACATGGGTGGTTCGAGGGCAGGCAAAGGCCGGATTCTACCCCGGCCCCGGTCCGGACCGGCCACGGATCGCGCCCGTCAGCGCGCGCCGGCCGCCGGCGCCGTGCCCTTGAACGCCTTGAAAAACTCGGACGAGGGATCGACCACCAGCACATCGCCCTTGCCGGCAAAGCTGGCCTTGTACGCCTCCAGGCTGCGGTAGAACTGGGCAAACGCCGGGTCTTTGCCGAACGCCTGGCTGTAGACGCGGGCTGCTTCGGCGTCGCCTTCGCCCTTGATCTTCTGCGCCTGGCGGTAGGCCTCGGCCAAGATGACCTCGCGCTGGCGGTCGGCCTCGGCGCGGATCTTCTCGCCTTCGGCGAAGCCGGTGGAGCGCAGCTCGTTGGCCACGCGCTTGCGCTCGGCCTCCATGCGGTCGTAGACCGAGCGGGTGATCGACTCGGCGTAGTCGATGCGCGAGATGCGCACGTCCACCACGTCCATGCCCCAGGGCTTCTCGGCGCCGCGCACCGCAGCCAGCACCTCGCGCTGCACCGCGGCCATCAGCTCCTCGCGCTTGGCGGAGAGCAGCTCGCGCAGAGTGCGCTTGTTGACCTCCTGCTGGAAGGCGTTACGCACCACGCGGTTGAGCTGGGCGGCGCCGGCGCGCTCGTCCAGCCCGACGTTGCGGATATAGGCCGACGGGTCGGAGATGCGCCAGCGCACGTACCAGTCGATGACGACGCGCTGCTTCTCGGCGGTCAGCGTCGGCTCGGTGTCGGTGCTCTCCAGCGTCAGCAGCCGCTTGTCGATGTAGGACACGTTCTGGAACGGCGGCGGCAGCTTGAAGTTCAGACCCGGCTCGGTGACCACGTTGCGGATCTGGCCGAACTGGAACACCACGCCGAACTGGCGCTGATCGACGACGAACAGGGTGGAGCTGACGATGGCCAGCAGGACCAACAGGGAAGAGGCAATGAATCCGATTCGGTTCATCATGGCGTCGGCTCCGTTCAGCGCCCTTCGCGGTCGCGGCTGCGCAGGTCGTCACGTCCGCGCGTGTCGGCAGCGGCCGGCGCGCTCGATGCGGCCGCCGTCGGAGCGGGCGACGGGACCGCCCCCACCGGCCCCTGCCCGGCGCTGACCTGTTGCATGATCTTGTCCAGCGGCAAATAGAGCAGGCTGGACTGCTGGCGGGTATCCACCATGATCTTCGTGACGTTGGTGTAGATCTGCTGCATGGCCTCCAGATACAGGCGCTCGCGCGTGACCTGCGGGGCCTTCGCATACTCGGCCTGCACGAGCGAGAAGCGCTGCGCATCACCCTGCGCCTGCGCCACGATGCGCGCCTTGTAGCCCTCGGCCTCTTCGATCAGGCGCGACGCCGCGCCGCGCGCCCGCGGCACGACGTCGTTGGCGTAGGCCTCGGCCTCGTTCTTGGCGCGCTCGCGCTCCTGCCCGGCCTTGAGCACGTCGTCGAACGCGGCCTGTACCTGCTCGGGCGGGCGCACGCCGCCGGCCTGCAGGTTGATGCCGACGATCTCGATGCCGACGTTGTAGCGGTCCAGGATGTTTTGCATCAAGGTCCGCACACGGGGGGCGATCTGCTCGCGCTCCTCGGCCAGGGCGGCGTCCATCTTCATCTTGCCGACCACCTCGCGCACGGCGGTCTCGGCGGCCTTGACCACCGCCGCATCGGGGTCGCGGCTGCTGAACAGGTAGGCGCGCGCATCGCTCAGGCGGTACTGCACGGCAAACTTGATCTCGACGATGTTCTCGTCCTCGGTCAGCATCGCCGACTCACGCAGGCCCGTGGCGCGCACGATCGCATCCCGGCCGATGTCCACCGAGCGGATTTGGGTGACGAACACCGATTCGTGGCGCTGGATGGGATACGGCAGCCGCCAGTTGAAACCCGCGCCGACCGTGCTGTGGTAGCGGCCGAACTGGGTGATGACGGCCTGCTGGCCTTCCTGCACGATGAAAAAGCCCGTGCCCAGCCAGATCAGCACCCCCACGCCGATGATCAGGCCGGCGCCGATGCCCGCCCCTTTGGGATCAGGGCGCATCGGCGCACCCCCCTCCCCCCGGCCCCAGCCGGGGCCACCCGGCGGGCGGCCACCCCCGCGACCGCCAAACAGGCCGCCGAGCTTGCGGTTGAAGTCGCGCCACAGTTCGTCCAGATCGGGCGGGGTCTGTCCGCCCGACGGCCGGCGCCGCCCGCCACCGTCGCGGGCATCGTCGTCCTCCCCACGCCCCCAGCGCGGGTCGTTGAGGTTGAACACCGCGCGCAGGCGGCGCGCCCAGCCTGCCCGGGACCACAGGCCCAGGCGGTCAGGCCCGCGTCCAGAAGGTCGTGCGCCCAAGGGGAAGTCGCTCATGGATGAAAACGTGAATCGTTGGATGGCATGCGAATTGTGCCGAATTGCGGCACGCCCCCGTCACCGTCGGGCATTGCGAGGTGCTCGCGCACGGCGTCGGCCAGCACCGCCCGCAGCACGTCGAGCCCCTCGCCGGTCTGCGCGCTCACGAAAACCCGAGTCACGCTGCGCCCTTCGAGTTCCGTGACATCGCGGTGCTGGCGCGGGCGCCGCTCGGGCGGCAGGGCGTCGATCTTGTTGAACACCAGAACCTGCGGCACGTCGGCCGCGTCGATCTCGTGCAGCACGCGCTGCACGTTGTCGATCTGTTCCGGGTGTTGCGGATTGGCCGCATCGACCACGTGCAGCAGCAAGTCGGCGTCGCGCGCCTCCTGCAAGGTGGCGGCAAAGGCCTCGACCAGCGTGTGAGGCAGGTCGCGGATGAAGCCAACCGTGTCCGACAGGGACACGTTGCAGCCGGCCTCGCCCAGATACATTTGGCGCGTGGTGGTGTCGAGCGTCGCAAACAACTGGTCGGCCGCGTAGGCGCGCGCCTTGACCAGCGCGTTGAACAGCGTGGACTTGCCGGCGTTGGTGTAGCCGACCAGCGAAATGGTAAAGGTACCGCGGCGCTCGCGCTGCCGGCGCTGGGTGCGCCGCTGGCGCTTGACCCGCTCGAGCCGCTCGCGGGTGCGCTGGATCGCCTCGGCGATCATGCGCCGGTCCAACTCGATCTGGGTCTCGCCGGGGCCGCCGCGCAGGCCGATGCCGCCCGTCTGGCGCTCCAGGTGCGACCAGCGCCGCACCAGCCGCGTCGACAGGTAGCGCAGCCGCGCCAGCTCCACCTGCAGCTTGCCCTCGTGGCTGCGGGCCCGCTGGGCAAAGATGTCCAGAATCAGCAACACCCGGTCGTTGACCGGCATCTTGAGGTGCCGCTCGAGGTTGCGCTGCTGTGCCGGGCTCAGGGACTGGTCGAACAGCACCTCGCTGGCACCATGCGCCGCGGCCAGCGCCGCGATTTCGTCCGCTTTGCCGCTGCCCACGTACAGCGCCGCATCGGGCGCTCGGCGGCGGCAGACGACCTTGTCGCACACCCGGTACCCCGCCGACTGGGCCAGTTGGGCCAGTTCGTCGAGGGTGGCGTCGAAATGCGGCTGGCCGATGTCGACGCCGACGAGAATGACACCCGGCGCCGGCTCACCGGCCGTGGATGCCGGGGCGGATCCGGTCACGGTGCCGACGCAGCCTCGGCCGTCTGGCCTGCCGTGAACTGCACCGGCCGGCCCGGCACGATGGTGGAGATGGCGTGCTTGTACACCATCTGGGTGACGGTGTTGCGCAGCAGGACCACGTACTGATCGAACGATTCGATCTGCCCCTGCAGCTTGATGCCGTTGACGAGGTAGATCGACACCGGCACGTGCTCGCGGCGGAGTTGGTTCAGAAACGGGTCCTGGAGGAGTTGGCCTTTGTTGTTGCTCACGATATCGTCCGTGTTCGATATAAAAATGGGACGCCGACCATACCACAAACGGCGGCGGCGTGCGTGGGCGCAAAGCCCCGCGGAAGGGGCGCGTCAGTCGTAGGGGTTTTCCTGCTTCTTGAACTCGATGCGCAGCGGCGTGCCGACCAGATCGAACGCCTTGCGAAACCGCGCCTCCAAGTAGCGCCGGTAGGCGTCGCCCACGTGCTCGAGCGAGTTGCCGTGGATGACGATGACGGGCGGATTCTGCCCGCCCTGATGCGCATAGCGCAACTTGGGGCGGAACATGCCGCTCTTGCGCGGCGCCTGGAAGGCAACGGCCTCCTGCAACAGGCGGGTGAGCACCGGCGTGGGCATCTTGACCATCGCCGACGCATAGGCCCGGGCGATGGACTTCCACAGCGCCTGGATGCCCTGGCGCTTGCGCGCGGAAATGAAGTGCAGCGGCGCAAACTTCAGAAAGGCCAGCCGCACTTCGATGGAGCGCTGCAGTTGCTCGCGCTGGTAGTCGTCCACCGCGTCCCACTTGTTGACCGCCACGACCACCGAGCGGCCGCTGTCCAGGATGTAGCCGGCGATGTGCGCGTCCTGGTCGGTGACGCCCTGCGTGGCGTCCAGCAGCAGGAGCACGACGTGCGCGCTCTCGATGGCCTGCAGCGTCTTGACGACGGAAAACTTTTCCACCGCCTCGAATACCCGGCCCTTGCGGCGCAGGCCGGCGGTGTCGATCAGCTCGAAGCGGCGCCCCTCGCGCTCGAAGGGCACGCGGATGGCGTCGCGCGTGGTGCCGGGCAGGTCGAAGGCAACCAGCCGTTCCTCGCCCAGCCAGGCGTTGATCAGCGTGGACTTGCCGACGTTGGGGCGGCCGGCGACGGCAAGCCGGATCGCCTCTTCGGCGGCCTCGTCGGCCTCGGAGGTGTCGTCGGGCCAGATCAGTTGATCGAGCGCGGCCTCGACCATCGAGCGCACGCCCTGTCCGTGCGCGGCCGACACCGGGATCACCTCCCCCAGGCCCAGTTCATAAAACTCCGCCAGTTGCGCGCCCTCGCGCATGCCCTCGGCCTTGTTGGCTACCAGCAGGCAGGGTTTGGCCAAGCGGCGCAGGTAGTTGGCGATTTCGTGGTCCTGCGCGCTCAGCCCGGCCCGCGCGTCCACGACGAAGATCACCACATCCGCCTCGGCCACGGCCTGGCGGGTCTGCTTGGCCATCTCGCGGTAGATGCCGCTGGACGCGTCGGGCTCGAAGCCGCCGGTGTCGATGACGATGAACTCGCGCCGCCCCAGCCGGGCGTTGCCGTAGTGGCGGTCGCGGGTCAGGCCGGGCATGTCCGCGACGATGGCGTCCCGGCTCTTGGTGAGCCGGTTGAACAGCGTGGACTTGCCGACGTTGGGGCGGCCGATCAGCGCGACGACGGGTTTGAACGCGGTCATTCGGGGCGCCAAGCGAACACGCCGCCGTTGCGGGTCACGGCCAGCAGGGTGTTGCCGACCAGCAGCGGCCCGTCGACGATGGGCGAGCCATCCGTCGGCAGCCGGTTCAGGAAGGACCCGTCGGCGCGCGACAGCAGGTGCACATGGCCCTGCGCATCCCCCACGGCCAGGGAACGGCCCACCGCCAGCGGTGCCGAGAGGCCCCGGTACAGCAGCCGCTCGTTGGCCCACGCGCGCACGCCATCCTCGCGCCGCAAGGCGATGACCCGGCCGTTCGACTCCACGCCATACACCCGCTCGGCATCGGCCTGCACGCCGGTCGTGCCGTCGGCCGGTTGCGTCCAGAGCACCCGGCCGCGCTGGGCATCCACACAGCCGATCGCGGACTGGAAAGCACGCGCGCACAGCACGTCGCGGTCGCGCCCGACACGGCCCACCAGATCGACGAGGCGCTCGATTTCGTTGGCGCCGCGCGAGCGGCCGATGGTGGCGTCCCACTGGATGCGCCCGGTGTCGGGATCCAAGCCGACCAGACGGCCGCCGATCCCGACGACCAGCGTGTTGCCCACCGCGCCCAGCACCCCGGCCTGGCGCAGCACCAGCGGCTCGGTGCCGCGGCTGGTTTGCGACCACAGGCGCGCGCCCGTCGCGGCGTCGAAGGCCACCACGCTGCGGTCGCCCCCCAGCACGAACACGCGCTCACCGGCCACGAACGGCGGCGTGAAGGTGCGCGCGGGCAGCCGCTGGCGCCAGCGCTCGCCACCCTCGGTCAGCACCACCAGATCGTTGTCGCGCGTGACGACGGCCGCGCGCCGCCCATCGAACCCGACCCCGGCGGCCATGGGGGCGCCGGACTCGGCCCGCCAGCGCACGCGACCGCTCTCGCCATCCAGCACCGTCACCGTGCCCGCGGCGTTGACCAGCGCCACCGACGCGCCGTGGACAGCCGGCACCATCAGCGCATCGACCGGGCCGAGCGCCTGCGTCCACACCTGCCGTGCGGGCACGAGCGCGGCCACCGGCTCCAGCGGCATGGGCTCGGGTTTGCGGCCGCTGGACGAGCAACCGGCCAGCGTCAGCGCGAGGGCGGCACCGGCCAGCCACGTGCCCGCACGCCGGACGAGCGAGGAGGGGTGAACGGGGGGGTGGATGAGGTTCACGGCTTGGCCTCCGGACGGGCGGTGGGATCGACACCCAGTGCGTTGAGCTTGGCCTCGACGATGGCACGGTAGCCGGCCGCAGGCTCCAGCCCCTTCCAGGCATCCAGGTAGGCCGCGCGGGCGGCTTCGTCCTGGCCCTGGCGGTGCAGCACGTCACCGCGCCGGTCGGCGCGCCACGGGCGCAGGGCCTCGGGCACATCGGCATCGAGCAGGCGCAGAGCCGCGTCGAGGTTGCCGGCGTCCAGCTCCAGCCCCGCGAGGCGCACGCGGGCCACGGCCACCAGGGCCTCGTCACGCCCACGGTCGATCACGAACTGCAGGGCCGCGCGCGCGTCGGCGGTCTGGTCGGCTTCGGCCAACACCCGGGCGGCCAGCAGCGCGCCGTGCTGCGCCTGCGCCGTGCGGGCCGCCTGGGCCTGCATATCGCCCCAGGTGCGCCGCACCCGCTCGACGTCGGCCGCGCGGGCCGCCTGATCCAACTCATCGTACAGGGCGGCCGCCTGCGCGGCCTGGCGCCGCTCCCAATACTGCCAGCCGTTGTAGGCGGCATAAGCCCCCAGCACCCCGATCAACAGCCAGGTGATGAGGTTGCCGTACTTTGCCCAAAATGCCTTGAGCTGGGCGATTTGTTCCTGCTCTTCGAGGTCGTAATGCGAGGCCATGCGGTGCCCGGTGGGTGTCGATGTGGCGGGATTGTAGAGGGGGGCGTGCCCCGGTCGCGATCGGCCGCGTCAGGTCGCGCCAGCGGGGCGCAACCGGGCGGCCCACTCGGCGGCCTCGGCCACGGGCAGCAGGGTCTGGGCCGTGACGGGGCCGCTCAGCCCTTCGCGCAGGGGCTTGACCGCCACCTGCCCGGCGGCCAGCTCGGCCTCGCCAAAGATCAGCGCGTAGCGCGCCCCGCTCGCATCGGCCTTTTTGAACTGCGACTTCATGCTGCCCAGCCCGTCCGGCCCGGCGGCGTGCATCAGCACCTGCAGACCCGCGGCGCGCAAGGCCCGCAGCACGGGCATCACCTGCGGCCAGGCCTGGGGGTCGGGCACGATGGCATAGGCGTCCGGCACCGGGGCGGCCGGCAGCCGCTGCTGGGCCTTGAGCAGTTCCAGAATGCGCTCCACTCCCATGGCCCAGCCGACGCCAGGGGCGGGTTTGCCGCCCACCTCGGCCATCAAGCCGTCGTAGCGCCCCCCGGCGCAGACCGTGCCCTGCGCCCCGAGCGAGGTGGTGACGAATTCGAACACCGTGTGGTGATAGTAGTCCAGCCCACGGACCAGCCGCGGATTGACGCGGTAGGCGATGCCCTGGGCGTCGAGCAGGCGGCGCACCGCCTCGAAGTGCGCCAGCGACGCCGGCCCCAGGTGGTCGAGCAGCTTGGGCGCCGCTTCCACCAGGGCCTGCATCGCCGGATTTTTGGTGTCCAGAATGCGCAGCGGGTTGGTGTAGAGGCGGCGGCGCGCGTCCTCGTCGAGCTGGTCGCGGTGCTGCTCGAAATACGCGATGAGCGCCTGGCGGTGCGCCTGCCGTTCGACGGGCTGCCCCAGGCTGTTGAGTTCCAGCGCAATGTCCTGCAGGCCCAGTTCGCGCCACAGGTCTGCGGCCATCGCGATCAGCTCGGCATCGGCCTCGGGGCCCGCCAAACCCAGCGCCTCCACCCCCACCTGGTGAAACTGACGGTAGCGGCCGCGCTGCGGCCGCTCGTGGCGGAACATTGGGCCCATGTAGTAGTAGCGCTTGGGGCCGTCGTAGAGCAGCGAATGCTCCACCACCGCGCGCACCACGCCGGCCGTGCCCTCCGGACGCAGCGCGAGCTGCTCGCCGTTGAGCCGGTCCTCGAAGGCGTACATCTCCTTCTCGACGATGTCGGTGACCTCGCCCAGCCCGCGCACGAACAGGGCCAGCGGCTCGACGATGGGGGTGCGGATGTTGCGGTAGCCGTAACGCGCGAACAGATCGCGCACGCGCGCCTCCAGCCACTCCCAGTGGGCGGAATCGGGCGCGACGATGTCGTTCATGCCTTTGACGGCGGTGATCTTGTCTGTCATCTCGGTCTCGGGTGGGGGCGCCGCGGCAATGGTGCGGCGGTGCCCGTGTGCCAGCAGAAAGGGGGATGGGGCGGGCGCGGCGGGCGGCGCGTCAGGACGCCCCGGCACCAAAGCGCCGAGCGACGTAGTCCTCGACGATCTGGCGAAAGTCCTCGGCGATGCGCTCACCGCGCAGGGTGGTGACCTTCTCGCCATCCAGATAGACGGGGGCGGCCGGGGCCTCGCCGGTGCCGGGCAGGCTGATGCCGATGTCGGCGTGCTTGCTCTCGCCCGGCCCATTGACGATGCAACCCATGACGGCGACCTTGAGGTTCTCCACCCCGGGATAGCGGCTGCGCCAGACCGGCATGGCCGCGCGCAGATGGTCGTCGATCTGTTTGGCCAGCTCCTGGAACACGGTGCTGGTGGTGCGCCCACAGCCCGGGCAAGCGGTGACGCTGGGCACGAATGCGCGCAGCCCCAGCGCCTGCAAAATCTCCAGCGCGACCACCACTTCCTGGGTGCGGGGCTCGCCGGGCTGCGGGGTCAGGCTCACGCGGATGGTGTCGCCGATGCCCTGCTGCAACAGCACGGCCAGGGCCGCCGCCGACGCCACGGTGCCCTTGGTGCCCATGCCCGCCTCGGTCAGCCCCAGGTGCAGCGGATAGTCGCAGCGGCGCGCCAGCTCCTGATACACGGCGATCAGGTCCTGCGCGTTGCTGACCTTGCACGACAGCACCACATCCTCGGGCGCCATGCCGAGTTCCACCGCGCGTTCGGCCGACGCGAGCGCCGAAGTGATCAGCGCCTCGTACATGACCTGCCGCGCGTCCCAGGGCTGGGGACGGCGGCCGTTTTCGTCCATCATCTGCCCGAGCAGATCGGCATCCAGACTGCCCCAGTTGACGCCGATGCGAATGGGCTTGCCCCAGCGCAGCGCCGCCTCGATCATCTGGGCGAACTGGCGGTCTTTCTTCTCGCCGCGACCCACGTTGCCCGGGTTGATGCGGTACTTGGACAGCGCCTGCGCCATCGCCGGATGGTCGGCCAGCAGCCGGTGGCCGTTGAAATGAAAGTCGCCGATCAACGGCACCGACACCCCCATGCGGTCGAGCTGTTCGCGGATGTGCGGCACGGCCCGGGCGGCCTCGTCGTTGTTGACCGTGATGCGCACCAGCTCGGAGCCGGCCTGGGCCAGTTCCTTGACCTGGATGGCGGTCGCGATGGCGTCGGCCGTGTCGGTGTTGGTCATCGACTGCACGCGGATCGGCGCATCGCCGCCGACGGTGACGCGGTGCTCACCCCAGGCGACGACACCCTGGCGGGAGCGGCGCGGGGCCGCGGCGCCCAGCGGAATCGGTCGGTCGGCGTTCGGCGCTGCGCCCCATGCGGCGGCCGAAGGGTCGATGGCGCTCATGACAATCAGCGGATTTCGAAACGGGCAACGTTGTTGCGGGTCATCGGCCCCAGATCGAAGGGCTGGCCGCGCACCACGACCTCGGTGGCATCGGCGCGCCCGACGGTGACCGCCAGCGGCAGATCCTCGTCGAAGCGGACGTCCTCGCCCGGCTGCAGGCTGCGCTGCAGCCAGACGCGCCCGGATGCGCCGATGACCTGGATCCAACTCGGGGCCTGCACGCGCAATTGCAGCGCCGCCGGGGCGGCAGGTGCCGCGGGTTGGGCACCGCCGGCGGCGGGCGCCGACGCAGACGCTTGCGGTGCCGGAGCCGGAGCCGGAGCCGGAGCCGGTACCACCGGCGTTGCCG
The DNA here is from genome assembly GCF_001675355.1 of Tepidimonas fonticaldi. Taxonomy (NCBI): domain Bacteria; kingdom Pseudomonadati; phylum Pseudomonadota; class Betaproteobacteria; order Burkholderiales; genus Tepidimonas; species Tepidimonas fonticaldi. Next base: position 652,888 of record NZ_LZDH01000056.1, on the reverse strand, counting down.
GTGCCGTCGGGGGCGTCGGCGCGGCGCCCGTGGCCGGCGGCGGCGACATCGACGCCGGCCCGGTCGCGCCCGGGCTGGCATCGGCCGGGGATGGCACGGTCGCAGCTGACGGGCTCGCGCCGCCCTCCGCCCCACCCGCCACGGGGGCCCCGGGCGAATGCCCTGCGGTCGGCAGCACGAACCACAGTACCCCGGCCAGCACGACCAGCGCCAGCGCAATCCACAGCGGCGTGCGACGGCCGCCCCCTTCGCTGCCGCCGAAATCGGGCGAGGCGCTCTCGCGCGGCATCGGGGCATCGATCGAGCCATGGGTCGGCCCGAGCTGCGGGGCCTGCCCGGCCGGCAGGGCCGCAAGGATGGGGGCGGGATCGATCTTGAGCACGCGACAGACGCTCAGCGCCAGCGCGCGCACGAAGGTGGCATCGGGCAGCGCCTCGTAGCGCCCGGCCTCCAGCGCCTCCAGACGCTGGACCGGCACCTTCAGCGTCGCGGCGACGGCGGCGATGTGCAGCCCCGCCCGCTCACGTGCCTGCCGCAGCGCCTCGCCGGCCGACTGGGGCACCGCCGCCGGTGGGGTGACGCCCGTCTCACTCATGAAAAGCCCCCCGCTCGTACGAGCCGGCCTCGCGCGAGGCCGGGAACCGGCGTTTGAGCTGCTCGCCCAGTTGGAGCGCCGCTTCGCGGTTCTGCAGCCGGTTTTCGATCTTGATGCCCAGCCAAAGGGACTCGGCGTTGGCCAGCTCGGAATTGTTGAGGCGGCGGATGTAGAACCGCGCCCGCTCGCTGTCGCCACGCTGGTGCAGCAGCAGCGCCAGGTTGTACAGCACCACCGGGTTGCCCGGATCGAGCTCGAAGGCGCGCTGCAGGCTGCGCTCACCGGGCTCGGGCTGCCCCGCGCGGACTTGGCACACGCCCAGCGCCATCCAGGTCCGCGCCGCAGAGCGGTACCCCGGCGCCTCCAGCGCGCGCCGGAAGGCATCGAACGCGGGGGCGTGGCGCCCGTCCTGGCAATACATCCACCCCAGGTTGTGCCAGGTGTCCCCGTCGCGTGCGTCCAGCCGCAGGGCCTGCTGGAAACTCTCCTCCGCCAGCCGCAGATCCCGCAGTTGGGTGTAGATCAGCCCGCGCAGGTTGAACGCGGCCGCGTAGGTCGGATCGATCTGGATGGCCTGTTTGACCTCGTCCAGGGCGACCGTCGTCTGCCCCTGCTCGAAGTAACCGACGGCCAGCTCCAGCCGGGTGCGGGCCCGCTTGCGGGCCTGGGGCTCGTCCGATTCGGTGATCCAGTCGCGGCCGGTGCCAGCACCCGCCGCCGCCCCTGCGCCCGCGCAGCCGCCCAGGGCCGCGAGCCACACCGGCACGCCCAGCGCCACCGCCGCACGCGCGACCACCGCCAATGCCCGCCGTCGACTCATGCCGATCCCTCCGCGGCGCGGACTGGCCGGTGCACGCGCACCACGGCCAGATCGTCGCCGCGCCGTGCCAAACGCTCGCCCACGCGGGTGCGGTCGAGCACATCGCCCGCGAGCTGGCCGCAGGCTGCATCGATGTCGTCCCCCCGCGTCTTGCGGATGGTGGTGACGAGTCCCGCCGCATTGAGCCGATCGGCAAACGCCTTGACCGCCGCACGCGGCGAGCGCTGCAGGCCCGACTCGGGAAAGGGGTTGAACGGAATCAGGTTGACCTTGCACGGCACCCCCCGCCCCGCGTGGCCACGCAGGAGGGCGATCAGCTCCTGCCCATGCTGCGGGGTGTCGTTGATGCCGTCGAGCATGCAGTACTCGAAGGTGATGAAGTCGCGCGGCGCGGCCGGCAGGTAACGCAGACAGGCGTCCAGCAGCTCGTGCAGCGGGTACTTGCGGTTGAGCGGCACCAGCCGGTCGCGCAACGCATCGTTGGGGGCATGCAGCGACACGGCCAAGGCCACGGGGCAATCCTGCGCCAGCCGGTCCATCATCGGCACCACGCCCGAGGTGGACACCGTCACGCGCCGGCGCGACAGGCCGTAGCCGTGGTCGTCCAGCATCACCCGCAAGGCGGGAACGAGCGCGCCATAGTTCTGCAGCGGCTCGCCCATGCCCATCATCACGACATTGGAAATGACGCGCTCGCCCGTTCCCAGGCGCCGCCGCAGCTCGTGCTCGGCATACCACAGCTGGGCGATGATCTCGCCCGTGGTCAGGTTGCGGCTGAAGCCCTGGTGGCCCGTGGAGCAAAAGCGGCACCCGACCGCGCAGCCGGCCTGGCTGGACACGCACAGCGTGCCGCGATCGTCCTCGGGGATATAGACGGCCTCCACCGCATTGCCGTCGCCGACGTCGAACAGCCACTTGATGGTGCCGTCGGCCGACGCCTGCTCGGTGAGCACCGGCAGGCCCTGGATGCGCGCGACCGCGGGCAGCCGCTCGCGCAGGTCGCGCGCGAGGTCGGTCATGTCCTCGAAGCGCGCGACGCCTTTCTGGTGGATCCAGCGAAAGAGCTGGACGGCCCGGAAACGCTTGTGTCCGAGCCGCTCGCAGAAGGCGGCCAACCCCTCGAGGTCGAAGTCGAGCAAATTGGCCGTCATGACATGATCAGCGCGAGTAGATGTTCATGCCCGGGAAGAAGAACGCCACCTCGACGGCAGCGGTTTCCGGGGCGTCGGAGCCGTGCACCGCGTTGGCGTCGATGCTGTCGGCGAAGTCGGCGCGGATGGTGCCGGGGGCGGCCTTCTTCGGGTCGGTGGCGCCCATCAGCTCGCGGTTCTTGGCGATGGCGTTTTCGCCCTCCAGCACCTGCACCATGACCGGGCCGGACACCATGAAGTCCACCAGATCCTTGAAGAACGGGCGCTCCTTGTGGACGGCGTAGAACTGCTCCGCCTCACCGCGCGAGAGGTGCACCATCTTGGCCGCGATGATCTTGAGGCCGGCGGCCTCGAAGCGGCTGTAGATCTGGCCGATGACGTTCTTGGCGACGGCGTCGGGTTTGATGATGGAGAGGGTGCGTTCGATGGCCATGATGATCGAAATGGTTGGGGATGATAGACAAAACCTGCGATTTTAACCGGCGCGGCGACGCGGTGCACGCGCGCCCTGCCCCGCCCCGCGCCCGTTGCGCTCCGGGGCGGGCGGGCGGCTCGGCCGCGGACCGGCCCCGCGGGGCGGGCCGGCCCGGCGCCGGGGCGCCGCCGGCCGAGCGGGCAAGGGCGCGCCCGCCGCTTCCATGAGCTGGGCGACGACGCGCGGGTCCAGCTCCACGTAGGCACCACGGCGCAGGCCGCGCGGCAGTTCGACGGCGCCGTAGCGCACCCGGATCAGGCGGCTGACCGCATGGCCGACCGCCTCGAACAGACGGCGCACCTCGCGGTTGCGGCCCTCGGCGATGGTCACCCGGTACCAGCGGTTGGCGCCGTCGCCGCCGCCGTCCTCCACCGAGCGAAACTGGGCCGGGCCATCGTCCAGCTCGATGCCCTCCAGCAGCCGCTGCCGCTCGTCCTGCGACAGCGCGCCCAGCACGCGCACGGCGTATTCGCGCTCCAGCCCGAAGCGCGGATGCATCAGGCGGTTGGCCAGCTCGCCGGAGTCGGTGAACAGCAGCAGCCCCTCCGTGTTGATGTCCAGCCGCCCCACCGCCATCCACTTGCCCGAGCGCAGACGCGGCAGGCTGCGAAACACGGTGGGCCGGTTGTCGGGGTCGTCCAGCGTCACGACCTCGCCCGTCGGCTTGTGGTAGGCCAGCACACGCGGCAGGCGGGTCGGCGTGGCGCGCCAGCGCACCAGGCGGCCGTCCAGCTTGACCACGTCGCCGCTGGCGATGCGCTGCCCCACATGCGCCGCCTCGCCATTGACCGTGACCCGGCCCGCGGCGATGGCCTGCTCCATGTCCGCCCGCGAGCCCAGCCCCACCTGCGCCAGCACCTTGTGCAGCTTGAGGGTGTCCCCCGCCTGCGGCGCGGCGGGCCGGGCGGCCGGGGTGGGACGGGGCGCAGCCGCCACGGAGCGGACACGGGGGGCGCTGGATCGGGCGCTGGATCGGGTGCCGGGGGGCGTTTTCTTCATGACTGTCTTTCGTTCGTCGCGGCCACCGGGGCCTCGTCGTGGGCGGGGCCGTCCGCGGGTCGTTCGGCTCCGGCGTGTTCGGCCCCATCGAGCAGGGCGAGTTCCAGCCCCGCGTCGTCGCGGGCGGGCGCGTCCGTATCCTCCAGCAGCGGCAGCTGGTCCAGCGACGTCAGGCCCAGATCATCCAGAAACTGCCGCGTCGTCGCATACAGCGCGGGGCGTCCGACCGTTTCGCGGTGGCCGATCACCTCGATCCAGCCGCGGTCCTCGAGCTGTTTGAGGATCTGGCTGCCGATGGTCACGCCGCGAATGGCCTCCATGTCGCCACGGGTGACGGGCTGTCGGTAGGCGATGATCGCCAGGGTCTCCAGCACCGCGCGGCTGTAGCGCGGCGGCTTTTCCGGGTGCAGGCGGTCCAGAAACGGCCGCAACTGCGGCCGGCTCTGAAACCGCCAGCCACTCGCCACGCACACCAGCTCCAGCCCCCGATCCGCCCAGGCGAGCTGCAAATCCGCCAGCAGGCGGCGCAGCGTGTCGGGGGCCAGGGCGCCGTCGAACAGCGCCGTCAGCTCCCGCAGGGACAGGGGTTGGGCCGCGCACAGCAGCGCGGTTTCCAGAATGCGGCGGGCGTCGGTCGTGTTCATGCGCTGCCGGTGATACGGTCGTGCCCAGGGCCGTCGTGCTCGCCATCGGGCCGGACGGCCCACAGGAGGGCGGGATTGTAGTGCAGGCCGGCCGCCGTGACGGCGTCAGCCAGATCGGGGGGCAGCGGGCTCTCGAAGGCCAGCCAATCTCCGCCGACCGGATGCCGCAGCCCCAGCCGAACGGCATGCAAGGCCTGGCGCGCCATGCCCAGGGCCGGCCGCCCGCCGTAGAGCGTGTCCCCGACCAGCGGATGCCCCAGCCATGCCAGATGGACGCGAATCTGGTGGGTGCGCCCGGTGTGCAGCTTGCAGCCGACCAACACCCACTCGGCGCGCCCCGGCGTGCCGCCGTCGAGCCGCCGGATATCCGTGCGCGCCGGTTTGGCCGCGCCGCTCTCGGGCGGATGCACCGCCATGCGCAGGCGCTGGCGCGGATCGCGCCCGATCGGCTGATCGACCCCCACGCGGTCCGGATGCCGCCACGGCCCGCCCGCCAGCGCCACATAGATGCGCTGCACCTCCCGCGCAGCGATCATCGCCACCAGGGCGTCGAACGCCCTCGGCGTCTTGGCCACGACCATCAGGCCGCTCGTGTCCTTGTCGAGCCGGTGCACGATGCCCGCCCGCGGCAGGCGCGCAGCGCCCGCGTGGTGCGCGAGCAGGCCATTGAGCAAGGTGCCCGACCAATGGCCGGCAGCGGGGTGCACCACCCAGCCCACCGGCTTGTCGATGACGAGCAGATGGTCGTCCTCGAACACGATGGGCAAGGCCATCGGCTGCGGCACGAAGGCCTGCGCCTGCGCGGTCGGGCGCAGCTCGATGGCCAGGGATTCGCCCACGCGCAAGCGCCGCGCTGGCTTGGACTGCACCGCCCCGTCCAGGCACACCGCCCCTTCCGCGATCAGCTGCTGCAGGTAACTGCGCGACACTTCGGGCACGCGCGCCGCCAGCCAGCGGTCCAGGCGCGCGCCATGCCCGTCGGCATCCACCACGAAGCGGCGCCACTCCGACTCGGCGCCGGGGTCTGCCGCACCACCGTCCGCCGCGTCGGCCAGCGCCGCGACGTCGGCCTCGACCTCTATAATTTTTGACACCATGTTTGCTGCTGCGGCAGCGCGCCTGAGGGGCGCCCAATGAAGACCCACCGATTATCCGCCGATCGCCTGCGCGCGCCCACCCTGTCCGCCATCGCTCTGGGCATCGCCTTGCTGGCCGGCTGCGCCAGCGGCCCCGAAAAGGACGTCACCGCCGGCTGGAGCCCCAACAAGCTCTACGCCGAGGCCATGGACGAGCGCGCCGCCGGCAACTACGACAAGGCCATCCAGTACTTCGAAAAACTCGAAGGCCGGGCCGCGGGCACACCGCTGGCGCAACAAGCCCAACTCGAGAAGGCCTACGCCCATTACAAGAACGGTGAGCAGGCCCAGGCCATTGCCACGCTGGACCGATTCATCAAGCTGCACCCGGCCAGCCCCGCCCTGGACTATGCCCTCTACCTCAAGGGGCTGGTCAATTTCAACGACAACCTGGGGCTGTTCGGCTTCATCTCGCAGCAGGACCTCTCCGAGCGGGACCAGAAGGCGGCCAAAGACTCGTTCGAGGCCTTCAAGGAACTGACCGAGCGCTTCCCCGACTCGCGCTACGCCCCTGATGCGCGCCAGCGGATGACGTACATCGTCAACTCCCTGGCACAGTCCGAGGTGCACGTCGCGCGGTACTACTACCGGCGGGGGGCCTACGTGGCCGCGATCAACCGCGCCCAGGCCGCTCTCAAGGACTACCAGAATGTCCCGGCGATCGAAGAGGCGCTCTACATCCTGATGAAGTCGTACGAGGCGCTGGACATGCCCGACCAGGCGCGCGATGCCCGCCGTGTGCTGGAAGCCAACTTCCCCGCCAGCCCATTCCTCACCCAGGGCTTTCGCCGCGACAGCGGCCCGTGGTGGAAACTCTGGTGAGCACAAAAAAGGCCGCCTTGCAGGCGGCCTTTTGATGTGCGGGCAGAACGGCCTGACGGATCAGACGGTTTCGCCCAGCACCTGGACGTTGACGTCCACCACCACGTCGGTGTGCAGCACCACCGACACCGTGTAGTCGCCCACCATCTTGAGCACGCCGTTGGGCATGCGGACCTGGGCCTTGGCGACCGGGTAGCCGGCCTTGGTCAGCTCCGCAGCGATGTCGTGGTTGGTGACCGAGCCGAACAGCCGGCCGTCCACACCCGCCTTTTGCGACAGCTTGATGGTCATGCCATTGAGCTTTTCGCCCAAGGCCTGGGCCTCGGCCAGCTTGGCGGCAGCCACTTTCTCGAGCTCGGCGCGGCGCGCGTTGAACTCGTCGATGGCCGACTGCGTCGCCCGGCGGGCCCGGCCGGTCGGAATCAGGAAGTTGCGGGCATAGCCGTCTTTGACCTTGACGATGTCGCCCAGGTTGCCCAGGTTGACGACCTTGTCGAGCAGGATGACTTGCATGTTCTCGGGCTCCTTCAGACGCGGTGCTGGTCGCTGTACGGCAGCAGCGCCAGGAAGCGCGCACGCTTGATGGCGGTGGCGACCTGGCGCTGGTAGATGGCGCGGGTGCCGGTCAGGCGGGCGGGGATGATCTTGCCGTTTTCGGCAATGAAATCCTTCAGCGTGTCGACGTCCTTGTAGTCGACTTCCTCGACGCCGGCGACGGTGAATCGGCAGAACTTCTTGCGCTTGAACAGCAGGTTGTTGCTGGCGCGCTTGGGGCGGTTGCCCTGATTGCGTTGCGGTGCAGCCATGATGGTTTCCTAAATCGGCTTGAAATCCTGGATGTGGAACACGATCCCGTGACCGCGGCGCGCAGAGGTTAAAAACCCTGCACACCACAGCGTGGCGCCCAGCGGCTGGGTGGCGAGTCGTTCGGCATCGGCGCTGAACGCCACCGCTTTCAGACGCAGGGCCACTCGCCTGGGCTGGCCGGCTTCTACTTGCTCGGATGCATGCTCCAACAGCACGTCCAGCGCGGGGATGCCGGCCGGGGTGTAGCGCATGGCCGCGCACTGCGCGAGCGTGGCCACGAGCACCAGGCGATTGACGGGTGACGCGGTCGCCCCTGCTGGGGTCAAGCAGCGGCTTCCTGTTGCGCCTTGCGGGCTTCCTCGCGCTCGACGGCCTTCATCATCGCCGACGGGCCGGTCTCGGCCTTCTTCTTCTGGACCACCAGGTGACGCAGCACGGCGTCGTTGAAGCGGAAGGCGTGCTCGAGCTCGTTCATGACCTCTTGCCCGGCCTCGATGTTGAGGCACAGGTAGTGGGCCTTGGACAGCTTGTTGATCTGGTACGCCAGCTGGCGACGACCCCAGTCCTCGACGCGGTGGATGACTCCGCCGCCGGCCGTGATCATGCCCTTGTAGCGCTCCAGCATGGCGGGCACCTGCTCGCTCTGATCCGGGTGGATCAGCATGACGATTTCGTAGTGACGCATGAACTCTCCTTGTGGAACGACTGCCACCCCCGCGTCAACTGGGGTGTGGCAAGGAAGCCCGCGATTATAGCTTGCCCGCGAATGGCGAGCGCAAGCGCCGCACCCAGGCGCGCCGCTGCGGCGACGGCGCCGGGGTGATGAGGCTCACGACGACCGTGACCGCCAGGCCCACCGGAACGCCAAACACCCCCGCGGCGATCGGTTGAATGTCCCACCACAGGCGCGGCTCGCCGCTCAGGCCCAACACCGAGCGCAGCCACGGCTGCGTCGCGGCCATGTAGTAGACGGTGACGGCCAGCCCCGCCACCATGCCCGCCACGGCCCCTGGCCCGTTGGCCCGCGACCAGAAGATGCCCAACACCAACGCCGGAAAGAAGGCCGCCGCCGCCAGGGAAAACGCCGCCGAGACGAGGAACAGTATGTCCGCCGGCTTCTGTGCCGCGATATAGGCCGCAAGCAAGGCCACCACCAGCAGCAGCACCTTGGACAGGGTGACGCGGCGCGCCGTCTCGGCGGTCGGATCGAGGGTTTTGTAGTACAGGTCGTGGCTGAGCGCGCTGGTGATGGCCAGCAACAGCCCATCGGCCGTCGACAGCGCGGCGGCCAGCCCTCCGGCCGCCACGAGGCCGGCCACGACATAGGGCAAGCCGGCGATTTCGGCGCTGGCCAGCACGATGATGTCGGGCCCGATGGTGATTTCGCCCAGCTGGAGCACCCCGTCGCGGTTGACGTCGCGCACCGACAACAGGCCGGGATCGACGCGGCTCCAGGCGCTCACCCAGTGGGGCAAGGCATCGAACGAGGTGCCGACCAGGCCGTTGAGCACCTCGAACTTGACCATCACGGCCAGCGCCGGGGCCGTCAGGTACAGCAGCGCAATGAAGCCCGCCCCCCACGCCACCGACTGCCGGGCCTGGCGCACATTCGGGACGGTGTAGAAGCGCACCAGCAAATGGGGCAAGGCCGCGGTCCCCACCACGAGACAGAACACCAGCGCCAGGAAATTGCGGCGCGACGGCTCCACCCCCGCCTGCGGCCCTGCCTCGGCGGTGTCCTGCGCGTAGGGTCGCGCCTGCGGCGGCATGCCGCCGAGCGCGGTGGTCTTGGTCTGCGCCTGCTCGAGCTGACGCGTCCACAGCGCGCGGGCGGCGGCCTCGTCGCGCGGCAGGCGCGACAGCAGCCGCTCCGCCTCGGCAATGTCCGCCGGATCGCCGTCGTAACGCCGCAGCGCCTCGATGTGGCGCTCGACCTGGGTGCGCTCGCGCTCCAGGGCGGCGGCCGGATCGCGCAGGCGCTCGCGCAGCACATGGGCCTGATGGGCCCAGATGCCCTGCACATGGACCTCTTGCGGACTCTCGGCCAGGGCCTGCTCGCGCTCGGTCACCTTCTGCAGCTGGATGCCGTAGGTGAGCTGGGGCACGGGCCAGCCAGTCTGCTTGACGGACAGCCAGACCACCGGGGTGACATAAGCCAGAATCAAGACGATGTACTGGGCAACCTGCGTCCACGTCACAGCCCGCATCCCCCCCAAAAAGGAGCAGACCAGAATCCCCCCCAGACCAAGGAACACCCCCACTTCGAAGGCCAGTCCGGTCAGGCGCGAGGTGATCAGGCCCACCCCATAAATCTGCGCCACCACATAGATGAACGAGCACAACAGCAGCGCAAACACCCCGAGCAGCCGCGGCACCGGGCCGCCGTAGCGCTCCGCCAGAAAATCGGGGATGGTGAACTGCCCGAACCGCCGCAGGTACGGTGCCAAGAACAGGGCCACCAGCACGAAGCCGCCCGTCCAGCCGAGCAGGAAGGCCAGGCCGCCAAAGCCCTGCATGTACAGCGTGCCCGCCAGCCCCAGAAACGAGGCCGCCGACAGCCAGTCCGCCGCCAGCGCCATGCCGTTGTAGAACGCCGGCACGCGCCGCCCGGCCACGTAGTACTCGACCGGGTCGATGGTGCGGGTGAGGATGCCGATCGTCGCATAGACGGCCAAGGTGCCGAGCAGGAAGGTGAGTCCGATGGCGCTCTTGGACCAGCCCACGCGCTCCAACACCCCCAGCAGCAGCACGAAGCCAATGAACCCCCAGGTGAAACGCCAGTACAGACGGTCGAGATAGGGGCGAAGGTGGGAATCGGACGACGCAGGCATGGCGCAAAGACGGCAACGGCTTGACGCAACGCAAAGCCGTGGCGGGCGTTGGTCTTGGCAGCGGACGGTGCGGGTGTAGCATGGCATCGTAGCGGTTTTTGGCTCCGCCTGGGCCACCCTTGCCATGCACATCTCCCCTGACGAGCGACCGGTCGACGACTCCACCCCGCTGGCCACCCTGCCGGTGCGGGCCTTGCTGCGGCGCCCTCCGGTGACGGTGCCCCCCGATCTGCCCATCCAGGCGACCGCGCGGATCATGCGTGAGCACCGGATTTCGTCGGTGCTGGTGGCCCGCGACGGCGCCCTGGTCGGTCTGGTGACGGACCGGGATTTGCGCAACCGCGTGCTGGCCGAGGGGCTGGACCCGGCGCGTCCCGTGATCGAGGTCGCCACCACCGCGTTGCAAACGGTGGACATCGGGGACCATGCCTTCGATGCGCTGCTGCTCATGGCCCGCCTGAACATCCACCATGTGCCGGTGATGGACGGGCGCACGGTGGTCGGCATCATCTCCAGCACCGACCTGCAGCAGCAACAGAGCAACTCCGCCGTCAACCTGGCCGGCGCGATCTACCGGCAAGAGTCGGTGGAAGAACTGGTGGCGACGGCCAGCCGCATCGGCCAGCTCCAGCGGCAGCTGGCCGCCGCCAGCACCAGCGCGCACGCCATGGGGCGCATCGTTTCGGCCATGACGGACGCTCTCACCTCGCGCCTGCTGCAACTGGCCGAGGCCCAATACGGCCCGCCCCCCGTCCCTTATGCCTGGGTCGCCGCCGGATCGCAGGGGCGCAACGAACAGACCGCCAAATCCGACCAGGACAACTGCCTGGTCCTGGACGACCGCTACGACCCCGCAGCGCACGGCGCCTATTTCGAGGCGCTGGCGCGCTTCGTGTGCGACGGGCTCAACGCCTGCGGCTACGTGTATTGCCCCGGCGAGATGATGGCGGTCACCGACACCTGGCGGCAGCCGCTGGCCCGCTGGCGCGACTATTTCCGCACCTGGATCGAGCGCCCCGAGCCAAAGGCCCTGATGCTGACCTGCGTCTTTTTCGACCAGCGCTTCGTGCATGGCGAACGCGCGCTGCTCGACACCCTGCGCGCGGAGGTGCTGCAGCGCACCCCGGGGCAGCGGATCTTTCTGGCGCACATGGTGGGCAACGCGCTGACCCATCAACCGCCGCTGGGATGGCTGGGGGGGATCAGCACCATCCGCCACGGGGAGCACGAAGGCACGGTGGACCTCAAGCACACCGGCATCGTGCCCATCATCGACCTGGCGCGCATTTACGCGCTGGCCGGCGGCATCCCGGCGGTCAGCACGCGTGAGCGCCTGCAGGCCGCGGCCAGCAGCGGCGAGATCAGCGCCGAGCGCACGCGCGACCTGATCGACGCGCTGGAGTTTTTGAGCGGACTGCGCATCCAGCACCAGGCCCGCCTGATGGCCAACGGCCAGGCGGCGGACAATTACCTGCGGCTGGACGAACTCTCCGAGCTCGAACGGCGCCACCTGAAGGATGCCTTCGGCGTGGTGAAGGACCTGCAGAGCGTGCTGGAAAAACGCTACCTCGCAGGGCGCTTCTGAGGGCCGGGGCAGCGTCCGCCCCGGCATCGGCCCCCGGCATCAATACGTCAGCCGGGCGTAGTAGGTGCGCTCGGCCGCGCGGCGCGCGTCGCCCAGGGTGTGGATGCCCTGCTCGGCCAGCAGTGGGATGAGGCGCAGCAACACCTCGGCCGTCACGAAGGCGTCGCCCAGCGCCGTGTGGCGCCCGATCACCGGGATGCCGAAGCGGGCCGCAATCTCCTCCAGCCGGTGCGACGTTTGGGCGGGATGGACCACGGCCGACAGCAGCAAGGTATCGAGCACCGGATGGTCGAACACCAGCCCGGTCACCCGCTCCTTGAGCTGCAAAAACCGCATGTCGAATGCCGCGTTGTGCGCCACCAGCACCGTATCGCGGGCGAAGGCGTGGAAGGCGGGCAGCACCTGCGTGATGTCGGGCTGACCGGCGACCATCTCCGGGGTGATGCCGTGGATGGGGATGGACTCGCGCGGGATGGAGCGGCGTGGGTTGACGAGTTGCTCGAAACTCTCGTGCCGTAACAGCTTGCCGTTGACGATGCGGGTGGCGCCGATTTGGATGATCTCGTCGCCCTCGGACGGATTCAGGCCCGTGGTCTCGGTGTCGAAGACGGTGTAGGCCAGCGCCGTGAGCGGCACATCGTCCAACGCCTGCGCCGCGGGGGACTGGCGGAACAGGTCGAAGTCGTAGTACTCGGGCCGGCTCTCAGTGCGCACGAGGGGGGGCGCATCGGCCGGCTCCGCGGGCTCGATGGCCGGCAACAGCAGGCGAAAGAAGGCCTGGCCCGCCTGAGCGTCCGCCTCCACCCACAGGGCGCCGCCGTGGCGCTCCACCACATCGCGCACACTCGCAGCCAAGCCCCCGTCGCCCACGCGCATCGGGTCCAGCTCCCAGCCCATCAGACCGGCGATCGAGGCCTCGCCGGCCGGGGCGGCCCAGGCCAGATCCAGATGCGCCTGGGCGCCGGCCCGCCCTTGCGCGGCCGGGGCCGGCTGCAGCCGCAGGGTGACGGCGGCAACGCCCCCCTCCTCGTGCAGCCGGCGCGCCAGATAGAGCACGGCCTGCATCAGGGCAAAGCTCTCGATGCGCAGCCAGATCTCGCCATCGACGGGCCCCACGCCCACCTGCAGCCCTTCGACATCGGCCAGACGGCGCTCGATCGCCACGATCAGGTCGGCGCCCAGCATGTCCTCCATCGGCCACTGGCTGCCCCATTGCGTGGCGCCATCGGCGACCAGGCGCTGCACCCGGTCGCCCAAGGCCTGGACCTCGTCGCGCACCACGCCGAGCAGCCGCTCGCGCAGCGCGGGGTCGGCGTCGGGCAACTCCAGCACCTCCAGCGCCGCGCGCACATTGGCCAGGGAGCGGCGGCTGCCTTCGGTCAGGTCGAGCCAGAGCCGCTCGCGCGCCGCCGCCTGCTCATGGTCCCGGGTGATGTTGTCGAGCACGAGGACGAAGCCGGCCAGATCCTGCTCGGTGCCCTCGGCGCCCTCCGCCTGCCGCACCGGGGCCACCTGCACGCGCAGCAACTGCCCGCCGCGCGTGGCCGTGACGAACTGCGCGCTGGGGTGCGCCGCCCCCCGGCGCAAGCGCTGGCGAATGCTCTCCAACGCATGCGCAATGACCGCCCGGTCGAACACCGTGTAGATGGATCGCCCCAAGCCGATCAGCTCCGCCCCGCCGGCCAGCGTGGGCGCCTGGGACAGGGCGCGAAATTGCCAGCGCGCCCGGTTGTTGTAGAGCAGAACGCGCCCGTCCAGGTTGCACACGACGACGCTTTGTGTCAGTTCCGACATCAGGGCGGCCAGGCGCGACTTCTCCTGCTCGATGCCGCGCGCCGCCTCGCGCACGCGCTCGTCCACCTGGGCGCGCCAGGCCTCGCGCTGCTGCACGAGCTGGTTGAACAACTGGGCCACCCGGCGCACTTCCGCCGGGCCGCGCTCGCGCAGGGCGGGCGCGCCCTGCGCGGTCAACAGCACCTGGGCCTCCTCGGCCAGCCGCCGCCAGGGGTGCACGCCGACGTCGAACGCCTTCTGCAGCCCCCAGGCGATGGCGGCCATGCCGAGCAGCCACATCAGCAGCACGAAGCCCCAGCGGTCGCCCAGCAAATCGAGCATGCGCGCGCGGGCCTCGACCTCCAGGGTGACCGCGATCAGCCCCACCGTGACCGCCAGCCACGCGAGGGACACGGCCGCGGCACCGGCCAGCAGCCACCACAGGCGCGGGTCGATGCGCCGCCTCACGCCTGGGCTCCCAGCAGTTCGCGCACGCGGCGCACCAGCTCCTGCGTGGAAAAGGGTTTGGTCAGATAGGCATCCGCGCCGAGCGCCAGCCCCTTGGCGACATCGGTGTCCCGCCCCTTGGCGGTGAGCATGACGATGCGCATGCCGGCCAGTGCGGCATCGGCCCGGATGGCCTGGCACACGTCGAAGCCGCTCTTGCGCGGCATCATGACGTCGAGCAGCACCACATCCGGCCGCCAACGGCCAGCGAGGGCCAAGCCTTCCTCCCCGTCGCGGGCCACCTGCACCTCGTAGCCCTCGCGCTTCATCAGAAACTCGAGCGAGATCAGGATGTTGGGTTCGTCGTCCACGATCAGCACGCGCTTGCCCATGGGGGCGTCTCCTCGATGGTTCTCAGGGGCCGGCCTGCGGCGCCGGGGGCGGCAGCGGCAGGTCGAAGCCGAAGCAGGCACCCTCACCGGGCGTCGATCGAAGCCACAGGCGCCCGCCCAAATGCTCCACGATCCGGCGGCTGATCGGCAAGCCCAGGCCGGTGCCCGCCGGCCGGTCCAGCGCATCGCCGCCCTGGCGAAATTTCTCGAAAATCACCGCCTGCTCGGCCGCGGGCACCCCCGGTCCATTGTCGTGCACTTCGACGGTGACTTGGCGCGTGCCATCGTCGGCCAGCGTCGGCACGACGCGCACCCGCACTTGCCCCGTCTCGGCCGGGACGAACTTGGCCGCGTTCGACAGCAGGTTCATGAGCACCTGCTGCAGCCGGTCGGCATCGGCGCGCACCAGCAGCGGACCGGGCGGCAGCTCCAGCGCCAGCCGCGCCCCGCGGTCGCGCAACAAGGGCTCGGCCGCTTGCGCGGCCCGCTGCACCACCGCCACCAGGTCCACATCGGCCACGTCCCAGACGGCATGCCCCGATTCGATTTTGGCCAGATACAGCACCTGGTTGACCAACCGGGTCAGGCGCTCGGTCTCGGCCACGACGATGTTCAGGAACTGCTCGCGCTGCGCCACATCCATGCCGGGATCGTCGCGCATGATTTCCGACAAGGCCCTGATCGAGGTCAAGGGCGTGCGCAGTTCATGCGTCACCGACGACATGAAGTCGTCTTTCAGGCGGTCCAGCTCCTGCAGCCGCTCGTTGGCCGCGCGCAACTCCGCCGTGGCGCGCTCCAGCGATCGGGATTTGTCCTCCAGCGCGCGCGACAGGGCCCGCAGCCGCCCGGTCTCGCGCAGGATGTCGAGCACATCCTCGACGCGCAAGGGCTGCTCCTCCACCACCGAGGCCACCAGGCGCCGGGCCGACGCGCTGCCCACGGCCCCTGCCAGCTGCGTCTCCACCCAGTGGACCAAGGCCGCATCGGGCGGCAGGGCTGCCACCGGCACCCCACGCGCGCGGGCCTGTTCTTCCAGCAGCACGCGCGCGCGCTCGGCCCCCAGCACCCGCGCCAGCACCGCCTCCAGCGCCGGCAGGGAGGCTTCGCCGCGCCAGAACACGGGGCGGTCCTCCCCGCCGGTGCGCTCGAACACATCGACGAACAGCAGCGCCTGGCTGGTTTCGGCCGCCCCGGGCCGGCGCGCGAGCGACACGCCGACGTACAGGCCGACGTTGACCAGCAGGCTCCAGAACAGCGCGTGGGTCAGCGGATCGAACCCCCGCAGCCCCAGCAGGGCTTCCGGCCGCAGCCAATCCACACCGAGCAGCCCCTCAGTGACGAAGGTGGCGGGCAGCCACCCCGATTTGGCGAGGGACGGCAGCATCAAGGTGTAGGCCCAGACCACGAAGCCGCCCAGCAGCCCGGCCATGGCCCCGTCGCGGCTGGCCCCCTTCCAATACATGCCGCCCAGCAGCGCGGGGGCAAACTGGGCCACGGCGGCAAAGCTGATCAGGCCGATGCTCACGAGCGCGTAGGCATCGCCCGCCACGCGGTAGTACCCATAGCCCAACAACAGCAGCCCCAGGATCGCCCCGCGGCGGATGCGCAGGATGGGGCGCGTCAGATCGGCCGGAGCGCGGCCCTGCGCGGCGTGCCGCAGCCACCAAGGCAACACCAAGTCGTTGCACACCATGGTCGCCACCGCGATGGTCTCCACGATCACCATGCCGGTGGCCGCCGACAACCCCCCGATGAACGCCAGCAGCAACAGCGCCTCGGCCCCGGCGGCCTGCGGCAGCCGCAGCACGAAAATCTCCGCCTCGGAGGCGCTGCCAAACCACAACAACCCGGCCAGCGCGATCGGCAACACGAACAGGTTGATCAGCCACAGATAGAGCGGAAACACCCAGGCCGCGCGGCGGATGTGCCGCTCATCCACCGCCTCGACCACCATGACCTGGAATTGGCGCGGCAACAGCAACACGGACAGGCCGGCCAGCACCGTCAAGGCCAGCCAGCTCGACCAGGCGAAGGCGCCGGCGTCGCCGAGTGTGAGCAGCCGCGCCAGCTCCGGCACCTGGCGGGCCCGCGCGACGATATCGCCCCAACCATCGAACAGCCCCCAGGTGACATAGGCCCCCACGGCCAGAAACGCCACCAGCTTGACCAGCGACTCGAGGGCAATGGCGGCGACCATGCCCTCGTGCCGCTCGGTGCTGTCCCAATGGCGCACGCCAAAGGCGATGGTGAACGCCGCCAGCCCCAGCGCCAGGTAGAAGGTGCTCTCGCGCCACCAGGGGGGCGCACCGATGCCGTGCGCCGCCCCGTCGGTCACCACCGCATAGGCGACGGCAATGCCCTTGAGCTGCAGGGCGATGTAGGGCACGATGCCGACCACCGTGATCAGCGTGACCAGCCCGGCCAGGGCGGGGCTTTTGCCGTAGCGGCTGCCGATGAAATCCGCGATGGTGGTGATACGGTAGGTGCGCGCGATGCGCACCATCTTGCGCAGCACGGCCCAGCCCAGCACCATGGCCAGCGTCGGCCCCAGGTAGATCGGCAGGAACCACAGACCGCCGCTGGCGGCACGCCCCACGCTGCCAAAGTACGTCCAGGCGGTGCAATAGACCGCCATCGACAAGGCATAGACCCACGCGCTGCCGATGGCCGAGCGCCCTTGGTGCGCCCGGCGGTCGGCCCAATGGGCCACGCCGAACAGCACCCCCAGATAGGCGAACGCAGCGGCGATGACGAGCGCGGGCGACATCGACCGACTGCGCCACCGGGCGTCAATCCGGCGCGCGCTCCATGAGCCAGGCGAGGACGGCGATCAACGCCGCCCACACGGCGAACAGGGTCAGCACGAACGGAGCGGCGCCCCCCGCGCGCTCACCCCAGAAGGCCCAGACCGCCAGCAGCGGAAAGTTGAACGCCAGCACGCCCAGCGCAAACAGGGCCCACAGCCGCGGCTCCTCGGGGGACGGGTCGGGCGGTGGCATGGCGGGGCGCTGCCGGGAAGACGGTGGATCAGTCCCCGGCCGCCAGCCGGTGCCAGGTGTCGATCACCGTGTCCGGGTTCAGCGAGATCGAGCTGATGCCGCGCTCCATCAGCCAGCGCGCGAAGTCCGGATGGTCGCTGGGCCCCTGGCCGCAGATGCCGATGTACTTGCCCTGCGCGCGGCAGGCCGCGATCGCGCGCTCGATCAGCGCCAGCACCGCCGGGTCGCGCTCGTCGAAGTCGTGCGCCAGCAGCTCCAGTCCCGAGTCGCGGTCCAGCCCCAGCGTGAGCTGCGTCAGGTCGTTGGAGCCGATCGAGAAGCCGTCGAAGAACTCGAGGAACTGCTCGGCCAGCACCGCGTTGCTCGGGATCTCGCACATCATGATGAGCTTGAGGTCCTGCTCGCCGCGCTTGAGGCCCATCGAAGCCAGCAGCTCGGTGACGCGCCGGGCCTGCGCCAGCGTGCGCACGAACGGCACCATCACCTGCACATTGGTCAGGCCCATCTCGCCGCGCACGCGCTTGATCGCCTCCACCTCCATCGCGAAGGCCTCGGCGAACTCGTCGCTGATGTAGCGCGCCGCGCCGCGGAAGCCCAGCATCGGGTTTTCCTCGTCCGGCTCGTAGCGGCTGCCGCCGATCAGCTTGCGGTACTCGTTGCTCTTGAAGTCCGACAGGCGAACGATGACGGGCTTCGGCCAGAAGGCCGCGGCGATCGTGGCCACACCCTCGGCCACCTTGTCGACGTAGAAGGCGCGCGGGCTGGCGTGGCCGCGCGCGGCCGACTCCACCGCGCGCTTGAGGTCCGCGTCGACGTTGGGATAGTCGAGGATGGCCTTCGGGTGCACGCCGATGTTGTTGTTGATGATGAACTCCAGCCGCGCCAGGCCAACGCCGCCGTTGGGGATCTGCGCGAAGTCGAACGCCAGCTGCGGGTTGCCGACGTTCATCATGATCTTGACCGGCAGCTCCGGCATTTCGCCGCGCTTGACCTCGGTGACTTCGGTCTCCAGCAGTCCCTCGTAGATGTGGCCGGTGTCACCCTCGGCGCAGCTGACGGTGACGAGTTGGCCATCCGTGAGCGTCTCGGTGGCGTGGCCGCAGCCGACCACCGCCGGAATGCCGAGCTCGCGCGCGATGATGGCCGCGTGGCAGGTGCGCCCGCCACGGTTGGTGACGATGGCGCTGGCGCGCTTCATGATCGGCTCCCAGTTGGGGTCGGTCATGTCGGTGACCAGTACGTCGCCAGGCTGCACCTTGTCCATCTCGGCGGTCGAGTGCACGATGCGCACCTTGCCGGTGCCGATCTTCTGGCCGATGGCGCGGCCGCTGGCCAGCACCGGGCCCTTGGCCTTGAGCTTGTAGCGCAGCTCCACCTGCCCCGCGGCCTGGCTCTTGACCGTCTCCGGCCGCGCCTGCAGGATGTAGATCTGGCCGTCGACGCCGTCCTTGCCCCACTCGATGTCCATCGGGCGGCCGTAGTGCTGCTCGATGACCAGCGCGTAGCGCGCCAGCTCCAGCACCTCGGCATCCGTCAGGCTGTAGCGGTTGCGCTGCTCCACCGGCACGTCCACCGTCTTGACCAGCTTGCCGCCGGCGGCCTTTTCCTCTGGCGTGGCAAAGACCATCTGGATCAGCTTGCTGCCAAGGTTGCGGCGGATGATGGCGTGCTTGCCGGCCTTGAGCATCGGCTTGTGGACGTAGAACTCGTCCGGGTTGACGGCACCCTGCACCACCGTCTCGCCCAGGCCGTAGCTGGCGGTGATGAACACCACGTCCGCAAAGCCGCTTTCGGTGTCGATGGTGAACATGACGCCAGAGGCACCCAGGTCCGAGCGCACCATGCGCTGCACGCCGGCGGACAGCGCCACCTCACCGTGCGCGAAGCCCTTGTGCACGCGGTAGCTGATCGCGCGGTCGTTGTAGAGGCTGGCGAAGACCTCCTTGATCTTGTGCAGGATCTGCTCGATGCCGACGACGTTGAGGAAAGTCTCCTGCTGGCCGGCGAAGGACGCATCCGGCAGGTCCTCGGCGGTGGCCGAGGAGCGCACCGCGTAGCTGGCGTTCAAGCCCCCGTCCAGGCGCGCGTAGGCGTCGCGGATCGCGGCCTCCAGCTCGGGCGGGAACGGCTGCGCCTCCACCAGCGCGCGGATCTCGGCACCGGTGGCCGCCAGCGCCTTGACGTCGTCGGCGTCGAGGCTGGACAGCATCGCATCAATGCGTGCGTCCAGCCCGCCGTGCTTCAAGAACAGGCGGAACGCATGCGCCGTGGTGGCAAAGCCCGTCGGCACGCGCACGCCCTGCGGCAGCTGCGAGATCATCTCGCCGAGGCTGGCGTTCTTGCCGCCGACGATCTCGACGTCGGCCATGCGCAGCTGCTCGAACGGCACGACGAGCGCATCGGGGGGAAAACGATTGGACATGGTTGAAGACTCCACGATGTTGAAAAACCGGTCCCGCAGCCGGTGGGCGCTTGCTTGTCGTTGTTCGTGGCCCCCGCGGCCCCCGGTGCGGACGGCCGACACCGACCATCGCACCGAGTCGCGATAATGTGTCGATTGTAAGTTCCCGCCCCCGCGCCGGCACAGCCCGGCCCGCCAATCGACCATGCCCAACCGCACCGCTTTCTTCGTCTCCGACGGCACCGGCATCACGGCCGAAACCTTTGCCCGCGCCATCCTGACGCAGTTCGAAATCGACCCCAAGTGCGTGCGGCTGCCGTTCATCGACGACGCCGACAAGGCCCACCAGGCGGTGCGTCAGATCAACCACGCCGCGGCGGTGGACGGCCGGCGGCCGCTGGTCTTCACCACCGTGGTCAACATGGAGGTGCTCCAGGTGCTGCAACAGCACTGCCAAGGCATGCTGATCGACATGTTCGGCACCTTCATCGCGCCGCTGGAGCACGAGTTGGGCATGAAGTCCAACCACCGCGTCGGGCGCTTTTCGGACGTGGCCAAGAGCCGCGAGTACCACGACCGCATCGAGGCGATCAACTTCACCCTGGAGCACGACGACGGTCAGACGAACGACAACCTGGAAAAATCCGACGTGATCCTGGTCGGTGTCAGCCGCAGCGGCAAGACCCCGACATCGCTGTATCTGGCCATGCAGTTCGGGCTCAAGGCGTCCAACTACCCCTTGATTCCCGAGGACTTCGAGCGCCGACAGTTGCCCCCGGCCCTGCTGCCCCACAAGAAAAAGCTGTTTGGCCTGACCATCGATCCCCAGCGCCTGAGCGAAATCCGGCACGAGCGTCGCCCCAACTCGCGCTACGCGAGCCTGGAAAACTGCCGCTACGAGGTGCGCGAGGCCGAATCGCTGATGCGCCGCGCGGGCATCCGCATCCTCTCGACCACGCACAAGTCGATCGAGGAGATCGCCACCATCATCCGGCAGGATTTGGAAGAGCCCGCCGCGCGCTGAACCCGTCGGCCGCGGCAGAGCCGGTCACAGGGGGCCAGGGCGGGGATGGCGCGTGGCCCGGTAAAAGTGCAGGATGCGCTGCACATAGGCCCGCGTCTCGGGGTACGGCGGCACGCCCCCGTAGCGGTCCACCACCCCTTCGCCCGCGTTGTAGGCGGCGCACACCAGGGCCACGTCGCCGTCGAAGCGATCGAGCAGCCAGCGCAGGTAGGACAGGCCCCCGCGCACGTTCTGCTCGGGGTCGAACGGGTTGCGCACGCCAAAGCGCTCGGCCGTGTCGGGGATCAGCTGCATCAACCCCTGGGCGTTGCGCGGCGAGACGGCGCGCGCCTCGAAATTGGACTCGGCCCGCGCAATGGCCAGCGCCAGCCGCCCGTCGACGGCAAACCGCGGCGCCAGGCGCTGGATGAGCTGGGCATGGCGGCGCTTGTCCGGCGGCAGCGCCGCCACGAAGCGCTCCACCACCTCGTGCGGGACGGCCTCGGCCTGCTCGGGCGCTGGCGGATCGAAGCGCGGCGGCTCGCCCCCGGTCAGACAGGCGGGCAGGTCATCGGGGCGGCCTGCGCCAACGCGGGTGGCCGGGGCGTCCGCTGCGCTCGACGGCCCTTCCCGCGCCAGGGGCTGCCGCTCCAGAAGCCCCTGCGCCTCGCGATGGCCGATCTGCGCGGCCTGGCGCAGCAGCGCCCAACCCTCGGCCTCGCCGGCGGGATCGCGGCGCTCGCGCAGAGACAGCACCCCCAGCCGGTAGTAGGCTTGGCCGCTGCCGAAGCGGGCGGCGTCGCAGTAACGCGCCGCCGCCGTCGCGGGATCGCTCGCCCGCTCGGCCGCCCAGCCCTCCTCGATCCAGCGCGACAGTTGGGGCGGCTCATCGGTCCACGCTGGCGGGGCGACGTCCGTCCACACCTCTGCCCTCGCCCAGGCCGTCGCGCCCAACCCCAGCGCGGCGACCCACCGCGCCGTCAGGAACGCCGGGCGCGCGACTTGGGCTGGCCGATGCCGTGTGCGTGGCGGGCCAGGGCAAAGGACAGAAAAATCTTCATCCACAACGTCGTTCCGGCGACCGCCACCCAGGCCTGGTACTCCAGCCACCCCATCAGGACCGCCACGATGACGCCAACCAGCACGCCGCCGCCCACCAGGTTGATCGTCATCTCGTAAGGGGCCCACCGCTCGGCGTCGGCCGGGGGCTCGCCCTTCTTCAGGGCCACCTCGGAAAAATCGCGGCGCACCAGAATGCGCCACGCCCGCCGCAGCCAAAAGAATGCCACGGGAAACAGCGCCAGGAAAAACAGAATCTTGATCGGATAGATGCTGACCATTGCGTCCTCATCAAAAAAGCCCCGCCGGCCGGGCCGGCGGGGCTATTGTCGTCGGGCTCGCGGGCAAGCCGCCCAGCGGACCGCGGCGTCGGGCGCGATGCCCGACGCGCATCGCGTTCAGTGCGCCACGGCCGAGCCCGCGCCCTTGGGCACGCGGACCGACTCGACCAGGTCCTGAATGTGCGCCGGCACCGGCTTGGACACCGCGCTGACCGCGAACGCCACGATGAAGTTGACGATCGCGCCCACGGTACCGAAGGCTTCCGGCGTGATGCCGAAGAAGCTGTTGGCGCCGCCGATCAGGTCCAGGTACTCGGTGCCCTTGACGAAGAAGATGCCCTTGTGCGCGAACACGTAGAACAGCGTCACGAACAACCCTGCCAGCATGCCCGCCACCGCGCCGGAGCCGGTCACCTTCTTGCTGAAGATGCCCATCATCAGCGCCGGGAAGATCGTCGAGGCGGCGATACCGAAGGCCAACGCCACGGTGCCCGCGGCGAAGCCCGGCGGATTCAGGCCCAGGTAGCCGGACACGATGATCGCGCCCGCCATGGCGATCTTGCCGGCCAGCAGCTCGTTCTTCTCGCTGATGTTGGGGTTGATGGCGCCCTTGATCAGGTCGTGCGAGATGGCCGACGAAATCGCCATCAGCAGACCCGCCGCAGTGGACAGGGCCGCGGCCAGACCACCGGCGGCGACCAGCGCGATCACCCAGTCGGGCAGCAGCGCGATCTCGGGGTTGGCCAGCACGATGATGTCGGCGTTGACGGTCAGCTCGTTGCCCTTGAGGCCGGCCGCTTCGGCCTTGGCCTTGACGGCCGGGTTGGCGGTCTTGTCGTTGTAGAACTGGATACGGCCGTCGCCGTTCTTGTCCTCGAACTTCAGCAGGCCGGTCTTCTCCCAGCGCTTGAACCAGTCCGGACGCTGCTCATAGGGCAGCGCGGATTCGGCCGCGAACAGATCCGCATTGGCCTTGACGCGCTCGGCGTTCACGCGGATGCCACCGGCGGGATCCGGCTCCACGCCGACCGCGGTGTTGACGGTGCCGATCAGGTTGAGGCGCGCCATACCACCGACCGCGGGGGCCGTGGTGTAGAGCAAGGCGATGAAGACCAGCGCCCAGCCCGCGGACGAACGGGCGTCGGAAACCTTGGGCACCGTGAAGAAGCGCACGATGACGTGCGGCAGGCCGGCCGTGCCGATCATCAGCGACACGGTGTAGAAGAACATGTTGAGCTTGTTGCCCGCCACCGCGGTGGTGTATTCGGCAAAGCCCAGGTCCTTGACCACCTGGTCCAGCTTGGCCAGCAGCGCGACGTCCGTGCCCTTGAGGTCGGCCCCCAGGCCCAGTTGCGGCAGGACGTTGCCGGTCAGCGCCAGCGAAATGTAGACAGCCGGCACCAAGTAGGCCAGGATCAGCACGATGTACTGCGCCACCTGGGTGTAGGTGATGCCCTTCATGCCGCCGAACACCGCGTAGGCGAACACGATGGCCTGCCCGATGTAGATGCCGGTTTCGCTGGATACGCCCAGGAAGCGCGAGAACGTCACGCCCACGCCGGTCATCTGGCCGATGATGTAGGTGATGGACGCCACCAGCAGGCAGATCACGCCGACGTTGCGCGCAGTCTGCGAGTAGTAGCGGTCACCGATGAACTCCGGCACGGTGAACTTGCCGAACTTGCGCAGGTACGGCGCCAGCAGGCAGGCCAGCAACACGTAGCCGCCGGTCCAGCCCATCAGGAACACGGCGCCGCCGTAGCCCATGTTGGAGATGAGGCCGGCCATCGAGATGAACGACGCCGCGCTCATCCAGTCGGCGGCGGTGGCCATGCCGTTGGTCACGGGGTGCACGCCGCCGCCGGCGACGTAAAAGTCGGAGGTGCTGCCGGCGCGCGACCACACCGCGATGCCGATGTACAGCGCGAAGGTCGCGCCAACGACCAGATAAGTCCAGAGTTGCAAACTCATGGTGCGTTCCTTCGGATCAGTCTTCGGCCATGCCGAACTTGCGGTCGATGTCGCCCATCTTCTTCGCGTACCAGAAGATCAGCGCGATGAAGATGTAGATGGACCCCTGTTGCGCGAACCAGAAGCCCAGCGGATAGCCGCCGAGCTTGATGCCGTTGATGGCATCGGCAAACAGGATGCCTGCCCCGTAGGACACCAGGAACCAGATGACCAAGACCTTGGTCAACAGGCCCAGCGTCGCGGACCAATAGGCCCGGGCGTTGCTGTCAAGGGACATGATGGATCTCCTCGGATACACATGTAGGAATTGGCGGTGGACGCCGCCGGCCGGAACATCGCTCGGGTTTGCGCAATGTTGCTGAGCGCAATATCTGGAGGAATGCTTACAGCGGCCTGATAATTCCGAGGAAGATGGCCAAAACTAGGGTAAATCCCAACCTTCGCGGGTATCCGGAAGCGCCACGCAGACCCATTGCCCAGGGGCCGGGGCCTTGCGCGGCCAATGCCCGGCGTCCGGGGGCACGGCGGCGCTTCCCCATTGCAGGGTGTATCGGACGGCGCGGATCACCCCCGCGTGGGTAATCCAGACCTGGTCGTCCACACCGTCCGCCATCGCGGTGCGCAGGGCGTGCCGCACGCGGCGCAGCAGCATCCGCACGGACTCGCCACCGCCGGGGCGGTAGTCGGTAAAGTCCGCCGCCCAGGCGTCGAGTTCGGCGCGCGGCACGTCGTCCCAGAGGAGGCGCTCCCACGCGCCGAAATCCAGTTCGCCCAGGTTGGGGTCCACGACGGGTGCCGCGAGACCGGGGCGTCGCGCCTGCAGCGCTTGGGCAAGCTGGCGCGCCCGAATCAGCGACGAGACGCGCCAGCCAAAACGCGCCGGCAGCACGGCGTCCAGCCGCCGGGCCGCCTCCACCGTGGCCACCGGATCGGCGGGAATGTCGCTCGCGCCGTAGCAAACGCCCGTCGGCAACGCGGTGGCGGCATGGCGAACGAGCCACAAGCGCACGGCCTCAGCCCCACCCCCGGGCCTGCAAGCCCAGCCCGACCGCCAGCCCCAGATAAAAGGCCAGCTCCGTCATCTGCTGGGTGGCGCCCAGCGTGTCCCCGGTAAAGCCCTGCAGGCGTCGCCGCAGCCAGCGGCGCATGGCCACCAACATCCCCCCGGCTGCCGCGACCGCCGCGCCCCACGGCGCGGACGGCAACAGCCCCGTCACCAGCGCCATCGCAGCCGCCCACCAGCCCAACCCCACGATCCCGGCGGACACACCGATCGCATCCGCCAGCGGCTTGGATTTGGAACGCGGCGTATCCCCCACATGCGGCAGGGTGCGGATGATCCACAGCGGGGCCAGCCGCGACGTGACATGGGCGGCGAACAGCCCAGCGGCCGCCAGCGCGGTGCCGTGCTGGGCCAGCAGCGCCAGCAACCCCACTTTGGTCAGCAGGGCCAGCACCAGCGCCACCGCCGCGTAGCTGCCGATGCGCGAGTCCTTCATGATGTCCAGCGCCCGCTCGCGCTCGACCACGCCGCCCAGGGCATCGGCGGTGTCGGCCAACCCGTCCTCGTGAAAGGCGCCCGTCAGAGCGACGCTCGCGGCCGTGGCCAGGGCCGCCGCCACCCATGCCGACGCGGGCTGGGCGGGCAGCAGCCACAGGGCCGCGGCACACACCAAGGCGCTAGCCCCGCCGACCAGCCACCCCACCCCCGGAAAATGCGCCGCACTGGCGCGCAGCATCGCCGGCGAATAACCGACCCACGCCGCCAGCCGCCCCGTGATGGGAATGCGCGTAAAAAACTGCAGCGCCAGCAAAAAATGCCGCACGCCGGTGGCCAGAGCGGCCAGGGGGCGTGGAGGCGTCTGCGGTTCCGCCATGCGGCTCCTCCGGGCGTGTCAGGGGGTGGTGGGCGCCGGATCCGGCGCGGCCCGCGCCACGCCGGCGGCGCCGAAACTGGCCATCTCGCGCAGGATGGCGCAGGCCGACACCAGCAGCGGCCACGCGAGCGCGGCACCCGACCCCTCCCCCAGCCGCAGACCGAGGTCCAGCAGCGGCTCCGCCTTCAGATACGCCAGCAGCAGCGCGTGGCCGCGCTCGCCGGAGCGGTGCGCGAACACGCAGCGCTGCAGCACATGCGGGCGCAGCCGCGCCGCCACCAGCACCGCAGCGGTGGTGATGAAGCCGTCCACCACGATGACGCGCCGCTCCGCGGCGGCCTGCAGCACGGCGCCGGTCATCGCGGCGATTTCGAAGCCGCCCAGCGCCGCCAGCGCCGGCAGCGGCTCGGTGGCCTGCGCGTGGCGCTCGAGCACCCGGCGCAGCACGTCGATCTTGCGCTGCACACCGGCGGCGTCCAGCCCGGTTCCGGCGCCGGTGCAGTCCGCAATGTCCAGCCCCGTCAGGCGGCTCATCAGCAGCGCCGCGGCGGAGGTGTTGCCGATGCCCATCTCGCCCAGCAGCAGCACGTTGCCGGGCAGGCGCCGCACCAGCTCCATGCCGTGCCGCAGCGCGGCGGCGCACTGCGCTGCGGTCATCGCCGGCTGCTGCAGCGCGTCCGCCGTGCCCCAGGCGACCTTCGCGTCCACCAGGCCCGCCCGCGGCGCGAAGGCATGGCGCACGCCGCAGTCGACCACCGTCAGCGCCAGGCCGTGCTGGCGCGCCAGCACGCTGACCGCCGCGCCGCCGGCGAGAAAGTTTTCCACCATCTGCCAGGTGACGTCGCTCGGGTAGGCCGACACGCCGTGCGCAGCCAGCCCGTGGTCGGCAGCAAAGACCACCAGTTGCGGCGCGCGCAGCGCCGGGGCCTCGGTGCCAAGGATCAGGCCGAGCCGCTGCGCCAGCGCCTCCAGCCGGCCGAGCGACCCGAGCGGCTTGGTCTTGTCGTCCAGCAGCGCCTGCAGGCGCGCGGCCAGCGCCTCGTCGTGCAGATCCGCCACCACGGGCAGGTCGTTTGTGGTCGGTGTCATCGCAGTGGTCTCCTCGTGCAACGGGGAAAGGAAAGGGATATCGGCGATCGCCAAGGAATGGGGTGGGCCGTCATGGCCCGGCCAGCGCGGCCAGCACGCCGGGGGCGAAGTGCGCCTCGACCAGGCCGGCGAGGTCGTCGAACACGTCGGCCAGCGGCCGGGCGCGCGCGCCGAGCAGCGCGCGCAGCGCGGCCTCGTCCTCGAACAGGCCGTGCAGGTACAGGCCCAGCACGTTGCCGGCGGCGTTGCACCACGCCAGCCCCGGCAGCACCTCGTGCGCGATCTCCCCGCGCGCCACCAGCGCCGGATGCGGCACGGTGCGGCCGTGGTGGATTTCGTAGCCGCGCACCCGCACGCCACCCAAGCCCGCCCACGGACCGGGCGGCAGCGCGGCGAACGTCGCGGCGCTGCGGCGCACGGTCTTGTCGCGCTCGAAGGCGGTCACCAGCGGCAGCAGGCCGAGCCCCGGGGCGTTGCCGTCCACCCCGTGCGGATCAATGAGCGCCTCGCCCAGCATCTGCAGCCCGCCGCAGATGCCCAGCACCGCCCCGCCGCGCGCGGCGTGCGCGGCGATCGCGGCATCCAGCCCCTGCGCACGCAGCCAGGCCAAGTCCGCCGCCGTCGCCTTGGAGCCGGGCAGGATGATCCAGTCCGCCCCGGCGCAATCGGCTGGGGTGCGCGCCCACACCAGCCGCACGCCGGCGGCGTTCTTCAGCGGCTGGAATTCGTCCAGGTTGCTGATGCGCGGGTAGGCCACCACCGCCACCGTGCTACGCACCGGCCCGCCCCCCCGCGTCGCGCGGTCGTCGAACACGCCGTCTTCCTCCGGCAGGCCGTGGCCCCAGCGCAGCGGCAGCGTGGCCAGCGTCGGCACGCCGGTGAGCGCCTGCAGCCGCTGCGGCGCCGGCTCCAGCAGCGCCGCGTCGCCGCGGAACTTGTTCAGCACGAAGCCGCGCAGCGCGCCGCGCAGGTCCGCCGGCAGCAGCGCCCAGGTGCCGTAGAGGTGCGCGAACGCCCCGCCGCGGTCGATGTCGGCCACCAGCAGCGCGCGCGCCTGCGCGTGGCGCACCGGCGCGAGGTTGACGATGTCGGTGTCCTGCAGGTTGATCTCCGCCGGGGAGCCGGCACCCTCCATCACGATCAGGTCGTGCTCCGCACGCAACTCGTCCAGCGCCTGCCGCACCACCGGCCAGACGCGCGGGGAGCGCTCGCGCCACCGCAGGGCGGTCAGCTCGGCATCGACGCGACCCAGAAGCACCACCTGGCTGCGCGTGTCGGCCTCGGGCTTGAGCAGCAGCGGGTTCATCCGCACGTCGGGCTCGACGCCGGCGGCCAGTGCCTGGAAATACTGCGCGGCGCCGATCTCGCCCTCCCCACCCTCGGGTGTGGCGACGACGCGCGCGTTGTTGCTCATGTTCTGCGCCTTGAACGGCGCCACGCGCAGACCCTGGCGCGCATACCAGCGGCACAGCGCGGTGGCAAGCCAGCTCTTGCCGGCGCCGCTGCTGGTGCCCCAGACCATCAGGCAGCGCGCGGTCATCGCGGCGCCCTCCGCCGGGCTGCTGCGGGGGCGCCCGCCAGCGCCGGCACGTCCAGCGCGTCGGCCAGTGCCTGCAGCGCCTGCGGCGGCTGCGCCGACAGGCGCCACCAGCCGGGCAGGCCCAACGAGGCCGCATCGCGCAGCTTGACGCCGCGCGCGCGCAGCGCCGCCGCGTCGAGCGGCTGCGGCGGGCGGGCGCAGAGAAACGGCGTGACGCTGGCGGCGACCTCCCAGCCGCGCGCCTCGAGCATCTGCACGAGCGCGGCCTTCCACTGCGCCAGCGTGGCGTGGGTTGCCTGCAGCCAGCGCTGTGCAGAGGGCTCGATCCACGCCGCCAAGAGCGCCACGCCGTCGGCCCCGATCGGCCACGACGGCGCCAGCGCCTGCAGCTCGGCGAGCTGGCTGGGTTCGGCCTCGTCCGGCGCGATCACGTAGGCCGCACGCACGCCGGTCAGGCCGAGCGCCTTGTTGGGGCTGTAAAGCTGCCAGCAGCGCGCGCGCTGCCGCTCGGTCAGCACCGCCTCGCCCTGCAGCCGCAGCGGCGCGTAGGCCAGGTCCAGCGTCACCGGCGCGCCGGCGGCCAGCAGCGCCTCGGCCACGGCGGCATCCTCCGGCTGGCCAAGCGGGCTGCCGGGGTCGCACAGCCAGCCGGCGCGCGCCTGCGCCGGGCCGGGCGCGCGCACCAGGCCCCAGACGTCGGCGGCGTGCGCGTAGTCGCCGTAGCCGGGCACCGGCCACCAGAGGGGCCCGTACCCACGCCGCGCGCACCAGGCGGCAAAGCGCAGGATCCACTCGCTGCCGCTGGCGGCCAGCAGCACCCGGTGCGGTGCCACGCCGTGCCAATCGGCCAGCCGACGGCGCAGGTCCGCGTAGGTGGGGTCAGGGTAGTGACGCCGCGCCGCCGCCTGCACGCGCGCCAAGGCTTGCGGACAGGGTCCGCAGGCATTGGCATTGGTGGAAAAGTCCCACGGCGGCACACCGTCGGCGTCGGGGCCGCCGTGCGTGCGCGGCGGCCCCGCAGGCGACTGCGTCGTCCCCGGAGCCGGTTCGGTCACGCCGGCTTCGGCAGCCAAGTGTTCCAGCCGCTCTTTCATGACGGCCTCCCGAGCATCGCCACGCCCGCCAGACCCGCCACCAGCAGCGCGCCCCACCCGGCCACCGCGCGGTCGCACCATGCCAAGGCACGCGCGGTATCGACAGGCTGCGGCAGCCGCGCGGCCTCGTTGAGTGCATACACCCCGGGCTTGACGAGCCGCACCCCCAGCCGCAGCGCCAGCGCCCCCATCGGCCAGCCACCGTTGGGCGACGGCGTGCGCCGCGCCTGCGCGCGCAGCGCGCGCCACGGCACGCTTCGGCCGGAGGCGGCCAGCAGCAGCACAGCGGTCAGCCGTGCCGGCAGCCACGACAGCGCATCGTCGGCCCGCGCGGCCCAGCGCCCGGCAAAGGTCCAGTCGCGCCCGCCGCGCACGCCGCGGTATCCCCACATCGCATCGGCGGTGTTGGCCCAGCGGTACAGCGCCGCGCCGGGCAGGCCCGCCAGCGCAAACCAGAACAGCGGCGCCACCACCGAGTCGTTGAGGTTTTCCGCCAGGGTGGACAGCGCCGCCTGCCGCACGCCGGCCTCGTCCAGCGCCTGCACGTCACGGCTGACCAGCCGCGCCACCTGCGTGCGACCGGCCTGGAGCCCCCGCGCCAGCGCCGCTTCGACCGCGGCCACCTCCTCGCGGAGCATGCGCCAGGCCAGCAGCGGTTTGAGCAGCAGCCCAAGCGCCAGCCCCTGCACCCACCACGGCGCATGGCTCAGCAACGCCTGCGGCACCCACGCCAGCGCCACCACCCCAGCAGCCCCGAGCGTCGACGCCAGCATCCCGGCGGCAAACACGCGCGCCGGCGGCACCGGCGCGCCCGGCATCGGCGCCACGCGTCGCCCCAGCCTCTCCAGCATCCAGCCCATGCCGACGACCGGATGCAGCCGCGCCGGCGGCTCGCCAAAGCGCACGTCCCACAGCAGCGCCGTGGCCACCGCCAGCGCCAGCGCGCCCGCCGTGGGCCATCCGAGCGCTGCCTGCTCCATCACCGGGGCTGGCTCTCAACCTTCGAGCGACACCGGGCGCGTGCGCAGACCCAGCCGCGTCAGCAGCGCGCGGTCGGCCTCCACGTCCGGGTTGCCGGTGACCAGCAGCTTGTCGCCGTAGAAGATCGAGTTGGCACCCGCCAGAAAGCACAGCACCTGGGTCGACTCATCCATGCTGCGCCGCCCGGCCGACAGCCGCACCCTGGCGCGCGGCATCGTGATGCGCGCGGCCGCAATCGTGCGCACGAACTCCAGCGGGTCGAGGTCGGGCTGGTCCGCCAGCGGCGTGCCGGCCACCTTGACCAGATGGTTGATCGGCACCGACTCCGGATAAGGGTCGAGGTTGGCCAGCTGCGCGATCAGCCCGGCGCGCTGCAGGCGCGACTCGCCCATGCCGACGATGCCGCCGCAGCAGACGCGGATGCCGGCTTCGCGCACGTGCTGCAGCGTGCGCAGGCGATCCTCGTACTCACGCGTGTGGATGATGGCACCGTAGAACTCCGGCGCCGTGTCGAGGTTGTGGTTGTAGTAGTCCAGGCCCGCCTCCCTCAGCGTCTGGGCCTGCTCGGCGGTGAGCATGCCCAGCGTGCAGCACGCCTCCAGGCCTTCTTCCTTGACGACGCGCACCAGCTCGGCGACCTTGTCCAGATCGCGGTCAGTCGGCGCGCGCCACGCCGCCCCCATGCAGAAACGCTGCGACCCGGCCTGCCGGGCCGCACGCACGGCGGCCCGCACGTCCTCGGGCGACATCAGCTTGGTGGCCTTCACGCCGGTTTCGTGGTGAACCGACTGCGGGCAGTAGGCGCAGTCTTCGGGGCAGCCGCCGGTCTTGACCGACAGCAGCGTGGCCAGTTCGATTTCCGCCGGATCGTGGTGCTGACGGTGCACCTGCTGCGCGCGAAAGATCAGCTCGGGCAGCGGCAGCTCCAGCAGTGCCTGCACGTCGGCCACCGTCCAGCGCTCCGACGCTGGCGATGGGGCAACGCGTGCAGGTCTGGAGGCGGATTCGCAAGCCTCAATCGACGCAGCCGGTTGTGCCTCAGTCATGCCTTTGAACTCCTTCATGCAAACGCCACCGACCCGCATCCGTTCGATGCGGCGGCGACCTTGAGCCACCGCTGCGTCCCACGCTCATGCGGCGGGCGCATCGTCACGCAGCGGCAACGTGCTGGGCTGCTCCCAGCGATTTTCAAACACCACATCGCGCAGCGACAGGCGCTTCGCCCAGCGCTCGCGCTGCAACATCGGCTCATCATAGAACAAGTACACCGGGCCTAAGCACAGCAGCGCCAGCGGACGCGACCCTGGCGGACAGCCCAGCAGATCGGCAACCTGCTGCGGGTCGAAGATCGACACCCACCCCACGCCGAGCCCCTCGGCGCGCGCGGCGAGCCACAGATTTTGGATGGCACAGGCAGCGGAGGCTACATCCATCTCAGGCAAGGTGCGCCGGCCAAAGACATGCCGTTCACGCTCGGGCATCAGCACCACGGCCCACAGCTCTGCGGACTCCAGAATGCCTTCCACCTTCAGACGCGCAAACGCCTCACCGCGCTCACCGAGCGCCTGGGCCGTGCGTACCCGCTCCTGCTGCACCAGCTCATGCAAGCGTTGACGTTGCACAGGGTGCGTGATGCGGATCCAACGCCACGGCTGCATGAAGCCGACGCTGGGTGCCCAGTGCGCAGCGCGCAGCAGCCGCACCAGCACTTCGGGCTGCACGTGACCACCGGCAAAGTGACGCATGTCGCGCCGCAGTTCGATGGCGCGATAGACCGCAGCGCGCGAGGCGGGGTCGAACGCGTGCGCAGCGGTCTCGGGTTGCGAACGGGATGAGAGAAGAGACATGGCGAGCTTCAGTTCCAATCGTTCAACGCCACATGATGGGCCTGCCAATGGTGCGCCCACTGGCGAGCTTGGCCGAGCGCGGGTTGGTCGTCGTCGGCGTCCACCACCACACAAACCTCAAAAGCGGGGCGCGGCGGCTCCTGTCGCACCTGCCCGTCGGTGAGCAGCCACAGGACCCGCCGCGCGCGCCCGCCGAAGCGCCGAGTCCACGCCTGCGCCAGCGTCTCGGCGCGCTGCAGGGCTACCGTCAGCGGCGTGCCGCCGCCCCCCCTCACCGCGCGCACGGTCACCCCCAAGGCGCGCCGCGCCGGCGCGGGCGGCTGCAGCACCTGCGCGCCGTAACCGCTGGCCAGCAGTAGCGCGACATGCTGGTCGCGGCGCGCGGCGCGCTGAACCAGCAGCAGCGCCACGGTCTTGGCGCGCGCCAGACGCCCGCGGCGCAGCATCGAGCCGGATGCGTCCAGCACGATCACGTGCAGGCACGCCGGCTCGGGCGGGACCGCGCGCCAGACCAGGTCGGCGGGCCTGAGCGGACGGGGCCCTTTGCGCGCGAGGGTGGCAGGCCAGTCCAACATCACCGGCGTGGCGCCGTCGCGCCGGGCGGACGCGGCGGCATGGTCAGGCGATCGCAGCCCCATCCCGGCAGGCGGCTTACGCGCGCCGGCGGGGCCTAAGGCTTTGGGACAGGCCAGCCTCCGGGCATCTGGGCCAGCGGCGGCGCCATGCCGACCGGTTGCGGCGGCAACGCACCCCAGTCAGCCTCGCCCGCCGCTGCGTGGCGCGGGGGACTCTCTCCCTGCAGCTTGCCGTCTTGCGGCGCAGACCCATCGTACGGCGCGGCAGACGTGCGCTGCGGCGCCGCTGACTGCCAAGGGGGTGTGATGGCGCTGGCTGCTCCCTCGGCAGCGGCTGCCGCCGTGCCACTGCGCCGGTGCGCCAACACCCACGGGGCCACCGCCCGCAAGTCGGCCAGGTCAATGGCGGTCTTGCCGTGCCAGGCCGCGTGGGCGCGTGCCGCTTTCAGCAGCGTTAAGTCACCGCGCAAACCGTCAGCGCCGCTTTGGAGCGCCTGCGCACAGGCTTGCACAATGAGTTCGTCCGACCAGGTCAGCGTGCCCAGCGCCTGCCGCGCGCGCTGCAAGCGCTGCTGCAAGGTCTGCTGCTGCAAATGGTGGCAGGCGACGAAGGCCGCCGGGTCGGCTTCGAACGCCAGCCGCGCTCGCACGATAGCGGCGCGCACCGCCGCAGCGTCCGGATTGCTCAGCTCGACGCACAGGCCAAAGCGATCCAGAAGCTGCGGGCGCAACTCCCCCTCCTCCGGGTTCATCGTGCCGATCAGCGCAAAGCGCGCGGCGTGGCGCTGCGAAATGCCGTCGCGTTCCACGGTGTGCACGCCGCTGGCGGCGGCATCCAACAGCACATCGGCCAGCGCATCGGGCAACAGGTTGACCTCGTCCACGTAAAGCACCCCGCCGTGTGCGCGCGCCAGCAGCCCGGGCCGCCATGTAATGCGTCCATGGCGCAGCGCATCTTGAAGTTCCAGCGTGCCGACGATCTGCTCCAGCGTAGCCCCCAGTGGTAACTGCACAAACGGGGCGCCCGGTAGCAAGTCGGCCAGCGCGCGCGCCGCGGTCGACTTGGCCGTGCCGCGTGGGCCGCGGATAAGTACCCCACCGAGCGTAGGGTCGATGGCCACCAACAACAGCGCCAGCTGCAAATCCGGTACCCCCACCAGCGCTGCAAAGGGATAGCGCGGTGTCTCTGGCGTCGTATCAGGTGGCGCAGCCGTCGTTGAGCACGCGTCCGTGGTGGTCAGATTGACGGATGTTCCCATGACTCTTCCAGCTCCAGCTGTAATTGCCGCAGGCGCTGCTGCAGCGCCACCGGAGGCGTCCAAAGCCCCTGTTCGATGGCTTGCCATAAGCGCTGCGCCATACGGCGCAAGGCCGGCAGGTTGTGCTGCCGTAAAAAGCTCTGGTTGGACTCGTTGAACAGCAGCGTCTCCGCAACCAGATCAAGCTGGTGCGCCGACACCCCCTGACCAAGCGCCGCCCAACCCAGCAGATGTTCCAGCGTGGCGGCCATCTCGGCTGCGCCCGCGTAGCCGTGCGCCTGCATGGCTTGCAGCCAGCGCGGGTGCGTCACGCGCGCGCGCACGATGCGCGCCAGCTCTTCCCGCAACGGGCGCACCCGCACCGCGGTCGTACTGCTGTCGGCGTGATAGACCGCGGGCGCTTGCCCGCGCAGGACTTGCGCGGCGGCAGCCATGCCGCCAAGGTATTCGACAAAGCCATCGATGTCCAGCGCATCGTGCTCACGGTGGTCCTGGATGTGCGCGGCCAGATCCAGGCGCGCCAACCGCCGCTCCCACGCCGCCGGCGCCGCCACCCCATGGGCTCCCCGGCCGTAGGCGTAAGCACCGCTGCCCAGGTAGGCGCGAACCAGCGCGTTCCGGTCAAACGCTGCGTCTGTTTGCGCCACCTCGCCGATGCCGGCGCCATACGAGCCCGGGCGCGGACCAAACAAGCGCCAGCTGGCCTGGCGCTGCGCTTGCGCGGGGTCCAGGCCTTGCGCGAGCAGCGCTTGTGCCTCCCGCTGCACGTGCACGCGCACGGGGTTGAGTTCGTCTGGCTCGTCCGCTGGATCGATGGCGGCCACCGCCTGCACGGCGGTGTCGAGCAAATCGATCAGGTGCGCAAACGCGTCGCGGAACAAGCCGGAGACCCGCAGCGTCACGTCCACCCGCGGATAGGGCCGCAGCGACGCCGGCAGAACCTCCACCTCGATCACGCGGCCACTGCCTTCATCCCAGCGTGGCCGCACACCCAACAGGGCCAGCGCCGTGGCCACGTCCTCGCCGCCTGTGCGCAAGGTGGTGGTGCCCCACAGCGACAAGCCGATGGCGCTGGGAAACACTCCGTGATCTTGGGCGTAGCGCTCAATGAGTCGCGCCGCGATGCGCTGACCGCTGTCCCACGCCGCTGGGGTTGGTAGGCTGCGCGGGTCGCTAGCATAAAAATTGCGCCCTGTGGGAAGCGCATCGATGCGTCCGCGTGACGGCGCCCCGCTGGGGCCTGGCGGCACAAACCGGCCATGCAGTCCGCGTAGCAGTTGTGTTGTCTCATTGGATCCGCAAGCATCCAGCCGCGGCGCGAGATACTGCCAGACCCAGCGCAGCACCTGCTGAGCGCGCGGGCCGGCCTGCCGCTCGGCCAGCGCTGGATCTTGCAGCCACGCCAGCGCCAGCTGGTGCAGCCGCTGGCGCGTGTGGCCGGCGTGGCGCCATGGTCCGCCGGGGTCGATGGCCCGCAGCAGCGCCGGGCGCGGCCCGCGCCAGGGCTCGGCGGGGTCTGCTTGCAGCGGGTCGAAGCCGTCCAGCCCCAAATCTTGCGCCATGGCACGCAGCAGGCTGTCGTCCTGCGCGCGGTTGCCGCGCGGCTGGCGCAGGAAGGCCAGCAGGGTTTGCGCACGCGTCAAGCCTTGGGGCGAAGTGCCCCATACGTGCAAGCCAGCACGAAGTTGGCTTTCCTTGATTTCGCAGAGGTAGGCATCTAGACGTTGCAGCCACTGCGCCAGCACCGCCGCATCCCGCGGATCGCCCTGCAAACCCAGCTCCTCGTGCACGCCCAGCCGCAACGTTTCGTCCACGATCGCTTGACGCAGCCGCCGCGCGCGTGGGGGATCCATCGTCAGCGCATCGTAATACTCCTCCACCATGCGCTCCAGCGGGAGCAGGGTGCCGCTGTCCTGCGCGTCGGCCAGCGGCGGCATCAGGTGGTCGATGATCACCGCCTGCGTGCGCCGCTTGGCCTGCACGCCTTCGCCCGGATCGTTCACGATGTAGAGGTAGAGGTGCGGCAGCGGTCCCAGCAGCCGCTGCGGCCAGCACAGCGGACCCAGTGCCACGCTTTTGCCCGGCAGCCACTCCAGGTTGCCGTGCGTGCCGACTTGCACGACGGCATCCACTTGCCAAACCTCGCGCAACCAGAGGTAAAACCCCACGTGGGCGTGCGGCGGCACCTGCTCGGCATCATGGTAGGCAGCGCGACGCTGCCTCGGGTCGCGTGGGGGCTGCAGGCCGATGAACACCTGACCCAACCGAATACCGGGAATCATCAGCCGGCCAGCGCGCGCCATCGGATCGCGCTCGGGTGCCCCCCACCGCTGCTGTAGCGCTTCGACCAGCGGTGCCGGCCACGCCTCCAGCATTCGCCTGTAGTCGGTCAGCGCCAGGCTTTGCCAAGCCGGGCGTGCATCGTTGTCGTCGATAGCGTGCGTGACGCCGCTGCGCAGCCAGCGCATCAGCTCGTCACCGTCACGCGGCAACGCGGGACCATCGCCCAGGTCATAGCCATTGCGGTGCAACGCCTGCAACATGCGCACGACCGAGGCCGGTACGTCCAGCCCCAGCGCCATGCCGATGCGGGCGTCGTCGCTCGGGTAGTCAGTCAGCACCACGGCCAGCCGCACCTGGGAGCGCTCTAATCGGCGCAGCCGACACCAGCGCCAAGCTAGCTCGGCGACCCAATCGATGGCCTCAGTGTCGGCGGCATAGCGGATCAAATCGATCTGGGTGCGTGGGTCGTGGCACTGCACCGCTTTGAAGCTGATGGCGCGGGTGGCGATGCGACCGTCGAGCTCTGGCAGCACCACTTGCATGGCCATGTCGCGCGGCGGCAGACCGTGCGGGTCGTCGTTCCAGTGCTGGCGCGTCACGCCCGCGGTGATAAGCTGCAGCACCGGAGCGTCGCCCGCCAGTGTCTGGCCATCCTCCAAACCAAGGGCGAAAGCCGTGGCGTTTAGCACCAAATCCACACCGCCACCCTCCGCCAGGTCATGCAGGCGTTGGCGCACCTGGGGGTTTTTCAGGCTGTCCACGGCCCAAGCGCGCGCACGCAGCCCCCGCGCGTGCAGCGCACGCAGCAAGGCATCGAAAGGCCCTGTGTTGCTGGCCTGGACATGGGCGCGGTAAAACAGCAGCAGCGCCTGCGGCGCGTCGGGAGCCACCGGCGGCAAGTCCGCGACTTGGTGCTCCACGATAGACGGCAGCGGCTGCGGCGGCGTGTAGGGTTGTTCCTTCAACCCTAGGGCGCGCTGTCCGATCAGGGCCCAAAAGCGCGCGGCGTTGGCTTGTCCACCGTAGCGCAGCGCGCGCCAAAGCGTGCGCGCGTCATCCCAGTCCACGGTACCTTGCGCCAGCAGCTGCGGATCGTCCTGTCCGTCGCCGGAAAACACCGCTAGCCACTGCCCGCGCTGACGCGCCAGCGCCGCGCAGCGCTCCACCAGATAAGCCCAGTCGTGGTAAGCCCCCAGGTGATCGATGATCACCGCGCGCGCGTGCTGCAGCACGTCCTCCACGTAGAGATCCACCGTCGCCGGCTGGCGCAGCGCCATCAGATTGGCCAGCCGCACTTCGGGGTAGTCTTTCGGCAGCACCGAAGCCAGCAGCGACAGCGTGGTATCGGCGGCGCTGAGCACCACCACGGGCGCAGGGGTTTGCGCCAGCCGCACGACCGCGCCGCTGGTGTCGTCGATAAAGCCGCCGGCACGGGTGGCCAACAAGTGCATGGGTCACACTCCGGCCGACGTGGATGACTCCGCCAGCAACCCAGCCTGGCGCAGATCGGCGCGCAGCGCGGCCTCGTCGAGCCCTAGCCCGATGCAAACCAGGACGCTGCAGCGCGGCTCGCCCACGCGCCACGGGCGGTCGAAGTGGCTGTCCAGCCGCGGACCCACACCCTGCACCACCAGCCGCAGCGCCGCCTGCGGCAGCGCCACGAACCCCTTAATGCGCAGCAGGCCGTGACGCGCCACCAGCGTCGAAAGCGTCTGCAGCAGGTGTTGCCTGTCGCGCACGTCCAGCGCCAGCACCACGGATTGAAAGGCGTCGTGGTCGTGGTCGTCGTCCTCATCGTCGTGGTGGGTGAGGCGGCTTTCGATCACTTCTTCCACAGCGCGGCCCAAGCCCAGCAGCACCTCGGGCGGCACTTGGCCGTGCCGCGCCACCACGGTCTGCACCGCCGCCGGCGAGCGCGCCGCCACCATCGCGCGCACGCGCTGCAGGGTATCGGCATCGACCCGTTCGACTTTGTTGAGCACGACTAGGTCGGCGGTGGCCAGCTGATCCTCAAAGAGCTCGGCCAACGGCGTGTCGTGGTCAAGCTCCGGGTCGGCGCGACGCTGCGCTTCGACCGCCTGTGGGTCAGACGCAAAACAACCCTGCGCCACCGCCGGCACATCAACCACGGTGACCACCGCATCGACGGTGAAAGCGTGCCGGATAGTGGGCCACTGAAACGCCTGCACCAGCGGTTTGGGCAGCGCCAGGCCGGAGGTTTCAATCACCACGTGATCAATCAGGTCGCGGCGCTGGGCGAGCAGTTCCATCACCGGAGCAAATTCTTCTTGCACCGTGCAACACAGGCAGCCGTTGGCCAGCTCGATGACCTGGCCGTTTTCCGCGCCGGTCTCGTCGCAGCCGATGCCACAGCCTTTGAGCAATTCACCGTCGATGCCGAGCTCGCCAAACTCGTTGACGATGACGGCGATGCGCCGCCCCTGCGCGTGGGTCAGCAGATGGCGCAGCAGCGTGGTCTTGCCGGCGCCAAGAAAGCCGGTGATGATGGTGGCAGGGGTTTTGTCAAGATTCATGACTTGAAATGTCGTAAAGAAAAATGCCAAAGAGGTCAATCTTCAATGCCACGCTGCGCTGGCACGCCGGCATCGAAGTGGTGCTTGTGCTTGACCATTTCGGTGACGGTGTCGGCCAAGTCGATGAGCTCCTGGGGCGCGTGGCGCCCAGTGAGCACCACCGTCATCTCGGTCGGGCGCTGACGCAGCGCGTCCAGTACCGCCTCCAGTGGGATCCAGCCGTAGCGCAGCGGGTACATGATTTCGTCGAGCACCACCATGAAATGCGCGCCTGCGCGGATCACCGCCTCGGCGCGCGCCCATCCTTGGCGCGCCAGCTCGGCGGAGTGCTCAAGGTCACGGCTTTTCCAGCTAAATCCATCCCCCAGCCCTTCGATCGGAATGCCGAGTTGCTCGAAAACGCGGTGCTCACCGAAGCGGGCGCTGGGCACTTTCATGAATTGAAAAATCTTGACGGCCTTGCCGCGTCCGTGCGCACGCAGCGCCAGGCCGAAGGCCGCGGTGCTTTTGCCTTTGCCATGGCCGGTGTGCACGATGATGAGGCCGCGGCGCGGACCTTGCGGCTTGGGGGTGGTGCGCAGCAGCGGGGGGGTCTGCAGTTCCATCGGTTCCATCTCCAGAGGTTGCGGAGGTCAGCAGTCGTCGGCGCCACGACGCTTGAGCAGGTAGATATCCAGCATCCAGCCGTGCGCCTGCCGCAAGGCCGCGCGGGCGCGCGCGATGCGCGGACCGGCTTGCGGCAGCGGGCCGCTGTCCAAGGTTTGCTGCGGCAGCCCGAGGTAAGCGCCCCACCAGATGTGCCATGCGTACGGGTCGGGCAGCGCCTCAAAAGCCGTGCCGCCATCAAGCATGACGGCCAGCGCCGGCACGTCCGCAGGGCAGCCGTGCTGGCGCAGCCACCGTCCTGAAGTGATCAACACCGGGCTAGCCAGCTCATTGAGCGGCACGGCATGCGCGGCGGCCAGCGCCTGCAGGGCGCTGATGCCGGGCACCACCTCCCATTCAAGCGGCAGCTCGCGCGCCACACGCTGGGCGATGCGCATCGAGCTGTCGAATAAGGCCGGATCGCCCCAGATCAGCACACCTGCTTGTCCGCCTTGAGGCAGGTGCTCACGCAGCGCTTGCGTCCAGGCTCGGGCCAGTGCGTCGTGCCAGCGCCGCACAGCGTCGAGATAGCGCGGTGTGTCGGCGGCATCGGCGCCTTCACGCGAGGGCACGGCGTAGCGCGCCACGCGCGGACCGCCACCCGCCTCGGCGTCGAAGTCGGGGCGCACCGTCTGCAGCAGGCGCAGCCGCGCCGCGGCCAGCTCGGCCTTATCTTCGCCTTTGTCCGGCAGCAACAACAGATCGACGCGGCGCAGCGCCTGCTCGCCCTGGAGCGTCAGGTGCGCAGGGCTACCCATGCCCATGCCAATGAGGCTCAACCGCCAGCGCGGACTCATGCAGCATCCTCCGCGGACGTGGCCCGGCGATAGCGGCGCTCGTAATCCGGCGCATACAGGCGGCTGCGGCCAAAGCCGTCTTGGGCCAGATTGCGCCCGACCAGGATCAGCGCGGTGCGCTCCAGCCCACCCTGCGCGGCCTGCACCAGCTCGCCCAGCGGCGCGCGCACGATCCGCTCATCCGGCCAACTGGCGCGCCAGACCACTGCTGCCGGGCAGTCGCCGCCGTAGTGCGGCAGCAGTGTCTGCACCACTGGCTCCAGCACGTGGATGCTCAGGTGGATCGCCAGCGTGGCCCCGGTGGCGGCCAAGACCTCCAAACGCTCGCCATCTGGCACCGGGGTGGCGCGCCCGTGGGCGCGGGTCAGCACGACCGTTTGGCTGCCGCCGGGCAAGGTCAACTCGCAGCCCAAGGCCGCCGCCGCGGCAGCAAAGGACGGCACTCCAGGCGTGATCGTGTACGGAATGCCTTCGGCCCGCAGCGCGCGCAACTGCTCTGCCATCGCCGACCACACCGACAAGTCGCCCGAGTGCAACCGAGCCACGTCCTGCCCGCAGGCATGGGAGGCGCGGATTTCCTCCAGGATTTGCTCCAGCGACAGCGGCGCGGTGTCGATCAAGCGCGCCTGCGGCGGGCAGTACGCCAGTACCTGCGGCGGCACCAACGAGCCGGCATACAGGCACACCGGACAGCGGGCGATCAACTCGCGCGCGCGCAGCGTCAGCAGATCGGGCGCGCCCGGCCCGGCACCGATGAAATGCACGGTCATGTCACATCTCCTCCAAGTTCGAAAGCTGATGCCTGCCACGCCCACTGCCACTGTGGCCGCCACGGCACCCAGCCCTGTTGCGCCCCAAGGGGTTGCGCCTCGGCCAGGACGATCTGGCGCAGCTGGCCACCGTGGCGCTCATGCAACTGCGCCAACAAGGCTTGGGTGGCGGTGGTCACGGCGTTGACAACCACCCGGCAGCCCGCAGGCAGCCGAGGCCGCAGTGCATGCCACAGTGCTGCGTCCATGCCGCCGCCGATGAACACCGCCTGCGGCTCGGGCAGCTGCGCCAGCGTCGCCAAGGTCTCGCTCGACCAGACGCGCAGGCGTGGGGTTAGGCCGAAGCGCTCGGCGTTGCGCTGCACGCGCTCGGCACGCACCGCGTCGCGCTCCACCGCCTCGGCCACACCGCCAGCCAGGCACCACTCGATGCTGATTGAGCCGCTGCCGGCACCCAAGTCCCACAACCGCTGCCCAGGGCGCGGCGCCAGCGCCTGCAGCGTCAACGCCCGCATCGGCGCTTTGGTGAGCTGGCCGTCGTGCTCGAACAGCGCATCGGGCAAACCGACGCAGGCGGGCAAGCCTTCCGGGCCATCGTGCAAGTCCAGCGCCAGCGCCAG
This sequence comes from Tepidimonas fonticaldi, assembly GCF_001675355.1. Taxonomy (NCBI): domain Bacteria; kingdom Pseudomonadati; phylum Pseudomonadota; class Betaproteobacteria; order Burkholderiales; genus Tepidimonas; species Tepidimonas fonticaldi. The sequence continues at coordinate 610,786 of NZ_LZDH01000056.1, read as the reverse complement.
CGGCGCTTGCAGGCCAGCTGGCGCGCCGTCCCGGATCGAGAAACGCTCGATGCGCTGCCGCGGCCCGCCCAGCCGTTGCAATGCCCAGGCGGTGCTGGCGCCAAAGCCTTCTTCGCGCAGCAGCACCACCGCTGCCTGCAACGCCGCCTCGTCGCGCAGCAGGCACAGCAGACGCCGCCCCCGCCCCAGGTGCGGCCAAAGCGCGCGCAGCGGTTGCGCGTGCAACCCAAGGCAGCGCACCTCCTCCAAAGGCCAGCCCAAGGCGCTAGCGGCCCACGCAAATGTTGAGGGCGCGGGGATAGCTTGCCACTCCTGGCGTGGCAACGCGCGCGCCAGCACGCTGCCGGCGCCAAACCAAAACGGATCGCCCGAGACCAGAGCGACTACCGGCTGGCCGCGCCAGGCCAGCAGCGGGCCAATGTCGAACGGCACCGGCCACGGCTCGGCGCGCTCGGGCTCGATGCCCGCCAGTGCCAGATGGCGCGGCCCGCCAAACACGCGCCGCGCTTGCGCCAACAAACGGCGGGTAGACTCGCTGCAATCCTCTAAACCGTCTTCGCCGATGCCGATAATCGACAACCACGCTTCAGCCGCCATGCATGTCCTCCTGCTCGGGGGCACCACCGAAGCCTCGCAGCTGGCGCAGGCACTCGCCCGCGCTGGCGTGCCCGCGACTTTTTCCTACGCCGGGCGCACTGCGCAGCCTATTGCGCAGCCGCTGCCAACTCGCGTGGGCGGCTTCGGCGGCCCCGATGGGCTGGCGGCCTTCTTGCGCCAGCAGCGCATCACGCACGTGATCGATGCCACGCACCCTTTTGCCGCACAGATGAGCCGCCACGCCATTGAGGCTTGCGCTCGGCTTGGCGTGCCGCTGCTGGCGTTGCAGCGCCCGCCTTGGCGTCCCGGCCCCGGCGACCGCTGGCACAGCGTGCCCGATTTCGACGCCGCGGTGCGTGCCCTGCCGACTGCGCCAAGCCGCGTCTTTTTGGCCATTGGGCGCCAGCAGGTGCAGCCTTTCTTGCAGCACACGCCGCACTGGTATTTGCTGCGCGTCGTGGAGCCGGGGCTTGAGGTGGCGCCGCAACGCGGCACGGTAGTGGTGCAGCGCGGCCCTTACACGCTTGAGGACGATCTGGCGCTCCTGCGCGCCCATCGCATCGAGTGGATAGTGGCCAAAAACTCGGGCGGCGAAGGGGGCCAAGCCAAGCTCGAAGCCGCACGCGTCCTGGGCCTGCCGGTGCTGCTGATCGAGCGTCCGACGCTGCCGCCGCGCCCCCTTGTAGAGACCGTCGCCGAAGCGTTGCAATGGCTTGGGCTGCCGGCACAAGAGGGTCACGCCAACCTCAACACAGGGCCGTCCGCCCATGCCCCTGCAGCCTGAGCCGCGCCGATGCGACGGCTGACGCCCCCGGCCCGGCGCCATCAGCCGCCCCTCCGCGGGGTGTAGATGTAGCGCCCCACCGTGCGCGTGGCGCGGTTGCCAACGATGACCAGCGTGCGCATGTCGGCCATGTCCGGCTGCACGTGCGCCAGCGGCAGGTGCCGAATCGATTCCTGTGGTGTGAAGACCGCGCGCGCCAACCCCACCCAGCGCTGCGGCTCGCAGTGCTGGCGCAGCACCGCCAAGGCGCGGGCAAAACCTTCAGGCCGGCCGCGCGAACGCGGATTGTAGAGGGCCAGCACCAGGTCGGCTTGCACCGCCAGCACGAGCCGCCGCTCGATCACCGACCACGGCTTGAGGTTGTCGCTTAAATTGATGGCGCAAAAGTCATGCCCGAGTGGCGCGCCCAGCCTGGCAGCTGCCGCCAGCATCGCCGTCACCCCGGGCAGCACGCGCACATCCAGCTGCTGCCAAGCCGGCTCAGACTCCATGACTTCGAACACAGCCGCAGCCATGGCAAACACCCCCGGATCGCCAGAGGAGACGATCACCGCCCGCCGCCCCGCCTGCGCGAGCCGCAACCCGTGGCGCGCGCGTTCGAGCTCCTCGCGGTTGTCGCTGGCGTGATACGCTTGATCCGCACGCCGCGGCACACGCGCCAAGTAAGGGCCATACCCCAGCACGTCGGTGGCTTCCTGCAACGCCTGCTGCACCTGAGGGGTGACCAGCGCCGCATCCCCCGGCCCGAGGCCAGCCACGCACAGCCAACCGCCGCTCATCCTTCCACCTCCGGCCGGCGGCCCTGACCCGGCACCAGCACCAGGGCGAAATAGGGGCAAGACGCTTGCTCATCCACGCTGGCCAGCGGCTGCACCTGCTGCCCGTTCATCGTGCCTTCCTGCACCAGCCAAGCTCGTGCCAGCAGACCCGCGCGCTGCAGCGCCCGCCGCACCCGCCCGAGATGCCGGCCCACTTTCATCACCACCAGCGCGTCGGCCTGCTGCATGTGCCGCACCAAATCATCCTCGGGCAGCGTGCCCATCAGGATGGTCAACACGTCATCGCCCCAGGTCATCGGCTGGCCGCAGACCGACCAGCAACCGACCATACCCGGCAACCCCGGCACCACCTCCACCGGCACGTGGCCACGGCGGCGCAGTCGCTCATAGAGGTGCATGAATGAGCCGTAGAAAAACGGATCGCCCTCGCACAGCACCACCACGTCGTTCTGCGCGGCCAGCGCCTCCAAACGCTCAACCCAGTGGTCATAAAAGCGGGCCAGCAGATCGATGTAGGCCGGGCTGTCGAACGGCAGCTCGGTGGTGACGGGGTACTCCATCGCATGCTCCACCGCCTGCGGCGCCAGCCAGGTCAGGGCGATGCGCCGCGCGCGTCCGGGGCGGCCAGACTTGCGGAAATAGGCCACCTGACGAGCCTGGGAGAGCCAACGCTGGGCACGCACCGTCACCAACTGCGGGTCGCCCGGCCCCAAACCGACGCCAACGATGCGCCCCATCAGTGCTCCTCCTCGCTGGCCAGTGCATTGATCGCCGCCGCGACAATGGCCGAGCCGCCCAGACGCCCGTGCACCGTCAGCGCCGGTGCGGGCGGCTGCGCCATCAACGCCGCTTTGGATTCTGCCGCCCCGACGAACCCCACCGGACAGCCCAAAATGGCCGCGGGGCGCGGGCAGTCGGGCTCGCGCAGCATTTCCAGCAGCCGAAACAGGGCCGTAGGCGCGTTGCCGATAACCACCACCGCGCTGGCCAGATGGGGCCGCCACAGCTCCAGCGCCGCCGCGCTGCGCGTGGTGCCCAGCCGCTGCGCCAGGGTACCGACCTGCGGATCGTGCAGCGTGCACAGCACCGGGTTGTCAGCTGGCAGACGGCGGCGCGTGATGCCGGCGGCCACCATCTGCGCGTCGCACAGAATCGGCGCACCGCTGCACAGCGCGGCGCGGGCCGCCGGCACCAGATCGGGCGTGAAAGCCACGTCCTTGGCCAGCTCCACCAGGCCGCAGGCGTGGATCATGCGCACCACCACGGGCTCTTGCTGGGCATCGAAGCGCCCCAGGTCGGCCTCGGCACGGATGATGGCAAACGAGCGGCGGTAGATCGCCGCACCGTCGCGCTCGTAATCGTCCAACACCCCTGTCGTCATCGTGCAACCCCCCCCTCTTCCGATCGCTGCCAATCCTGCCGCCCAACATTACGGCGCATCGCGTCGATGAGCGGTTCAACTTCGTTGAAATGCGCATCTGCCGCGACATCAGCCCGACCCCACCCGATCCAATCCCAGCCTTCGGGGCGCACGCGCACGGTGGGCGCCGGATGGGGATGCGCGCAGCCCTTGGCGCAGCCGCTGACATGCAACCAACCGTCCGGCGGCAGGTTGGCTGCCAACAAGCCGGCCAATCGCAGCGTGTCACCGGCGGCCTGCACGCAGCCGGGGGCGCCGACGCACGCCGCCACGCGCAGCCGCGGATCCGTCGCTTCGGTGATCCACGCTTCATCCTGGGGAGCCCGAGCGTGGCGCTCCAGCAACACGGCCCGCCACGGCGTCAGCCGCAGCGGCGCCAGCTGCGCCAGCCTCGTCCACGCCGCGGCGCTGAGTCGCCCCCAAGGCGCGGCCACCCAGGCCACCCCTGGCGGCAGCACGGCCCACCATGCGAACGCATGGGGCCCGGCATCGGGCTGCACCCCAGGCGCAAGTTCGCTTGCGAGCCGGCGCCGTTGCGCCATCCAGGCCGCCATGCGCCGCGCAGCGCCAGGACCCTGAGCGCGCTGGGCAAACCATGTCGCCAGCGCCATGGCTTCCTCGGCCGCACGCTCCAGCGGCACCGCCATGCCATACGGGCTGCCGTCGGGTCGCACGAGCGCCCAGCCGTCTTGCGACACTTCGATGCGCACGTCGGCGCTGGCCTTGCGCAGATAGGGGCGCTGACCCAGATCGACGGCAAAGCCGAACTTGGCTGGTAGCTGCGGCGCCTCGGGCTGGCGCAGCCGCTGCAGCAGCTGCCGCGCCACCCGGTGCGTGGCATCGCCTGGTTGCCAGCACGGCTGCACCAACACATTGCGCCGCGCCTCCTGCGTGGCGTCCTGGTCCAGCAGGCCCAGCGCCCGCAGGCCGCGCAACAGTGCGGCGTGCTGCTCCGGCTGCACCCCGCGCCACTGCAAATGAGCGCGCTGGGTCAATTCGATGACATCGAGCCGCTGCGCCTGCATCAGGGCCGCCAACCCCTCGGCCTGCCGCCGCGACAACCGCCCCAGCGGCACGCGGATGCGCAGGATCCAGCCGTCGCCCGACGGCATCGGCCGCCAGGCTCCCGGGCACCAGCCACGGCGCAGCGCCTCTGGAGTTCGGCCAGTTGCGAGCGTGCTCGTGCTCATCGCCCCGACGCCTCCACGGTTGCCGCCACGTCCGTCTGCTCCGCCTGATAGTGGGGGCTCAACGCCACCGTCGGGCCGATGATCAACAGCCCGGGCCGCGGCCCATAGGGCGGGGCTTGGCTGGCCAACACCTGCAGCGGACGGGCCAACACGGTTTGGGTCGGGCGCGTGCCATCCAGCACCAGCGCGGCTGGCGTATCCGGCGCCAGTCCATGCGCCATGAGGCGCTCGGCGATGCACGCCAGCCGCGCCACGCCCATGTAAAACACCAAGGTCTGGCCGGGGCGGGCCAACGCCGCCCAATCGTAGGCGCCGTCGCCGCGGTCTGCGTGCCCGGGCAAGAAGACGCACTGGCTGGCCAGTTCCCGTTGCGTCAGCGGGATGCCAGCGGCGGCGCCGCAGCCCTGCGCGGCGCTGACCCCAGGCACGACCTCAAACGGCACCGCCGCGGCGCACAGCGCCTGCATCTCCTCGCCGCCGCGGCCAAAGATGAAGGGATCGCCGCCTTTGAGCCGCACCACGCGCCGTCCGGCGCGGGCGTGCGCCACCATCAGCGCGTGGATGTCGGCCTGCGGCAGCGTATGCCGACCGCGCGCTTTGCCGACGTCGTAGCGCAGCGCCCGCGCCGGGATTTCGGCCAGGATGTCGGCGCCGATCAGGCGGTCGTGGATGACCACTTCGGCGCGACGCAGCCGATCCAGGGCGCGCAGGGTGAGCAAATCCAACGGCCCAGGGCCGGCGCCGACGATCGACACCCACCCCGGCGCCATCGGCACCGCAGCCTCAAGCAGCATGGTAGAGCCGGCGCTGCACCGCCACGCTGCGCTTCAGCGCGTGCAGAGCTTTGGCTGCCGCCAGCACCGCCAGGTCGATCAGCGGCTCAGCCACAATCACCGCCACATACGCCGCGCCAAACGCGCCGATGTTGGCCAGGTTGTCCGCCTCGAGGCCATGACCATACAGCGCCCAGAACGCCACCCAAGCCACGATGCCGCCCTGATAGGCCACGGACAGCTTGAGCGCCTGCGCGTAGCGCAGATCGACGTAGGCCACCTGCTGCGGGATGACCCGCTGCGCCAGCGCCGCGGTGGCATACAGCGGCACCAACAGCGTGGTGACGTTCATCCCGTATTGCGGCAAATCCGCCGGCGCAAAAAACAGCCCTTGAATCAGCAGCCCGCCAGCCAGCCCCAAGGCAGCTGGCGCCACCCCGAACAGCAGCAGCAACGTGGTGCCCAGGATCAGGTGCACCTCCGAGACGCCGACCGGATGGCGCGGCAGCACCTCGAAAAAGCAAAACACCAGGGCGGTGGTCAACAGCGAGCGCAGCAGCAAAGCCTGCGCCCCCTCCTGTCGCAGCATGTCCCAAGCCAGCTTGCCAGCCCAAGCCACCGCAGCGGTGCCGGTGGCGTAACCGAGTAACGCTTTGCTGCCTTCAACAACTCCGGGTTCGATGTGCATGACAGACCTCCTCACAGATGAATGCGCCCGGGCGGGCGCGGGGGGCCGAGGCGACCTCACCGCCTTCGGCAAAAACGGGCTCCTTGGGCAGCACCACCCAACGCGCCGACACGCCATCCGCGCCGGCGGCGCCGGCGTCCAGCGGCCGCACCGCGATGCGCTGCCCGAACACCTGCTCCAGCGCGCGGTGCGTGGCCGGATCGTCCGCCGGCCCTTGATGGCGCACGCGGCCGGCGTCCAGGATCAGCAGCTCGTCGGCGTGCAGCGCCATGTTGAGCTCATGCAACACGGTCACCACCGTCTGCCCCTGGCGCGTGAGCGCGCGCACCAGCGCCAGCCAGTCGGCCTGGTGCGGCGGATCCAGGTGCGCCAGCGGCTCGTCCATCAGCAGAATCGGCGCCTGCACCGCCAGCAGCCGCGCCAGCAGCACGCGCTGGCGCTGCCCGCCGGAAAGCTGCGCCAAGGGCCGCGCGCGCCAGTCCCACGCCTGCGTCTGGCGCAGCGCCTGCTCCACCGCCGCGCGGTCGGCCGCGCTCGCGGCGGCCAGCCACGGCTGGTGCGGCAGGCGGCCCAGCATCGCCACGTCCCAGGCGGTCAGGTCGTCGCCGCCCGGCTCGGCCTGCCCGAGCCACGCCACCGTGCGGGCGCGCGCCCGGCGCGGCCAGTCCTGCAGCGCCCGCCCCAGCAGCTCGACGCGCCCGCCCTGCAGCGGCAGCAAGCCCGCCAGCGCCTTCAGCAGCGTCGATTTGCCCGCGCCGTTGGGGCCGACGATGCAGGTCCAGCGCCCGCGCGGCAGCGCCGCCGTCACGCCGTGCAGCACGGGGTGGCGGCCCAGCCGGACGCTGACCGCCTGCGCGGCCAGCGCGACGGGGCCGTTGGCATCCACCGCGGTGTGCATCATGCCCCCTGCCCCCGCAGCCGCCCGCGGTGCATCAGCCACAGCAGGTAGCCGCCGCCCAGCACCGCGGTCAGCACGCCCACCGGCAGCTCCTGCGGCGCCAGCCACCAGCGCGCCAGCGTGTCGGCGGCCAGCAGCAGCGCGCCGCCCATGGCCGCAGCCAGCGCCATCAGCCAGCCGTGCGTCGTCGGCACCAGCGAGCGCACCAGGTGCGGCGCGGCCAGCCCGACGAAGGCAATGAGCCCGGTCTGCGCCACCGCGCTGGCCGTGGCCAGCGCCAGCACCGCCACCAGCGCCAGGCGCAGCGCCGGCAGCGGCACACCCAGGCTCGAGGCCGTGGCCTCCCCCAGCGCCAAGGCGTCCAGCGCGCGTGCCAGCAGCGTCGCCGCCGCGGTGCACAGCGCGGCGGCGACCAGCATCAGCCCCGCCGAGGACCAACCGACGAACGCCGTGGAGCCGAGCAGAAACGCCTGCATCGCCTGCAGCGCATCCGGCGCCAGCAGCAGCACGAACTGCGTGCCCGCCCCCAGCACGACGCCCACCACGACGCCCGCGAGCAGCAGTCGCAGCGTGTGCTGCACCCCGCGCGCCAGCGCCAGCGTCAGCAGCACCGCCGCCAGCGCCCCGACGAACGCCGCCCCGGTCAGGCCCAGCCGCACCCACAGGCTCGCGGACAGCACGCTCCAGCCGGGTGCGCCGCCGCCGCCCAGCATGCCGGCCGAGCCGCCCAGCGCCACCAGCGCGAGCGCCACCGCCAGCGACGCCCCCGCGGCGCTGCCGAGCAGGAAAGGGTCGGCCAGCGGGTTGCGAAACAGCCCTTGCGCCACCGCGCCCGCCACGCCGAGCAGCGCCCCGGCGGCCCAGGCACCCAGCGCCCGCGGCAGGCGGATCTCCCACACGATCTGCGCCGCCAGCGCCGCCTGCCCCTCGTCCGACGGCGATGCGAGCATCGTCCACACCGGCTCCAGCCCCTGGCTGCCGACGCTGACCGCCAGCACCAGCAGCCCCGCCGCCGCCACGAGCAGCGCGAGCAGCACCCCGGCGGCGCGGCGCGCGTTCACGGGCGTCCTCCCGCCGCAGAGGTCGCGCCTGCCGCCGGGCACGCCGGGGCGGCGGCGCGCGCCAGGCAATCGGCCATCAGCCGCGCCGCCTCGGCCATGCGCGGCCCCGGGCGCACCAGCACGTCCGACTGCGCGGCGTCGAACGCGCACACCCGCCCCTGCCGCACCGCGCGCAGCCGCGCCCAGCCGGGCCGCTGCGCCAGCGCCTCGGCGGCGCGGCTGCTGACCAGGATCACGTCCGGGTCGGCGCGCACGACGAACTCCGGGTTCAGCTTCGGAAAGGGGCCCAGCGAGGCCGGCACCACGTTGCGCGCGCCGAGCCGCTGCAGCGTCTGGCCGATGAAGGAGGCCTCCCCCGCCGCGTAGGGCCCGGGGCTGACCTCCATATAGACGCGCAGCCCGCGCGCCGCTGGCGGCAGCGACTGCGCCGCCGCCGACACCCCCGCGTCGATCGCGCGCCAGACGCGTGCCGCATCCGGCACCTCGAGTAACGCCCCCAGCGTCAGCAGCACGCGCTGCACGTCGGGGTGCGTGCGCGGCTCCAGCGCCACCACCTTGAGGCCCAGCGCGCGCAGCCGCTCGATCGCGCGCGAGGAGGTGGCCAGCAGCACCACGTCGGGCCGCAGCGCCACGATCGCCTCGATGTTGGGGTCCAGCCCGCCGCCGACACGCGGCACGGCGGCAAGCATCGGCGGCCAGTTGGTGTAGCGATCGACCCCCACGAGCCGGTCGCAGCGGCCGAGCTCGCACACCGCCTCCGACAGCGACGGCAGCAGGCTGACGATGCGCTGCGGCGGCTGCGCCAGCCGCACCTCGACGCCGTGGTCGTCGGTGATGCGCACCTCGGCGCGCGCGGGCCAGCCGGCCAGCAGCGCGGCGGCCAGCCCCAGCGCCCCCGCCCATCCGAGCCGCGCAAGCCGCCTGAACCCCATCATCCCGACCCCTTCACAGTGAGCGGGCAGCCCGCCACCATCAGCGTGACGCGCTCGCAGCAGGCCGCCACGCGCTGGTTCAGCGCGCCCAGCGCATCGACGAAGGCGCGCGCCTCGCTGCCCAGCGGGATGACGCCCAGGCCGATCTCGTTGCCGACCAGCACCACCGGGCCGCTGACGGCCTGCAGCGCCTGCTCCAGCGCCTGCATCGGCGGCTCCAGCGTCTCCAGCTCCACCGCCGCCGCCCGCCCCGGCGGCCACGCCAGCTGCGTCAGCCACAGCGTCAGGCAATCCACCACCACCAGCGCCTGCGGCGAGCTCTGGCGCTCCAACGCCTGCGGCAGTTCCGCGCCGGTCACCTCCAGCGTCTCCAGCCCCGGCACGCGCGCGGCGCGCTCGCGCCGGTGGCGCTCGATGCGCGCGCGCATCTCGGCGTCGCGCGGCTGGGCGGTGGCCAGCAGCACCGCGCGGTGGCGCGCATCCGCCGCCAGCCACTGCGCCGCGCGGCCTTCGGCCCAGCGCGACTTGCCGCTCTTCTGCCCGCCCAGCACCAGCTCACGCATCGCGGGCCTCCCTTGGGGGCTCGCCGGGAGCCGCACGGCCCGCCCCGTCCATCCAGGCCAGGATCAGGCGGTGCAGCTGCGCCACGCCGTCCGTCAGCGCCGCCGGGCCGGGCTGCAGGATGTCGGCGCTCTTGATCTCGTGCAGCTGGCCGTCGCGCACCGCCGGCACGTCCTGCCAGCCGGGGCGCGCGGCCACGCGCTCGGGCCGGAACTTCTTGCCGCACCACGAGCCGATGATGAGGTCGGGGGCGCGACGTATCACCTCCTGCGGATCCGGCAGCACCCGGTCCTTGCCGAGCGGCTCGCGCGCGCGCTCCGGGAAGATGTCCTGCCCGCCGGCCAGCTCGATCAGCTCCGACACCCAGCGGATCGCGGTAATCGGCGGGTCGTCCCACTCCTCGAAGTACACCCGCGGGCGCCGTGCGCCCTGCCGCAAGCGCTCCCGCACCGCGGCGCGCATCGCGGCGTGCTGCGCCCGCATCGCCTCCAAGAGCCGCTCACCCTGCTGCGCGCAGCCGACCAGCGCCGCCACCTGCCACAGCATCGCAAAGATCTCCTCGACGCTGCGCTGGTTGAACACCGTCACCGCCACACCCGCGCGGATCAGCGCCGCGGCGAGGTCGGCCTGCAGGTCCGAAAAGCCAAACACATGATCCGGCCGCAGCGCCAGGATCTTGTCGATCTTGGCGTTCAGGAAGGCGCTGACGCGCGGCTTTTCCTGCCGCGCCTGCGGCGGGCGCACCGTGTAGCCGCTGATGCCGACGATGCGGTGCTGCTGCCCGAGCAGGTAGAGCCACTCGGTGGTCTCCTCCGTCAGGCAGACGATGCGCTGCGGGCCAAAGTCGGGCCGGGTCATGCGGCGGTCTCCTGCGCCATCACCGAGGCTGGCCCCTCCTGCGGCAAGGGCAGAAACAATTGCGCCGCCGCCTGCGGAGCCGAAGCAAACCAGGCGTGAAAGTAACTCGCCCGGACCGGCCCGTGGCGCCAGATGGCCTCAGGCCGGCCATGCGCCCGCGCCGGGGTGGTGTGCGCCGCGGGCGCAAGGGCAGTCTGCGTCTCCGAGTAGTGAAAGGTATGCCCGCGCAGCTCGCCCCAGGGTGTCGCCCACGCATGCGGCCCCAGCGCCACGAGCCGCGCGCGCATGACGGCCTCGCCCGGCAGCAGCCCCCACATCGGCACGCGCCGCCCGTCGGCCAGGGTCAGGCCCTCCAGCAGCGCCAGCATGCCGCCGCACTCCGCCCACACCGGGCGGCCCGCCTGCACGTGGCGCTGCACGCTGGCGCGCGTGCGGCCCGCGGCAGCCAGCGTGTCGGCGTGCAGCTCGGGGTAGCCACCCGGCAGCCACAGCGCATCGGCGTCGGGCAGCGGCTCGTCCGCCAGCGGCGAAAAGAACACCACCTCCGCCCCCAGCGCCTGCAGCGTCTCCACGTTGGCGGGGTAGATGAAGCTGAACGCCGCATCGCGCGCCACCGCGACGCGGCGCCCGGCCAGCCACGGCTCCACCACGGGCAGTTCGGCCGGCACCTCCAGCGCCACCGCCCAGCGCTGCCATTCGGACCCATCGAGCTGGCCCAGCGACGTGCCCTCCAGCGCATCGGCCAAGCGATCCAGCCGGACCAGCGCATCGGGCAGCTCACCAGTCTGCGTCAGGCCGAGGTGGCGCTGCGGCAGGGCAAAACCTTCGTCACGCGGCAGCGCTCCCCACCAGGGGCCGTCGCCGTCGCGCAGCGCCGCTTGCAGCATCTGCGCGTGCCCCGTGCCGGCGACGCGGTTGGCCAGCACCCCTGCCCACGGCAGCCCCGGCCGGTAGTGGCGCAGCCCGTGCACCAGAGCGCCGAAGGTGCCCGCCATCGCTCCGGCGTCCACCACCGCCAGCACCGGGATGCCCAGTCGCTGCGCCAGTTCGGCGGCGCTGGGCTCGCCGTCGTAGAGGCCCATCACCCCCTCGATCAGGATCAGGTCGGCCTGCTGCGCCGCGCGCGCCAGCCGCGCGCGCACGTCGGCCTCGCCGTTCATCCAGAGGTCGAGGTTGTCCACCGGGTGGCCGCTGGCGCGTTCCAGCCACTGCGGATCGAGAAAATCCGGCCCGCACTTGAACACCCGCACGCGCCGCCCCTGGCGCGCGTGCCAGCGCGCCAGCGCCGCGGTGACGCTGGTCTTGCCCTGACCGGAGGCCGGGGCCGCGATCAGCAGCGCGGGGCAGCGCATGGCGGCAGCGTTTACAGCGGCGGTCACCGGGGCCATGACCCGGCCTCAGCGTGGGGCCCAGGTCAGGCCGACGAACACCGTGCGGCCCGCCGTGGCATAGCCCAGCACCGATTCGTAGGCGCGATCGGTCGCGTTGTCGATGCGCGCGAGCAAGCGCCAGTCGCGCCCCAGCGGCCGCTCGGCCGTCAGGTTGAGCAGGGTGTACCCAGGCAGCCGCTGGGTGTTGGCCGCGTTGTTGTAGCGCTCGCCCACGTATTGCACCTCGCCACCCAGGCGCCAGCCGGCCAGCGCGGTGTCGGCCGTCAGGGTCGCCTGCGACCGCGCGCGGCGCGCCAGCCACTTGTCCGTCAACGCATTCTTGGGTCGCATCACGTCCCACGAGCCGCCCAGGTTGACCGCACCGACCCGGGTGCCGCCGCTGAACGTCACCCCCGTGATGCGGGCCCGCCCGACATTGCCGTAGCAACCGGCGTACGTTCCCACGCCGTTGACGCACGGCCCCGGCCCACTCACGTAGTCGATCAGGTCGCGCACGCGGTTGCGGTAGACCACCACGGCCAGGCGGTCCGTGCCGGATTGCCAGTGCACACCGGCCTCGACGTTGTGCGCGGTCTCGGCCTTCAGGTCCGGCGTGCCGTAGATGCTGAAGCGCTGAAACAGCGTCGGCACCCGGAACGCCGTACCCGCCGACGCCGTCAGGCGCAGCGTGCGGCTGACGTCATAGCCATAGGCCAGCAGCCCGGTGGACTGGCCGCCGAATTCGCTGTCGTCGTCGTGGCGCGCATTGACCTGCAGGTTGTGCGGCCCCGACCGCCAGCCGTAACCCACGGCCAGGGCGTTCTGGTGGCGGTCGGTGCGGGCCGGCGTGGTGCTGCGGTTTTGCAGCGCATCCTCGCGCCGCTCCAGGTCCACCGTCATCAGGCCCTGGCCCAGCCGCACTTCGTTGCGCAGCAGCACAGTGGTCACGCGCGTTTCGGTCAGGTACGGCGACGGCGTCGTCTCGTAGCGGTCGGTGCCGCGGGTCAGACTGGCGCGGGTGGACCAGACATCGCTCCACTGCGCCGTCCAGTGCAGCCCGGCCGTGCGCAGGCGGTGCAGGCTCTGGTCGTCCAGCCCGGGAGTGAAGCCGTCGTAGCCGGCGCGCTGCCGGCTGTCCAGCAGCGTCACGTCCAGCTTCTGCCCGGGGGCCACCTGCCAGCCAATGCGGCCGGACAGGTTTTCGTTGCGGTAGCCGTCGCGGTCCGGGTTGCCCAGCGGACGGACATTGAAGCCGTCGCTGCGCTCGGTCCCCACGCCCACCGCATAGTCCACGCCCTCGGCCCCACCGCGCAGCGACACCCCGAGCGTGCGCGTGTCCTGACTGCCCAGCCCCACCCGCACCGAGGGGAAGAACCCGGCCTCGCCCTGCCGCGTAAAGATCTGCACGACCCCGGCCAGCGCGTCCGAGCCATAAATGGCCGCGGCCGGACCGCGCAGCACCTCGATGCGATCCACCTGCGACAGCGGGATCGCATTCCAGGTCGCCCCGCCGGTGGATTGCGAATCGATGCGCACCCCGTCGATGAACACCGCGGTGAAACGGCCCTCGGCACCGCGCAGATAGACGTTGGTCGTCGTGGCCGGCCCGCCGTTGCGGCTGATGGTGACACCCGGCACCCGCGCCAGAACATCGGCCAGCGCGGCCGCGCCGCTGCGCTCGATGGTGTCGCGGTCGATCACCGTCACATCGGCGATCACGTCGGTGATGGGCTGCTGCGAGCGGGTGGCACTGACCACCACCGCCCCCAGGGACGGCCCGGCCCCAGCCGGGGTGTCATCGGCCGCATGGGCCACGGGTACACACAACAAGGCACCCACCGGCAGGGCAGGTGCGAGCGCAGCCGCGGCGGCGCGCACGAGAGGCTTTTTCATGAAAGCACGAACCAAACGAACGTGTCCTCACCGCCTTCCCCGACGGTGCGTGGACGTCACAACCGGCCCGACCGCGTCGAGCCGATCACCGCGTTGGCCGGTATCCGGGCTGGTGGAAGCAACCTTCGCGGGCCTTCCCAGATGCCAGGCATCCAGTGACCGACGGGCGAAAGCGGGGTGCGTGCGCGAGACGCACCCGTCCACTTACCGTTGCGGGGGCAGCGCTGGTTAGGACCCGGCCGAGCGGCCGGCATCCCCCCAAGCTTCCCGTTTAACTGCGCCGCGAGAACCGCGGCGCGAGCACCAACGCCCCACATTGTATTTCGAACCCTTGCGCGGCCCCTACAATTCGCGGGTCATGACGCCTGCGATCATTGAAGAGCTCGCCCAGCGGCTCGAACGGCTGCTTTTGCGGCACCAGGAACTGCTGCGCACCCAGGCCCTGCTGCAGCAGGAGGTCCAGCGCCTGGCGCAGGAGCGCGATCACCTGCTCGCGCAATGCGCGGCCGCCCGGCAGCGTCTGGACGCCGTGATCGCCCGTGTCGCCGCCGAGGAGGACGCCCCATGAGCAAACCCGGCATCAAACAGGTCGAGGTCCAGATCATGAGCCAGACCTACCTGCTGGCCTGCCCCGTGGACGGCGAAGAGGCGCTGCGCGAAGCGGTGGCCAAGGTCGACGCCGCCATGTGCCGCATCCGCGATGCGGGCAAGGTCAAGGCGCGCGACCGCATCGCCGTGCTCGCCGCGCTCAACATCGCCTTCGACGCCTCGCACCGGGATCCATCGCTGGCCTTTCGCAACTCCTCCTTCGGCACGGCCGAAGGGGGCGACACCCCCACGGCCGACGCCGCGCCGGCGCTGTCGGCCGAAGCCGACGAGGCCCTGCGCCGGCTGATCGCGCGTATCGACGGCGCGCTCGCGGCCGACGACCGGTTGCTCTGATCCCCGTGGGCGCCAGGCCCCGGGGAGCGCCTGCGCGGCACGCCGGCACGCGACCGGCCTGACACCGGCGTACAATGGGGGCGTCTGTCAACCGTCGGGCTTTATATTCCTTGAACCAATGCTCTTTGAGCCCGGGCTTGGTACATCGTGCAGTGGGCGCGATCGTCTCGCGTCAGACGAACCCGAAGCTGCGCTGCCCTCGCCCACCTGAACCCCCGCGTTCAGGATGCCGGCCCGGCGGCTTGGCAGACACCTCTTCGCCCACCACCGGCGCCGTCCTGCGCGCTGGTATCGCTGCGCTGTTGGCATGCTCGATCCCCTGCTGATCGCCGAATTGGCCGCTCTGGGCCTCGTGACCGGATTTTTTGCGGGGCTGCTGGGCATCGGCGGCGGCATGATCCTGGTGCCCTTCATCACCTTCATCCTGAGCCACCGCGGCATCTCCGCCGATCTGGCGGTCAAGATGGCCATCGCCACCTCGATGGCCACCATCGTGTTCACCTCCATCTCCAGCGTGCGCGCGCACCATCGGCGGGGCGTCGTGCGCTGGGATCTGGTGGCGCGGCTGGCACCGGGCATCGTGCTCGGGGCCGCGCTGGCGGGTGCGGGGGTCTTTCGCATCGTGCAGGGGCGCTGGCTGGCCCTGCTGTTCGCCGCCTTCGTCGCCTTTTCGGCCACGCAAATGCTGCGGGGGAGCAAACCCTCGGCGCACCGCAGCCTGCCCGGCCCGGGCGGACAGTTTGCCGCTGGCGGGCTCATCGGATTTCTGTCCGGCCTGGTCGGCGCGGGCGGGGGCTTCATCAGCGTCCCGTTCATGACTTGGTGCAACGTCGCCATGCACCAGGCGGTCGCCACCAGCGCGGCGCTCGGCTTTCCCATCGCGCTGGCCAACGCCGTGGGCTACATCTGGTCGGGCGCCCAGGTGGCGGGCCGACCCGCAGGGTCGCTGGGCTTCATCTTTTTGCCCGCGCTGGCCGTCATCGCCAGCGCCAGCGTGCTCATGGCCCCGGTGGGGGTGCGCGTGGCCCACGCGCTGCCCGTCTCCACCCTCAAACGCGTCTTTGCGCTGATTCTGTACGGCCTGGCGGCCGCGATGACTTACGAGGCGTGGAGCGGTTGAGCCGCGACGACGATGCCGTCCGCATCGGCGTATAGCCAGTCACCCGGGCGCACCCAGACGCCCTGAATCTGGACGGCCACATCGCGCTGGCCCTGCCCCCGCTTGTCGGTGGGCAGAGGCATGGCCGCCAGGGCGCGGATGCCGACAGGGGCCGCCGCCAGCTCGGCCACGTCCCGCACGCAGCCATCCACGACCACCCCGGCCCAGCCGTTGCGCGCCGCCGCGGCCGCCAGATTGCCCCCGACCAGCGCGCGCCGCAACGACGCCCCGCCATCCACGACCAGCACTCGACCCAACCCGGGCTCGTCCAGCGCGGCTTTGACCAGGCTGTTGTCCTCGTGGCATTTGACGGTGCTCACCGGGCCGCCGAAATGGCCGCGCCCGCCAAAATCCCGAAACACCGGCGGCAGCACGCGGAATGCGCCGCTCGTGTCGCCCTTGTGGGCATCGCACAGATCGCAGGTGGAAAACGCGGTCGTCATGGGCCTAAGCAATGCGGAAGTCGATCCAGTCCGCATCATAGGTCATGGCCCAGGCCCCACCGGCGTCGGCGCGGCGCAACGGCCACCCCCACCCCGACGCGGGAAAACCCCGCCCAGACGCCAAAATGCCCGCTGCGCTCTAGAATAACCAGGGGTTTGCGTATACGATGCGTTCGTCCATGCGAGCGCCAGGCGCTCCGTGGCGAGCTTGCAACCAACCGAAGGAACCCTCCATGGCCACTGCGAAGAAAGCTGCCACCGCCAAGTCTGCCCCCGCGGCCAAGACCGCCCAACCGGCTGCCAAGGCCGCCGCGCCGAAGCGCACGCCCAACGCGGCGTTCATGAAGCCGATGACGCCGAGCGCCGATCTGGCGGCCATCGTCGGTGCCAAGCCGCTGCCGCGCACCGAGGTGACCAAGAAGGTGTGGGAGTACATCAAGAAGAACAAGCTGCAGGACGCCACCAACAAGCGCATGATCAACGCCGACGCCAAGCTCAAGGCCGTGCTCAAGAAGCCCCAGGTGTCGATGTTCGAGATGACCAAGCTCATCAGCGCCCACCTGTCGTGAGCTGAGATCTTTTGCCGCCGGCCGGCCGCGCGACGCGACGGCCCAGCCAACAAAAAACCCCGCCTCGGCGGGGTTTTTTGCGCGGGAGCGAAGCGCGATCAGCGGATGACCGCGATCTCCGAACGCTGGCCACCCTTGTAGGTGTACAGCGTCAGGGCGCCGTTCTTGATGTCACCCTTCTCGTCGAACTCGATCTGGCCCGTCACGCCCTTGTAGCTGATCGACTTGAGCGCCGGCAGGTACTTGGCGGGATCGGCCGAGTTGGCGTTCTGCATGGCCTTGACCATCACGTTGACGGCATCGTACACGTACGGCGCGTAGACCTGGACGTCGGTACCAAACTTGGCCTTGAAGTCGGCGCGGAACCTCTCCATGCCGGCCTTCTGTTCGCCTTCCACGCCACCCGCCTCGGCGCAGTAGACCTGATCATCGGCCATGCCGTCGCCCGCCAGCTTGGGCAGCTCGCTGGAGCAGATGCCGTCGCCACCCATGAACTTGGCGTTGATGCCCAGCTGCTTCATTTGCTTGAGCATCGGGCCGGCCACGGCGTCCATGCCGCCGAAGAACACCACGTCGGGCTTCTTGGCCTTGATCTTGGTCAGGATGGCGTTGAAATCGGTGGCCTTGTCGTTGGTGAACTCGCGGTCCACGACCTCGCCACCGGCGGCCTTGACGCCCTTCTCGAACTCATCGGCCACGCCCTGGCCGTAGGCGGTGCGGTCGTCGATGACGGCCACCTTCTTGGCACCCAGCTTCTCGATGGCGTACTTGCCCAGCGTACCGCCCAGGTGCGTGTCGTCGGCCACCACGCGGAAGACGTTGTTGAAGCCCTGACGGGTGTACTTGGGGTTGGTCGCGGACGGGGAGATCTGCGGGATGCCGGCCGCGTTGTACAGCTGCGACGCCGGGATGGTGGTGCCCGAGTTCAGGTGACCGATCACACCGTTGACCTTGGCGTCGACCAGCTTCTGCGCCGCGGCCGTGCCCTGCTTCGGATCCGCCGCATCGTCTTCGGCCAGCAGCTCGAACTTGACCGGCTTGCCTTCGATCTGGATGCCGGCGGCGTTGAGCTCGTCGATGGCCATGCGGGCGCCGTTTTCGTTGTCCTTGCCGAGGTGCGCGATCGGGCCGCTGGTGGGGCCGACGTGACCGATCTTGACGACCAGCTGTTCGACAGCCGGGCCTTGCGCCGCAGCGGGCTTGGCTTCTTCCTTCTTGCCGCAGGCAGCCAGAGCGATGGCGGCAGCAGCGACGATGGCCAGTTTATATTGCATTTGCATGGTGACCCTTGTCAGACGAAATGGTTGAACGGTTTGCGCAACACGGAACTTTTCGCGCAGGCCTTTACGATACACGAAAAACGTCAGATCAGATGAGGGCGTCTGAAAGGGTCAATTGCGGGTTGACCCTAATGCATCACCCAACGCTTCGCGGACATGATCCGCGATTTCATCGCGCAATGTCGCGGCAATCACCGCGGCACCGGCACTCGACTGCGCCAGCATCCAGGCCTGCAGCGCATCCGCAATGCGCCACTCCAACTCAGGCAAAAAGCGTGCCATCACCCGGTCGGTGATCGTGTCCACCAGCGCCTCGGTCGGCGGGGCGGGTGCCGCGGCCTCGGTCGCCACCCCATCGGTCGCCACCGCCTCGGGAATCGAATGAGGCCCCGGTGGTGATGACGCGGGTGGCACGAACGACGGCGCGGACGGCGCTGGGGCCGGAGCCACCGACAGCCCCGCCACCACATCGGTGAGCGTGGGGACGACCGGCGGCGGCTGACGACCCGGCGGTGTCATGCCCCCACCCCGGCCGGTGCCGGCGCAGACCGTTGGGCCCGATCGTGCGCGACCGGGCTCACACCCATGCCCTGGTAGCGGCGCCAGCGCTGCCGCGCGGCGGCCTTGTCGGCCTCGTCGGACGAGACCACCTCCACCACGCGCGCAAACCGCACCCCGTCGGCCTCCAGCACGCTGGGCCATTCGGGCTGGGCATTCACGAGCACGCCGCGCTCGCCCGCCAGGGGATCGGCGGGCCCGGCGATCACGACGGGCGATCGTTTGCGCAGCAGCTCGGCCGCGTCGGCGCGAACATGGGGGACGAAGTCATCGACCGGCAGCGTCCACAGCGCCTCGTCGAGGCGCGCCACCTCGTCCGGCGCGACCACCACCCACACCCGCGCCCCCGCCGCGTAAGCCTTGGCCAGCAGACGGCAGAGGTAGGTGCTGCGCGCTGGCCAGGGGGCCGGCACGTTCAGGTGAAACGCCACGTCCATGGCGGCATTCGCATTCAGGGGGTCAATGGGCGGCGCGCCGGCTGCGCTTGGACGGGCGGGTCGAGCGGTCCGGTTGGCCCTGGGTCTGCGCCCGCGCCGCCTCGTCGAGCAGATAGCGCACCAGCAGCGGGACGGGCCGCCCCGTGGCGCCCTTGTCCTTGCCGCTCTTCCAGGCGGTGCCGGCGATGTCCAGGTGCGCCCACGGTACGTCCTTGACGAAGCGCTGCAGAAACTTGGCCGCGGTGACCGCACCTGCCGCCCGACCGCCGACGTTGGCCACGTCCGCAAAGGACGACTTCAGCGCCTCGCCGTACTCCTCGTCGAGCGGCATGCGCCAGCAGGGATCGGCCGCCGCATCGCCGGCCTCGAGCAGGGCGCGCGCCAGCTCGTCGTCGTTGGCGAACAGGCCCGAGCGCACCTGGCCCAGCGCGATCACGCAGGCCCCGGTCAGCGTGGCGATATCGATCACGGCACGCGGCTGGAAGCGCTGCGCGTAGGTCAGCGCGTCGCACAGGATCAGACGCCCCTCGGCATCGGTGTTCAGAATCTCGATGGTTTGACCGCTGAGGCTGCGCACGACGTCGCCCGGCTTGACCGCGCGGCCGCCCGGCATGTTTTCGCAGGCCGGGATCAGGCCCACGACGTTGAGGGCCGGGCGCAGATGGGCCAGCGCCTCGAACGTGCCCAGCACGCTGGCCGCGCCGCCCATGTCGAATTTCATTTCGTCCATGTCCGCCGCGGGCTTGAGCGAGATGCCCCCCGTGTCGAACGTGATCCCCTTGCCGACCAGCACCACCGGCGCGACCGACTTGGCCGCCCCGCGGTAGTGCAGGACGATGAAGCGCAGCGGCTGATCCGACCCCTGCGCGACGGCGAGGAAGGCGCCCATGCCCAGCTTGGCCACCTCTTTGGGGCCGAGCACCTCCACGGCGATGCCGCGGCCTTGCAGGGCCTTGGCCGCCTCCGCCAAGTCCGACGGCGTGGCGTGGTTGGCGGGGCGGTTGGCCCATTCCTTGGCCAGCTCCTGCCCGCGCACGGTGGCCACGGCCTCGTCGAAGGTCGATTGCACCCCCTCGCGGTTCGCCACCCCCACGGTGACGGCAGCCAGGGCACGCGGCTGCGGCTCGGACAGCGTGGTCGTGTAGCGGTAGCTCGCCTCGGCCACGGCCAACACGGCGGACCGCACGGCCAGCGGCGGCAGCGCCCCCAGTTGCAGGACCAGACGGCGCACCGGCGAGCCGCCCTTGAGGGCACCGAACGCGGCCGAAACCGCCTGCCGCACCCGGGGCGCACTGCCGTCGCCGCAGCGCACCAGCACGACGCGCCGCGGCCGCACGCCAGGCAGCCGGTGGGCGGCCAGCCACTGTCCGGGCTCGGCCTTCAGATCGCCCTCGGCCAGCGCCTGGCGCGCCCAGAGGGTCAGCGGATCGGCCTGGGCGGCATCCCCGCCGTCGCCGGCATCGGGCCACAGCAGGATCAGCGCATCGGCCTCGGTGGAGGCGGCTTCGTGCGCCGTGAGCGTCTTGAGTTGGAAGTCCATAATGCGGGCTGTCGTTTCGAACCACCGTCGATGTTATTCGAATCCTCGATCCGCCGCGAACTGGCGCGCAGCTTCGGCGCCGCGCTGGTCGTGATGCTGACCGTCGTCATCACCATGATGCTGGTGCGATCGCTCGGCCAGGCCAGCCGCGGCGAGGTGGACCCGCAGACGCTCGTGCTGTTTTTGACCTACGGCATGCTCGGGCAACTGGGCCCCGTGCTGACCGTCGCGCTGTTCGTCGCGGTGGCGGGCACGCTGTCGCGCATGTACCGCGACAGCGAGATGGTGATCTGGCACATGAGCGGGCTGGGGCTCGGGCGCTTCATTCGTCCCGTGGTCCGGTTTGCGTGGCCCATCTGGGTCGCGATCGCCGTCCTGATGGCTTTTGCCGCGCCGTGGGCGCAGCAGCAGCGCGACGAGATGCGCGCGCGCTACGAGCAGCGCGGCGACCTCGAGCGCATCGCGCCCGGACAGTTTCAGGAGTCCAGCGGCGGGCGCCGGGTGTTTTTCATCGACCGCGACACGCAAAATGGCCGCGAGGGCCGCAATGTGTTCGTCGCCAGCGTCGAGCGCGACGGCAGCGAAAGCATCGTGTCGGCCCGCGCGGGCCGCGTGGTGACGGTGGACGGGGTGACCTATCTGGTGCTGGAGGACGGCCAGCGCCTGTGGCGGCCGGCCCAGGACAGCCACGAGGCGTTGCAGGTCAGCGAGTTCGAGCAGCACTGGGTGCGGGTGCACGGCGCCAGCGCCACGGCGGGCGACGTCAGCCGGCGCGGTGCGCTGCCGACCTGGGTGCTGCTGCGGGACGGGTCGCCCGCCAGCCGCGGCGAGCTGGCGTGGCGCGCCGGCATGGTGATCAGCGCCATCAACCTGGCCCTGCTGGCCATCGCCGTCGCGGCCACCAATCCGCGCGCGGGCAAGAGCGGCAATCTGCTGTTCATGCTGCTGGCCTTCGTCACCTACTACAACCTGCTGAGCGCGGGCAGCGACTGGATCGCCCGCGAACGCGTCGGCGCCCTGTCCTTCATGCTGGCGCTGCACGGGGGCGTGGCCCTGGGGGCGCTGCTGTGGATGGCGCACCGCGAACACCCCTGGACCCTGCGGCTGCGCCGCCGCGCGGAGTCGCCCGCATGAAAACCGTCCGGCGGCTGATCTACGGCGAGGTGCTGGCGGCGGTGGCGTTCGTGCTGCTGGCCTTCCTGGCGCTGTTCTCGTTCTTCGACCTGATCGACGATCTGTCGTCCCTGGGCCGCCCGTCGCTCGTGCGCCCCGGGGACCAGTACGACATGACCGACGCCCTGCTCTACGTCGGCCTGCTGCTGCCCAGCCGCTTGTACGAGCTGATGCCGATCGCGGTGCTGATCGGCACGGTGTACGCCATGGCCCGGCTGGCCCAGGGGTCGGAATTCACCATTTTGCGCACCAGCGGCCTGGGACCGGGGCGGGCCCTGCGGCTGGTGGCGGTGCTGGGCGTGGGCTTCGCGGTGCTGACCTTTGCCGTGGGCGACTACCTGGCCCCGGCGGCCGAGCGCCAAGGCCAATTGCTCAAGGCGCAGTTTCGCGGGGGGATCAGCATCGGGCAGACCGGCGCCTGGCTGCGGGAGCGCACGCAGGACACGCACACCTCGGTAAATGTGCGGGCGCTGTCCCCCGATGGAGAGCTGCGCGGCATCCGGCTGTTCGTCTTCGACGCCCACGGCCGCGTGCGGGAGACGGTTCGAGCAGCGGCCGGCACCATCGACGCGCAAACGGGCGTCTGGCACCTGCGGGAGGTGGAGCGCCAGCGGTTCGACGACGCGCAGCACACCCGCCGCGAAGCGCTGGCCACGCTCGACTGGCCCTCCTCCCTGAGCGCGGACATGCTCAACGTGGCCCTGCTCAAGCCCCAGCGCATGCGCACGCTGGACCTGTTCAACTATGTGCGGCACCTGGAGGCCAACGAACAGACCGCCCAGCGCTACGAGATCGAGTTCTGGCGCAAGCTCTTCTACCCGCTGAGCTGCGTGGTGATGGTGGTGCTGGCGCTGCCGTTCGCCTATCTGCACTTCCGCAACCAGGGGCTGTCGGCCTATGTGTTCGCGGGCATCATGATCGGCATCAGCTTCTTCCTGATCAACAGCGTGTTCGGCCACATCGGCAACCTGCACGACTGGCAGCCCTGGCTGGCCGCGGGGGCGCCGTCGGCCCTGTACTCGCTGCTGTCGCTGGCCGCCTTTGGCTGGCTGGTGCTGCGCCGCTGACGCGTTGGAGGTCGTGCGTGAATCTGCATCAGTTTCGCTTCGTGCAAGAGGCCGTGCGCCGCAACCTCAACCTGACCGAGGCGGCCAAGGCCCTGCACACCTCGCAGCCGGGCGTCTCCAAGGCCATCCTGGAGCTGGAGGACGAACTCGGCATCGACATCTTTGCGCGCCACGGCAAGCGCATCAAGCGGCTGACCGAGCCCGGCCGGCAGGTCGTGCGCAGCATCGAAATCATCCTGCGCGAGGTGCAAAACCTCAAACGCATCGGGGAGCATTACGCGGCCCAGGACAGCGGCACGCTGTCCATCGCCACCACGCACACCCAGGCGCGCTATGTGCTGCCCGCGCCGGTGGTGCGGCTGCGGCAGGCCTACCCCAAGGTCAGCATCAGCCTGCATCAGGGCTCGCCCGATCAGGTGGCGCGCCTGGTGCTCGAAGACGGCGCCGACATCGGGATTGCGACGGAATCGCTGTCGCACTACGACGATCTGGTCACCCTGCCCTGCTACGAATGGCAGCACATGCTGGTGCTCCCCCCGGGCCACCCGCTGCTGGAGCGCGAGCGCATCGGGCTGGAGGACCTGGTCGCGCAGCCGCTCATCACCTACCACCCCACCTTCACCGGGCGCACACGCATCGACCAAGCCTTCGCCCAACGCGGCCTCACGCCCCAGATCGTGCTGGAAGCCATCGATTCCGACGTCATCAAAACCTACGTCAAGCTGGGCATGGGTGTGGGCATCGTGGCCGAAATGGCCGTCCAGGGCGAGGAGCGCACGCCGGATCTGGTGGCCCGGCCGGCGGGCCACTTGTTCGGCCAGAACGTGGCGCGGGTGGCGTTCAAACGCGGTGCGTACCTGCGCCAGTTCGTGCTGCGTTTTGCCGAGTTTCTCAGTGACCGCCTCTCGCGCGACCTCATCCTGCGCGCGATGGAAGGCGGCGGCCACGACTACCAACTGTGATGCCCCCGACGCCAGCGCCCCACCGACCATGAACGCCCCCATTGCCCCCCAGCCCCCGCGCACGCCCGCGCTGACCAGTCGGCTGCCCCACGTCGGCACGACCATCTTCACCGTCATGTCCACCCTGGCGCAGGAGACCGGTGCCGTCAACCTGGGGCAGGGCTTTCCCGACTTCGACTGCGACCCCCGGCTGCCCCAGGCGGTGACCGCGGCCATGCAGGCCGGGCACAACCAGTATCCGCCGATGGCGGGCGTGCCGGCGCTGCGCGAGGGCATCGCGCGCAAGGTCGAGGCGCTGTACGGCCGCCGCTACGACCCCGGCACCGAGATCACGGTCACGGCAGGCGCCACCCAGGCCATCCTGACCGCCATCCTGGCGCTGGTCCACCCCGGGGACGAGGTGATCGTGCTGGAGCCGTGCTACGACAGCTATGTACCCAACATCGAGCTGGCCGGCGGTACGGTGGTGCGCGTGCCGCTCGTGCCCGGCACCTTCCGCCCGGACTTCGACCGCCTGGCCGCCGCCCTGAGCCCGCGCACGCGCGCCATCCTGATCAACACCCCGCACAACCCGAGCGGGACGGTCTGGGGCGCCGGCGACCTGCAGCGCCTGTACGACCTGGTGGCCAGCACGGATGTCTGGCTGATCGGCGACGAGGTCTATGAGCACATGGTCTACGACGGCCAGACGCACCAGAGTCTGGCCACGCACCCCGGACTGGCGGCGCGCGCGCTGATCGTCAGCAGCTTTGGCAAGACCTACCATGTGACCGGCTGGAAGGTGGGCTATGTACTGGCCCCGGCGGCGATGATGGCCGAGTTCCGCAAGGTGCACCAGTTCAACGTCTTTACGGTCAACACGCCGATGCAGCACGGGCTGGCGGCCTATCTGGCCGACCCGGCCCCCTACCTGGGGCTGAGCGCCTTCTACCAGGCCAAGCGCGACCGCTTCCGCGCCGGGCTGGCGCGCACCCGGTTCCGCCTGCTGCCGTGCGAGGGCACCTACTTCCAGTGCGTGGACTACAGCGCGCTGGCGGTGCCCGAGCGCGACCTGCCCGAGGCCGCTTTCTGCGAATGGCTGACGCGCGAGGTGGGCGTGGCCGCGATCCCGCTGTCGGCCTTCTATGGCGACGGGTTCGATCAGCGGGTGGTGCGCTTTTGCTTTGCCAAGCGCGACGCCACCCTGGACACCGCGCTGGAGCGGCTGGCCCGGCTGTGACGGGACCTTCCCTCAGCCGATCTGCGCCCAGACCTTGTCCAGCCGCTTGAGGCTGACCGGGTAGGGGGTGCGCAGCTCCTGCGCGAACAGGCTGACGCGCAGCTCCTCGAGCATCCAGCGCAGTTCCTGCAGGCGCTCGTCGAGCTGGCCCTTGCGTTCGGCCACCAGACGCCAGAAGCGCTGCTCGTGCGGGCGCAGCTCGGCCAGCCGCGCGGCATCGCGCGCCGGATCGGCGCGGCACTTGTCCAACCGCAACTGCACCGCCTTCAGATAGCGCGGCAGATGGGTCAGCGCCTCCCACGGCGTGTCATGCAAAAACCGCTTGCCCACCAACCGCTGCAGGTGCTGTTGCTCGTCTGCCGCCGTGGCGGCCGGGGGCTTGCCGTCGCGCAACTTGCGCTGGGCGGCGGCCCACTCGGTGAGCACCTGCGCGGCCAGCCGCGCGACCTCGTGGGCGATCAGCACCAGACGCCCCCGCCCCTCCTGCAAGCGGCGCTCGAAGGACTCGCCATCGTGCGGCAACGGCGCCTGCAAAAAGGCGCGCTCGATGGCCACCTCCACGATCTGGGTGCGCAACTCGTCCTGCGTACCCAGCGGCATGTACAGCACGGCCATCTTCTGCCAATCCGGCAGGTTTTTGTCCAGCGCCTTGAGCGTGTCGCGCAACTGCAGCGCAAACAGCCGCCGCAGCCCCAGACGATGGTGGCGCGCGGCCAGCTCGGGCTCGTCGTAGACGGCCAGCGTCACGGCGTCGCCCGCGTCCAGCAGCGCCGGGTAACCGATCAACGTCTGGCGGCCCTGGCGGATTTCCATCATCTCCGGCCAGGGGCCGAAGGTCCAGCGGGTGTGGCGGGTGCTGGCGTCAGGCAGATCCGGCTGTGCGGGCGCAGCCGGGCGGTCCGGGGCCCGGTCGGCGGTGGGCCGGTCGGCAGCCTGCACGGAGGGCTGGGCGGCAGACGGCGGGGCGGACTCGGGGACGGCGGCGGCGCCGAGTTTGAGTGCCGCAAGCGCCTGGAAGGCGCCCCGCGCCTGCCCCCCCCACTCCGCCTTGAGGGCCGGCAGGTTGCGCCCCATGGCGAGCTGGCGGCCATGCTCATCCACGACCCGGATGTTCAAGAACAAATGGGCCGGCACCGTCTCGAGCTTGAAGTCGGTACGCTGCACCGGCAGACCCGTGCGCTCGCGCACGGCGGCCAGCACGGCATCGAGCAGGCTGCCCTGGGCCCAGCGCGCGGGCGCGAGCAGCGCCTCGGTCAGGCTCTGCGCCGTCTCGGGCAGCGGCACCAGCCGTGCGCGGGGCTTTTGCGGCAGGCTCTTGAGCAAGGCCAGCACCTTGTCCCGCAACATTCCCGGCACCAGCCACTCGGCGCGCTCGGCCGACACCTGGTTGAGGGCGAACAAGGGCACATCCACCGTCACGCCGTCGCGCGGGTCGCCCGGCTCGTGCAGGTAATGCGCCCGGCAATCCACCCCGCCCAGGCGCACCACGGGCGGAAAGGCCTGCGTGGTGATGCCTGCCGCCTCGTGGCGCATCAGCTCATCGCGGCTGAGCATCAGCAGCCGCGGCTGGGTGCGCGACGCCTCGCGCCACCAGCGCTCCAGATCGCGGCCCGTGCAGATGCCGGCCGGGATCTGGCTGTCGTAGAAGGCGTAGATCAGCGCATCGTCCACCAGCACATCCTGGCGCCGGGCCTTGTGCTCCAGCGCCTGCACCTCGCGCAGCACGCGGCGGTTGTGCGACCAGAAGGGCAGCCGGGTGTCCCAGGTGTCCTCGGTCAGCCCGGCGACCAGCGCCTCGCGGATGAAGACCTCGCGCGCGGCCGCGGGGTCGATGCGGCCATACGACACACGGCGCTGGCTGTACACCGTCAGGCCGTAGAGGGTGCCGCGCTCGTGGGCGACGACCTCGGCGCTGCGCTTTTCCCAGTGGGGATCGCCCACTTGGCGCTTGATCAGATGCGCGCCCACCTGCTCCAGCCACTGCGGCTCGATCGTGGCCAGCCCGCGGCCGTACAGGCGCGTGGTTTCCACCAGCTCGGCGCAGAGGAT
This sequence comes from Tepidimonas fonticaldi, assembly GCF_001675355.1. Classification (NCBI taxonomy): domain Bacteria; kingdom Pseudomonadati; phylum Pseudomonadota; class Betaproteobacteria; order Burkholderiales; genus Tepidimonas; species Tepidimonas fonticaldi. The sequence continues at coordinate 583,584 of NZ_LZDH01000056.1, read as the reverse complement.
CCAGCGGCCGGGGCGCTTTTTCAGCCGCACCCCCGGGTGCGGCACGAACTTGATGCCGCGCGCGCCCAGATAGACGTCCTCCGACTCGTGCTTGCAGCCCACGTTGCCCAGCAGCCCCGCCAGCAGGCTCAGGTGGATCTGCTCGTAGGTGGCGGGCTGGGTGTTGGGCTTCCAGCCGTGCTCCGCGGCCACGGTGTGCAGCTGCTGGTGGATGTCGCGCCATTCGCGCAGGCGGCGCAGGTGGATGAAGCGCTCGCGCAGCAGCGCCTCGTACTGCCGGTTGGACAGCCGGTGCGTCGGGGCCTCGCCCGGCGCATGCACGCCGCCGCGCGCCTTCTCCAGCCAGTCCCAGAGCTTGAGGATGCCGACGAATTCGCTGCGCTCGTCGTCGAAGGCCGCGTGCGCCTGGTCGGCCTTGGCCTGCGCCTCCAGGGGCCGCTCGCGCACGTCCTGCACGCTCAGGGCGCTGGCGATGACCAGCACCTCCGCCAAGGCCCCGCGGTCGCGCGCCGCCAGGATCATGCGCCCCACGCGCGGGTCCAACGGCAGCCGGGCCAGCTCGCGTCCCAAGGGGGTCAGCGCCAGGCCGTCGTCCAGCGCGCCCAGCTCCTGCAGCAGTTGGTAGCCGTCGGTGATGGCGCGGCGCGACGGCGCTTCCAGAAACGGAAACGCCTCCACGTCACCCAATCCCAGCGACTTCATGCGCAGAATGACGCCGGCCAGCGACGAGCGCAGGATCTCCGGGTCGGTATAGCGCGGCCGCGCGGCAAAATCCCGCTCATCGAACAGACGGATGCAAATGCCCTCGGCGACGCGGCCGCAGCGGCCCGCGCGCTGGTTGGCCGCGGCCTGGCTGATCGGCTCCACCAGCAGCTGCTCGACCTTGCTGCGCAGGCTGTAGCGCTTGACGCGCGCCAACCCGGAGTCGATCACGTAGCGGATGCCCGGGACGGTGAGCGACGTCTCGGCCACGTTGGTGGCCAGCACGATGCGCCGCGCCCCGCTCGGGTGGAAGATGCGGCTCTGCTCCGCCGCGCTCAGGCGCGCGTACAGCGGCAGCACCTCGGTGCCGCGCAGCGCCGGCTGGTGGCTCAGGTGGCGGCGCAGATGGTCGGCGGCGTCGCGGATCTCGCGCTCGCCGGGCAGAAAGACCAGGATGTCGCCATCGTGCGCGCCGCCGCGCCACAGTTCGTCCACCGCGTCGGCGATCGCCTCATTCAAGCCGTAGTCGCGGCTTTCCTCGAACGGGCGCCAGCGGATTTCCACCGGGTAGGTGCGTCCGCTGACCTGGATGACCGGTGCGGGCCCGTTGGGCCCGGCAAAATGCTGCGCGAAGCGTTCGGCGTCGATCGTCGCCGAGGTGATGATGACCTTGAGGTCCGGGCGCTTGGGCAGCAGCTGCTTCAGATACCCGAGCAGGAAATCGATGTTGAGGCTGCGCTCGTGCGCCTCGTCGATGATCAGCGTGTCGTAGGCGCGCAGCAGGGGGTCGCGCTGCGTCTCGGCCAGCAGGATGCCGTCGGTCATCAGCTTGATCGCCGCGCCCGGCTGCAGCCGGTCGTGGAAGCGGATCTGATAGCCGACCAGCGCGCCGAGCTCGGTCTGCGTCTCTTCCGCGATGCGCGCCGCGACCGACGTGGCCGCCAGCCGTCGCGGCTGGGTGTGGCCGATCAGCGGTCGCCGCCGCCGCGTCGCCCCGTCCCCCGCGCGCCAGTCCACGCCGCCGCCACGCCCCATCGCCAGCGCGATCTTGGGCAGCTGCGTCGTCTTGCCCGAGCCGGTCTCCCCGCTGACGATGACGACCGGGTGCGCGCGCAGCGCGGCCTCGATCTCGTCGCGCCGGGCGGACACCGGCAGCGATTCCGGAAACGCGATCACCGGCGCCCGCGCCGGCTGGTGGCACACTTCGTTTTGCGGCATGACCGCGCGATTATCCCGATCCCGACCGCTCCCCACGCCGCCACCGGCGGCCGCCTGCTGCCCACCCGATGTCCACCGTCTTCAATTTCACCTTCGTGCCCTGGTTCCGGTCGGTGGCACCGTACATCCACAAGTTCCGCAACCAGACCTTCGTGGTCGGCGTGCCGGGCGAGGCCATCGCCGCCGGCAAGCTGCCCAACCTGGTGCAGGACCTCGCGCTCATCCAAAGCATGGGCGTGCGCGTGGTGCTGGTGCACGGCTTTCGCCCGCAGGTCAACGAGCAGTTGCGCGCCAAGGGGCACGAAGCCCGCTACCACCGCGGCATCCGCATCACCGACTCGGTGGCGCTGGACAGTGCCCAAGAGGCCGCGGGCCAACTGCGCTACGAGATCGAGGCCGCCTTCAGCATGGGGCTGCCCAACACGCCCATGGCGGGCGCCACCGTGCGCGTCATCTCGGGCAACTTCATCACCGCGCGGCCGGTGGGCATCGTCGATGGCATCGATTTTCAGCACTCGGGGCTGGTGCGCAAGGTGGACGCCGTCGGCATCGTGCGCGCGCTGGACATGGGGGCGCTGGTGCTGCTGTCGCCCTTCGGCTTCTCGCCCACGGGCGAGGCGTTCAACCTCAGCATGGAGGAGGTGGCCACCAGCGTCGCGGTGGCGCTGCAGGCCGACAAGCTCATCTTCGTCACCGAGATCCCCGGCATCCGCGTGCGGCCGTTCGATCCGCCAGGCGACGACAACCCCATCGACACCGAGCTGCCGCTGGCCGACGCCGAGCGCATCCTGGCCGAGGGGCCGCAGCCCGCGCAGCCCACCGACCCGGGCTTTTACCTGCAGTACTGCGTGCGGGCCTGCAAGGGGGGCGTGGAGCGCAGCCACATCATCCCCTTTGCCGTGGACGGCTCGCTGCTGCTGGAGGTGTATGTGCACGACGGCATCGGCACCATGGTCGTGGACGAGAAGCTGGAGAGCCTGCGCGAGGCCAACGCCGACGACGTGGGCGGCATCCTGCAACTGATCGAACCGTTCGAGAAAGACGGCACGCTGGTCAAGCGCAGCCGCACCGAGATCGAACGCGACATCGCCAACTACACCATCATCGAGCACGATGGCGTGATCTTTGGCTGCGCGGCACTCTACCCCTACCCCGAGGCCCGCACCGGCGAGATGGCTTCGCTGACCGTCTCGCCGCAGGCGCAGGGCCAGGGCGACGGCGAAAAACTGCTCAAGCGCATCGAGCAGCGCGCGCGGCTGATGGGGCTGGAGAGCATCTTCGTGCTCACCACCCGCACCATGCACTGGTTCCTCAAACGGGGCTTTCAGCCCGTGCCGCCCGATTGGCTGCCCGAGGCGCGCAAGCGCAAATACAACTGGGACCGGCGCAGCCAGGTGCTGGTCAAGCGCCTGGGTTGAGGCGGCCCCCGCCCGTCACATGACGCGGTGCGGGCCGCCGCGGGCGGCCTCGTCCTGGCGCGTCTTCCACAGCGAGTACAGCACGCCTCCGGCGATCAGGCCCAAGGTCACCGACAGCGAAACCACCGCCGGGATCTTGCCCACGATGCCGACCAGGAAAATCTTCGCCCCGATGAACACCAGCACCAGCGCCAGCGCGTACTTGAGGTAGTAGAAGCGGTGGATCATCGCCGCCAGCGCAAAGTACAGCGCCCGCAGGCCCAGGATCGCAAAGATGTTGCTGGTGTAGACGATGAACGGGTCGGTGGTGATGGCAAAGATGGCCGGCACCGAGTCGACGGCGAAGATCAGGTCGGCCGTCTCCACCAGCACCAGCGCCAGCAACAGCGGCGTCGCCCACAGCACGGGCTGCCCCGTCGCGGGGTGCGGCTCGCGCACCACGAAGGCGTTGCCGCGCAGGCCATCCGTCACGCGCATGTGCCGGCGCAGAAACTTCAGCAACGGGTTGTTGGCGATGTCCGGCTCCTCATCCGCCGCAAACCACATCTTCACACCCGTGATGACCAAAAAGCCGCCGAACACGTACAGGATCCACGCGAACTCCTGGACCAGCACCGCGCCCAGACCGATCATCAGCGCACGCAGAACGATCACGCCCAAAATGCCCCAGAACAGCACCCGGTGCTGGTACAGGCGCGGAATGCCCAGAAAGCCAAAGATCAGCGCGATCACGAAGACGTTGTCCATGGACAGCGACTTCTCGATCAAAAAGCCGGTGTAGTACGCCATGCCGCTGTCGGCACCCAGGTACCACCACACCCAGGTGCCGAACAGCAGGCCCGCGGTGATGTAACCCGCCGACAGCAGCAGGCTTTCGCGCACGCCAATCTCGCGCTGCTCGTGATGCAGCACGCCCAGGTCAAAGACCAGCAAGGCGATGACGATGCCGATGAACACCGCCCAGATCCAGGCGGGTTTGCCCATGAAATCGGCGGCCCCAAAAGCAAGCAAAGCGTCCATACGGTGGTCGGATATTCCTGAAAAGCCTCGATTATGCGGACACCGACGTCCGAAAAAAATACCGACGATACGGATAATCGGTTCGAAAAAACCGAAACGTCAGATGCTCAACTACCGCCACCTGTACTACTTTTGGATGGTCGCGCGCGAAGGCGGCTTTGCCCGCGCGGCCGAGCGCCTGGACATGGCGGTGCAGACGGTCAGCGCCCAGGTGCGCGAGCTGGAACGGGCGCTGGGCCACCAGCTCCTGCGCCCGGCCGGCCGCACCGTGGCCCTGACCGACGCCGGCCGGGCCGCCTTTGCGCGGGCGGACGAGATTTTTCGCATCGGCAGCAGCCTGCCCCAGGCCGTGCGCGAAGCAGCCAGCCGCCCGGCGCTGCGCCTGGCCGTGGGGCTGTCCGACGGCCTGTCCAAACTGGCGGCGCACGCGCTGTTGCAGCCGCTGCTGGATGCGCCCGATCTGCACCTCGTCTGCCACGAAGGCGAACCTGCCGCCTTACTCGCGGAACTGGCGCTGCACCGCCTGGACCTGGTGCTGACCGGCCAGCCCGCCACGCCGCTGCCCACCTTTGCCGTGGACAGCGAGCGCCTGGCCAGCTCACCCGTGGACTGGTACGGTCCGGCGACGCTGGTCACGCCCGACGCCCGGCGCGGCTTTCCCCACGCGCTGCAGGGGCTGCCCGTGCTGCTGCCGACCGCGCATTCGCCGCTGCGCCCGCTGCTGGATCGCTGGCTGGACGAGCACGGCCTGTGCCCCCGGGTGGCCGGGGAGTTCGAGGACAGCGCCCTGATGGCCGTGTTTGCCGCGCGCGGGCTGGGGGTCTTTCCCGCCAGCCGCCTGGGCCTGGACAGCGACGGGCCGCTGCCCGGACTGCTGCCGCTGGGCGCGTGCGCGGGCGTGCGGGAAGACATCCACGCCATCCTGAGCCGGCGCATGCGCCAGCACCCGCTGGTGCAACGGCTGCTGCAGCATGCCGCCAGCCCCCCGTAACGGCATCCCGAAAAAACGAAACCGCCTCCGTGGGAGGCGGCTCGGTGGCAGCCGGGTTACGGCCCGGCGTGCCCGATCGCTCAGGCGCCGGCATGCTTGCCGACGCGCGACGACATCACTGCTTCTGCTCGGCCGGCTTTTCCTCGCCAGCGGGCTGCTGCGCGGGTTGCTGAGCCTGGTCGCCAGCGGGCTGCTGGGCGTTGTCGGCGGGCGCCGCAGCGGGGGCCGGGGCCGGAGCGGCCGCCGGGGCGGGCGCGGGTGCAGGAGATTCTTCCTTCTTGCCGCAGGCAGCCAGGCTGGCGGCGGCGATCAAAGCAGCGATCAGAGCGGTCTTGTTCATGTGAGGTCGATTCCGAATCGGGGGGACACCGGGAGTCCGTGTTGCACAACCGTCGCCCCGCCGGCACGGGGACGACCTGTGGTCCGTGTGCGCCAACCGCGCGAGCGGCTGTGCACCAAACGTATTCATTATGTAACCAACCCAGGGTTTACCCTTGTAAGCAATCGTAACGTTTGCTACCGAAGTTGTCTGCCGCGCCCATCAGGACACCGCATGCAGCCAGCCGGCCTCGAACCACTGCGCCAGCACGGCGCGGGCATCGTCGCTGGCGCGCCGCACCTCGTCGGCCGACAGCTCGCGCGCATCGGCCAGCCGGCGCATCAAGCGGGCGTCGCGCCCGCGTGCGATCAGCGCTTCGCCATTGATGAAGACATGGTGCTCGTCGTACGCCATGCGGGTGCGCCGGTCCAGCACCACTGCGCCTGGTGTCCACGAGACTTCGGTGGGCTCGAACCACACGCGCGGCTTGGGTTCGGTCAACACCTCGCCCAAGGCGCAGGCCAGCGCCCGCTCGTCCGCCACCAGGCGCTGCAACCCCTCGCGCGCAAAGGCCTGCAGGGCCGCCGGGATACGCGCGGGCTCGGTCGTTGCAGGCTGGCGAGGGTCGCGGTACAGGGCCTCGTCCTCATGCTCGTCGGCCAGCCGCTGCACCAGCTCGGCCGCCAGCCCTCCACGCTGCGGCACCCGGAATCCGATGGAATACGTCATGCAGTCGTCGCCCAGGGCCACCCCTTCGTGGGCCCAGCGCGGCGGCAAATAGAGCATGTCACCCGGCTCCAACACCCACTCCTGTTCGGGCTCGAAGCGCTGCAGAATCTTGCACGGCAGATCGGGCCGCAACGCCAGATCCCGCTGCCGGCCGATGCGCCAGCGGCGCCGCCCGCTGGCCTGCAGCAAAAAGACGTCGTAGCTGTCGTAGTGCGGCCCCACCCCGCCGCCGTCGCTGGCCCAGGAGATCATCACATCGTCCAGCCGGACGTCGGGCACGAAGCGAAAGCGCTGCATCAGCGCATGCACCCCGTCGTGGTGCAGGTCCACGCCCTGCACCAGCAGCGTCCAGCCCGGGCGCCGCAGCGGCGGCAGCGCGCGCTCGCCCCGCCGTGCGCGGGGATCGAACGGCCCGTGCCGCAGCCGCCAGGTGTGGGCTGGGTCGCCGGCGTCGGGGTGCTGTTCGACCACGCGCGACTCCACGTCCTCGCGCGCGGCCAGCGCAAACAGCTCGGCGCGCGACAGCAGCGGGCGGAAGCCCGCCACCGCCTGCCGGATCAGCAGCGGGCGGCGCTGCCAGTGGCGCTGCATGAACTGCTCGGGCGTCAGCCCGCCGAGCAGGGGTGTCGGCTCGGTCGGCAGGGGGAACGGAAAGGCGCTGGAGGGCGTGGGTCGTCTCATGGGACAATTGTCCGATGAAAATCGCACCCCCCTGCGTGGCCAGCCTGAGCTGGACCCTGAAGGACACCTTGGGCGACGTGCTCGACGCCTCGGACGAGCCGGTGGAGTTTTTGGTCGGCGGCCGCGACCTGCTGGCCAGCATCGAGCAGGCCCTGGTCGGCCGTGGCCCGGGCGACCGCGTGGAGCTGCACCTGGAGCCGAAGGACGCCTTTGGCGACTTCGACGACCAGTTGATCTATCTGGAGCCGCGCTCGGCCTTCCCGGCCGAGCTGGAGGTGGGCATGGCCTTCGAGGGGCTGCCCCCGGGTTGCACGCCGGACGCACCGCGCGACCGGCTGTATTTCGTCAGCGAAATCTACCCCGAGCACGTGGTGCTGGACGCCAACCACCCCCTGGCGGGCATGGCCCTGCGGCTGACGCTGCGGGTGCACGACGTGCGCGAGGCGACGGTGGACGAGGTCGGCCGCGGCAGCACCGGCACGGGCTTTTTCCAGGTGCATTTGCGCGACTGACGGCGCAATCCACTGCGCGGCTGAACGCCCTGCACCCCGGGCCCGGAACGGGGAACGATCACGCGCGGCCGGTGGAGCCGTAGCCGCCCTCGCCGCGCGCCGTCGCCTCGGCAAATGCCTCGACCACACGGAACTGCGCCTGCACCACCGGCACGATGACGAGCTGCGCAATGCGCTCCAACGGCTCGATGGTGAACGGCACGGGACTGCGGTTCCAGGCGCTGACCATGAGCTGCCCCTGGTAGTCACTGTCGATCAGCCCGACCAGATTGCCCAGCACCAGACCGTGTTTGTGGCCCAGACCGGAGCGCGGCAGGATCAGCGCCGCGTAGCCGGGGTCGGCCAAATGGATGGCCAGCCCCGTGGGCACCAGTTGCCAGGCGTTGGGCGCCAGCGTCAGCGGGGCATCCAAGCAGGCGCGCAGGTCCAGCCCGGCGCTGCCCGGTGTGGCGTAGGCGGGCGGCTGTGCGTGCAGCCGGGGATCGAGGATCTTGACGTCGACGTGCATGGGGATGGCATGCGCGGGGCGGCACCGGCCTCGGGCCGCCCCGGCGGGGTCACTGCTGGGCCTTCTTGGCGGCTTCCTCGAGCGCCTTGATGGGGTCGATCTCCTCGCCCTGATCGCTCGGGGCGGATTCCTCCTGCCCCTCGTCGGGGTTGGCCTCTTCGTCATCACCCCAGGGCGAGGCGCCATCGCCACCCAGCTGGTCGAGCTTTTCCATCACGGCGGCGTCGTACACCCCCGTCTTGGGGCCCAGGTGGTCGATGACCAGCCCGGGGAAAGCCATGATGACGGCCACCATGATGAGCTGCAGCACGATGAAGGCGATCGAGCCCTTGTAGATCTGGGCCGTGGTTACCGCGGGAATGCGCTGCTTGGTCACGCGATCCGTGTAGTCCTCGCGTGCCGCGACGCTGCGCAGATAGAACAGCGCAAAGCCAAAGGGCGGGGTCAGGAACGAGGTCTGCAGGTTCATCGCGATGATCACGCCAAACCAGATCAGGTCGATGCCCATCTTGTCGGCCACCGGCGCCAGCAGCGGGATCACGATAAACGCGATCTCGAAGAAGTCGATGAACATGCCGAGGACGAACACCAGCAGATTCACGACAATCAAGAACCCGATCGCGCCACCCGGCAGTTTGTCGAACAGATGCTCAACCCAGATGTGGCCGTCGGCCGCGTTGAAAGTGAAACTGAACACCGTGGAGCCGATCAGGATGAACATCACGAAGATGGTCAGCTTGGTGGCGTTCTCCATCGCCTGCTTCAGCAGCGACAGCGACAAGCGCCCGCGCGAGGCCGCCATGATCAGCGCCCCCACCGCGCCCATCGCACCGCCTTCCGTCGGCGTGGCGATGCCCAGGAAGATGGTCCCGAGCACCAGGAAGATCAGAATCAGCGGCGGGATCAGGACGAAGGTCACGCGCTCGGCCAGTCGCGACAACAGGCCCAGCCGCGCGACATGGTTGACCATGGCCAACAGCAGCGCCGCGAAGGAAGCGACGGCGACCGGAAAGATCACCAGCTCATCCCCCGGCGCAGGGCCCTCGCGCCCGGTGAGGGGATTGATCAGCGCCTCGTGGTTCTGCCACCACAGATAGCCGGCCGCGGAGGCCACCAGCAACAGCGCAAACAGCGACCGGTGGCCGCTGGCACCGTTGGGCTCGTTGTACACCCGCGCCTCAGGGGGCAGCGGCGGCACCCACGCCGGCCGCACGATGGCCACACCCGCGATGAACACCAAATAGAGCCCGACCAGCAGCAGACCGGGGACCAGCGCCCCCGCATACATGTCGCCCACCGAGCGGCCGAGTTGGTCGGCCAACACGATCAGCACCAGCGACGGCGGAATGGCCTGCGCCAGCGTGCCCGAGGCGGTGATGGTGCCGGTGGCGATGGTGCGGTTGTAGCCGTAGCGCAGCATGATGGGCAGGGAGATCAAGCCCATCGAGATGACGGCCGCGGCCACGACGCCGGTGGTGGCTGCCAGCAGGGCACCGACCAGCACCACGGCCACCGCCAGCCCGCCGCGCACCGGGCCAAACACCTGTCCGACGGTCTCCAGCAGATCCTCGGCCATGCCGCTGCGCTCCAGGATGATGCCCATGAGCGTGAAGAACGGGATGGCCAGCAGCGTGTCGTTTTGCATGATGCCGAACACGCGCAGCGGCAGCGCCTGAAACAGCGTGTCCGCAAACAGGCCGATCTCCATGCCAATAAAGCCGAAGAACAGCCCTGTCGCCGCCAGCCCGAAGGCCACGGGGAAGCCGCTCAGCAGAAAGACCAGCAGCCCGGCGAACATCACCGGGACGAAGTTGTTGGTGAGGAATTCGACCATGGTCGTCTCGTCGCTCAGTGTTGGCGGGCCGCGGCGGCGACCTCTTCTTCATGGCGCTTCTCGGCCTCGGCGATGTCCTTGGCGAGCTGCTGCGCCTCGCTCGGGCCCGTATGCGCCAGCACGTCGGGGCCGTGCCCGGTGAGGAAGGCGATGCGCTTGATCAACTCGCTCACGCTCTGCAGAAACAGGATGACGAAGCCCACCGGGATGAGCAGATAGACCGGCCAGCGAATCAGCCCCCCGGCGTTGGACGACATCTCACCGGACTGCCAGGCGCGCTCGAACAGCGGCCAGCCCAGCACCACCATCATGTAGCACAGCGGCAGGACGAAGACGAGGATGCCGACGATGTCGACCCAGTTGCGGGCACGGTCGGAAAAGCGGCTCGACACGAAGTCGATGCGCACATGGGCATTGCGCAAAAACGCGTACCCGCCACCGAGCAGAAAGACCGCCGCGAACAGATACCACTGGATCTCGAGAAACGCGTTGGAGCTGAGGTCGAACGCCTTGCGCGAGACGGCATTGGCGGCACTGATCAACGTGGTCAAGAGGATCAGCCACATGCCGAGCTTGCCGATGCGGTCGCTGATGGCATCGATCAGCCGAGAGAAGGTGAGCAGCGCTTGCATTCCTATCCCCTGGTTCAGGGTCCCGAACGAGAAAGCCGGGCAGTATACCGACCAACCGGCACGGCCCGCAGGGCGTGCCGGTGCCGCCCGGCACCACACCCAACGGTCACCCACAAAAAACCCCGCTTGCGCGGGGCTGGGGATGACCGCCCTCGTCGATTACAGCTTGGTGCCCTGCATGTAGCGGTCGAACGCCGCTTCCGGCAGGCGGAACCACAGGTTCTGGTCGCGACGGAAAGCCGCGTAGTCGCTGTAGATCTTCTTCCAGTTGGGGTTGGAGTTGCTCAGCTCGTCGTACAGCGCCATGGCCTGCTTGAAGGCCTCGTCCATCACCGTCTTCGGGAACGGCGCCACTTTGGTGCCAGCCGCGACCAGACGCTTGAGGGCCGCCGGGTTGCGCACGTCGTAGCGGGCCTGCATTTCGGCGTGGGCATAGGCCGCCGCCGACTCGACCATGGCCTTGTATTCGGCCGACAGGTCGTTGTAGGCCTTCTTGTTGATGTAGAAGTCGACCTGGGCGCCGCCCTCCCAGAAGCCCGGGTAGTAGTAGTTCTTGGCGACTTTGTTGAAACCCAGCTTCTCGTCGTCGTACGGCCCGATCCATTCGCAGGCGTCGATCGTGCCCTTCTCGAGGGCTTGGTAGATCTCGCCGCCGGGGATGTTTTGCGGCACCGCACCCATACGGCCCAGCACCTTGCCGGCAAAGCCACCTATGCGGAACTTCAAGCCCTTGAAGTCCTCCGGCCCCTTGATCTCCTTGCGGAACCAGCCGCCCATCTGGGCGCCGGTGTTGCCGCCGGGGAAGTTCACGATGTTGTACTGGTCGTAGAACTCGCGGAACAGCTTCAGGCCGTTGCCGTCGTAGTACCAGGCGGTCAGCTGACGGCTGTTCAGGCCGAAAGGAATGGCCGTGCCCATGGCGAAGGTGTCGTCCTTGCCAAAGTAGTAGTACGGGGCGGTGTGACCAGCCTCGACCGTGCCCTGCTGCACCGCGTCCACCACGCCCAAGGCGGGCACCAGTTCACCCGGAGCATGCACCGTCACCTGGAACTTGCCACCGGACATCTCGCCGATCTTCTTGGCGAACACGTCGGCCGCGCCGTGGATGGTGTCCAGCGACTTGGGGAAGCTGGAGGTCAGGCGCCAGCGGATCGTGGCCTGGGCGTGCACCGCGGGTGCGGCCGCAGCGGCCAGGATGCCGGCCATGCCAGCGTGCTTGATGACGGAACGACGATCCATCTCGGAAGACTCCTTGGGGTTGAATCACTGTTGCTACCAGCTCTCGGGAAGCCGATCGGCACTGCGGTGGCGACTATAATCGACGCCTACCGGCCGCAGCGGGAGTGTTTACCCTGAGAGCGGGGTTTTCGCGGGGAATTTTGAATTTATTTCAAACGTCAAACAAATCGTCTCACGCCCCACGCTTGTGCACACGGGCCGCACATCAGCCGCTCAAGCGGCGGGATGCACCACTTCGAGCACGGGTCGGGCCACCAGGTGCGCACCGAACCGGTCGCGCACGCTGCGCTCGATCCCGGCCGCATCCAGCCCCAGCCGCGCCAGCAACAGCGCCGGGTCACCGTGCTCGATGAAGCGATCGGGCAGGCCGAGCGGCAACACCGGGCGCACCACGCCTTCGGCGGCGAGCAGCTCCATCACCGCGGCCCCGGCACCGCCGGCGATGGCGCCCTCCTCCACCGTGACCAGCGCCTCGTGGTCGCGCGCCAACGCCAACACCAGGTCGCGGTCCAGGGGTTTGGCCCAGCGCATGTTGGCCACCGTCGCGCCCAGCGCCTCGGCTGCCTGCAGCGCCGGGTGCAGCAGGGTCCCGAAGGCCAGGATCGCCACCCCCCGGCCCCGTCGGCGCACCTCGCCCCGGCCGTAGGGCAGTGCCTGCGGCTCGCGCGGCAGGGCCGCGCCCACGCCCGCGCCGCGCGGGTAGCGCACCGCCACCGGATGCGACTGTTCGTAGGCGGTGGTCAGCAGCTGGTAACACTCCGCCTCGTCCGACGGACACGCGATGGCGACGTTGGGAATGCAGCGCAGGAACGGGATGTCGTACGCGCCGCAGTGGGTCGGACCGTCGGCACCGACGATGCCGGCACGGTCCAGCGCAAACACGACGGGCAAATTTTGCAGCGCCACGTCGTGGATGGCCTGGTCGTAGGCGCGCTGCAAAAAGGTGGAATAGATCGCCACCACGGGCTTGAGGCCCTCGCAGGCCAGCCCTGCGGCAAAGGTCACCGCATGCTGCTCGGCAATGCCGACGTCGTAATAACGGTCCGGAAAACGCCGGTGGAACTCCACCATGCCCGAGCCCTCGCGCATCGCGGGCGTGATGCCGATGAGCCGCTTGTCGCGCTCGGCCATGTCGCACAGCCACTGGCCGAACACGGCGCTGAAGGTGGGCTTGGGCGGCTGCGCCGGGGGGACGACGCCGACCTGCGGGTCGAACTTGCCCGGGCCGTGGTAGGTGATCGGGTCGGCCTCGGCCAGCTTGTAGCCCTGCCCCTTCTTGGTGACCACGTGCAAAAACTGCGGACCCGCGCCGTCGTCGAGCAGGCGGCGGATGTTCTCCAGCGTGGGCACCAGCGATTCGAGGTCGTGCCCGTCGATCGGGCCGATGTAGTTGAAGCCGAACTTCTCGAACAGCGTCGCGGGCACGACCATGCCCTTGGCGTGCTCCTCGAAACGGCGGGCAAACTCCAGCAGCGGCGGGGCCACGCTGAGCACCTGCCGACCGACGCTGCGCGCCGCCGCGTAAAACCGCCCGCTCATGAGCTGCGCCAGATACCGGTTGAGCGCACCGACCGGCGGGCTGATCGACATGTCGTTGTCGTTGAGCACGACCAGCAGCGGGGCCTTGGTGACGCCCGCGTTGTTGAGCGCCTCGAACGCCATGCCGGCGGTCATGGCCCCGTCACCGATCACCGCCACCGCGCGCCGGCGCTCGCCCTTGGCCTGGGCCGCCAGGGCCATACCCAGCGCGGCGGAGATGCTGGTGGACGAGTGCGCGGTGCCGAAGGCGTCGTACTCGCTTTCGCTGCGCACCGGAAAACCGCTGATGCCGCCGAGCTGGCGCAGGGTGTGCATGCGCTCGCGCCGGCCGGTCAGAATCTTGTGCGGATAGGTCTGGTGGCCGACATCCCACACCAGCCGGTCGTGCGGCGTGTCGAACACATAGTGCAGCGCGACCGTCAGTTCCACCGTGCCCAGGTTGGAGCTGAAGTGCCCGCCCGTGCGCGCCACGCTTTGCACCAGAAACTCGCGCAGCTCATCGGCCAGCGGGCGCAACTGAGGACGCGCCAGCCGGCGCAGATCGGCCGGCGAGTCGATGGACGAGAGCAATCCGTTCATGGCTATCCCCCTGTCGAAGCCGTCAATACCGGCGCTGCACCACCCACCGCGCCAGCGCCGCCAGGCGTTGCGTCGGCTGTGCCGGCATGTCGTGCAAGGCCTGCAGGGCCTGCGCCAGCAGCGCCTGCGCATAGGCCCGCGCCGGCTCGACGCCCAGCAGCGAAACGAACGTGGGTTTATCGGCGGCGGCGTCCTTGCCCGCCGTCTTGCCCAGCGTGGCGGAGTCGGCCGTGGCATCGAGCACATCGTCGATCACCTGGAAGGCCAGGCCGAGTGCCCGGCCATAGCGGTCCAGCGCCGCCAGCACGGCGCCTGCCCCCCCGGCCGCCAACGCCCCCATGCGCACGCTGGCCAGCAACAGCGCACCCGTCTTGCGGCGGTGCATGTCCTCCAGCGCCGGCTGGTCCAGGCGCTGCCCGACCCCGGCCAGATCGATGGCCTGCCCGCCCGCCATGCCCGCCGCGCCGGACGCCACGGCCAGCTCCCGCGTCAGCGCCACGGCCAGCGCGGGCCGCGCCTGCGCCCAGGGCGGCGCGACCAGCCACTCGAAGGCCAGCGCCTGCAGCGCATCCCCCGCCAGCAAGGCCTGGGCCTCGCCGTAACGCACATGGACGGTCGGCTTGCCCCGCCGCAGGACATCGTCGTCCATGCAGGGCAGGTCGTCGTGCACCAGCGAATAGGCGTGGATGAGCTCGACCGCCCCCGCCACCGACCACACGGGAGCGTCCGCCGCCGGATCGGCATCCCCGGACACCGCCTCCCAGGCCGCCAGAGCCAGCAGGGGGCGCAGCCGCTTGCCCCCGTCCAGCACGGCATACCGCATGGCATCGCCGAGCCCGGCTGGCGCATCAGCGGGCAGGCGCGCGTCCAAAAACGCCTCCATCTGCTCCAGGCGCCGCGCCATCCACTCCCCCAATCCGGCCGCGGGCGCGGCCGGCAGCGCCACGTCCGTCATGCCCCGGGCTCCCACGGCCGGGTCTGCTGGCCATCCACCACGCGGATCTGCTGCTCGACCGCCTCCAGCCGCGAGCGGCAATACGCCAGCAGGGCCGAGGCGCGCTGGTACGCCCCGAGCAAATCGTCCAGCGGCATCTGCCCGGACTCCAGCCGCGCCAGCAGGGCTTCGAGCTCCTGCACCGCCGCCTCGTAGGTGCTGGGCAGCGGCTCGGGGGCCGCGTCGCTGTCGGCAACGGCGGGGGAGGATTTGGCGCGTGGCATATCGGGATCCGTTGCGTCGGGGCGCGTGATGGCGGATGTGACGCCGTTTTTTTGATCCGGCTCAAAAAGCCAATCATTGTAGTGGGTTGCCCCGCCGACGGGGGTGTGGGTAGAATCCGCCGTCCCCCGCGGCCTGGGTTCGTCCAGACTGGCGGGGGACAGTGCTTTCACCCCACAAGGAGGTGTGTTTCCCCAACCCCGCGCCGAACCGTCCCCACGTTTCTGTAGCGCTTGTACGCCCCGTCATCGGGGGAGTCTGAGGTCAGGATCATCATGTCCGATTTGAGTCTTCCATTGCAGCAGGCGAAAAGCCAACTGCCGGTGTCCGTGTATTTCGACGAGGCGCTGTTCCGGCGCGAGCTGGAGACGATCTTTCAGTCCGGGCCCCGCTACGTGGGGCACGCCAATGCGGTTCCGAACGTCGGCGACTACTTCGCGCTGCCGCAGGAGGGCGAGGGCCGCGCGCTGGTGCGCACCGAGCGCGGCGTGGAGCTGGTCAGCAACGTCTGCCGCCACCGGCAGGCCGTGATGCTCAAAGGCCGCGGCAACCTCAACCACGAGGGGCAGGCGCACGCCGGCGGGCACATCGTCTGTCCGCTGCACCGCTGGACCTACAGCGGCGGCCTGGGCCAGAACCTGCCCACGGGCACGTTGATCGGAGCGCCCCACTTCGCGCAGGATCCGTGCCTGAACCTGCAGCGCTGGAAGCTGCGCGAATGGAACGGCCTGCTGTTCGAGGACAACGGCCGCGACATCGCCGCCGACCTGCGCGCGATGCAGGTGGCCGACGTGTTCAACTTCGATGGCATGGTGCTCGGCCACGTCGAGCTGCACGAGTGCAACTACAACTGGAAGACCTTCATCGAGGTCTATCTGGAGGACTACCACGTCGTGCCTTTCCACCCGGGGCTGGGCAATTTCGTCACCTGCGACGATCTGCGCTGGCAGTTTGCGCCGGAGTTTTCGGTGCAGACCGTGGGCGTGCAAAACCTGGCCGCCAAGGCCGGTAGCCCGGTGTACGAACGCTGGCACGAGGTGCTGATGCGCCACCGCGAGGGCCGCCTGCCCGAACACGGTGCGGTGTGGCTGACCTACTACCCGCACATCATGGTCGAGTGGTATCCGCATGTGCTGACGGTCTCCACGCTGCACCCGATCGCCGTGGACAAGACGCTCAACCTGGTGGAGTTCTACTACCCTGAGGAGATCGCCGCATTCGAGCCCGAGTTCATGGAGGCGCAGCGCGCCGCCTACATGGAGACGGCCATCGAAGACGACGAGATCGCCGAGCGCATGGACGCCGGCCGCAAGGCGCTGCTGCAGCGCGGCACCAGCGAGGTCGGCCCCTACCAGAGCCCGATGGAAGACGGCATGCAGCACTTCCACGAGTGGTACCGGGCCCGCATGGGAATGCCGGTCGGCGGCGTCGGAGGCTGAACCCCTGCGCCACGATCCCGCCAGCGCCGCCGGGGCCGCCAGGACCACGACGGGCGGCTCTCCCCCGGCAGCGCCCCCGCGCCGCGAGCGCCCCGCCCAGGCCCTGTGGATGGTCGTGGGCGCGTTCTTGTTCGCCTCTATGGGGGTGTGCATCAAGTTCGCGTCCAGCCACTTCCACAGCTTCGAGGTGGTGGGCTACCGCGGCCTGATCGGCATGCTCTTTTTGCTGGTGCTGACGCGTTCGCGCGGGGTGTCGCTCGCGACGCGCGTGCCGATGATGCACCTGTGGCGCACCATCGTCGGCACCGCCTCGCTGCTGGCGTGGTTCTACGCCATCGCGCAATTGCCGCTGGCCACCGCGATGACACTCAACTACATGAGCAGCGTGTGGGTGGCGGCCTTCCTGCTCGGCGGCGCGTTGTTGCTGCAGCGCGGCAGCCAGCCGCTGCGGGATCAGACGCCGCTGTTCCTGACGGTGCTGGTGGGCTTTGGCGGGGTGGCGCTGGTGCTGCGGCCCACCTTCGACGGGACGGCGGCACTCGGGGGCCTGTCCGGCTTGCTGTCCGGCCTGACGTCGGCGCTGGCCTATCTGCAGGTCGCCGCCTTGTCCCGCGCGGGCGAGCCGGAGAGCCGCACGGTGTTCTACTTTTCGGTGGGGGCGACGCTGGTCGGCTTTGCGGGTACGGCCGTCGTCGGGCCCAGCCCGCTCGCCACGCCCCAGGCCCTGTGGCTGATACCCATCGGGCTGCTGGCGGTGCTGGGGCAGTTGTGCATGACGCGCGCCTACGCCAGCGGGGCGACGCTGGTCGTGGCCAACCTGCAATACTTTGGCATTGCCTTTGCCGCGCTGTACGGCTTGGCGGTGTTTGGCGACCGCCTGCCGCTGACCGGGTGGCTGGGCATGGCGCTGATCGTCGCGAGCGGCATCGCGGCCACCTTTTTGCGCGAACGCGCCGTCCCCAAGCTGCCGGCCGAGGAACACGCATGACCACCGATCTGCCCTTCCCCCTCATCGATGCCGCCACCCTGCGCGAGCGGCTGGCGCGCGGCACCACGACGCGGGTGTTCGACTGCAGCTTCGACCTGGCCGACCCGACGGCGGGGCGAGCCCAATACCGTGCCGGGCACATCCCCGGGGCGCGGTATGTGCACCTGGACGACGACCTGAGCGCCGGAGCGGACGACGAGGCGCCTGCCGCCAGCGGCGGGCGCCACCCCCTGCCCGCGCGCGAGGTGTTCGCCCAGCGTCTGCGCACCTGGGGCCTGAACAGGGACGAGGCCGTGGTGGTCTACGACCGCCAGGGCGGCATGGTGTGCGGGCGCTTGTGGTGGATGTTGCGCTGGTGCGGGCATGCGCCGGTCGCCGTGCTGGACGGGAGCTGGGCCGCTTGGGTGGCGGCGGGCGGCGCCATCGAAACCGGCGACGCTGCCCCTGCGACGCCCGGGGACTTTGCCCTCGGCCCGGCGCGGGTGGCCCTGCGCCGGACCGACGAGGTGGCGGCCGCCCTCGGCACGCCTGGGCAAACACTGATCGATGCCCGCGCCGCGCCGCGCCACCGCGGGGAGGTGGAGCCGCTGGACCCCGTGGCGGGCCACATCCCGGGGGCGCTGAACCGGCCGTTCACCGAAAACTTCGACGCCGACGGCCGCTACAAATCCCCCGACCGTCTGCGGGCGGAGTTCGACGCCTTGCTGGCGGGGCGCGATCCGGCCACGGTGGTGCACCACTGCGGCAGCGGGGTCAGTGCCATCCCGAATGTGCTGGCCATGACGATCGCGGGACTGGGCACGCCGCCCCTGTTTGCCGGCAGTTGGAGCGAGTGGTGCAACACGCCGGGCCTGCCCTGCGCCCGGTCGTGCTGAAGAACGCGGCCCCAGGCGCGGGGACGCTCGGCCGTCAGCCCTGCGCGGCCCAATCCGGCTCGGGCAGCGCTTCGACCTCCGGCCGCGCGATCAGATTACCCTGGAACAGCGCCACGCCCATGGCGCGGGGCTGGTCGTACTCCGCGCGGGTTTCCACCCCCTCGGCGATCACCTGCACCCCCACGGCGGCGCAGGTGCCCAGCACGCCGCCGACGATCGCCTGCCGGGCCCGGTTGCGGTCGATGTCGCGCACCAGCGCCATGTCCAGCTTGACCAGCTGGGGCTGGAACTCCGCCAGCAGATTCAGCCCCGAGTAGCCGGCGCCGAAGTCGTCGATGGCCGTCAAAAAGCCCCGGTCCTGATAGTCGCGCACGATGGACAGCGCGTGTTGCGGATCGCGGATCTTCTCCGCCTCGGTCATCTCGAACACCAGGCGCTGAGGGTCGAAGCCGACCTTGTGCGCCGCGGCCAGCGTCAGCCGGATGCAGGTGGCCGGCAGAACGCCCATCCGCCCACCGGGCCAGTGCCTCGTAGGCAAAGACTTCGCGCCGCGCCACGTCGACGATCGGCTGAAACGCCATGCGCGGCTCGCCCGCGTATTCGCCAGAGCCCCGGCACTGCACACAGCCTGCGACGTCGCCCGGCGCGCCCCGAAAGAACCGCAAGTTTCGGCATGCGGGCATCATACGACGCCGTGTCGCGCAAACCA
This sequence comes from Tepidimonas fonticaldi, assembly GCF_001675355.1. Lineage (NCBI taxonomy): Bacteria > Pseudomonadati > Pseudomonadota > Betaproteobacteria > Burkholderiales > Tepidimonas > Tepidimonas fonticaldi. The sequence continues at coordinate 564,436 of NZ_LZDH01000056.1, read as the reverse complement.
ATCGAGGCAGCGCTTCCAGCCATCCTCGGCGGCTGCCTGGCGGTAGCTGGGGCGGTAGTCGGCGTGGAAGGCGTGCGGCGCATCGGGATAGACCACGAAGGTGGAGGCCCGCGCCGCCGGACTGCCCTGCGCCAGGGCGGCCTGCATGCGCTCGACCGACGCCAGCGGGATCCCCGTGTCGGCCCCGCCGTAGAGCCCGAGCACGGGCGCTTTCAGCTCCCCCGCCCGATCGAGCGGATGCTGGGGCTGCAGGGGCGTGCGCTCGCCCTCCAGGCGGCCGTACCAGGCCACGGCGGCCTTCAGGCGCGGGCTGTGCGCGGCATACAGCCACGTCTGGCGCCCGCCCCAGCAAAACCCGGTGACGGCAGCCTTCGACAGATCTCCGCCATGGGCGCCCGCCCACACCAGACAGGCATCCAGATCGCGCGCCACCTGCGCATCGGCCACCTGGGAGACGACCTCGGCGATCAGCCGCGCCATCTCGCCATAGCTCTGGGGGTCGCCCTGGCGCACGAACAGCTCCGGCGCCAGCGCCAGGTAGCCCGCCCGCGCAAAGCGCCGGGCCGTGTCGGCAATGTACTCGTGGACGCCAAAAATCTCGGACAGCACCAGCACGACGGGCAGACCCGTGCGCCCGGCGGGTGCGGCGCGGTAGACGGGAATGCTCTCGCCACCCGCCGGCACCTGCACCTCACCGGCCACCAGCCCGTCGGCCGGCGTCTTGATGGCAGCCGACGCGACGATGGGGGCTGCGGCCGCGGCATACCCCACGCCCAGCGCACCGCGCAGGACGGCCCGCCGTGGCACACCCGCGCCGGGACGGGCGTCGAGCAGGGCACGCAGATCGCGTTCGTGGTCGGCAGGGGTGTCGGTGACGGGCATGGCATGGCCTCCAAAACGATACGTGCGACGCGAGGGTTTGACGCAGGTCAGAATCGGCGCCTGGGCCTTCGATATCCTGACAGTGCTATTGTCTGGTCTGGCCGCCACGCATCGGCGCACGGGGGATAACCCGGGTGCAAAGCGGGTTTTGCGGCCCCCCGGCTCGGCCTCCCCCTGACTCACCCATCCATGAACGCTTTGCTGAACCGTCTGCGCCTGACCCAGCGGGTCTTTGCCGTCATCGTCGGCTATCTGATCGTGCTCGCCCTCGTGGTCAGTGCCGGGCTGTGGGGGCTGTACACGGCCAAGACCAGCCTGCGCCAGGTGCATGCCCACCGCATGGCGATCAGCGAAGCACTGGCCACGCTGCTGCGCAACTACTACGACAACCGCTTGCACGTCCTGCTGGCCTTCCAGCACGCGCCGGACAGCCCAACCCGCGCGCTGCATGACCATCCCACGTCGATGCACTTGGACGTGGTGAAACAGCAACGTGAATCGAACAACCAGGCGCTGAAAACCATCGAATCGATGCTGCCGCAGATGGACGACGAGGAGCAGCGCCTCTATCAAGCCGTGATGGACGCGCGCAAGGCCTGGCAGGCCAAGCGCGACCAGGCGCTGGAGGCCCTTCGGGCCGAGAACTTTGGCGCCGAGGTCATGCAGGCCTTTCTGGCGGCCGGCCGCACCGAAGGCGCGGCGTTCGAAGCCGCGATGCAAAAGCTCCGCGATCTGCAGCACCGGCGTGCCGACGAGGAAGCGAATGCCGCCGAGCGGCGCTACCACTTCAACCTGGCGCTGGTGGTGGCGGTGCTGTTGCTGGGTGCGCTGCCCATGACGGTGCTGATGGTGGCGACCCTGCGGCGCATGTCCACGGGCTTTCGCATCGCCGACGAGACGGCCACCGCAATCGCGGCGGGCGACCTGTCGCGCGCCATCGTCCCCGACGGCCGCGACGAGATCGCCCATGTGCTGCAACAACTGGAGCAGATGCGCCAGGGGCTGCGCGAACTGATCGGCAATGTGGTGTCGGCCGCGGACAGCATCGCCAGTGCCGCCAGCCAGGTCGCCAGCGGCACACTGGACCTGTCGCAGCGCACCGAGCAGCAGGCCAGCTCGCTGGAGCAGACCGCGTCGGCCACCGAGCAGCTCAACAGCACCGTGCACCAGAACGCGGCCAATGCGCGGCAGGCGGACGACATGGCCGAAAAGGCGTCGGCCATCGCCGAGCGCGGCGGGGACGTGGTACGCCAGGTGGTGCAGACCATGAACGACATCAACGAGTCGTCGCAGCGCATCGCCAACATCATCGGCGTGATCGACGGCATCGCGTTCCAGACCAACATCCTGGCGCTCAACGCCGCGGTGGAAGCCGCGCGCGCCGGCGAGGCCGGGCGCGGCTTTGCCGTCGTGGCCTCCGAGGTGCGCAATCTGGCCAGCCGCAGCGCCGAGGCCGCGCGCGAAATCAAGGCCTTGATCAGCGACTCGGTGACCAAGGTGGGGACAGGCAAGGACCAGGTCGATGCCGCCGGCGCGACGATGGCCGAGATCGTCCACAGCATCGAGCGCGTCACGGAGCTGATGCGCCAGATCGCCACCTCCAGCGCCGAGCAGGCGGATGGGCTGGGGCAAATCAACCAGGCCGTCGCGCTCATGGACGGGGTGACGCAGCAAAACGCCGCCTTGGTGGAAGAGGCATCGGCCGCCGCGGCTGCCCTGCGCGAGCAAGCGCAGCAACTGACGCAGCAGGTGGGGCGCTTCCGCCTGCGTTGAGAGGGGGCGGATGCGGGTCCGGATCTGGTAGGCTGGCGCCATGTCCCTGCAACAGCCGCGCCCGGTCCGCGCGTCCGCCCCGCCGCCCCTCACGGACGGGCGGTTCGCCGCCCGTACCGCCCTTCGCCCGTGGTGGCGGTGGTCGGTTTGGGGGGCGGGCTTGGCGGTGCTCGCCGCGTTGGCGGGCTGTGGCACGCCGGCACCGCGCCCCGGCGCCGCCTCGGCACCGGCCACGTCGGACCGCGACTTCGGCTACGACGGAGGGTCGGTGACGGCCACGCAGACGGGTGCGGCCTGCGAGCTGCGCTGGCAGGGTGCGCTCCATGCCGGCGCCGTGCCCCGGTTGCGCCAGGCTCTGGATGCGGTGGACCGGCAGCGCTGCGAACGCCGCACGCTCGTGCTCGGCGCCGTGGACGGGGCCGTGGGCGAAGCCATCACCATCGGCGCGATGGTGCGCAACCGGGGCTGGGACACGGCGATTGCGCCCGGTGGTCTGTGCCGCACCCCCTGCTGGCTGGTGTTTGCCGCCGGCGCCCAGAGGCACATGGCCGATGGCCCGACGCCGGCGCGGGTGGTGTTCAACCAGATTCCGCCCGACGCGGACTTTGGCCGCCAGACTTGCGCCACCGAACTCAGCCGCGCGCAGCAGTTGACGCTGACGCGCTACCTGCGCGCCATGCTGCCGCCACCGACCGCGACCGCCGTGTACCAGAAGCTGCTGGCGGCCGACTGCCGCAGCGCCGAGGCGTACGGGCCACAGCAGGCCCGGCTGATGGGGTTGGCAACCGGGCCGGGCGGCAGCCTGCCCTGACCCGTGGGCAGCGCGCCTTCAGTGCGCCTGCTCCCAGTTGGCGCCGACACCCACCTCGGCCACCAGCGGCACGCGCAGGGTCGCGACGCCGGCCATCAGGCGCGGCACCTCGGTGCGCACCCAGTCGATCTCTTCCGGCGGCACCTCGAACACCAGTTCGTCGTGCACCTGCAGCACCATGCGCGTGCGGCGCTGCTGCTCGTCCAACGCGCGCTGCACCGCGACCATGCTCATCTTGATCAGGTCGGCGGCCGTGCCCTGCATCGGCGCGTTGATGGCCGCGCGCTCCGCTGCAGCCCGCCGCGGCCCGTTGGGGGAATTGATTTCGGGCAGCACCAGGCGGCGGCCGAACACGGTCTCCACATAGCCGCGCGCCTTGGCCTGGGCCCGCGTGCGGTCCATGTAGTGGCGCACCCCGGCAAACCGCTCGAAATAGCGCTCGATGTAGTTCTTGGCCGCCGTCGCGTCGATGCCCAGCGCCTTGGCCAAGCCGTAGGCGCTCATGCCATAAATGAGGCCAAAGTTGATCACCTTGGCATAGCGGCGCTGCTCGGGACTGACCAGCTCCGGCGGCAGGCCAAACACCTCGGCCGCCGTGGCGCGGTGCACATCCTGCCCTTCGGCAAACGCGCGCAGCAAGGCCGCGTCCTCGCTCAGGTGGGCCATGATGCGCAGCTCGATCTGCGAATAGTCGGCGCTGGCGATGGACCAGCCCGGGGGCGCCACGAAGGCCTCGCGAATGCGCCGCCCCTCGGGCGTGCGGATGGGGATGTTCTGCAGATTGGGATCGTTGCTGGCCAGCCGCCCGGTGACGGCGACGGCCTGCGCATAGTGGGTGTGCACCCGCCCCGTGACGGGGTGGATCATGCCGGGCAGCTTGTCGGTGTAGGTGCCCTTGAGCTTGGAGAGGCTGCGATGCTCCAGGATGCGCGCCGGCAGCGGATAGTCCTCGGCCAGTTTTTCCAGGACCTCCTCGTCGGTGCTTGGCGCGCCGGTGGCGGTCTTTTTGACCACGGGCAGGCCCAGCTTGCCAAAGAAAATCTCGCCGATTTGTTTGGGCGAACCCAGGTTGAAGGGCTGGCCCGCCAGCGCGTGCGCCTCGGCCTCCAGCGCGGCGATGCGCTCACCCAGGACGTGGCTTTGCCGTCGCAGCGCCTCGGCATCGATCAGCACGCCCTGGCGCTCCATGCGGAACAGCACGTCGGAGACGGCCACCTCCAACTCGTAGATGCGCTGCAAGGCCGGCTCGGCCTGCAGCCGGGGCCACAGCACCTGATGCACGGCCAGGCACATTTCCGCATCCTCGCAGGCGTAGGGGGCGGCGCGCTCCAGCGGCACCTGCGCAAACGGGATTTGCGCCGCCCCCTTGCCGCACAGATCCTCGTAGCTCAGGCCGCGGCGCCCCAGATGGCGTTCGGCCAGGCTTTCCAGGTTGTGGGGCTTGTGCACCTCCAACACATAGCTCTGCAGCAGTGTGTCGTGGACGCAGCCGCGCACGGCGATGCCGTGGTTGGCCCACACATGCCGGTCGTACTTGACATGCTGGCCGCACTTGGGGGCGGCGGCATCCTCCAGCCAGGGCCGCAGCCGCTCCAGCACCGCGTCGAGGGGCAACTGCGCCGGCGCGCCCGGATAGTCGTGGGCGAGGGGGATGTACGCCGCCTCCCCGGGTGCGACGCTGACCGACAGGCCCACGAGGCGGGCGCGCATCGCATCCAGCGAGGTCGTTTCGGTGTCCAGCGCCACCAGGGGCGCAGTGCGCAGGCGGGCCAGCCACGCATCGAGCGTGGCCCAGTCGAGCACCGTCTCGTAGCGCAGGGCGGGCGCGGGCGGCGGATCGCCAAACAGCGTGCCCTGCGCCGCCGCCGCGGGGGTGGGGGCGGCGGCCGCGTCGCCTTCGCCGCCCAGCGCCCGGGCCAGCCCCTTGAAGCCATAGCGCTGATAGAACGCCCGCAGCGCCTCGGTGTCGGGGGCTCGCTTGCGCAACGCCTCCAGCGAGGGCAGGCCGGGCACATGGCCATCCAGGTCGCAGTCGGTGCGTATCGTCAGCAGTTGACGGCCGGTGGGCAGCCAGTCCAGGGCACGCCGCAGATGGTCGCCGGCCGCCCCCTTGATTTCGTGGGCGCGCGCCACGATGGCATCCAGCGAGCCATAGGTCTGCAGCCACTTGGCGGCCGTCTTGGGGCCGACCTTGTCCACGCCGGGCACGTTGTCGATCGCGTCGCCGACCAGGGTCTGAAAATCCACCATCAGCCGGGGCGGCACGCCAAACTCCGCCTCCACCCCGGCGACATCGCGCACCTTGCCCGTCATCGTGTCGATGATGGTGATGCGCTCGTCCACCAGTTGGCTCAGGTCCTTGTCGCCGCTGGAGACGATCACGCGCCAGCCCTGGGACGCGGCCGTCTTCGCCAGGGTGCCGATCACGTCGTCGGCCTCCACCTCGGGCACGTCGAGCACGGGCAGGCCGAGCAGCCGGATGACCTCGTGGATGGGGGCGATCTGGGCGCGCAGGTCGTCCGGCATCGGCGAGCGGTGCGCCTTGTACTCCGGATACAGGGCGTCCCGAAACGTCGGCCCGGCCGCGTCAAATACGACGGCGATGTGGTCGGAGGGATGCTCCTTCTGCAGCGCCTGCAGCATGTTGATCATGCCGCGGATCGCCCCGGTCGCGGGGCTGGTGGGATCGCCAGGCACAGCCCTCAGGTCGGGCATGGCGTGGTAGGCGCGGTACAGGTAGCTGGAGCCATCCACCAGCACGAGCAGCGGGGCGTCGGGGTCGCGGTCGGTCATCGCGCTATTGTGCATGGCCGATTGCCTACAATCGGGGCGTCATGCTCCAACCGCCCCGCCCCACCGCCCGCGACGGCCGGCGCCACGCCGCGGCCGCCGGATACGCCCAGCCCCTGCGCCACGCCCTCGGCGTGGCCGCCGTGCTGTTCGCCTGCTCGGCCACGGCTCAACCCGCCGACAGCGCCCCGGCGGCCGCCACGGCGCCGGAGCCCAAGGTCGAACGCCTGGTGCATCAGGACGGCCACAGCCGCATCGAGGAACTGCGCGTGGGCGGCCAGACCCGCACGATCGACGTGCGCACCCGCTCCGCCCTGCCGGGCTACGAGGTGCGGCCGATCGACCCCGGCGTCGGGGATGAGCGTTCGGGGGCCGGATCGCGCCGCTGGCGCGTGCTTGCGTTCTGATCCGCCATGGCCGTCTTCACCGAGGTGGGCCGCGACGAGGCCGCGGACCTGATGCAGCGGCTCGGCCTGGGCCGCCTGGTCGACATGGCGGGCTGCGCCGGGGGCATCGAAAACACCAACTACTTCGTCAGCACCGAGCGCGACGGCCAGCGGCACGAATGGGTGCTGACCCTGTTCGAGCGGCTGACCGCGCAACAGCTCCCCTTCTATCTGTACCTGATGAAGCATCTGGCCGGCAAAGGCATCCCCGTGCCCGATCCGCAGGCCGATGCGAGCGGCGCCATCCTGCACACGGTGCGGGGCAAGCCCGCCGCCGTGGTCAACCGGCTGCGCGGCCACCACGAGCTGGCCCCCGGCCCCGAGCACTGCGCCCAGCTCGGCGCGATGCTGGCGCGCATGCACCTGGCGGGGCGGGACTACGACCGCGAGCAGCCCAATCTGCGCGGGCTGGCGTGGTGGAACGAGACGGTGCCCGTGATCCTGCCCCACCTGGCCCCGGAGCAAACGGCGCTGCTGACGGCCGAGCTGGCCTATCAAAACCACATCGCCGCCACCCCCGCGTACCAGGGACTGCCGCGCGGCCCCATTCATGCCGACCTGTTCCGCGACAACGCCATGTTCGAGGACGGGCGCCTCAGCGGTCTGTTCGATTTTTACTTCGCGGGCTGCGACACCTGGCTGTTTGACATTGCGGTGTGTCTGAACGACTGGTGCATCGACCTGGCCGATGGCGCGACAGACCCCGTGCGAACACAGGCCCTGCTCGACGCCTACCAGTCGGTCCGCCCGCTGACCGCCGCCGAGCGCGAGCTGCTGCCCGCGATGCGCCGTGCCGGTGCGCTGCGGTTCTGGATCTCGCGCCTGTGGGACTGGTACCTGCCGCGGCAGGCGGCCGTGCTCAAGCCGCACGACCCCACCCACTTCGAGCGGGTGCTGCGCGCCCGCCTCGCCGAGTGTTGACCCGCGCCCACCCCCGATGAAGCTGCACCGCGTCCCCGCCCGCACCGGCCTGCTCTGGGTCCGGCTGGGCCTGCGCACCTTTTTTCGCCAGCCCCTGGCCATGGCCGGGCTGTTCTTCCTGTTCATCATGGGGGTGAGTGTGCTCGCCATGGTACCGGTGCTGGGCGCGCCCCTGGCCCTGGCGCTGCTGCCGGCAGCCACCCTGGGCCTGATGGCCGCGACCAAAGAGGCCGACAGCGGCCGCTTCCCGATGCCGACGGTGCTGGCGAGCGCCTTTCGCGCCGGGCGCGAGCGCGTGCGGGCGATGCTGCTGCTCGGCGGGCTGTACGCCCTGGGGTCGGTCGTCGTGATGACGCTGGCCGCGTGGCTGTCCGGCGCGCCGGCCGATGCGGCCCTCGAAGGGGCCGAGACGGCGCTGACCGAGCCGGCCGTGCTGCGCAATCTGGCCTGGCAGGCGGTCCTCTACATTCCGCTGGGGCTGCTGTTCTGGCATGCGCCGGCCCTGGTCCACTGGCACGGCATCCACCCGGTCAAGAGCCTGTTTTTCAGTCTGGTGGCCTGCTGGACCAACAAAGGGGCGCTGCTGGTGTTCATGCTCGGCTGGTCGGCGGTGTTCTTTGGGGTGTCGCTCGTGCTCGTGCTGCTGGCGTCCGCACTGGGCGGGGCGTCGGCGATGCAGGTGCTGGTGTTCCCGGCCGCGTCGCTGCTGAGCGCGGCGTTCTTCACGTCGCTGTATTTCACCTTCCGCGACAGCTTTCTGACCGACGAGGGCGAGCCCCCGGCCTGAACCGTCAGCCCCACCGCTCGGGGCGGTACGGCGCCGGATCGACGAAGGGCGGCTCGCCCGCGATCATCTCCGCCAGCAACCGGCCGGCCACCGGACCCAGGGTGAAGCCCTGGTGCGAATGCCCGAAGTTGAACCACAGGCCCGGGTGGCGCGGCGCCGCCCCCATGATGGGGAGCATGTCCGGCGTGCAGGGGCGCGCCCCCAGCCAGGGCGGTTCATCCAGCGCCCGGCCCAGATCCATGAGCTCGCGCGCGGCCGCCTCGGCCCGGCGCACCTGAACCGGCGTGGCGGGCGCATCGCGGTGGGCAAATTCGGCACCCGTGGTCAGGCGCAGTCCCCGGCGCATGGGCACCAGGACGAAGCCCCGCTCGGCGTCCAGCGCCGGCCGCTGCAAGACCCCGCCCCCGGTGTAGTGCTGGTGGTAGCCGCGTTTGACGAACAGCGGCAGCCGGTAGCCCAAGCGTTGCAGCAGGGTGTCGGACCACGGCCCGAGCGCCACCACGGCGACCGGGGCCTCGATGGCCCCGTCCGGCAAGGGCAGGCGCCACCCCCGCCCATGCGGGGTCAGGGCCGTGGCGTCGCCCCGGACCAGACGGCCGCCACGCTGCACGAACAGCCGCGCGTAGGCGCTGACCAGCTCCGCTGGATCGCGCACGGACCAGGGATCCTGCCAATGCACGGCCCCCGCCAGCGGGTGGCGCAACGCCGGCTCGGCCTGGGCCAGACCGGCGGCATCGAGCACAGTACAACGCAGGCCAAACGCCAGCGCCAGCCGCTCGGCGTCGCGCGCGGCCGCCTCCCACACGCGCCCCGTGCGGTACACGTCCAGGTAGCCGACCGGCCGGACCGCCTCGGCCGCGCCGGCCTGCTCGATCAACGGCCGGTGCTCGTCCAGGCAATGCTCGATCAAGCGGGCATAGGCCTGCACCTGCCGCGGATACCGCGCCGGCCCGGAGTCGACGAAATAGCGCCACAGCGGGCGCACCAGGGACGGCAGCGCCGACAGGTGGTAGTGCACATCCACCCCCAGGCCCAGGGCAGCCTGCAGCAGCTTGCCCCACTGGCGCGGGAATGGGTAGGGCTCTACCGCCTCGCGCTGGATCAGGCCGGCGTTGCCCAGCGACGTCTCCTGCCCCGGCTCGCGGCGATCGACCAGCACGACGTCGTAGCCGCGCTGCTGCAGATGCAGCGCGGTGCAGGTGCCAATCATGCCGGCCCCCAGCACGAGGGCCTGTCGGTCGGCGGCAGCAGCGTTCGTCATGGATTCGGTGGGCAGTAATCGGGGGATCAGGCCACGGGGGTGAGCTTGGCGACGGCCAGCGCCAGCCATTTGGTGCCGTGGCGCCGAAAATCCACCTGGGCCCGGGCATCGGCCCCCTGCCCTTCGATGGCCAGCACCCGGCCTTCGCCAAACTTGGTGTGGAAGACCGCCATGCCGGTGCGGATCTCGGCCCCGCTGGCGCTGACGGCCGGCTCGCTGCGGGCCGGCGCCCGCGCCACCGGAATGCCCGCCATGCCGGCGGGCCGATCATCGCCCAGGGCGCTGCGGCCCCAGGCGGGCTGCGCGACGGGCATCGCTGCGGCCCCGGCGCCCCCGGCGGCCCAGCCACCGCCCCAGCCCCCCGCCGCGCGCGCGCGGCGCGGGCTGAGCCATTGCAGGCTGTCTTCCGGCAACTCGTCCAGAAACCGGCTGGGAATGTGGTAGCGGGTCTGCCCGTGCAGCATGCGGGTCTGCGCATGCGTGAGGTAGAGCCGCCGGCGCGCCCGCGTGATGGCGACGTACATCAGCCGGCGCTCCTCTTCCAGCCCGTCCAGGCTGGACAGGCTGTTCTCGTGTGGAAACAGCCCCTCCTCCAGCCCGGTGATGAAGACAGCGTCGAACTCCAGCCCCTTGGCCGCATGCACCGTCATCAGCTGCACCGCCGCCTGACCGGCCTGCGCCTGGTGGTCCCCGGCCTCCAGCGCCGCATGGGTCAGGAAGGCGACCAGCGGGCTCACGGTCTCGCCGGTCTCGGTCTCCACCCCGGCGGACACCGGCGCCGCCGGCCCGGTCTCGTCCAGCGGCAGCGCCACGGCCTCGCGGCCAAAGCCCTCCTGGCTGACGAAGCTCTCGGCGGCGTTGACCAGCTCTTCCAGGTTTTCGATGCGCTCGGCCCCCTCGCGCTCGGCGCGGTAGTGCTCGACCAACCCGCTGTCGGCCAGCACGCCTTCGATGATCTCCCGCAGCGGTCGGCCGACGCTGCGCTCACGCATCACGTCCAGCTTGGCAACGAACGCCACCAGATGGGCGCCGCCCTTGCCCCCCACGGCCGTGACGGCGTCGTGCAGCGAACAGCCGCCCTCGCGCGCGGCCTGCTGCAGCTGCTCGATGGTGCGCGCCCCGATGCCGCGTGGCGGGAAGTTGACCACGCGCAAAAAACTGGTGTCGTCGTGCGGATTCTCCAGCAGGCGCAAGTAGGCCAGCGCATGCTTGATCTCGGCCCGCTCGAAAAAGCGCAGCCCCCCATAGACGCGATATGGAATGCCGGCGTTGAACAGCGCGCCCTCCAGCGCCCGGCTCTGGGCGTTGCTGCGGTAGAGCAGCGCAATCTCCTGCGGCGGCAAGCCGTCCTGGCGGGTGAGCTGGCGGATCTCGTCGATCACCCACTGCGCCTCCTCGAAGTCGCTGGGCAGCTCCACGACGCGCAGGCGGTCGCCCTCGCCCTGCTCGGTGCGCAGGTTTTTGCCCAGGCGCTGGCGGTTGTGGTCGATCAGGTGGTTGGCCGCGTGCAGGATGTGCCCGACGCTGCGGTAGTTTTGCTCCAGCTTGATGGGCGCGTCGATGCCAAACTCGCGCACGAAGTCGCTCATATTGCCCACGCGCGCACCGCGAAAGGCGTAGATGCTCTGGTCGTCGTCGCCGACCGCCATCACCGCATTGCCGCATGGGACGAAGCGCCCGCCCGACTCGTCACCGGCCAGCAGTTTGATCCACGCGTACTGCAGCCGGTTGGTGTCCTGGAACTCGTCGATCAGCAGGTGGCGAAAGCGCCGCTGGTAGTGCACCCGCAGAGGCTCGTGGTCGCGCAGCAGCTCGTAGGAGCGCAGCATCAGCTCCCCGAAGTCCACCACCCCCTCGCGCTGACACTGCTCCTCGTAGCGGCGGTAGAGCTCGATTTTCTGCCGCGTGTCCTCGTCGCGCGCGGCCATGTCCCGCGGGCGCAGCCCGTCCTCCTTGGCGCCGGCGATGAACCACTGCAGCTCCTTGGGTTTGACGCGTTCCTCATCGACGCCCAGGGCCTTGAGCAGCCGCTTGATCGCGCTGAGCTGATCCTGCGTGTCCAGGATCTGGAAGGTCGCCGGCAAACCCGCCAACGCATGGTGGGCCCGCAGCAGCCGGTGGCACAGGCCGTGGAAGGTGCCGATCCACATGCCGCGCACGTTGAGCGGCAGCAGGGCCGACAGACGCGCCAGCATCTCCTTGGCGGCCTTGTTGGTGAAGGTCACCGCCAGAATGGCGCCGGGCGAGGCCTGCCCCGTGGCCAGCAGCCACGCGATGCGGGTGGTCAGCACCCGCGTCTTGCCAGAGCCGGCGCCGGCCAGCACCAGCGCATGCACCGGCGGCAGCGTGACGGCGGCGAGCTGTTCCGGGTTGAGGGCGCGCAGCAGCGGATGATCGGGCGGCAGGGACGGCGGGGCCCGGTGGGGGGTGGCCCCGTCGGCGAACAAATCGGTCATGCGGCGATTGTAGGCAGCGGCCCCAGTCCAACGCCCCCAGCCGGCGGCCTCAGTTGCGCGGGCGCTGCGGCGGCTCCAGCGTGATTTCCACGCGCCGGTTTTGCGCGCGTCCCTGCGGGGTGTCGTTGGAGGCAAGCGGCCGCGTGTCCGCCAGGCCGGTCGCGCGCAGGCGCGTCGGATTCAGGCCCCGGGCCTCGAGCTGGCGCACGACGCTGCTGGCCCGCGCGGCGGACAGCTCCCAGTTGGAGGGGAAACGGGCGGTCTGGATGGGGACGTTGTCCGTGTGCCCCTCCACCACGATGGTGTAGTCCGGCACGCGGTTGAAGGCGGGCAGCAGCCGGTCGATGATGGCCTGCCCCGCCGGCGTCAGCACCGCCTCGCCGGAGGGGAACAACACCTCGGACGGGATGCGAAAGCTCACCCCCTCGTCGCGCACCAGCACCTGGATGTCCTTGCCCAGGTCCCCCAAAGCGAGCGACGGAGACGGTACCGACTCGGCCGCGGGCGGGGCATCGGTGCCCGGCCGCGGTTCGGGCGCATCGGGCTGGCGCTGCTCGGCGGGGTGCGTCCCCGGCCCTGGCGTGGCCGATGGCCGCTCGACCGGCGGCACGATGCTGCCCCCGCCGCCCGGCAGCACCTGCCCGGCCACGGCGGGCACCTGTCCCTGCGCCTCGGGCCGGCCCAGCGGCGGCTTGCGCTTGATCGGCTCGGAAAACGCCAGCATCACCACGAGCATGACGAGCAGCAGCGTCACCACATCCAGATAGGTGAGCAGCCAGGTCTCCTCCTCCGGCACGGGGTCGGGGTCGGCATGCCAGCGCTGGTAGCGCCCTTTTTGCAGGGGGCCGGGCCTCGCGGGCGCAGCCGACACGGGGGCCGGCGCCCCCCCCGGCCCCGCCGCCCCCGCCGTCCCGTTGCGCGCCGCCTCCAGGGCGCGGCCCAGGGCTTCGTGCAATTGGCGCTCGTTCACGGCGTGCGCCCTTCGGGCCGGCCGGGCGCACGCGGGGCCCCGGCCCCGCCGCCGGGCGCCGTCGGGCCGGAGGCGGTGTCGCGGATTTCATCCTCGCGGTGCGCGACGAAGGAGTTGAGCGTCTCGCGCATCAGCGACGGGCTGCGGCGCGCGCACATCATCGAAATGCCCTGCAGCACCATATTCATGAGCACGATGCGCTGCTCGGTGCGGCGCTCCAGCTTGACGGCCACGGGTTTGAACACCAGGTTGGCCAACAGAATGCCGTAGAACGTCGTCATCAGGGCCACGGCCAGGTGTTTGCCGATCACGACCAGGTCCCCGCTGGCGATCACGTCCATCAGGTTGATCAGGCCGACCAGGGTGCCGATCATGCCGAAGGCGGGCGCGTAGCTGGCCATGACGCGAAAGAGCTGCGCCTCGGCCGCCTCCTTGGCTTTCATGCGCGAAATCCGCCACTGCAGCAGGTCCAGGATGTCCTCTTCCGGGATGCGGTCGATGACCAGCTGCACCCCCGTGCGCAGGAAGGGATTGGAGATGCGCGGCAGCGCCTTCTCGACCATCACCGGGTCGTCGCGCATCCACAGGCGCGAGACGTCCACCAGCTCCTCGATGTCGCGCTCGGTGTACAGGCGCTCGTTGCGCATGACGGTGCCAATGAGCTTGAAAACCCGCAGCACCTCGCCCATCGGGTAGCTCAGGAAGGTGGCGGCCATGGTGCCCACCAGGACGATGCCGATGCTCGGCCAGTCGATGAACAGCCAGGGATCGTCGGCCGCAAACAGGATCAGGACGCCCAGCAGGACGACGCTGGCGACCATGCCGATCAGGGTGGAGGGATTCATCCGCACGCGCTCCAAGGGGGCGGCATCGCCCCATGCGGGCTATTGTGCCCCAGCCAACTGGCATAGAATCAAGCACCGGGCCCAAACGTTGGAGCCCGGTTTTTTGTGTCCACCGTCCCGTGCTGGCGGCTTCGGACCCGGCCGGCTCCAAATCAAGCGCTCGCAGCCATTGGGCCGCGCACTGCCACAACGCGCCGCCCGCCCCCACTGCAACCCCGGAGCCTTGACCATGGAAATCTTCGACTACGACAACGTCCTGCTGCTGCCGCGCAAATGCCGCGTGGAAAGCCGCAGCGAATGCGACACCTCGGTGGAGTTTGGCGGCCGGCGCTTCAAGCTGCCGGTGGTGCCGGCCAACATGAAGACGGTGCTGGACGAGCGCATCAGCGAATACCTGGCCGCCAACGGCTACTTTTACGTCATGCACCGCTTCGACCTGGACAGCGTGGCCTTTGCCAAGCGCATGCGCGAGCAGGGCCTGTTCGTCTCCATCAGCTCCGGCGTCAAGGCGGCCGACTACGCGGTGATCGACCGGCTCGCCGCCGAGGGCGTGGGGGCCGACTACATCACCATCGACATCGCCCATGGCCACGCGGACAGCGTGCGCAAGATGATCGAGCACATCAAGCACAAGCTGCCGCAGACCTTCGTGATTGCCGGCAACGTGGGCACGCCCGAGGCCGTGATCGACCTGGAAAACTGGGGCGCGGACGCCACCAAGGTCGGCATCGGGCCAGGCAAGGTGTGCATCACGCGGCTCAAAACGGGCTTTGGCACCGGCGGCTGGCAGCTCTCGGCGCTCAAGTGGTGCGCGCGGGTGGCGACCAAGCCCATCATCGCCGACGGGGGCATCCGCCACCATGGCGACATCGCCAAAAGCGTGCGCTTTGGCGCCGCGATGGTGATGATCGGCTCGCTCTTCGCCGGCCACGAGGAATCCCCCGGCCAGACGGTGGAGGTGGACGGCAAACTCTACAAGGAGTACTACGGCTCGGCCAGCGACTTCAACAAGGGCGAGTACAAGCACGTCGAAGGCAAGCGCATCCTGGAGCCGCTCAAGGGCAAACTCGCCGACACCCTGCGCGAGATGCAGGAGGACCTGCAAAGCTCCATCAGCTACGCCGGCGGGCGCACCCTGGCCGATCTGCGCAAGGTGAACTACGTGATCCTCGGCGGCGAAAACGCCGGCGAGCACCTGCTGATGTGACGGCAGGGCGCGCGCCGCGCCCCCACTCGTCCCCGCCCCTCAACCGCCGGCGGGGATGCCAAAGACCAGCTGCATCGCCAGGGCGTGCAGCCGGGTGCCGGGCAGACTCAGGTCCTCCAGCACGCTGAAGTGGTTGCGCCCCGCGATGCGCTCGACCACCGGTACGCGGCGCGCGCCCCAGGCCTTGCGCATCACGCCGTTTTGGCGCAGGAACTCCGCACTCTCGTCCCCGCCGACCACAGTGTAGAGCGTGCCGGTGGCGGGCGCGGGCAGCCGGGCCGGGCTGACCCGCTGGACCTGCTCGGGGGTCAGGCGCAGCGACGCCTGCAAAAACGGCACCCGACTCACGGGCTCCAGGTCGTAC
Source organism: Tepidimonas fonticaldi (assembly GCF_001675355.1). Taxonomy (NCBI): domain Bacteria; kingdom Pseudomonadati; phylum Pseudomonadota; class Betaproteobacteria; order Burkholderiales; genus Tepidimonas; species Tepidimonas fonticaldi. The sequence continues at coordinate 548,923 of NZ_LZDH01000056.1, read as the reverse complement.
AACCCGGAGATGGACAACGCGCCCTTGACCAGATCCGCCGGCAGACCGCGGCGCACGCGCGGCCACTCACACAGCATCAGCTGTGTGGCCAGATGGCCACCGGCCGAGTGGCCCACCAGATACACCCGCGCGGGGTCGCCCCCGTGCTCGGCCGCATGGGCGTGCACCCAGTCCACGGCCCGCACCATCTGCATCACGATGTCCGGGATCGTCACCGCGGGGCACAGGGCGTAGTTGGGCACCACAACGCATGCGCCCTGGTTGCGAAAGGGCACGGCCAGAAACGAATGCTCGGATTTGTCGAGCGAGCGCCAATAGCCCCCGTGGATGAAAACCACCACGGGGGAGCCGGCCGCGCGCGCGGGGAAGATGTCCAGCGTCTCCTGCGGGCCGCTGCCATAGGGCACATCCAGCACGCAGGGGTGCGCCTCCCGGGCGTCCTCGGACGCCTCGGCCCAGCGCGCAAAGTGCATCGCGTGCTCGGGCACCAGCGCCCGGTTGTTGTACATGCGGTCCAGCCATTCGGGGCTTCGGCGCGCCATGGTGTCTCCTCTTGCGGGCGGTGATGCCCGCAATGTTCGCACACCCGGCGGCGCCGGCCTCCGGATCGGCCGCAAAACTGCGCGGCAGCGGCTCAGCGCGGCGCGCGGCGCGGGGCCGATTCCGGGCGCCGTCCGCGCGGCGCCCCGGGGCGCCCGCCCCAGCCGCGGTGGCCGTCGGGACGGCGCGCGTGGCGCGGCGTGTCGATGGGCCGCTGCGGCTCCAGGCCCGGGATCGTCAGGGCCGGGATCGGCTGGCGGCTGAAGGCCTCGATGGCACCAATGCGGCGGCGGTCGCGCGGCTCGGCCATGGTGACGGCCAGACCGCGGCGCCCGGCCCGACCGGTGCGCCCGATGCGGTGCACATAGTCCTCGGCCTTCATCGGCAAGCCGTAGTTGAAGACATGGGTGATGGTGGGCACGTCGATGCCGCGGGCAGCCACATCGGTGGCCACCAGGATCTGCACCTGCCCTTGCCGCAGCGCCTGCAGCCGGCGGTTGCGCAGCCCCTGGCTGAGGGCCCCGTGCAGGGCCACGGCGGCAAAGCCCGCATGCTGCAGATCTTGCGCCAGCTCATCGCACTCGATTTGCGTGCTGGCAAACACGATGGCCTGCTCGATCGCCTCGTCACGCAGCCAGTGGTCCAGCACCCGGCGCTTGTGCGAAGGGCTGTCGCACCAGTACAGGCGCTGCTCGATGTGGGTGTGGCGGTCCTGCGCCGTCTCCAGCGCGACGCGCTGCGGCTCGCGCATGATGCGCGCGGCCAGCGCCTGGATGCGCGGCGCGAAGGTGGCGCTGAACATCAGCGTCTGGCGGCGGCCTTCGGTCAGGCGGTGGATCTCGGCCAGATCCTCGGCAAAGCCCAGGTCCAGCATGCGGTCGGCCTCGTCGAGGACGACGTGCTGCACCGCATCCAGCCTCAGATGGCCGCCGCGGTGCAGGTCGAGCAGGCGCCCCGGGGTCGCCACCACCACGGCCGCGCCGGCCAGGCGCTGCAGTTGCACCGCATAGGGCATGCCGCCCACCACGGTCGCCACGCGCAGGCCGCGCGTGTGGCGCAGCAGGTCCACGGCGTCGTGCGCCACCTGTTGGGCCAGCTCCCGCGTGGGGCACAGCACCAGCGCCTGCGGCGCCGCCGGCTCGAAGCGACCGCGCCCCGGTCCGCGGCCGCGGCGGGCGGACTCGCGCACGGGCTCGGCCACGGCCTGTCGGCACAGGGCGTCCAGCACGGGAAGCAAATAAGCGGCGGTCTTGCCGCTGCCGGTCTGGCTGGACACCATCAGGTCGGCACCGTCCGCATCGCGGGCCAGGGCTGGCGGGATGGCCGCCTGTTGTACGGGGGTGGGCTTAACGTAGCCGAGGTCGGCCACGGCACGCAGCAGGGGTTCGGCCAGGCCGAGCGCGGCAAAGCCGCCGTCGCAGCCGGTGGCTGCAGGGGTCGAAGGGTTCATGGTTGGGATCCGTCAGGTTGTCATCACATCGACTACCAACGAATCAATCCTTCCACGGGACCGGCAAGCAGCAGATGCAACAAAAAACCGGCGCCGAGTAGCGCCGGATGACCGCATTATGGCACAGATTCGGTGTCAGCGGGTCAGCAGCAGCTCCACCACCCGGAACAGCACCGCCGCCAGCACCGCCGTCGCGGGCACCGTGACGATCCACGCCGCGACGATGCGCAGCACCACCGAGCGCTTGACGATCTCCTGCTTGTACGCCTTCTTGAAGGCCTTGCGCTCCTTCTTGCTGAACCAGTCCGGCGCCAGCTCGCCGCGGCGCTCCAGATCCTTGGCGCGGCGCTTCATCTCCGCCAACATGCGCTTTTTCTCGTCCACGGGCGCGGCTTCGAAGCGGTTCAGATACGCCTCGACCGCCTCGCGGTCCTCGCCCTGGTGGGCGGCGCGGACGACGGCCTCCATCTTGGCGTAGTTGACCTTGAGCAACTCCCGCAGAAAGCCCACCCCGAACACCGCACCGATCGAGACATGGGTGGTGGACACGGGCATGCCGAGCTGGGACGCGACGATCACCGTCAACGTCGCCGCCATCGCGATAGCGTAGGCGCGCATGCGGTCCAGCTCGGTGATCTCCTTGCCCACGGTCATGATCAACTTGCCGCCGTACAGCGCCAGCCCGAGCGACAGGCCCAGCGCCCCCAGCACCAGGATCCACAGCGGCGTCGCCGCCGTGGCCACCACGGCCCCGTGCAGGACCGCCTCGTAAATCGCCGCCAGCGGCCCGATCGCATTGGCCACATCGTTGGCGCCGTGCGCAAAGCTCAGCAACGCCGCGGCAAACACCAGCGGCCATGTGAACAGCTCGTTGACCGCGGACTTGGTCCCGGGCAGCGCGGCCGCACGGCGTGCGATGGGCCCGCGGATGACCGCATAGGTCAGCGCGGCGGCCACGAAGCCGGCCAGCACCGCCTGCCAGAACCCGATCTTCATGACGTTGTTGAGGCCCTTGAGCAGCATGTAGGTCGCAAAGGCCCACGCCATGGCCGCAATCAGCAGCGGCACGCGGCGCCCGGCCGCCGTTGCCATGTCGGCCTGGTAGGTGATCGAGCGCTTGATGAAGTACAGGACGGCCGCCGCGACGGCCCCACCGAACAGGGGCGAGATGACCCAGCTCGCCACGATGGCGCCGATGGTGCCCCAGTTGATGACCGTCCAGCCGCCGGCCGCGATCCCCGCGCCGGCCACCGCCCCGATGATGGAATGGGTGGTCGACACCGGCGCGCCGAGCACCGTGGCCAGGTTCAGCCACAACGCCCCCGCCAGCAAGGCGGCGAGCATCAGCCAGGTGAAGCGCTGGGGTTCGGCGAAGGAGCGCATATCGATGATGCCGCCCTTGATGGTGCCGACGACGTCGGCCCCCGCCACGATGGCGCCCAGCGCCTCGAACAGAGCCGCCACGACGATCGCCCCACCGAGGCCAATGGCGCCTGAGCCGACGGGCGGCCCCATGTTGTTGGCCACGTCGTTGGCGCCGATGTTCATCGCCATGTAGGCGCCGATGGCGGCGGCGATGATCAAAAACCACAGGGCCTGGGTGGACAGCCCCGCCACGGCTTTGACCGAGACGGCGGCGTACAAACCGGCCGCAACCAGACCGGCAACGGCCGCGGCCAGCCGCAGCGACTGCTCGAGCTGCTCACGGCCCGACCGGGTAACGGGGGATAGGATGGCGGACATGATGACGTGTCACGGAATAGTCAAAATTCCGCGAGCATACACCGGGCCGCCGGGCCCGCCCGCTCAGGCCGACAGGCGCAGGAAGTGTTCGCGGTAGTGCGCCAGCTCGTCGATGGATTCGTGCACGTCGGCCAGTGCCGTGTGGCGCTGCTGCTTCTTGAACGCGCCATAGACCTCCGGCCGCCAGCGCCGCGCCAGTTCCTTGAGGGTGCTCACGTCCAGATTGCGGTAATGGAAATAGGCCTCCAGCCGCGGCATGTAGCGGACCAGAAAACGCCGATCCTGCCCGACGCTGTTGCCGCACATGGGCGATGCGCCCTTGGGCACGTAGCGCCCGATGAAGTCGAGCAACTGCTGTTCGGCCTCCGCCTCGGTCACGCGGCTGGCCTTGACCTTGTCGATCAGGCCGCTGCGCCCGTGCGTACCCTTGTTCCAGGCGTCCATGGCGTCGAGCACGGCGTCGCTTTGGTGGATCACCAGCACCGGCCCCTCGATGCGCGGATGCAGGTGCGGGCCGGTGACCACCACGGCCACCTCCAGCAGACGCTCGGCCTCGGGGTCCAGGCCGGACATCTCGCAGTCGATCCAGACCAGATTCTGGTCGCTCTTGGGCAAGGTCAGGGCCTCGGCGGACAGCGGTTCGGGCAGGGTGTTGGGGCTCGTCATGGTGCCTATTGTCGCCGACGCGCGGGCACGACATTGGCTAGACTGCGCGCATGGACACCGCCCTGCCCGCGCACCTGCTCTGGACCTGGACTTTCGTGGCCCTGCTGGTGGCCAGCCTGCTGCTGCGGGGCTGGCTGTACGCCCGCCAAATCCGGCACGTCGCGCGCCACCGCAACCAGGTGCCCGCAGCGTTTGCGCCCCACGTCAGCGCCGAGCAGCACGCCAAGGCCGCCGCCTACACGATCGACAAGACGCGGCTGGCGCTGACCGAGGCGGTCTGGAGTGCAGCCATCCTGGTCGGCTGGACCCTGCTTGGCGGGCTGGATCGGCTCAATCAGGCGCTGCTGCGGTGGCTGGGGGATGGCCTGCCGCAACAGGTCGCACTCGTGGGGGCTTTCTTCGCGATCGGCGCGTTGCTGGAGCTGCCGCTAGCGTGGTGGCGCACCTTCCGGCTGGAAGCCGCCCACGGGTTCAACCAGATGACGCCGGGTCTGTGGGTGGCCGACGGGCTCAAGGGCGCGGCCGTGGCAGCGGCCCTGGGCCTGCCGCTGGCGGCTTTGGTCCTGTGGCTCTACGACGCCGCGGGCCCCACCTGGTGGCTGTGGGCCTGGCTGGCCTGGATGGCCTTCAACACCACGCTGTTGCTGCTCTATCCCCGCGTCATCGCGCCCCTGTTCAACCGCTTCGAGCCGCTGGCCGACGCCCACCTGCGCGAGCGCGTCGAGTCCCTGCTGGCCCGCTGCGGCTTTCGCGCCGCGGGGGTGTATGTGATGGACGGCAGCCGGCGCAGCGCGCACGCCAACGCCTACTTCACCGGGTTTGGCCCCGCCAAGCGCGTGGTGTTGTTCGACACCCTGCTGCAACGCCTGGAAGCGGCCCAGATCGATGCCGTGCTCGCGCATGAGCTGGGGCATGCCCACCACCGGCATGTGCTCAAGCGCCTGGTGTGGATGGGGCTGGGCAGCGGGGCCGCGCTGGCGCTGCTGGGCTGGCTGTCGCAACAGCTGTGGTTTTACTTTGGTCTGGGGGTGACGCCCAGCCTGACCGGCAGCAACGCCGCCCTGGCCCTGTTGCTGTTCGGGATGGTGTTGCCCCTGGCGGGGGTGTTCGTCGCGCCGCTGTTCAGTGCCCTGTCCCGCCGCGATGAATACCAGGCCGACCGCTACGCCGTGCAGCAGACGGGCCCGAGTGCGCTGGCGGGCGCCCTGCTCACGCTGTACCGCGACAACGCCAGCACGTTGACGCCGGACCCCTGGTTCGTGCGCTTCTTTTATTCCCACCCCCCGGCGGCGGACCGGCTGGCGCGCCTGGGACCGGTCAGGGAGCCCGCATGAACCGGCGCCGCGACGCCACCGCCCCCCTGCCAGGTGCGCACGACGGCCTGGTCGTTGCCACCTATGGCCGACACCTGCTGGTCGAAGCAGACGACCGCACCCGCACGCGCTGCCACCCGCGCGGCAAACGGCAAGAGGCCGTGGTCGGCGACCGGGTGCGCTGGACGCCCTCCGGTGACGAGGGCGTCGTCGATGCCGTGCTGCCGCGCCGCAACGTGCTGTTCCGCCAGGACGCGCTGCGCACCAAGGTGTTCGCCGCCAACCTGGATCAGGTGCTGGTGCTGCTGGCGGCAGAGCCGACGTTTGCCGAACCCCAGCTGGCCCGCGCGCTGATCGCAGCCCGGCAGGCCGGAATCGAGCCGTTGATCGCCCTGAACAAACGCGATGTGCAGCCCGCCTTCGCCGAGGCATGGGCGCGTCTGGCGCCCTACCGCGCCATGGGCGAAACCGTGCTGCCGCTGCAACTGCAAGGGGACGATGCGAGTGCCGACGCGGACCTGGCCGCATTGACCGAGCGGCTGCGCGGACGGGTGACCCTCGTGATGGGGGCCTCCGGCGTGGGCAAGAGCACCCTGGTCAACCGGCTGGTGCCCCATGCGCAGGCCGACACCCAGGCCATTTCGCGCGCGCTGGGGACCGGCCGGCACACGACCACCCGAACGAGCTGGTACTGGCTGGATGACGGGCACGGCGGCGCCCTGATCGACTCGCCGGGGTTCCACGAGTTTGGGCTGCACCACATCGCCCCCGAGGCCCTGGCGCGATGGATGCCCGACCTGGCCCCCTACGTCGGGCAGTGCCGCTTTCACAACTGCACCCACCGGCGCGAACCCGGCTGCGCGATTCAGGCGGCCATCGCCCCGCACGGGCCGATCGCCCCGCACCGCTGGCGGATGTACCAGGACCTGTACGAGGAATTGGCCGCGGCGCGCACGCCCTGACCCTTGGCCCCCGCCCCTTGACCGCCTGAACCGACAGGCGGCAGGTCAAAAGATGCGTGCCAGCAGCGCAAGCGCCAGCAGCAGCAACCACAGCACGACACTGCGCCACACCAGCCCCACCACACTGGCCAGGTGGGCGAGCTGCGGCTCGGGCAAGTCCGCCGTCAGGGGCTCCTCCCCCACGACCCCGCGGGACAGGCGCACCTGGATGGCCCCCTCGGCCACCGACAGCAGCAGGTCGTCGCTGGGCTCTTGCCAGGGCCGGCGCTGCTGCCGCCAACGCTCCAGGGCGTCCTCGAAGTGGCCCACCACGGCAAACCCCAGGACGGTCACCCGCGCCGGCCCGGCGTCGATCCAGCACCACGCTCGCTGGGCCAGCCGGGCCACCGGCTCGCTCACCGGGGCGTCCGGCCGCCGCGCGCCACCCCAGGCCTGCGCCAGCCACGCGGCCAAGCGGTACAGCACCGCCCCGGCCGGCCCCAGGCCGAATGCCGCCAGCACCACGAACCAGACGAACACCCCAAACACATGTCGGTGCGACGACAGGATGGCATGGGCAATGACGCGCCGCAGCAACTCCTCGCGCGGCCACTCGACGGCATCACCCCCCTGCCACTGCGCGAACAGGGCCCGCGCGCGCGCTTCGTCGCCCGACTCCAGCGCCGCGCGAATCGCCGTGAAGTGATGGCTGAACTGGCGAAAGCCCAGGGTGACATACAGCACCGCCACCGTCCACACGAACGCCAGCAAGCCGCTGGCCTGCGCCAGCAAAGCGTGGACGAGGGCGGTCGCCAGCACCGGCACCCCCAGCGCCACCGTCCAGACCAGCCAGCCGTGCACCGCATGCCCGGCGTCGAACTGGCGCTGCACCCACGCCGCCCAGGCCCCGGCGGCGCCCAGCCACGGCGCCTGCGGCCCGGGGCGCCGCGCCTGGTCGAGCACAAGGGCGATCAGGACCGCGAAAAATGTCATGCGCGGATCATAGCGGCCGCCCCGGCCAGAAGGAACCGATACAGGTTGCGCAGCATGCCCGCGGTCGCGCCCCAGATGAAGCGCTGGCCCTGCGGATCGTCGTAGGGCATGGACAGCCAGCGCCGCGTCACACCGCCCCAATCGACCTCGTGGTGGCGATGGTGGCGAGGGTCCATCAGAAAATCCAGCGGCACCTCGAAGGCCTCGGCCACCTCCTGCGGATTCGGGCGCCACGGCCCGCTCGGGCGCACCAGACCGACCACCGGCGTGATCTCGAAGCCCGAGCCGGTCGCATACACCGGCAGGGTGCCAAGCGGCTCCACCCATTCCGGGGCCACGCCGACCTCCTCCGCCGCCTCGCGCAAGGCGCAGCGTACGGGGTCGCCCGCATCGCCGGCATCCAGCTTGCCCCCCGGGAAGGCCACCTGTCCGGCGTGCGTCGGCAGGTGCGCGGTGCGCTGCGTCAGCAGCACCGTCGGCCGCGCGCGCCAGACCAGGGGCACCAGCACCGCCGCGGGCTTGGGCGGGCCATCGACCCAGCGCGGCTCGGCGCGAATCTCGGGCGTCCACACCGGCGGCCGGGCAAACCAGCCGCGCAAGTCCTGCTCACCCAGTCGCTCCACGGGCACGCGGGGCAGGCCGTCGTCCCGGGCAACGACGGGCACCTGGCGGGGATCGAACGCGGGGAGGGTCAAGGTCGTCTCCGTTGGGGGTCCCATTGTGCCGCGGCCCGCTCATGCATGAATTGCATGGCCGCATGGGAAACCGGCTTTGGACAAGCCCGGCAGGCACGCCTATGCTGCGCGCCATGTTCAACTCTTGCACCGGATGACATGAGCTTGCATCCCGACACCACCGCCCCCCGGCACGCCTTGCCGTCCTACCTGGATCCGCACCACCTGGGCCCCTGGGGCATCTTTTTGCAACAGGTGGATCGCGTCACCCCGCACCTGGGCAACCTCGCGCGCTGGGTGGAAACGCTCAAACGCCCCAAGCGCATCCTGGTCGTGGACGTGCCGATCCAGATGGACGACGGCTCCATCGCGCACTTCGAGGGCTATCGGGTGCAGCACAACACCTCGCGGGGACCGGGCAAAGGGGGCGTGCGCTTTCACCAGGACGTCACGCTCTCCGAGGTGATGGCGCTCGCGGCCTGGATGTCCATCAAGAACGCCGCCGTCAACGTGCCCTTCGGCGGCGCCAAAGGGGGGGTGCGCGTCGATCCCAAGCAGATGTCCATGGGCGAGCTGGAGCGCCTGACCCGCCGTTACACCAGCGAGATCGGCCTCATCATCGGCCCGACCAAGGACATCCCCGCGCCGGACGTGAACACCAACGAACGCGTCATGGCCTGGATGATGGACACCTACTCGATGAACGTGGGGGAGACCGCCACGGGCGTCGTCACTGGCAAGCCGATCAGCCTGGGCGGCTCCCTCGGCCGCCGCGAGGCGACCGGCCGCGGCGTCTTCACGGTCGGGGCGGAGTCGGCGCGGCGCATCGGGCTGGACGTGGCCGGTGCGCGGGTGGCGGTCCAGGGCTTCGGCAACGTGGGCGGCATCGCAGCCAAGCTGTTTGCCGAGGCCGGCGCCCGCGTGGTCGCCGTGCAGGACCACGCCGGCTGCGTGTACCGCGAATCCGGCCTGGACGTGCCGGCGCTGCTCGCCCACGTCAAGCGCACGGGCAGTGTCGCCGGCTTCGAAGCGGCCGAGGCCCTGGAGCGCGACCGCTTCTGGGACGTGCCCTGCGACATCCTGATCCCGGCCGCCCTGGAGCAGCAAATCACTGCCGCCAACGCCCACCGCATCACGGCCCGCCTCATCATCGAAGGCGCCAACGGCCCGACCACCCCGGACGCCGACGACATCCTGCGCGACCGGGGCGTGCTCGTCGTGCCGGACGTGGTCGCCAACGCCGGGGGCGTGACGGTCAGCTACTTCGAGTGGGTGCAGGATTTCTCCAGCTACTTCTGGAGCGAGGAAGAGATCAACGAGCGCCTGATCCGCATCATGAAAGGCGCGCTGGACGCCGTGTGGCAAGTGGCCGAAGACAAAGGCGTGAGCCTGCGCACCGCCACCTTCATCGTGGCGTGCGAGCGCATCCTGCGCGCGCGCGATCTGCGTGGGCTCTACCCCTGAAACCCCCTGCTCACTCCGCCCGGGGCCGCGCTACTGCAGCGGCCCCTTGAGCAGCGGCAGATCCGGCAGCGGCAGCACGGGAACGCCCTCCTCCAGCAAGGCCGCGGCCTCGTCCGGCGTCGCGACACCGCGGATGCTGCGCGCCTCGGCCTCGCCATGGTGGATGGCCCGCGCCTCGGCGGCGAAACGCTCGCCCACGTCCTCGCTGTCCTGCACCCAAGCGCGCAGCACCCGCAAGACGCGGGCCTGCTGTTCGGGCGACAGGGGCGTCGATCCTTCCGCTGGCGCGACTTGGGGGGGCGAGGGCCGCTGCCCCTCGGGCGACTCGGCGCGCCGGGTCTGCACATACGGCGCGCTCAGTTGCTTTTCGATCGCCTGATCGCCGCACACCGGGCATTCGAGCAGGCCGCGCGCCGACTGGTCGCGAAAGTCCTCTTCCGACGCAAACCAGCCCTCGAAGCGGTGCCCATGGGCGCAGGCCAGATCGAGCACCTTCATGGGCGCTCCTGCTCCACCGCCTGCGCGCCGCGCCAGGCCTCGGCCGGCCGCCACTCCAGCGGGCAGGCACCCATTGTCACATTCTGCCACCACAGCAGCGCGGCCAGCGTCTTGCCGTCGGTGACTTCGCCGCGCCACACCGCTTGCAGCAGCGCCGCGGGGCTAACCGCCAACACGTCCAAAAATTCCCCCTCGTCGAGCCGGCGCTCCCCCTCGCACAGGGCGCGGGCAAACCAGATCTCGATCACCTCGTCCGAATATCCGATGGCGGGATGCAGCACGCCCGCGCGCGCCCACTCACCGGCTTGGTAGCCCGTTTCCTCGCGCAACTCGCGCTCGGCACAGACAAACGACGGCTCCCCCGCATCCCGCTTGCCGGCAGGGAACTCGATCATCGCGCGCCGCACCGGATAGCGATACTGCCGCTCGAGCACCAGCCGCCCGTCCGCCAGCATCGGCACGACCAGCACTGCGCCCGGATGCCGCAGATACTCACGCCCAGCCTCGCGGCCATCGGGCAATTGGACACGGTCCCGGCACAGCGACAAGAAGTGCCCCTGCCACACGGTCGATGTCTCGCGGCAGACTTCGACCAGGTGCGCAGGATGTCGCTCGGGCACGAGCGCGGCATCGGACACGGCGGCCCTCCAGAGCCCTCAGCGGCGCATCAGGTAGCGGAACACGAACCCCGGAAAGGCCAGGGTCAGGAACATCGATGCCGTCACGGCATAGAACTCCCAGCCCTGCGGGTAGATCTGCCCGAGGTTCTGCTCCAGCCCCAGGGCCGCGGCGCCGACGACGAAATACAGCACCGTCAGCTCACCCACCCGCCCCCACAGCGGCTTGACGCCGCCGCGGGCGGGCCATACGGCCATCCAGCGCTCGTTGACGAAAGGCAGGTTGGCGCCCACGAGCGCCAGGGCGATCACCAGGCCGACGGCCAAATCCAGACTCATGCGCGGACTCTAACGCGCCTCAGAAGACCGCGCGCACGGCCTGGATACACAGCGTCATCAGTCCCCCGGGCAGCAAGCCCAGAATCAGGACCAACGCCCCGTTGACGGACAACACCGCGCGCACCTGCAGCGGCGCCTGGATCGGTGCGGTCTGCGCCGGCGCATCGAAATACATCACCTTGACCACGCGCAGGTAGTAGAACGCGCCGACCAGCGACGCCAGCACGGCGAACACCGCCAGTCCGACGTAGAGCCCGCCCCCGGCCGCCAGCAGCGCCTGCAGCACGGCCAGCTTGGCGTAGAAGCCAACCAGCGGCGGCACCCCCGCCAACGAGAACATGCACGCCGCCAGCACCCCGGCATACAACGGGCTGCGCTGGTTGAGGCCGGCGAAGTCGGCAATCTCCTCCGACTCGAAGCCTTCGCGCGCCAGCAGCAGCATCACGCCAAAGGTCGCCAGCGTCGTCAGCACGTAGGTCACGACATAGAACATAGCGGCGCCGAACGCCCCGCCCATGCCGGTGCGGTCCCCGCCGACCACGCCGCCCACCAGTGCCAGCAGCATGAAACCCATCTGCGCGATGGTGGAAAACGCCAACATCCGCTTGAAATTGCGCTGCGCCACCGCCGCCAGGTTACCCACCAGCAGCGACGCCACGGCCAGGAAGGCCAGCATCTGCTGCCAATCGACCGCCACCGCGGGCAGGCCCTCGGCCAGCAGCCGCACCAGGATGGCAAACGCGGCCAGCTTCGGCGCGCCGCCGATCAACAGCGTGATCGACGTGGGCGCACCGTGGTAGATGTCCGGCACCCACATGTGGAAAGGCACCACGCCCAGCTTGAACGCCAGCCCCGCCACCACGAACACCACGCCCAGCATGAGCACCTGCGGCTGGGCCACCCCCGCCTCGACGGCACGCGCCACATCGGCAATGCCCAGGCTGCCCGTGGCGCCATACACCAGCGACAGCCCGTAGAGCAAAAAGCCGCTGGCCAGCGCGCCGAGCACGAAGTACTTCATCGCCGCTTCGGTGGCCCGCACATCGTCGCGCCGCAATGCCACCAACGCATAACTGGACAGCGTCAACAGCTCCAGGCCCAGATAGATCACCAGGAAGTGGTGGCCGCTGATCATGATGAACATGCCCAGCAGCGCAAACATCGACAGCGTGAACAGCTCGCCACCGCGCAGCATGTCGCGCGCCGCCGCGTAGGGCCGCGCATAAACCAGCGTCACCATCAGCGCCACGGTGGCAAAGCACTTCAGCCACGCGGCCATGGGGTCGCTGACGATCATCCCGCCAAAGCCCGTGAGGGTCTGCCCGCTCAGGGCCAGATAGCCCTCCAGCACTGCGACCACGGCCAGCGTGAGCTGCGTGAGACGGAACGTCGCATCGCGCAGCGGGGTATCGATGAACAGATCGAAAAGGGCGATCACACACGCCATCCCGAGCAACAGCAGCTCGGGGGTGGCCGTAGCCCAGCTGACAGCATCAATCATGTGACGAACGCTTTCTCGAATGGTTGGCCAGCACGGTCAGCCCAACTTGGACACGGCCACGTGCTGGAGAAGCTGCTGCACCGCCGGATCCATCGCGTCGGTGAAGGGCTTGGGGTGGATACCGAAGTACAGCACCATGATCGCCAGCAGGGCCAGCATCAGAAACTCGCGCGCGTTGATGTCCTTGAGGGCCTTGACGTGCTCATGCACGGGCGCGCCCATGTAGACCCGCTTGAACATCCACAAGGAGTACGCGGCCCCGAAAATGAGCGACGTCGCCGCCAACAGCCCGACCCAGAAATTGGCCTGGACCGCCGCCAAGATGACCATCCACTCGCCAACGAAGCCGGCCGTGCCCGGCAGGCCGGCGTTGGCCATCACGAACAGCAGGGCGAAGGCGCCAAACGCGGGCATGGTGTTGAGCACGCCACCATAGTCCTTGATCTCGCGCGAATGCACCCGGTCGTACAGCACGCCGATGCACAGGAACATCGCCGCCGACACGAAGCCGTGCGCGATCATCTGCACGATGGCGCCGGACAGCCCCAGATCGTTGAAGACGAAAAAGCCCAGCGTCACGAAGCCCATGTGCGCCACCGACGAGTAGGCCACGAGCTTCTTCATATCCTGCTGCACCATCGCCACCAGGCCGACGTAGATGACCGCGACCAGGGACAGCGCGATCATCAGACCCGCCCACTGGTGGGCAGCATCCGGCGTGATCGGCAGCGAAAAGCGCAGGAAGCCGTAGGCGCCGAGCTTGAGCATGATCGCCGCCAGCACGGCCGAGCCGCCGGTGGGCGCCTCGACGTGCACGTCCGGCAGCCAGGTGTGCACCGGCCACATCGGCACCTTGACCGCAAACGCCGCCAGGAAGGCAAAGAACAGCGCCGTCTGCACACCACCAGCCAGCGGCAGCTTGTGCCAAGTCGCCAGATCGAAACTGCCGCCCGAGGCGTTGTACAGATACACCAACGCCACCAGCATCAGCAGCGAACCCAGCAGCGTGTAGAGGAAGAACTTGAACGCCGCGTAGATCTTGTTGGGGCCGCCCCAGATGCCGATGATGATGTACATCGGGATCAGCGTCGCCTCGAAGAAGATGTAGAACAGCATCGCATCCAGCGACGCGAACACCCCGATCATCAGGCCGGACAGGATCAGGAACGCCCCCATGTACTGGTTCACGCGCTCGGTGATCACCTCCCAGCCCGCGATCACGACGACAACCGTGATGAAAGCCGTCAACAGGATCAGCCAGAGCGAAATCCCGTCCACCCCCAGGTGGTAGTGGACATTGAAGCGCTCGATCCACGGCGCCTTCTCGACGAACTGCATCGCGGCGGAGCCGACCTCGAAGCCCGTGTAGAGCGGCACGGTCACGGCCAGCCCCAACAGCGCGCCGACGAGCGCCAGCCAGCGCACCGCGTTGGCGTACTCATCGCGACCGATCGCGAGCAGCACGACGCCAAAAAAGATCGGCGTCCAAATCGCAAGGCTCAACAAACCCATGCTGTCGTTCTCCTTATTTGGCGAGCCAGACGAAATAGGTCATGAAGGCCAGGACGCCAAGAATCATCACGAAGGCGTAGTGGTACAGGTAGCCGGTCTGCACACGGCGCACCAGTCCCGCGACCGCCCCGACGACCTTCCAGCTCAGATTGACGATCCCGGCCTCGATCACGCCGCGATCGCCCCCCTTCCACAAGCCGACCCCGATGCCGCGCGCCGCGCGCGCGATCACGTTCTCGTTGATCCAGTCCATGTAGTACTTGTTTTCCAGCACCACCACCAGCGGCCGCAGCGCCTGCGCGATGCGGCCGGGCAGCTCGGGCCGCACCATATACAGGTACCAGGCCGACACCGCCCCGGCCAGCGCCAGGTAGAACGGCGGCGTGCTGAAGGCGTGCAGCGCCATCGCCAGCGGGCCGTGGAAGATTTCTGCGAACTTGGCCATCGCCGGGTGCTTGTCGGCGTGCACCTCGATCGAGGCGGCGAGGAACTCGCCGAACAGCATCGGCTGAATGGTCAGGAAGCCGATCACCACCGACGGCACCGCCAGCAGCAGCAGCGGCGCGGTCACCACCCACGGCGACTCGTGCGGCTTGCCGTCGCCGTGGTCGTCATGGTCACCATGGTGGCCATGGTGCGCGTCCGGGTTCTGGTCGTAGCGCTCGGCGCCGTGGAAGACCAGGAAGTACACGCGGAACGAGTAGAACGCCGTCACGAACACCCCGGCCAGCACGGCGAAATACGCGAAACCCGAGGCCGGCAGGTTGCTGAAATGCACCGCCTCGATGATCGCGTCCTTGGAGTAGAAGCCGGAGAACAGCGGCGTGCCGATGAGCGCCAGCGTGCCGAGCAGGAAGGTGATCCAGGTGATCGGCATGTACTTGCGCACGCCGCCCATCCAGCGAATGTCCTGGTTGTGGTGCATGCCGATGATGACCGAGCCGGCCGCCAGGAACAGCAGCGCCTTGAAGAACGCGTGCGTCATCAGGTGGAACACCGCCACCGAGTAGGCCGACGCGCCCAGCGCCACCGTCATGTAGCCCAGCTGCGACAGCGTCGAGTACGCCACCACGCGCTTGATGTCGTTCTGGATGATGCCGAGGAACCCCATGAACAGCGCGGTGATGGCGCCGATGACGAGGATGAAGTTCAGCGCCGCATCCGACAGCTCGTAGATCGGCGACATGCGCGCGACCATGAAGATGCCGGCCGTCACCATCGTCGCGGCGTGGATCAGCGCCGAGATCGGCGTGGGGCCTTCCATCGAATCCGGCAGCCAGACGTGCAGCGGGAACTGGGCGCTCTTGCCCATCGCGCCGATGAACAGGCAGATGCCGATCACCGTCACCAGCATCGCCTCCTGCCCGAAGACGTACCACGGGAACTCGATCGTCGCGAGCTTGGGCGCCTGGTCGAAGATCTCGTTGTAGTTCAGCGTGCCGGTGTAGGCCGCCAGCAGCCCGATGCCGAGGATGAAGCCGAAGTCGCCGACCCGGTTGACGAGGAAGGCCTTCATGTTGGCGAAGATGGCCGTCGGCTTGTTGAACCAGAAGCCGATCAGCAGGTACGACACCAGGCCCACCGCCTCCCAGCCGAAGAACAGCTGCAGCAGGTTGTTGCTCATGACCAGCATGAGCATCGAGAAGGTGAACAGCGAGATGTAGGCGAAGAAGCGGTTGTAGCCCGGGTCGTCCTCCATGTAGCCGATGGTGTAGATGTGCACCATCAGCGACACGAAGGTCACCACGCACATCATCATCGCGGTCAGGCCGTCGACCAGGAAGCCGACCTCCATCTTCAGGCCGCCGATGACCATCCACTCGTAGATCGTCTGCTCGAAGTAGGCGCCGTCCAGCGCCACGCGCTTGAGCGTGATCGCCGAGAGGATGAACGAAACCAGCACACCCAGAATGGTCAAGCTGTGCGACCAGCGCCGGCCGATCCAGTTGCCGCCAAACTTCGTGCCCAGAATGCCGGCGGCGGCCGCCCCGATCAACGGGGCCAGCGGCACGGCCAGCAGCATGCTTGCAGAGAGTGTCGTCATGGTGAGGGTCGCGTGGTATCCGGGATGCGCCTCAACCCTTGAGGGTGTTGAGCGTCTCGACGTCGATCGACGACTTGTTGCGGAACAGCAGCACCAGGATCGCCAGGCCAATGGCCGACTCCGCCGCTGCCACGGTCAGGATGAAGAACACGAACACCTGCCCGTGCAGATCGCCCAGGTAGTGCGCAAACGCGACGAAGTTGGTGTTGACGGCCAGCAGCATCAGCTCGATGGCCATCAGCAGCACGATCAGGTTCTTGCGGTTGAGGAAGATGCCCACCACCGACAGCGCGAACAGAATCGCGCCCACCGACAGAAAGTGCCCGACCCCGAGGGATCCGAGTGCGTTCATGCTTGCTCCTCCTTGGCGGCCTCGGGCGCGGCCGTGCGCGTCGCGGGCACGTTGAGCACCTGCAGGCGGTCGGCGGCCTTCACGCGCACCTGCACCCCCGGATCGACGGTCTTGGTGTCTTTGCGCCTGCGCAGGGTCAAGGCGATGGCGGCGATCATCGCCACCAGCAGGATGACGGCCGCCGCCTGGATCGGATACAGATACTCGCTGTAGAGCAGGCGCCCCAGCTCGTAGGTGTTGCGGTGGTCCGCCGCATGCATGGCCCCGGTGACCGACGGGCTGGCCGTGGCGGTGGGGAAGCCGGCCCACAGCACCGCGATCAGCTCGACGCTGACCAGCGCCCCCAGCACCAGTGCCAGCGGCAGGTGTTTCCAGAAGCCGGCGCGCAAGGCATCGACATTGATGTCGAGCATCATCACGACGAAGAGGAACAGCACCATCACCGCGCCGAGGTACACGAGCACCAGCGCGATGCCCAGGAACTCGGCCTTGAGCAGCAGCCACAGCGCCGCCGCCTGCGAGAAGGCCAGCATCAGATACAGCACCGCATGCACCGGGTTGCGCGCCGTGATGACGCGAAACCCGGCAAACAGCAGCACCGCCGAGAAGAAGTAGAAGAAACCGGAGACGAAGTCCATGATGTGCTCGTGCGGTGGCGGTGATCAGCGGTACTTCGCGTCGGCCGCCTTGGCCGCCGCGATCTCCTTCTCGTAGCGATCACCGACGGCCAGCAGCATGTCCTTCGTGAAGTACAGGTCGCCGCGCTTCTCGCCGTGGTATTCGAAGATGTGCGTCTCGACGATCGCATCGACCGGGCAAGCCTCTTCGCAAAAGCCGCAGAAGATGCACTTGGTCAGGTCGATGTCGTAGCGCGTCGTGCGGCGGGTGCCGTCCTCGCGCTGGGCCGATTCGATGGTGATGGCCATCGCGGGGCAGACCGCTTCGCACAGTTTGCATGCGATGCAGCGCTCTTCGCCGTTCTCATAACGGCGCTGCGCGTGCAGCCCGCGAAAGCGCGGCGACAGCGGGGTTTTTTCCTCGGGGAACTGCACCGTGACCTTGCGGCGCAGCGCGTAGCGGCCGGTCAGGGCCATGCCCTTGAACAGCTCGACGAGCAAAAAGCTCTTGAAGAAATCTTTGAGCGAGAACGGAGCGACGGCGGTGGCGGACATGGGGCGGCCCTCCTTCACTTCCAGGGATTCCACGACGTCTGCATCACGGCGCCCACCAGCAGCAGCCAGATCAGCGTCACCGGGATGAAGATCTTCCAGCCCAGACGCATGATCTGGTCGTAGCGGAAGCGCGGGAACGTGGCCCGGATCCAGATGAACATGGACACGACGACGGTGGTCTTCAGGCCCAGCCAGACCCAGCCCGGAATGGCGTTGAACACGGCGCTGTCGATGGGCGGCAGCCACCCCCCCAGGAACATCAGCACCGCCAGGATCGACACCAGCCACATGCTGGCGTACTCGGCCAGGAAGAAGATCGCGAAGCCCATGCCGGAGTACTCGACCATGTGACCGGCCACGATCTCGGCCTCGCCCTCGACGACGTCGAACGGGTGGCGGTTGGTCTCGGCCACCGCCGAGATCAGGTAGACCATGAAAATGGGCAGCAGCGGCAGCCAGTTCCACGACAGGAAGTTCAGCCCCATGTCGGCGGCCACGCCGCGCGACTGCGAAGCGACGATCTCCGACAGATTCAGGCTGCCGGCGGTCATCACGACGACGAGGAAGCAAAAGCCGATCGCGATCTCGTAGCTGACCATCTGCGCCGAGGCGCGCAGCGCGCCCAGGAAGGCGTACTTGGAGTTGGACGCCCAGCCGGCGATGATGACGCCATAGACCTCGATGGACGTGATGGCCAGAATCACCAGCAGGCCGGCGTTGACGTTGGCCAGCACGACGTCCGGCCCGAATGGAATGGCCACCCACGCGGCCAGCGCCGGCATGATGGCCATGATCGGCCCCAGGCGGAACAACCCACCGTTGGCCGCCGTGGGGCGGATCAATTCCTTGGTCAGCAGCTTGAGGGCGTCGGCGATGGGCTGCAGCAAGCCGAACGGCCCGACGCGGTTGGGCCCAAGGCGCACCTGCATGAAACCGAGCAGCCGCCGCTCCCACCACGTCAGGTAGGCCACCAGCAGCATCAGCGGGGCCAGCAGCACGACGATCTTGAGCAGGATCCAGATCACCGGCCAGCCGGCTTGCGTCCACCACGCCGCCGTGCTGAGGTGGAGCCCTCCTTGGTAGATCGCGTCGATCATGCGCACACTCCTTCAGCGGCGGCCCGGGCCGCACGGCCGTCCGCCGTCGCCTGCAGCGCGGGCGCGCGCCGCACCAGCGCATCCAACTGGTAGATGGCGGCCACACAGGGCTCGCCCGCGGCCGGCGTCAGGTCGATGCCCGAAACCGTGACGCGGTTGTTCAGCCGTTCGGCCGGCACGAACTCGCCGTGGGCCACGCCGGGCAGCGCCTGCGCCAGCACCTCCTGCGAGGACGTCTGCTCGAAGCCGGGCAGCCCCAGCAGATTGCCCAGCACGCGCAGCACCTTCCAACCGGGGCGGGTCTCGCCCAGCGGCTTGACCACGGCCTGGAAGCTTTGCAGCCGCCCCTCGGCATTGACGAACGAGCCGGAGGTCTCGGTGAACGGCGCCACCGGCAACAGCACATCGCTGATGTCGAGGTTGGTTTTGAACGGACTGAGCGTCACGACCAGCTCGGCGTCGGCCAGCGCGGCACCGTCGCCCGCGGTGTCGGCGCCCGGCTCCACGCCCAGCAGCACGGCGGCCTTGAGCGCGCCGCCCAGCATGCGCTGCGCATCCAGCCCGCCCTCGCCCGGCAACACGCCGACGAGCTGGGCCCCCACGGTGTTGGCCGCCTCGGTCAGGTAGCCCCAGCGGGCACCGGTCTGCTCCGCCACCCACTGCGCCAGGGCCAGCAGCGAGGCCGCGCGGGCATGGTGTGCCGCGGCATTGCCCAACAGCACGGCCTTGCGCTCGCCGCCAAGCAGCGACTGCGCGACGGCCCGGGCGGCGTCGTCGACGGCGACGCCTTCCGCCCCCGCGGGGACGGCGACGCCCTTGGCTTCGGCCACCGCAGCGGCGACGCCGGCCAAGGCGGCGACCCAGTCGGCAGCCGGTGCGGTCAGCACGCGGTGCACGGGCATCGCCCAATCGACGGTCCCCGCCACCAGCGCCGACACCTGCGCCCCTTTGCGGGCCGCCTGCCGAATGCGCTGCGCGAACAGCGGATGGTCCTTGCGCAGGTTGGAGCCGACGACGAACACCCGCTCCAGCGTGGACAGATCGGCAATCGGCAGACCCAGCCAGCGGGCCTGCCCCGCCGGCGCCGCGTGGTCGAACGCGGCCGCGCGCAGCCGGTGGTCCAGGTTGGGGCTGCCCAACCCGGCCATCAGGGCACGCGCCAGGGCCAGTTCCTCGACGGTGGCGTGGGGGCTGGCCAGCAGGCCGATCGCGCCCGCGCCGTGCTGCTCACGCACGCCCTTCAGGCCGTTGGCGACGTATTCCAGCGCGGTTGACCAGTCCACCGTGCGCCATTCGCCGCCCTGTTTGATCATGGGCTGCGTCAGGCGGTCCGGCCCGTTGAGCGCCTCGTAGCTGAAGCGGTCGCGGTCGGCGATCCAGCACTCGTTGACGGCTTCGTTTTCCAGCGGCACGACGCGCAGCACGCGGTCGCCCTTGACCTGCACGATGAGGTTGGCACCGGTGGAGTCGTGCGGGCTGATGCTCTTGCGCCGCGACAGCTCCCAGGTACGCGCGGCATAGCGGAACGGCTTGCTGGTCAGCGCACCCACCGGGCACAGGTCGATCATGTTGCCGGACAGCTCGGAGTCCACCGTCTGGCCAACGAAGGTCTCGATCTCGGAATGCTCGCCGCGGTGGCTCATGCCGAGTTCCATGACGCCGGCGATCTCCTGCCCGAAGCGCACGCAGCGGGTGCAGTGGATGCAGCGGCTCATCTCCTCCATCGAGATCAGCGGCCCGACGTTCTTGTGGAAGACGATGCGCTTTTCTTCCTCGTAACGCGAGCGCGTGCCGCCGTAGCCCACCGCCAGGTCCTGCAACTGGCACTCGCCGCCCTGGTCGCAGATCGGGCAGTCCAGCGGGTGGTTGATGAGCAAAAACTCCATCACCGCCTTCTGCGCCTTGATGGCCTTGTCGCTCTTGGTGCGCACGACCATGCCCATGGTCACCGGCGTGGCGCAAGCGGGCATGGGCTTGGGCGCCTTCTCCACATCGACCAGGCACATGCGGCAATTGGCCGCGATGGACAGCTTCTTGTGGTAGCAGAAGTGCGGCACGTAGACGCCCGCCTTTTCGGCCGCATGCATGACCATGCTGCCGGGCGGGACCTCCACCTTCTTGCCGTCGAGTTCGATTTCAACCATGGAGGCGCTCACTTCAGACGTAGGCCGGGACCATGCAGGTCTTGTGTTCGACGTGGTGGACGAACTCGTGGCGGAAGTGTTTGATCATCCCGCGCACCGGCATCGCCGCCGCGTCGCCCAGCGCACAGATCGTGCGGCCCATGATGTTCTCGGCCACGTTGTCGAGCAGGTCGAGATCGCTGGGGCGACCCTGACCGTTCTCGATGCGATCGACCACCCGCCACAGCCAGCCCGTGCCCTCGCGGCAGGGCGTGCACTGGCCGCAGGACTCGTGCATGTAGAAGTAGCTCAGCCGCTGCAGCGACTTGACCATGCAGCGCGTGTCGTCCATCACGATGACCGCGCCCGACCCCAGCATGGAGCCCGCTTTGGCGATGGAGTCGTAGTCCATCGTGCAGTCCATCATGATCGAAGCGGGCAGCACCGGCGCCGAGGACCCGCCCGGAATCACCGCCTTGAGCTGACGCCCCGCGCGCACGCCGCCCGCCAGCTCCAGCAGCTTGGCAAACGGTGTGCCCAGGGGGATTTCGTAGTTGCCGGGCCGCTCGACGTCCCCGCTGACCGAGAAGATCTTGGTGCCGCCGTTGTTGGGCTTGCCAACCTCCAGGTAGGCCTGACCGCCGTTGCGGATGATCCAGGGCACCGCGGCGAACGTCTCGGTGTTGTTGATGGTGGTCGGCTTGCCGTACAGGCCAAAGCTGGCCGGAAACGGCGGCTTGAAGCGCGGCTGGCCTTTCTTGCCCTCCAGCGACTCGAGCAGCGCGGTCTCCTCGCCGCAGATGTAGGCGCCGAATCCGTGGTGGGCGTGGAGCTGGAAGCTGAAGCCGCTGCCCAGGATGTTGTGGCCCAGGTAGCCGGCGGCACGGGCCTCTTCCAGCGCGGCCTCGAAGCGCTCGTAGACCTGGAAGATCTCGCCGTGGATGTAGTTGTAGCCGACCGAGATGCCCATGGCATACGCCGCAATCGCCATGCCCTCGATGACGATGTGCGGGTTGTGCATCAGGATGTCGCGGTCCTTG
Source organism: Tepidimonas fonticaldi (assembly GCF_001675355.1). NCBI lineage: Bacteria > Pseudomonadati > Pseudomonadota > Betaproteobacteria > Burkholderiales > Tepidimonas > Tepidimonas fonticaldi. The sequence continues at coordinate 526,844 of NZ_LZDH01000056.1, read as the reverse complement.
CAGGTGCCGGGTTCACCCTCGTCCGAATTGCACACGAGGTACTTTTGGCCCGGAAACTGGCGCGGCATGAAGCTCCACTTCAGGCCGGTGGGGAAGCCCGCGCCACCGCGCCCGCGCAGGGCGCTGGCCTTGACCTCGGCGATCACCTGATCGGGCGTCAAACCGTCGCCGCCGTCCTTGCCCAGGATGCGGCGCAGCGCCTGGTAGCCGCCGCGCGCCTCGTAATCCTTCAGGCGCCAGTTGGTGCCGTCCAGGCCCGCGTAGATCTGCGGCTGGATGTGGCGGCCGTGGAAACAGGTCTGCACCCCGGTCGCCGAAAACTGCTGCAGGAGTTGGTGGACGTTCATGCCTGGCCCTCCGCAGCCGTGGCGCGCAAACCATCGACCAGCTGGTCGAGCCGCTCGGTCGTCATGAAGCTGCACATGTGGCGGTCATTGACCAGCATCACCGGCGCATCGGCACAGGCCCCCAGGCACTCACAGGGCTGCAGGGTGAAGGTGCCGTCGGCGGTGGTCTCGCCCGGGCGGATGCCCAGCTTGTCGGCCAGATACTGCAGTGCCTTGGCGCCGTCGCGCAACTGGCACGGCAGATTGGTGCAGACGTTGAGCTTGAAGCGCCCGACCGGCTGCTGGTTGTACATGTTGTAGAAGGTCGTGACCTCGTGCACGGCGATCGGCGCCATGCCCAGGTAGTCGGCCACGGCCCGCTCGGCGGCCGGGCTGACCCAGCCCTGCTCCTGCTGCACGATGGCCAGACACGCCATCACCGCCGACTGGCGCTGATCGGCCGGGTATTTGGCGACTTCGCGCGCGAACCGGGCCAGCGTCGCCTCGGACAGCACCATCGGCTCGACGGTGCGGGATTCGGTGCTCATCGGTCGATCTCTCCAAACACGATGTCCATGGTGCCGATGATGGCGACGGCGTCGGCCAGCATGTGACCGCGCGCCATCTCGTCAAGGCAGGACAGATGGGCAAAGCCCGGCGCGCGGATCTTCAGGCGGTAAGGCTTGTTGGCGCCGTCGCTGACCAGGTAGATGCCGAACTCGCCCTTGGGGTGCTCGACCGCCGCGTAGGCTTCACCTTCGGGGACGTGGAAGCCTTCGGTGAAGAGCTTGAAGTGGTGGATCAGCTCTTCCATGTGGGTCTTCATCGCCTCGCGCTTGGGCGGCGCGACCTTGGTGTTGTCGGTGATGACCGGGCCCGGGTTGGCGCGCAGCCAGTCCACACACTGTTTGATGATGCGGTTGGACTGGCGCATCTCCTCCATGCGCACGAGGTAGCGGTCGTAGGTGTCGCCCGTCTTGCCCACGGGGATGTCGAAGTCCAGCCGGTCGTACACCTCGTAGGGCTGCTTTTTGCGCAGATCCCAGGCGATGCCGGAGCCGCGCAACATGGGGCCGGTCATGCCCATGGCCAGCGCCTTCTCGGGCGGGACCACGCCGATGCCAACGGTGCGCTGCTTCCAGATGCGGTTGTCGGTCAGCAGCGTGTGGTACTCCTCCAAATATTTGGGGAAGCGCTGCGTGAAGTCGTCGATGAAGTCCAGCAGCGAGCCCTGGCGGTTCTGGTTGAGCTCCTCCAGCGCCCGCGCGTTGCGGATCTTGCTGACCTTGTACTGCGGCATCGTGTCCGGCAGGTCCCGGTAGACCCCGCCCGGGCGGAAATAGGCCGCGTGCATGCGCGCGCCGGACACCGCCTCGTACATGTCGAACAGGTCCTCGCGCTCACGGAAGCAGTACAGCAGGATGGTGGAGCTGCCGCAGTCGTTGCCATGCGAACCCAGCCACATCAGGTGGTTGAGCAACCGGGTGATCTCCGAGAACATCACGCGGATGTACTGCGCGCGGATCGGCACCTCGATGCCCAGCAGCTTTTCGATCGCGAGGCAGTAGGCGTGCTCGTTGCACATCATCGAGACGTAGTCCAACCGATCCATGTACGGCAGCGACTGGATGAACGTCTTGTGCTCGGCGAGCTTTTCGGTGGCGCGGTGCAGCAGACCGATGTGCGGGTCGGCGCGCTGCACGACCTCGCCGTCGAGCTCCAGCACCAGACGCAGCACGCCGTGCGCGGCCGGGTGCTGCGGACCGAAGTTCAGGGTGTAGTTCTTGATGTCAGCCATGACGGATCTACCCTCGGGGCGCGCGGCCCGTCAGTGCAGCCCCCCGTACGCGTCTTCGCGGATGATGCGCGGGGTGATCTCGCGCGGCTCGATCGTGACCGGCTCGTAGATGACGCGCCGCCGCTCGGGGTCGTAGCGCATCTCGACGTGGCCGGACAGGGGGAAGTCCTTGCGGAACGGGTGGCCGATGAAGCCGTAGTCGGTGAGGATGCGGCGCAGATCCGCGTGCCCCTCGAACACGATGCCGAACAGGTCAAAGGCCTCGCGCTCGTACCAGTTGGCCGAGGGCCAGACCGACGTGACGGAGTCGATGACCGGAAAGTCGTCGTCGGGGCAGAAGGTGCGCACCCGCACGCGCTGGTTCAGACTGACCGACAGCAGGTGGGACACGACGGCAAAGCGCGGCCCTTCCCACGCGCCGTCGCGGTAGGTCGAATAATCCACGCCGCACAGGTCGAGCAGTTGTTCGAAGCGGCAACCCGGGGCATCGCGCAGGGTCTGCATGGCCTCGAGGTACTGCGACGCCGGCACCACCACGGTCACCTCGCCGCGGGACAGGGTCACGCTCTGGGCCCGCTCGCCCAGGGCGGCGGCCACGGCATCGCGCACCGCCTCGTCCGCCGGGCGGACGGTTTGGGAAGCGAGCGCCGCCCAGCCGGCGGCTTGCATCGTCGAGGTCATCGATACTCCTCCTCAGGCACCGCGCGGGGCCTGCCCGTCAGACACGGGCAATGGTGTTGGTGCGGCGGATCTTGTGCTGCAACTGGATGATCCCGTACAGCAGCGCCTCGGCCGTCGGGGGGCAGCCGGGCACATACACATCGACGGGCACGATGCGGTCGCAGCCGCGCACCACCGAGTAGCTGTAGTGGTAGTAGCCGCCGCCATTGGCGCACGACCCCATGGACAGCACCCAGCGCGGCTCGGCCATCTGGTCGTACACCTTGCGCAGCGCAGGCGCCATCTTGTTGCACAGCGTGCCGGCGACGATCATCAGGTCGGACTGCCGGGGGCTGGCGCGAAACACCTCGGCGCCGAAGCGGGCGATGTCGTAGCGCGCCGTCGCGGCGTGCATCATCTCCACCGCGCAGCACGCCAGCCCGAACGTCATCGGCCACAGCGATCCGGTCTTGGCCCAATTCACCACGGCGTCGTAGCTGGTGGTGAAAAAGCCTTCTTTGAACACGCCTTCGATCATCTGTCGCTCCCAGGTATTGCCTGCCGTTTCGCCCGCCGTGCTGCCTTTCGCGCCGACTCACTCCCAGTCGAGCGCGCCCCTCTTCCACTCGTAGACGAAACCCACCACGAGGATCATCAGGAACATCACGCCCGCCCAAAAGCCCGTCACGCCGATGTCGGCAAACGCCACCGCCCAGGGAATCAAAAAGGCGATTTCCAGATCGAACAGGATGAACAGGATGGCCACGAGGTAATAGCGCACATCGAACTTCATGCGCGCGTCCTCGAAGGCCTCGAAGCCGCATTCGTAGGGAGAGTTTTTCTCGGGATCCGGACGATTGGGGCCGAGCAGGTAGCCAAATACCTGCGGGAGTACCCCGACACCCAAGCCCACCAGAATGAACAGAAATACGGGAAGGTACTGCTCAAGGCTCACGGGCGTCTCCGGAAAAAAGCGCCCTGCGGGCGCTTCATCGGTATCTGGATTGGTGCCGACGGCGAGACTCGAACTCGCACAGCTTTCGCCACTACCCCCTCAAGATAGCGTGTCTACCAATTCCACCACGTCGGCAATGGGGCATCGTCGAGCGCTGGATTTGGCTGCACCACTCCAGCTGCGAACCGTGCATCGACGATGTCAGGGATTGTACCCGGAAAAGTTCCCCTTTCCGGGGCACGCGGGCGCGGCGGCCCGCGACTGCGGCCTCACTGACCGGGAATCTGCGCAGCGCCCCCTGCCGGCGGCTGCGCCGGGGCGGCACCCGAAGCGCCGGGGGCGGCCGGCGCGGCCGGTGCCAGCGGGACGGCCGGCACGCTTTCGAGCACGCTGCCGGCGCCGGCAGCCTTGGGGCGCTGATAGCCCATGAAGGCCAGCGCCAGCGTCGAGGCAAGGAAGACCGTCGCCAGCACGGCCGTGCTGCGCGACAGGAAATTGGCGCCACCCGACGCACCGAACAGGCTGGCCGACGCCCCGCCCCCGAACGCCGCGCCAGCATCGGCGCCTTTGCCGTGCTGCACCAGCACCAGACCGATCATGGCCAGCGCGGACAGCACCTGCACCACCATCAACAACGTGAACAGCACGTTCATGAACACTCCTGAAAGTTGACAAGCAATCTGATCGGTGCGCCCCGCTCAGGGCGCCGCCGCGATGATGTGGAGGAACTCATGGGCCTTGAGCGAGGCGCTGCCGATGAGTCCCCCGTCGATGTCGGGCTGGGCCAGCAGCGCGGCCGCGTTGCCCGCGTTCATGCTGCCGCCGTAGAGGATGCGCACCCGCCGGTCACTGGAGGCCGCCGCCCGCAGCTGCGCGCGCAGCACGGCGTGCACCGCCTGGGCCTGCTCCGGCGTAGCGGTGCGCCCCGTGCCGATGGCCCACACCGGCTCGTAGGCAACCACGATTTCGGTGACGCAATGGCCCACGGCATGGATGACCGCGGCGAGCTGGCGCTTGACGACCAGTTCGGTGTCGCCCTGCGCGCGCTGGGCCTCGGTCTCGCCGACGCACACGATGGGGGTGATGCCGCAGGCCAGCGCCCGCTGCGCCTTGCGGGCCACGGTCTCGTCCGTCTCGCCATGGTACTGGCGCCGCTCGGAATGGCCGACGATGACCCAGCGGCAGCCGAAGTCGCGCAGCATCGTCGCGCTCACCTCGCCGGTGTAGGGGCCGGCCTCGTGCGCGGAGACGTCCTGCGCTCCCCAGGTCACAGGGCCGCCGGCGCACAACGCCTGCGCCTGCGCCAGATACGGCGCCGGCACGCACACGGCCACATCGGCGCGCGCACCGGCCGCCAACCCGTCGCGCAACGCGCGCAGCAGCGCGTCGTTGTCGGCCAGGTTGCCGTGCATTTTCCAGTTGCCCGCGATCAGCTTGCGCACCCCAATCCTCCTGCGCGGCGTCAGGCCGCGGCACCCGACCAGTCGAGCACGATCTTGCCGATGTGCTGGTTGCTCTCCATGAGGGCATGGGCGTGCGCCGCCTGCCCGGCCGGAAAGACGCGGTGCACCACCGGGCGGATGGCCCCGCGTTCGATGAGCGGCCAGACGTGCTGGCGCAGTTCGCGCGCGATGGCGGCCTTGAACGCGACCGACCGCGGACGCAGGGTGGAGCCGGTGATGGTCAGGCGCCGGCGCAGCACCTTGCCCGCGTCGAAGGCCGCCTCGGTGCCGCCCTGCACCGCGATGATGACCAGCCGCCCGTCCTCGGCCAGACAGTCGATCTCCCGCGCGACGTAGGGGCCCGCGACCATGTCGAGGATCACATCGACGCCCCGCCCGCCCGTCAGCCGCGCCACCTCGGCCACGAAGTCCTGGCTGCGGTAGAGGATGGCGTGGTCGGCACCCAGGCGCACGCAGGCCTCGGCCTTTTCGGCCGAGCCGACCGTCACCAGCACGCGCGCGCCCATGGCGCGCGCCATCTGGATGGCGGTCACGCCGATACCGCTGGAGCCCCCCTGCACCAGCAGGGTCTCACCGGCCTGCAGGCGGCCACGGTCGAAGACGTTGCTCCAGACGGTGAAGAAGGTTTCCGGAATGCCCGCGGCCTCGACATCGCTCCAGCCGCGCGGGACGGGCAGGCACTGGCCGATCGGGGCGACGCAATACTCCGCGTAGCCCCCGCCGGCCACCAGCGCACAAACGCGATCGCCGATGCGCAGGCCCGCGGCCTCCATCGCCTCGACGTCGCCGCTGTCGATGACGCCCGCCACCTCCAGCCCCGGCAGATCGGGCGCGCCGGGCGGCGGGGCGTACTGGCCACGCCGCTGCAGCACATCGGGCCGGTTGACGCCCGAGGCGCTGACGCGGATGCGCACCTCGCCCTCGCCTGCCTCCGGGCGCGGACGCTGCACCAGGCGCAGCACGTCCGGCGCCCCGTAGGCGGAAATCTCGATCGCGTGCATCAGCGGGGCCACGGGACACCTCCTGCCGGCCAAACCCGGCTCACTGCTGTTGCTGCTGCTGGGCGGCCGACTCGCCACGGTCCAGCAGGGCCTTCATCGACAGCTTGATGCGGCCCTTGTCGTCGGTCTCCAGCACCTTGACCTTGACGATCTGACCTTCCTGCAGGAAGTCCGACACCTTCTCGACGCGCTGGTGCGCGATCTGGCTGATATGCAGCAGACCGTCCTTGCCGGGCAGGATGTTGACCAGGGCGCCAAAGTCCAGGATCTTGGTCACCGGGCCTTCGTAGATCTGACCGACCTCCACCTCGGCGGTGATCTCCTCGATGCGGCGGCGCGCCTCGGCCGCGCGATCGGCGTCGGTGGAGGCGATGGTGATGGTGCCGTCCTCGGCGATGTCGATCGTCGTGCCGGTCTCTTCGGTCAGCGCGCGGATGGTGGCGCCGCCCTTGCCGATCACGTCGCGGATCTTCTCCGGGTTGATCTTCATGGTGTACAGGCGCGGCGCGTAGGCCGAAATGTCCTCGCGCGCGCCGGCGATGGCGCCTTGCATCTTGTCCAGGATGTGCAGGCGCGCCTCCTTGGCCTGCGCCAGCGCCACCTGCATGATCTCCTTGGTGATGCCCTGGATCTTGATGTCCATCTGCAGCGCCGTGACGCCCTGCGTGGTGCCGGCGACCTTGAAGTCCATGTCGCCCAGGTGGTCCTCGTCACCCAGGATGTCGGTCAGCACCGCGAACTTGTTGCCTTCCTTGATCAGGCCCATGGCGATGCCGGCCACGTGCGCCTTCATCGGCACGCCGGCGTCCATCAGCGCCAGACACCCGCCGCAGACGGTGGCCATCGACGAGGAGCCGTTGGACTCGGTCACCTCGGAGACGACGCGGATGGTGTACGGGAACTCGTCCTTGCTCGGCAGGCAGGCCACCAGCGCCCGCTTGGCCAGACGGCCGTGGCCGATCTCGCGCCGCTTCGGCGCACCGACCCGCCCCGTCTCGCCGGTGGCGAACGGCGGCATGTTGTAGTGCAGCATGAAGCGGTCCTGGTACTCGCCCGACAGCGCGTCGATGATCTGCGCGTCGCGCTCGGTGCCCAGGGTGGCGATCACCAGCGCCTGCGTCTCGCCGCGCGTGAACAGCGCCGAGCCGTGCGTGCGCGGCAGCACGCCGGTGCGGATCTCGATCGGGCGCACGGTGCGCGTGTCGCGGCCGTCGATGCGCGGCTCGCCGTTCAGGATCTGCTGGCGCACGATGCGCGCCTCGATCTCGAACAGCAGGCCGTCGACCTTGACCTCGTCGAACGCCATGCCCTGCTCCGTCAGGCCCGCCTTGACGGCGGCATAGGCCTCGCGGCAGGCCTGGGTGCGCGCCTGCTTGTTGCGGATCTGATAGGCGGCGCGCAGCCGCTCCTCGCCCAGCTCGGTGACCTTGGCGATCAGCGCCTCGTCGCGCGCCGGCGGCTGCCAGTTCCAGGCCGGCTTGCCGGCCGCGCGCACCAGGTCGTTGATGGCGGCGATCGCGATGTTGCCCTGCTCGTGGCCGAAGACGACCGCGCCCAGCATCACTTCTTCGGTCAGCTGGTCGGCTTCCGACTCCACCATCAGCACCGCCGACTCGGTGCCCGCCACGACCAGATCCAGGCGCGAATTGGCCTTGTCCGCCGGGCTGGGGTTGAGCACGTACTCGCCGTTGATGTAGCCGACGCGCGCGGCGCCGATCGGGCCGTTGAACGGGATGCCGCTGATGGCCAGCGCGGCGCTGGAGGCGATCATCGCCGGGATGTCGGCATCGACGTCCGGGTTGAGCGACAGCGTGTGGACGACGATCTGCACCTCGTTGAAGAAGCCGTCCGGGAACAGCGGCCGGATGGGGCGGTCGATCAGGCGGCTGGTCAGCGTCTCGTACTCGCTCGGGCGGCCCTCGCGCTTGAAGAAGCTGCCGGGGATCTTGCCGGCGGCGTAGGCCTTCTCGACGTAGTCCACCGTCAGCGGGAAGAAGTCCTGGCCCGGCTTGGCCTCGGGACGGGCGACGACGGTGGCCAGCACGACGGTGCCGTCCATGTCGAGCAGCACGGCGCCGGTGGCCTGGCGGGCGATCTCGCCGGTCTCCATCGTGACCGTGTGACGGCCCCATTGAAAGGTCTTGGTGTGTTTCTGGAACAGGCTCATGGATGCAACTCCTGGAGAGGATGGCCGCCAGCGTCAGAACACGATGCCATTCCAGCGCGGCCCCGAACGACGGGACGGCAGTGGAATGACACAGCTTCGCTCTGGGCCGCTGAGGCCGCAAAGCCCTCAGGCCGGATCGGCCGTCAGGCGGGAAAAACGGTCATGATGCAACAAAAAGCGCCCTGGACCGACGGCCGGCCCCGGGCGCTTGGCGTGCATGGCGGGCATACACCCGATGACGTGGCCGATCGCCGATTACTTGCGCAGGCCCAGCTTCTGGATCAGCGCGACGTAGCGGTCGGCGTCCTTGGCCTTCAGGTAGTCGAGCAGCTTGCGGCGGCGGCTCACCAGCTTGAGCAGGCCGCGGCGGCCGTGGTGGTCCTTGGCGTGGGTCTTGAAGTGGGGGGTCAGCTCGTTGATGCGGGCCGTCAGCAGCGCGACTTGGACCTCGGGGCTGCCCGTGTCGTTGGGGCCGCGGGCGTTGTCGGCGATGACTTTGGCTTTGACGTCGGAAGCAATCATGGATACCTCGAATAAACATGCGACCTGCCGCAGGTGAGCGCTGATCCGACCATGGGATGGCAACCATGGGACGGCGCGTTGCCGCAGCGGGCGTGGTGCGCCCCGCACGACGCAGGGCAGCCGCGCATTATAGCCGCAACCACTCCCGCAGGCGGTCGACGCCCTGCTGCAAGCGCGCCGGATCGCGGCTGGCAAAGCACCAGCGCAGCCACCCCCGGCCGGCGTCGCCGAAGGCGCTGCCGGGCGCCAGACCCAGGCCCGCCTCCCGCACGAGCTGCTTGGCCAGGGCCAGGTCGTCGTCGCCCCGCCCGGACAAGCGGAAGAACACATACATGCCCCCCGGGGGCGGCGCCGCCTGCACGCCGGGCAGCGCCGTCAACGCCGCCAGCAGGGTGTCGCGCCCCTGTCGAAAGCGCGCCACCAGCGGCGGCACCCGCTCGTGCGCCTGTTGCAAGGCCGCCAGCGCCCCCCGCTGGACGAACACCGGCGCGCAGCTCGTGTTGTACTCGACCAGCTTGCCCAGCGCGTGGGTCAACGAGGGCGGCAGCACCAGCCAGCCTAGGCGCCAGCCGGTCATCAAAAAGCTCTTGGAGAAGCTGTGCGCGACGATCAGCCGATCCTCGGGTTGGGCCAGATCGAGAAAGCTCGGCGCACAGGCGGCGTCGCCGGCGCCTTCGCCATCGGGGTAGTACAAACGCTCGTACACCTCGTCGGCCACGATCCATGTCCCGGTGCCGCGACAGTGGGCCAGAATCGCCGCCTGCTCGCGGGCATCGAGCGTCCAGCCCGTGGGGTTGTTGGGCGAGTTGACGACCAGCAGCCGGGTCGCCGGGGTGATGGCGCCCAGCAGCGCGGACAGGTCCAGCCGCCAGTGGCCGTACGCGTCCGGCGCCAGCGACACGGTGCGCACCCGCGCCCCCAGAATGCGCGGCTGGGCGACCAGATTGGGCCAGGCCGGCTCGACGACGACCACCTCGTCACCCGCATCGACCAGCGCCTGGGCCGCCAGCATCAGCCCGTTGACGCCGCCGGACGTGACCGCGATCCGGCCAAACCAATCGGCGGCCTGACGCGACTGGGCCGGATGGGTGTGCGCCATATAGGCGGCAATCGCTTCACGCAGTTCCGGCAACCCCAGGTTGTGGGCATAGAAGGTCTCGCCCGCCTGCAACGACGCGATGGCCGCGGCGCGCACGACCTCGGGCGTGACCTCGTCGCTCTCGCCAAACCAGAAGCGCAGCACATCGGGGCGGCCCAAGCCGGCGTTGGCCACTTCCCGGATGCGGGATTCTTCGAGCGCGGCGACGACGGAACGCATGGCGAACAAACTCCTTCGGGCCGCGCGCGGCCCGGCTTCAGGGACGGGTCATCCGGCAGGTGTGGGGTTGCTCGGCCGCGGCGGCGTCCAGCCGCTGCAGCACCCGAAAACCATACCCCGACCCCTCGACGTCGAACGGCACGCCGGGGGCGCCCTGCCGGTCCATGACGGCGACCATCAACGGCTGCTGGGCCTGGTGGTCGGCCGCCCGCATGCGCAGGCGCTGCCCGGCCAAGGCGACGTCCGCCTGCTCCAGCGCCCGCGCGATGCGCGCCGCCCCCGGCAGTGTAGCCGCACCGCCCGCTGCGCCCCCCGTGCGAGCAGCGGATTCGATGGCCTGGGCCAGCGCCTCGACCATGAGCTGCATGCGCATGTGCAAATAGTCGTCCGCGGGGTTGGGGAAGCGCTGGCGAAAAGCCTCGTAGAAACGGTGCGACTCCGCGCCCGGCGCGTTGGGGAACCAGTCCGCCACCGCAATCACCTTGCCGATGCCCGCGTCGCCGATGGCGGCGGGTGCCCCCAGCGCATTGCCGTAGAAGGTGTAGAACTTGCCTTCGAAGCCCACCTCGCGCGCGGCGCGCACCAGCAGCGTCAGGTCATTGCCCCAGTTGCCCGTGATGACCGCCTGGGCACCGCTGGCCTTGATCTTGGTGACATAGGGCAAAAAATCCTTGATGCGCGCCATCGGGTGCAGCTCCTCCCCCACGATGCGCACATCGGGGCGCTGCAGGGCAAGCTGGCGCCGGGCCTCGCGCAGCACCGCCTGGCCAAAGCTGTAGTCCTGCCCGATCAGGTAGACGCTGCGCACCTCGGCGTCGGCCTTGAGCACGCTCATCAGCGCCGCCATGCGCATGTCCGCGTGGGCGTCGAAGCGAAAGTGCCAGTAGCTGCAGCGCTCGTTGGTCAGAATGGGGTCCACCGCCGAGTAGTTGAGGAACAGCACCTGCCGCTGCGGCTCGCGCTCGTTGTGGCGGTTGATGGCCTCGATCAGGGCCGCGGCCACCGCGGACGAGTTGCCCTGCGCGATCAGCGTGATGCCATCGTCGAGCGCGGCCTGCAGCGCCGACAGCGCCTCCTGCGGCTGCCCTTTGCTGTCGTAGCGCACGATCTGCAGCGGCCGGCGCACCCCGGGGGCGACTTCGATGCCGCCCCGGGCGTTGACGCGCTCGGCCGCCCAGACCAGGTTGCGAAACACCGCCTCGCCGGTGTTGCCGAACGGGCCGGACAGCGTTTCGATCAGCGCCAGCCGGATGGCCCCGTCCCCGCGCCCCGCCGCGGACTGGGCGGACACTGCCCCCATCCACCCCGCCAACCCCAGTGCGCCGGCGCGCACCAACCATTGCCGCCGTCCGGCGTCCCATTCATGCGTCATGTGTTCGATTCCTTTCTTGGTGCCGTATCCGTCGGATCGCGGCGCGGGATCGCCCCCGCGCGTCGCTCTCCGGTGCGGGGTGGATTCTAGCGGGAAAACCCGGTCGTAATTCATAATTACGAAGCATTGCCGACAGCGGTCATCGTCGGGTCGCGCCGCCCGTCGGACGGCGCCTGCCGCGAGCGAGCTGCCCCCGGGGCGGCTACTCGGCCACCGCGTCGGGGGCGAGGGCCACGGCCTCCAGCGGCCAGCGAGGCAGGACGTCGAAAGCCCACGCCCGATCCGCGGCCGACCACGCACCCACTTGCCAGCGCATCGCGGCGGCCAGCGCGATCATGGCCCCGTTGTCGGTGCACAAGGCAACCTCGGGGTAATGCAGCCGCCAGCCGTGGCGCGTGGCCGCTTCGCCCAGTTGGGCGCGCAGACGGCGGTTGGCGCCCACCCCGCCGGCAACGACCAGGCGGTTCAAGCCCGTGGCCTTCAGCGCCGCACGCGCCTTGTGCACCAGCACATCCACGATGGCCGCCTCGGTCGCCGCAGCCAGGTCCGCCTTGCGCGCCTCGAGCGCCGGGCCCAGCTTGCGCGCCTGGGTCAGCACCGCCGTCTTGAGCCCGGCGAACGAAAAATCCAGATCGCCGCTGTGCAGCAGCGGCCGGGGCAGCGCAAAGGCGGCGGGGTCGCCCTGCTCGGCGAGGCGCGACAAGGCCGGGCCGCCCGGGTAGCCCAGCCCCAGCACCTTGGCCGATTTGTCGAACGCCTCCCCGGCGGCGTCGTCGATGGTCTCGCCCAGCAGGTGGTAGCGCCCCACGCCGTCCACGCGCATCAGCTGCGTGTGCCCGCCCGACACCAGCAAGGCGACGAAGGGAAAGGCCGGTGGATCGGCACTCAGAAAGGGCGACAGCAGATGCCCTTCCAAATGGTGCACACCGACCGCGGGCACGCCCAACGCGGCCGCCAAGGCGCAAGCCACACCCGCCCCCACCAGCAGCGCACCAGCCAGCCCCGGGCCACGGGTGTAGGCGACGGCATCGATGGCGTGCAGCGCCACCCCGGCCTGGGCCATCGCGGCCTCGGTCAGCGGCAGCACGCGGCGAATGTGGTCGCGGCTGGCGAGTTCCGGCACCACACCGCCGTAGTCGCGGTGCATGGCCACCTGGCTGTGCAGCGCCGCGCCCCGCAGCCGCGGCACGCCCTGCGGTGCCGCCTCCACGAGCGCGACACCGGTCTCGTCGCACGACGATTCGATACCCAAGATCAGCATGACGGCGAGTGTAAGGGGCCGCGCACACGGGCATCGAACTTGCTTAGCACCCGACCATGGATCGAACGCTGCATTGGCTGCGTGCCGCCCGCCACGCCCTGGTGGCCGAGCTGCGCCAACTGGTGCACACCAGCCAGCTGCTGCGGGCCACGACGGCGCTGGTGCACCAGCTGCAACGCGAGCGAGGTCTGTCCAACCTCTACCTCGGCAACGCGGCGGCGGGCTGGCACGACGCGCTGCAACGCCAGCTCGAGGCCACCGACCAGGCATGCGCAGCCTTTCTGGCCGAACTGGACAGCCTGGAACCAGGCTCGGGCGCCGCCGGCCTGCAGCGCGCGCGCCTGCTGACCGACCTGGCCCGCGTGCACCAGGGTCTGCAGGCGCTGCCCTGGCTGCGCCGGCGCGTGCGCGAGCACGGCTGCAGCCCGCGCTGGGCCACGCAGGCCTACGTGCGGCTGATCCAGACCCTGCTGTCGATGGTGTTCGAGGCGGCCGACGCCGCGCAGGACCCCGACATCTCGCGCTGTCTGGTGGCGCTGTACCACCTGGTGCAGGGCAAGGAGCTGGCCGGACAGGAGCGGGCCTGCGGGGCGGCGGCGTTCGCGCGCGGAGCCATCGAAGCCGACGAGCAGCAGCTGTTGCTGCATCTGATCGAAGCGCAGCAACGCAGCCTGGAAGTGGCCGCCAGCCTGACCTCCCGCGAGCTGACCGAGGCGCTCGACGGACTGCCCCAACAGGCCGAACTGGTGCGCCTGGAGCGGCTGCGGCGACAGTTGACCAGCGCCCTGCCGGGAGCCCCGCTCGACCGCAGCAGCAGTGCCGCATGGTTTGCGGCCTGCACGGCGCGCCTGGACGCGCTGCACGAATTGGAAGAGCGCCTGGTCGGCGAACTGCGCGCGCTGTGCGAGCACAAATGCGAGCTGGCGCAACGGGCCTGCGACGAGCTGTCCGTGGCGCAGCTGAACACGCGGGCCGACGATGCCGCGGAAGCGGCCTTTTTCGAGGCCGACGACGCCGCCGGCGCGGGACTGGCACTGCCGCCGCTGCCGGCCTGGCCACACACCGGCAGCGGCTGCGTGCTCGACGTCATCGAGACGCAGGCGCGCCAGCTGCAGCAGGTCACCGCCGAGCTGGAAAAGGTACGCCACAACCTGCAGGAGCGGCGCCTGATCGAACGCGCCAAGGGCTTGCTGATGGCGCACCAGGGGCTGACGGAAGCCGAGGCGCACCACCGCCTGCGCCAGATGGCGATGAACCAGGGGCGTCGGCTGGCGGAGGTGGCGCAGGCCGTGCTGTCGGCCGCCGAGCTGCTGCCGGCGCAGCGCTCGCGGGCTTGAGAGTCCCAAAGTCGCGCAGCGATGCGCCAGCGCGGCGCAGCGGATGCACCGCCGCAGTGCGGATGGACGCCCGCGATCCGACCCCTTCGCGCCGATGGGGGGCGGTGCACCCTGCACCGCGCCGCAACACGCGCGGTCCATGCAACTGGCACGGATCATGCTTCACATTGGTCAAGCGCTGGTCACCAATGGCGGTCGACCAGTCGGCGGCGGACAACGGCGTCCTTTCACGCTCGGCCCCACAGGGCCGCGATGGAAGGGCGCCTTTTGTTTTTCCCCGTTTTTCTGGCCTTGCAAGAGGAGTTGGCACCATGACCCTGCCCCCCGTTCACGACGATTCCGCGCGGACCGCGGCGCAACCCGCCCGGGCCGAACCCACCGCGGCGCCCCGCCCCGACCGCCGCCGGCTGCTGCGCCAAGCCGCCGCAGCCGGCACGGCTGCCCTGTTCGGCACGCTTGGCCACCATGGCGTCTGGGCCGCCGGCTCCGATGCGCCAGAGAAGAAGGAAGTCAAGATCGGCTTCATCCCCCTGACCGACTGCGCCAGCGTCGTCATGGCCTCGGTGCTGGGCTTCGACCAGAAGTACGGCATCAAGATCGTGCCCTCGAAGGAAGCGTCCTGGGCCGGAGTGCGCGACAAGCTCGTCAACGGCGAGCTGGACATGGCGCACGTGCTCTACGGGTTGCTCTACGGCGTGCACCTGGGCATCGGCGGGCCCAAAAAGGCCATGGCGGTGCTGATGACGCTCAACCACAACGGCCAGGGCATCACGCTGTCGAAGGCGCTGGCCGACAAGGGCGCCAGCGATCTGAGCAGCCTGGCGCGGCTGATTAAGAGCGACAAGCGCGACTACACCTTCGCGCAGACCTTTCCGACCGGCACGCACGCGATGTGGCTGTACTACTGGCTGGCCAGCGGCGGCATCCATCCGCTCAAGGACGTCAAGGTCATCACGGTGCCGCCGCCGCAGATGGTGGCCAACATGCGGGTGGGCAACATGGACGGCTACTGCGTCGGCGAGCCATGGAACCACCGTGCAATCATGGATGGCATCGGCATTTCCGCCGCCACCACGCAGGATATCTGGAAGGACCACCCGGAAAAAGTGCTGGGCACCACCGCCGACTTCGTGCGGCAGTACCCCAACACCTGCCGCGCCGTGATCATGGCGGTGCTGGAGGCCGGCCGCTGGATCGACAGCGGTCTGCAGAACAAGCTGAAGATGGCCGAGACGATCGCCGACAAGGCTTACGTCAACACGAGCGTGGACGTCATCAACCAGCGCATCCTGGGCCGCTATCAGAACGGCCTGGGCAAGACCTGGGACGACCCCAACCACATGAAGTTCTTCAACGACGGGGCGGTCAACTACCCGTACCTGTCCGACGGCATGTGGTTCCTGACCCAGCACAAACGCTGGGGCCTGCTGAAGGAGCACCCGAACTACCTGCAGGTCGCGCGCGACATCAACCAGACCGAGCTGTACCGGCAGGCGGCCAGCCAGCTCAAGGTCAACGTGCCCAAGAGCGAGCTGCGCTCGAGCAAGCTCATCGACGGCGTGGTGTGGGACGGCAAAGACCCGGCGCGCTACGCCGATGCCTTTGCCGTCAAGGCCTGACGGCCGGGAGACGAGATCATGGTCGCTGCCGTATTTCACTTGCCTGCGCTGGAGGAGACGCCCCCAGCCGACCAGCCTGCCGCGGTGCCCGCCAGCCCGCGGCCGAAGGCCGAACAGCCTAGCGCCCCCCAGGTGAGCCCCCCGCCGAGCGCGCGCCGCCCCTGGCCGGCGGCGCTGACGCGCGCGCTGGCCGGGGCCTGCGGCCTGGCGCTGCTGGTGGGTATCTGGGGCCTGCTGACCCGCGAGGGCGGCACGTTTCCCACACCGCGTGCCACCTTCGATGCCGCCGCGGCCCTGTTTGCCGATCCGTTTTACCGCAACGGCCCCAACGACCAGGGCATAGGCTGGAACGTGCTCAACAGCCTGCAGCGCGTCGGCCTGGGCTTCGGGCTGGCGGCGCTGGTGGGCATCCCGTTGGGCTTTGCACTGGGCAGCTCGCGTTGGCTGGCGGCGATGTTCGCGCCGCTGATCGCGCTGCTGCGCCCGGTCAGTCCGCTGGCGTGGCTGCCGATCGGGCTGCTGGTGTTCAAGAGCGCCAACCCGGCGGCCATCTGGACCATCTTCATCTGCTCGATCTGGCCGATGATCATCAACACCGCCGTGGGCGTGCAGCGCATTCCGCAGGACTATCTCAACGTGGCGCGCGTGCTGGATTTGCCGGGCTGGACGGTGCTGACGCGCATCCTGCTGCCGGCCACGCTGCCCTACGTGCTGACCGGCGTGCGCCTGAGCGTGGGTACGGCCTGGCTGGTCATCGTCGCCGCGGAGATGCTCACCGGCGGCGTGGGCATCGGCTTCTGGGTGTGGGACGAGTGGAACAACCTCAACGTCCAGCACATCCTGGTGGCGATTTTCGTCATCGGCTTCGTCGGCCTGGCGCTGGAGGCGCTGCTGGTGCGCCTGGCCTCGGCCTTCACATACGACGAGGTGCGCTCATGAGCCCGCAAGACGCCAAGTACATCGAGATCCAGGGGGTCGGCCAGGTGTTTCGCACCCCGCGCGGGCCGTTCGTGGCGCTGCGCGACATCGACCTGACGATCGCCAAGGGCGAGTTTGTGACCCTGATCGGGCATTCGGGTTGCGGCAAATCGACCCTGCTGAACCTGATCGCGGGCCTGGCGCGCCCGACCCAGGGGGTGCTGTTATGCGCCGGGCGCGAGATCGCCGGCCCCGGGCCCGAGCGCGCGGTGGTGTTCCAGAACCACTCGCTGCTGCCGTGGCTGACGTGCTTCGACAACGTTTACCTGGGCGTCGAGCGCGTCTTTGGGGCGAGCGAGTCCAAGGCGCAGTTGCGGCAGCGCACCCAGGCGGCGCTGGAACTCGTGGGGCTGGCGCACGCGGCGCACAAGCGGCCGGGCGAGATCTCCGGCGGCATGAAGCAGCGCGTCGGCATCGCGCGCGCCCTGGCGATGGAGCCGCGGGTGCTGCTGATGGACGAGCCGTTTGGCGCGCTGGATGCCCTGACGCGCGCGCGGCTGCAGGACGAGCTGCTGGAGATCGTGGCGCGCACGCGCAGCACGGTGGTCATGGTCACGCACGACGTCGACGAGGCGGTGCTGCTGGCCGACCGCATCGTGATGATGACCAACGGCCCGGCGGCCACCATCGGCGAGGTGCTCGAAGTGCCGCTGCCGCGGCCGCGCCAGCGCTTGCGACTGGCCGAGGACCCGGTCTACCTGCGCTGCCGCAAGGCGGTGCTGGACTTCCTCTACACGCGCCAGGGGCACGTGGAAAAGGCGGCTTAGCCACCCCCGATCCCGCGGCGGGGTGCACCGCACCCCGGCCGAGCCCCTCGACCCCCACGGAGCCTGGACATGGACATGCGCATCCCACCCCACGACCCACCCAAACTGGTGATGATCGGCAACGGCATGGCCGGCGTGCGCGCGCTGGAGGAACTCCTCGCGCTGGCGCCGGGGCGCTACGACATCACCGTCCTCGGCGCCGAGCCGCACCCGAACTACAACCGCATCCTGCTGTCGCCGGTGCTGGCCGGCGAGCAGACGCTGCAGGACATCATCCTCAACGACTGGGACTGGTACCGCCAGCACGGCATCACGCTGCACGCCGGCTGCACCGCCACCGCCATCGACCGCCAAGCCCGTATCGTGCACGCGCGCCGGGCCGACGGGTCGGCGCTGGCGCTGCCGTACGACCGCCTGATCCTGGCCACGGGCTCGCAGCCGATCGTGCTGCCGGTGCCGGGGCGCGATCTGCCGGGCGTGCTGGCTTACCGCGACATCGCCGACACCGAGGCGATGATCGAGGCAGCGGCGCACTACCGGCAGGCGGTGGTCATCGGCGGCGGTCTGCTCGGGCTGGAGGCGGCCAACGGGCTGGCGCGGCGCGGCATGGAGGTCACGGTGGTGCACCTGGCCCCGTGGCTGCTGGAGCGCCAGCTCGACCCCACCGCCGCCGGCCTGCTGCAGCGCGCGCTGCAGCAGCGCGGCCTGCGCTTTGCGCTGCAGGCGCAGACCGAAGCGCTGCTGCCCGGCGACGATGGGCGGGTGGCGGCGGTGCGGCTCAAGGACGGCACCACCCTGCCCGCCCAGCTCGTCGTGATGGCGGTGGGCATCCGCCCCAACACGGCGCTGGCCGAACAGGCCGGCCTGCTGTGCCAGCGCGGCGTGGTGGTCAGCGACACGATGCAGACCGTCACCGATCCGCGCATCTATGCGGTCGGCGAGTGCGTCAACCACCGTGGCGTCAGCTACGGCCTGGTGGCGCCGCTGTTCGAGCAGGCCAAGGTGCTGGCCAACCACTTGGCCGAGTTCGGCATCGCGCGCTACACGGGATCGCTCACATCCACCAAGCTCAAGGTGACCGGCATCGACCTCTTTTCCGCGGGCGACTTCATGGGCGGGCCGGACGCGGAGGAGATCGTGATGAGCGATGCGGCCGGCGGCGTGTACAAGAAGCTGGTCATCCGCGACGACCGGTTGGTGGGCGCCTGCCTCTACGGTGACACGGTCGATGGCAGCTGGTACTTCCGCTTGCTGCGCGAGCAGCGCCCCATCGGCGACATCCGCGACCGGTTGATGTTTGGCGAGACCAACATCGGCGACACCGGCCACCAGGGCCAGAGCAAGGCCTCGGCCCTGGCCGACGGCGATGAGGTCTGCGGCTGCAACGGCGTGACCAAGGGGGCCATCTGCAAGGCCATCAAGGAAAAGGGCCTGTTCACGCTGGAAGAGGTGCGCCGCCACACCAAGGCCAGCGCTTCCTGCGGCTCCTGCACCGGGCTGGTGGAGCAGATCCTGATGCTGACCGCCGGCGGCGACTATTCGGCCTCGCCCAAGACCAAGGCATTGTGCGGCTGCACCGAGCACGGCCACCAGGCCGTGCGCGACGCGATCCGGCAGCACAAGCTGCTGCGCATCGCCGACGTATTCCGCTTTCTGGAGTGGAAGACACCCAACGGCTGCGCCACCTGCCGGCCTGCGGTGAACTACTACCTGATCAGCACCTGGCCCAAGGAGGCGCAGGACGATCCGCAAAGCCGCTTCATCAACGAACGCAGCCACGCCAACATCCAGAAAGACGGCAGCTACAGCGTGGTGCCGCGTATGTGGGGGGGCGAGACGACCGCGGCAGAGCTGCGCCGCATCGCCGACGTGGTGGACAAATACCGCATCCCCACCGTCAAAGTCACCGGCGGGCAGCGCATCGACCTGCTGGGCGTGCGCAAGGAGGATCTGCCTGCGGTCTGGCGCGACCTGGGCATGCCCAGCGGGCATGCCTATGCCAAGGCGCTGCGCACCGTCAAGACCTGCGTGGGCAGCGAATGGTGCCGCATGGGCACGCAAGACAGCACCCAGATGGGCAAGGATCTGGAGCGCGCGC
This sequence comes from Tepidimonas fonticaldi, assembly GCF_001675355.1. Taxonomy (NCBI): domain Bacteria; kingdom Pseudomonadati; phylum Pseudomonadota; class Betaproteobacteria; order Burkholderiales; genus Tepidimonas; species Tepidimonas fonticaldi. The sequence continues at coordinate 507,202 of NZ_LZDH01000056.1, read as the reverse complement.
TCTGGCGCATGTACGCCCCGCACAAGGTCAAGCTGGCCGTCAGCGGCTGCCCACGCAACTGCGCCGAAGCCGGCATCAAGGACGTGGGCGTGATCGGGGTGGACAGCGGCTGGGAGATCTACATCGCCGGCAACGGCGGCATCAAGACCGAGGTCGCGCAGTTCCTGGTCAAGGTGAAGACGGCCGAGGAGGTGCTCGAATACGCCGGGGCCTTCCTCGAGCTGTACCGGCAGGAGGGCTGGTATCTGGAGCGCACCTGCCACTACGTCGCGCGTGTGGGCCTGGACCACGTCAAGCGGCGCATCGTCGAGGACGCCGCCGGCCGCCGCGCCCTGTGGCAGCAGCTGCAGCAGGCCCTGCAGGACGAGCCCGACCCTTGGCACGAGTTCGCGCGCGCCGGAGTGGATGAGCGTCAGTTCGAGCCGCTGCGCCCCGAGGCGCAGCCGGCGAGCGCACCGACGGAGCAAGGAGTGCCCGCATGAACCCCGCCGCCGAAGACACCTGGGTGCGCGTCTGCCGCCTCGACGACATTCCGGCTCTGGGGGCGCGCCGTGTGGCGCGGGCGAGCGGCCTGGACGTGGCGCTGTTTCGCACCGCCGACGACCGCGTCTTCGCCTTGCTGGACCGCTGCCCGCACAAAGGCGGGCCGCTGAGCCAGGGCGTCGTCTTCGACGAGCGCGTCGCCTGTCCGCTGCACAACTGGACGATCGGGCTGGCCGATGGTCGCGCGGCCGAACCGGACGAAGGCTGCACGCCCACGTTCGACGTGCTCGTCGAGCACGGCGACGTCTGGCTGCGCGCCGACCAGCTGCACCACCGCGCCACCGACCTGACGCGCCCGCTGGCCGGTCCGGCGCGGCGCGGCTGCGGTGCCTCCGCCACGGCCAGCCGGTGCGACGGCGAGGCCACCCCCGCCACGGTCCATCCGTCCGCCTGAGCCCGCGATGGACATCGAAACCGTGACCGATTCCCCGGCCCGCCGCGCTGCGGATGAAACGGTGCGCGTGACGCGCTCCACCTGCCCGTATTGCGGGGTCGGCTGTGGCGTGTTGATCGAAAGCCGTGGTGCGCGCATCGTCGGCGTGCGCGGCGACCCCGATCACCCGGCCAACCACGGCCGGCTGTGCACCAAGGGCTCCACCCTGCACCTGAGCGCCGAGCCGTCGCGTCAGGCCGCTACTCGCCTGCTGCAGCCGATGCTGCGCCACGACCGGGCCAGCCCACCGGCGACCACCTCTTGGGACGCCGCCCTGGACCACACCGCGCAGCGGCTGGCCGACATCGTGCAACGCCACGGGCCGCAGGCGGTGGGCTTTTACGTCAGCGGCCAGCTGCTGACGGAGGACTACTACGTCCTGCACAAGCTGGCGCGCGGGCTCATCGGCACGCCGCACATCGACAGCAACTCGCGCCTGTGCATGAGCAGCGCGGTGGTGGGCTACAAGCAGACGCTGGGCGCCGATGCGGTGCCGACCTGCTACGAAGACCTGGACCATGCTGACTGCGTCTTCATCGCGGGCAGCAACACCGCCTGGGCGCACCCGGTGCTGTTTCGCCGTCTGGATGCGGCCCGGGCCCGCCGGCCGTCGATGCGCGTCATCGTCGTCGACCCCCGCCGCACCGACACCGCCAGCGTGGCCGACCTGCATCTGGCGCTGCAGCCGGGCACCGACGTGATGCTGTGGCACGGGCTGCTGCACCTGATGATCCGCCACGGCTGGATCGACGCCGACTACCTGGCCGCCCACACGCAGGGATTCGCCGAGCTGCGAGCGCTGGTGCAGGACTACCCCCCGGAGCTGGTCGCGCAGGTCTGCGGGCTGCAGCCCGACGATCTGCTGACCGCAGCGCGCTGGTTTGCCGGCGTGCCCGACGGCTGGCCGGCCGGGGTGGCGCTGCCGCGCGCGCAGCGCCTGCGCACGCTGAGCCTGTACTGCCAGGGGCTCAACCAGTCCAGCAGCGGCACGGCCAAGAACGTCGGTCTCATCAACCTGCATCTGGCCTGCGGGCAGATCGGGCGCGCCGGGGCCGGGCCGTTTTCCCTGACCGGCCAGCCCAACGCGATGGGCGGGCGCGAAGTCGGCGCCATGGCCACGCTGCTGAGCGGCCACCGCGACATCGCGAACCCGCGCGACCGCGCCGAAATCGCCGCGCTGTGGGGGTTGCTGCCCGGTGTGGATCTGCCCGCACAGGCCGGCCTGACCGCGGTGGAGATGTTCGAGGCCGCGGCCCAGGGGCGGCTGAAAGCGCTGTGGATCGCCTGCACCAACCCGGCGCAATCGCTGCCCGACCAGACCACGGTACGCCGCGCGCTGCGCCAGGTCGAATTCGTCGTGGTGCAGGAGGCCTACGCCACCGCCACCACCTGCGCCTGGGCCGACGTGCTGCTGCCCGCGGCCACCTGGGCCGAAAAAGAGGGTACCGTCACCAACAGCGAGCGGCGCATCAGCCGCGTGCGCGCGGCCGTCCCACCGCCGGCGGGGCCACTCGGCGAAGGGCCGTGGCCGGATTGGCGCATCGCCGCCGCCGTCGGCCAGCGCCTGCAGGCGCTGCTGCCGCCGCGCGCTGGCGGCTCGATGTTCGCCTACGCGACGGCCGAGGAAGTCTGGAACGAGCACCGCCGCAGCACCATCGGCCGCGATCTGGACATCGGCGGACTCAGCTATGCGCTGCTGGAACACGGCCCGCAGCAGTGGCCATACCCGGTCGGCGCCGCCCAGGGGCGCCCTCGGCTGTACGAGGATGGACGCTTTGCCACCGCCGATGGCCGCGCACGCCTGCTCGCCCTGCCCTACGAGTCGCCAGCCGAGGAGCGTGACGAGCGCTACCCCTACGCGCTGCTGACCGGCCGTCTGCGCGACCAGTGGCACGGCATGACGCGCACCGGCACCGTCGAATCCCTGTTCGGCCACGCCGCCGAACCGTGCGTGGATCTGCATCCACAGGACATGGCCGAGGCTGGCCTGACCGATGGCGACCTGGTGCGCGTGCGCAGCCGCCGCGGGCAGATCGTGCTGCCGGCGCGCCCCTCACCGGACGTGGGGCGGCGCCAATGCTTCATCCCGATGCACTGGGGCGGCGAATACCTGGGCGGCCTGCACGCCGACGAGGGGCTGGCACGTGGCGTCAACGCGCTGACGGTGCCGGCCACCTGCCCGCGCTCGCGCCAGCCCGAGCTCAAGCACACTGCCGTACGCATCGAGGCGGCGCATCTGCCCTGGCAGGTGCACGCCATGGCGTGGCTGCCAGCCGGCGAGGCGCTGCGCGCGCAGCAAGCCCTGCGCCCCTTGCTGGCGCAGTTCGAATACGCAGCCTGCGTCCCGGTGGCCCCGTCCGGCGGCGTGGCCACCGCACCCGAAGAGAACGTGGTGGCCCTGTGGTTCAAGGCCGCCCATCCCGCGCCACCGCCACAGCCGGACTGGCTGGCGCAGCTCGGCCAGGCCTTGCAGCTTGAGGTCGCGGATATCGCCCGCTACGACGACGCCCCGCGCGGGCAGCATCGCCGCCTGCGCCTGCAGCGGCTCGGCGACGAAGTCAGGCTGCAGGCCTTCCTGCTGGCCGGGCAGGCCCGCTCGCGGGCGTGGTTGGGGGCGCTGCTGCGGCAGCGGCAAGCGCTCACCCTGCCGGTGGCGATGCTGCTGATGGATCTGCCCGATCCCGTCGGGCTGCAGATCAAGCCCGCCTCGCGCACGGTGTGCAACTGCCTGGGCGTCACCGAAGCCGCGATCACGACGACCCTGGAGGGCCTGACGGGCACGGCCGAGGAGCGGCTGCGCGCACTGCAGGCCTCGCTGCGCTGCGGCACCCAGTGCGGCTCGTGCGTCCCAGAGCTCAGACGCCTCGTGACGGCTGCCGGCCTCAGCACCGTGGCAGCAGTGGCGACGGAAACCCAACCATGAGCATCGCCGCCTACCTGCGCGAGATCGGCCGTGGCCGCGACGGCGCGCGCGACCTGACGCGCGCGCAGGCGGCCGACCTGATGCGCGCGTTGCTGCGCGGCGGTGTCTCGGATCTGGAGCTCGGGGCCTGGTGCGTGGCCATGCGTTACAAAGGCGAGGCGGTGGAGGAGTTGGCCGGCTTTCTGCAGGCCGTGATGGAGGACTGCCGGCCGGTGCCGGCCGGCGCCACCCCCACTGTCGTGCTGCCCAGCTACAACGGCGCACGCCGCCTGCCGGTGCTCACCCCCTGGCTGGCCCTGGCGCTGGCCGCGCGCGGCTGCCGCGTCATCGTGCACGGCCAACGCGACGATCCGGGCGGGCGCCTGACCAGCCACGCCGTGCTGCAGGAGTTGGCCCGCCACGGCTTGCCCGTTGAGTTCCCTCACGAAGCCGCTGGCGTCGGCGACCGCCCGGGGGCGTTCTGGCTGCCCACGGCGGCGTTGCACCCCGGGTTGCAGCGCCTGCTGGACGTGCGCCGCACGCTGGGGCTGCGCAACAGCGCCCATACGCTGGTCAAGCTGCTGGCGCCCTGCCCCGGCGCGCTGCTGGTCAGCAGCTACACGCACCCGGACTACCGCGAGCGGGTCTCGGCGCTGCTGGTGCAGACCGGCCAGTGGGCGATGCTGCTGCGCGGCACCGAAGGCGAGCCGGTGGCCGACCCGCGGCGCCGACCGCGCATCGACATCTTCGAAGCCGGCCGCCCGCACACGCTGTGCGAGGCGCAGCCGGGTGTACTGCCCGACGTGCCCGAACTGCCTGATGGCCGCGATCGGGCCGCCACCGTGGCGTGGACGGTGGCGCAACTGCAAGCGCCGCAGCGCTCCCCCGAACCGCTGCGCTTTCAGCTCGAGGCCATCGTCCGGCTGCTGCAGGGCCGCCTCCGGGCCGACACGCCACGGCAGACCACCCCCCACCCCGAAAGGAGCGCTGCATGACCTCCCCCACCCCACCCCGCGGGCGCGTCACCCTGGTCGGCGCCGGCCCCGGCGACCCCGAACTGCTGACCATCAAAGCGGTGCGGGCGCTGGCCGAGGCCGACGTGATCCTGGTGGACGACCTGGTGCCGCAAGCCGTGCTGCAGCACGCCAGCCCACTGGCGCGCATCGTGCACGTCGGCAAGCGCGGCGGCTGCCGCTCCACCCCGCAGGCCTTCATCGACAAGCTGATGGTGCAGCAGGCGCAGCAGGGCCTGCACGTGGTGCGCCTCAAAGGTGGCGATCCGTTCATCTTCGGCCGCGCCGGCGAGGAGATCGCGCGGCTGCGGGCAGAGGGCATCCCGGTGGACGTGGTCAACGGCGTGACCGCGGGGCTGGCCGCGGCCGCTGCCCTGCAGACGTCGCTGACGCACCGGCACGCCGCCCACGGCGTGGTCTTCGTCACCGGCCATCCAGCCCCCGGGCAAGCCCCGCTGGACTGGGCGACGCTCGGCCGCACGGCCCACGCGCTGCGGCTGACGCTGGTCATCTACATGGGGGTGGCCAGCGCGACGGCCATCCAGCACGGGTTGCTGCAGACGATGCGGGCCACGACCCCGGTGGCGGTGGTGCACCAGGCCTCGCTGCCACGGCAGCGGCACGTCGTCACGACGCTGGGCACCCTGCCGCAGACCCTGCAGGCGCATGCCCTGGGCAGCCCGGCGGTCATCATCGTCGGTGACGTGCTGCAGGGGCTGGCCGCCTTGCCCGCCAGCCAAGCGCACGCCAGCCCCACCCGCCGCGCGGCGTGACGGGCGCAGGCACCGTCCGAGTCCGGCCGATCGGCCGACCGCGGCCCCCTCCATCGCCGCCGTCCGCCCAGGCCACGCTGCCGGCGACAGCGGCGCAAGGCAGGTCTACAATGGGCCGAAACGACAAGGACGTCTGCCTTGATCCGCGCCACCGCCCCGCAGCTGGTGGCTCTGCTTGGCGCCTCGGCCGGTGGGCTCGAGCCGCTGCGCGAGTTGCTGGCGGCTCTGCCCCACGACACACGGCTGTGCTGCGTGGTGGCGCAGCACATCGCCGCCACCGAAACCTCGGCGCTGACCAAGCTGCTGCAAACCGTCACCGGCGTGCCGGTGCAGCGCGTCGTCGACGATGAGCCGCTGCGTGGGGGAGTGGTGTACGTCACCCCTCCGGGGCATCACGTCGAAATCGAAGGCCAGCGGCTGCGCCTGCACGCCAGCACCCCGGACCAGGGCCCGGCACCGTCGCTGGACCGGCTGTTCGCCAGCGCGGCGCGCTCGCTCGGGCCGCGGGCGGTGGCCATCGTGCTGTCCGGCACCGGGCAGGACGGCGCCGTGGGCGCGCGCGTGCTGCGCGATGCCGGCGGCGCGGTATGGGCCGAGACGCCTTCGGATGCCCCGTTTGCCTCGATGCCGCAGACCATCGTCGAACGCGGCCTGGCCGACCACGTCGACACCGCCGTGGCGCTGGGACGGCGGCTCGGCCTGCTGTTGCAGCAACGCGCCAGCGCCCCGCCCGCCGCGGGCACAGCCGGGGCGGCCTCGATGGCCGACGAACGCAGCGCGTTTGGCGCCCTCGTGCATCGGCTGGCCCAGAACACCGGGCTGGATCTGGGCCAGTACCAGGAATCGACGCTGCGGCGCCAGTTCGAGCGCGTGATGCGCCAGCAGGGGGCCAGCAGCCTGCCCCAGCTCCTGGCCGCGGTCGACGACGACCCGCCGCTGCTGCACGCGCTGGCGCAGTCGGTCACGATCGGCGTAACCGAGTGGCTGCGCAACCCCACCGCGTTTGCGGCGCTGCGGCTGGCCTGGCGCGAGCGGATCGCCCAGCGCGCGGCGCAGGGGGCCACGTCGCTGCGCCTGTGGTCGGTGGGCTGCTCCACCGGCGAGGAGGTCTACGGCCTGGCGATGCTGACCGACGAGCTGCTCGGGGAACTGGGCCTGACGCTGGACTGGATGGTGCTGGGCACGGACGTCAACGCCCCGGCGCTGGACCAGGCGCGCAGCGGCCTGTTCGACGAGGACAGCGCGCAGGCGCTGCCGGCGGCCTGGCGCCAGCGCTACTTCACCCGCATCGGGCACACGCTGCGCATCCATCAGGACCTGCGCCGCCGCTGCGTCTTCGCGCGCCACGACGCGCTGCAGGACCTGCCGTTCCTGCGCATGGACCTGGTGGCCTGCCGCAACTTGCTGATCTACCTGAAAGGCGCGGCCAAGGACGAGGTGCTGCGCCGGCTGCACCACGCGTTGCTGCCCGATGGCTTGCTGATGCTGGGCCGCTCCGAAGCCCTGACGGCGCGCACGCGCAGCCTCTTTACCACCGTCTCGACGCAGGAACACCTGTGGCGCAAGCGCGCCGACGCCGGCGAGCCGGCGCTGCAGCTGGGCAAGCGGCTGCGCCGCAGCCGCGACGCCGCCCCCGCGCCGGTGCCGCCGCCGCAACTGCGCCCGGTGGACCGGCTGGAGGCCGAACTGCGCGACCGGCTGCTGCAGTACCTGATCGAGCGCCACGCCCCGCCGACGGTGCTGGTCGACCGCGACGGCCACCCGCTGCACGTGGTTGGCAACATGGAGGGCCTGATGCGCTGGCCCTCCGGCCCGACGGCCGCGCTGACCCTGCCCAACCTGGTCGATGGCGCCTGGCGGCGCGACGTGCAGCTGGCGCTGCACCGCCTGTTGGGCGAGGAAACGACGCTGCGCGTGCCGTTGCCGCCGCTGGACGGCCAGCCCGCGCGGGTGCTGGATGCGGCCCGTCTGGATCAGGGCGGCGAGGCCTACCTGCTCGTCAGCTTCGCCTCCCCTGCGGTGGCCACGGCGGCGGGGGCCGGCTCGGAAGTCGCAGCTGCGCCCGTGGATGCCCAGCGCCTGCAGCAGGAGCGGCTGGAAAGCCTGGTGGACGCGCTGGAGCACAGCCAGCAGCAGCTGCAGCAGGCCAACGAGGCGCTCAGCGTCACCACCGAAGAGCTGGAGGCGGCCAATGAGGAGCTGGAGGCCTCCAACGAGGAATTGGAAGCCTCCAACGAGGAGCTGCGCACGCTCAACGAGGAGCTGGACCCCTCGCTGCGCGAGCAGCAGCAGCTCAACGAACTGCTGCACGCGATCCAGGAAAGCGCCGGCACCGCGCTGCTGGTGCTGGACCACGACCGGCGGCTGCTGCGCTTCAACCAGCTCGCCGCCGACCTGCTGGGCCTGCGCGAATCGATGCTCGGCCTGCCGTGGACCTTCGATGCGCGGCGCTTCGCGTGGCCGGACGGGCTGGTCGAGCACGTCGTGCGCGGCGAGGCAGGCCCTTGGCAGGGCGGTCTGGAGCTGGCCAGCGCGCGCCTGTGGGTGCAGCTGGTGCCCTGGCACACCCACGACGAGCGCGCCGGCTACGTGCTGGCGCTGACCGACCTGACGGCGCTGCGGCAGGCCGAGCAGGCGCGGCTGGAGCTGCAGGCACGCCTGACGGCACTGACCGATGCGCTGCACGAGGCCGTGGTGCTGCTGGACGTGCTGCGCGGGCAGATGGTCTATGCCTCGCACCGCCTGCTCGACTGGCTGCCGCCGCCCGCCCCAGGCACCACCCAAGAGCAGCTGGACTGGCTGCTGCAGGCGATCGACCCGGCCGACCAGGGCCGCGTGCAGGCGCGCTGGCACGACGATCGCAGCGACCAGTGGACGCAGCGCTACCGCGTGCGCACGGCCGACGGCGGCTGGCGCCACGTACAGGAACGGGGTGCGCGCGTCAGCCCCGGCACGGACGGGCGGCGGCTGATCGCCGCCTCGCTGCTGGACGTCACGGAGCTGGTGGAACTCGAGCAGCGCGAGCGCAGCGCCCAAGCCCGCCTGCAGGCGGTGTGGGACAACCCGAGCATCGGGATCGCCGTCTGCACGGTGGATGGCAGCGTGCTGGAATGCAACGCCGCGCTGGCGCAGCGGCTGGCCGCCACGGCGCAGGAAATCCGCAGCAGCGCATGGCTGGACTGGATCTACCCGGAAGACCGCGACGGCGCGCGTCAGCAGTGGCGCCAGCTGGGCGCCGGCCGGCCCGCCGCGGCGCTGGAGCAGCGCCTGATGGCGCGCGATGGCGCGCTGCGCAGGTCGCGCCAGCACACGTCGCTGGCGCACCATCCGGCCCCATACGGCGACCTGGTGGTGGTGCTGCTGGAAAACATCGAGGAGGCCAAGGCGCGCGAGCAGACGATCTTTCGCCAGGCCAATTTCGACACCCTCACGGGCCTGCCCAACCGCGCGCTGTACCGCGACCGCCTGGAGCAGGCGCTGCTGCGCGCGCAGCGCGAGCTCAAGCCGCTGTATGTGATGTTCTGCGATCTGGACGGCTTCAAGGAGATCAACGACATCCACGGCCACGAGTTCGGCGACGAGGTGCTGGTGGAAATCGCCGGCCGCATCCGCCGCGCGCTGCGGCCCAACGACACGGTGGCGCGCTTCGGCGGCGATGAGTTCGTCGTGCTGCTGGACGGCCCGGAGTCGCCGCTGGTCGTGGAGCGCATCGCCGACGGCATCCTGCAGACCGTGCGCCAGCCGCTGGATCTGCACGGCAACGTGCTGCGGCTGAGCGCCAGCATCGGCGTGGCCAACTTTCCGAGCGATGGCGAGAGCGTCGAGGAGCTGCTGCGCATGGCCGACACCGCCATGTACGCGGCCAAGTCCAGCGGCCGCGACCGCATGCGCTTTTATTCGCCGCAGATGGAAAGCCGCGCGCGCCACCTGGCCGAGGTCAAGGCGGGGCTGGAGCAGGCGCTGGCGCAGGGCGCCTTCGAGCTGCACTTCCAGCCCATCATCGCGCTGCCCGAGCAGCGCGTGCGCGCCGCCGAGGTGCTGCTGCGCTGGCGCCACCCGGCGCGTGGGCTCGTCTCGCCGGTGGAATTCATCGCCGTGGCCGAAGCCAGCGGCCAGATCCGGCGCATCGGCGCCTGGGTGCTGCGCGAGGCCGCGCGCCGCGCGCTGGAGGTGGGCCGGCGCTGGGGCCGGCATGTCCGGCTGGCCGTCAACGTCTCCAGCGCGCAATTCGGCGACGCCACGCTGCGCGACTGGCTGGAGGAGCACCGCGCCGCGCTGCCCAACCTGACGATCGAGGTCACCGAATCGGTCTGGATGGGCGACAGCCCCTCGACGCTGGCGTGGCTGCAGCTCGTGCGCGAAGGCGGCGGCCACGTGGCGCTGGACGACTTCGGCACCGGCTACTCGAGCCTAGCCTACCTGCTGCGCACGCCGGTGGACGAGCTCAAGGTCGACAAGCGCTTCACCGACCACGTCGGCACCGGCGGGCCCAGCGAGCGCATCGTCACGGCGGTGCTGGAACTGGCCGCCGCGCTGCAGGCGCGCGTGGTGGTGGTAGAGGGGGTGGAGACGGACGCGCAGCTCGGCTTCCTGCGCCCGCACGCGCCGCTGGACGTGCAGGGTTTTCGCTACGCGCGGCCGATGCCGTGGGAAGAGCTGCTGGCCTTCATCGAGACCCACGGGGTGGTCGGGGTCGACTGACGCGCATCCGCGCGCCCAAAGCAAAACGCCACCCGGTTGGCGGGTGGCGTGGGGATGGTTGGCGGAGCGGACGGGGCTCGAACCCGCGACCCCCGGCGTGACAGGCCGGTATTCTAACCAACTGAACTACCGCTCCAATGGCGACCCTACGGGGATTCGAACCCCGGTACTCACCGTGAAAGGGTGATGTCCTAGGCCTCTAGACGATAGGGTCGTCGATGAACAAACGGTTGGCGGAGCGGACGGGGCTCGAACCCGCGACCCCCGGCGTGACAGGCCGGTATTCTAACCAACTGAACTACCGCTCCAATGTGGCGACCCTACGGGGATTCGAACCCCGGTACTCACCGTGAAAGGGTGATGTCCTAGGCCTCTAGACGATAGGGTCTGTGTTCGTGGTGGAGGTAAGCGGGATCGAACCGCTGACCTCTTGCATGCCATGCAAGCGCTCTCCCAGCTGAGCTATACCCCCACGGGCCTGCTGCTGTCGATGATTTCGTTGTTGTTTTCGAAATCCGTCGTGCATCAGCAAGACCTGCATTATAGACACATTTTCGAGGCGTTTTGAAGACGAAGACGATTTTTTTGCGCCCACCGCTTCACGCCGCGGCCAGCCGCGCCAGCACGTCCTCGCGCCGGTGCAGCGCCAAGACCGCATCCACCGACGGCGTCTGCGGCGTGCCCATCACCAGCACGCGCACCGGCATGGCCAGCTGCGGCATCTTCAGGCCGTGGGCGGCCAGCGTCGCCTTCAGCGCCGCGGCGATGTCGGCCGCCGTCCACGGCACGTCGCCCAGGCGCTGGCGCAGCTCGGCCAGCGCCGGGCGCACCGCGTCGGTGACGTGCTGCGCCAGGTCCTCGGCGCGCGGCGCAGGCGCCTGGTAGTACGGCTGCGCCCAGTCCGCCAGCGCCGCCGTGGTGTCGCAGCGGTCCTTGAACAGGCCGCAGATCGCGGGCAGCCGCGCATCGGCCTGCAGGCCGCGGCGCGCCAGCTGCTCGGCCACCAGCGGCGCCAGCCGATCGTCCGGCGTCATCTTCATGTGCTGCGCGTTGACCCAGCGCAGCTTGGCCTCGTCGAACTGCGCAGCGCTGCGGCCCAGGTGGTCGAGGTCGAACCACTGCAGGAACTGCTCGCGCGTGAAGATCTCGTCGTCGCCGTGGCTCCAGCCCAGCCGCGCCAGGTAGTTGATCATCGCATCGGGCAGGAAGCCCGCGTCGCGGTACCACGTCACCGGCTTGGCGCCGTGGCGCTTGCTCATCTTCTCGCCCTGCTCGTTGAGCACGGTGGGCAGGTGGGCGTACACCGGCGGCTCGTGGCCGAGCGCGCGGATGATGTTGATCTGGCGCGGGGTGTTGTTGACGTGGTCGTCGCCGCGGATGACGTGCGTGATGCGCATGTCGATGTCGTCCACCACGACGCAGAAGTTGTAGGTCGGCACGCCGATCTGGCCGACCGGCGCCTGGCGCGCGATGACGAGGTCGTCCAGCTCGTCGTTGCGGATCTCGATGCGGCCCTTGACCTTGTCGTCCCACGCCACGCTGCCCGAAAGCGGATTCTTGAAGCGGATCACCGGCAGCACGCCGCTGGGGGGTGTCGGCAGCACCTTGCCCGGCTCCGGGCGCCAGGTGCCGTCGTAGCGCGGCTTGAGCCTGGCGGCCATCTGGCGCTCGCGCAGGGCGTCGAGCTCCTGCGGCGTCATGTAGCAGTGGTAGGCCAGCCCCGCCTGCAACATCTGCGCGATGACCTCGCGGTAGCGGTCCATGCGCTGCATCTGGTAGTACGGTCCCTCGTCGGGGGTGAGGCCGAGCCAGTCCATCGCCTCCAGGATCACGCGCACCGCCTCGTCGGTGGAGCGCTCCTGGTCGGTGTCCTCGATGCGCAGGATGAAGTCGCCGCCGTGCGCGCGCGCAAACGCCCACGGGTAGAGGGCCGAGCGGATGTTGCCCAGGTGGATGAAGCCCGTCGGCGACGGGGCGAAGCGGGTGCGGACTCTTTGCGTCATGATGGATCGGGATCGGTGGGTGGCGCCGGCGCTTCAGACGAGCGCGTCCAGGCCGCGCGCCAGATCGGCGGTCAGGTCGTCCAGGTGCTCCAGCCCGACCGAGACGCGGATCAGCGCCTGCGAGATGCCGGCGGCCTGGCGCTGCGCCTCGGTCAGGCGCCCGTGCGAGGTGCTGGCCGGGTGCGAGCACAGCGTCTTGGTGTCGCCGAGGTTGGTGGACAGCGACGCCAGCCGCAGCGCATCCAGCACCGCAAACGCCCGCGCGCGCCCCTCCTCGGGGCTCGTGGCCTTGACCTCGAAGGCGACGATGGCGCCGCCGCAGCCGCCCTGCTGGCGCATCGCCAGCGCGTGCTGCGGGTGGCCGGGCAGCCCGGGGTAATGCACGCGCGCCACCGCCGGGTGGGCCTGCAGCCACTGCGCCAGCGCCAGCGCCGTGGCGCTCTGCGCGCGCAGGCGCAGGTGCAGCGTCTCCAGGCCTTTGAGCACCACCCAGGCGTTGAACGGCGCCAGCGTCATGCCGGCGCTGCGCAGCACCGGCAGGAACTTCTCCTCCACCAGCGCGCGGGGGGCGCACAGCGCGCCGGCCATCACCCGCCCCTGCCCGTCGAGGAACTTGGTGCCGGAGTGGATGACGACGTCGGCGCCGAATTCGGCCGGGCGCTGCAGCGCCGGCGTGGCAAAGCAGTTGTCCACCGCCAGCCAGGCGCCGGCGGCGTGGGCGATGTCGGCCAGCGCCGCGATGTCGCAGACCTCGGTCAGCGGGTTGGTGGGGGTTTCGGCCAGCAGCAGCCGCGTGCGCGGCGTCACCGCCGCGCGCCAGGCGTCCAGGTCCGTCTGCGGCACGAAGGTGGCCTGCACGCCGAACTTGGCCAAGTCGCTGCCGATCAGCTTGATCGTCGCGCCGAACATTGAGCGCGAGCAGACCACGTGGTCGCCGGCCTGCAGCAAGCCCAGCGCCAGCATCAGGATCGCCGCCATGCCGGACGACGTGGCAATCGCCGCTTCCGTCCCCTCCAGCGCCGCGAGCCGCTGCTCGAAGCTGGCGGTGGTGGGGTTGCCGTAGCGGCCGTAGGTGTAGCCGTCCTCGTCGCCGGCGAAGCGCGCCGCGGCGGCCTCGGCGCTGGGCTGCACGTAGCCGCTGGTCAGGTACAGCGCCTCGGCGTTCTCGCCGTACGGCGAGCGCGGCACGGCCACGCGCACCGCGGCAGTCTCGGGGTGCAGCGCCACGGGGTCAAACCTCCTGCGCATTGGGCAGCGTCAAGCGCGAGCCGCCGCCGTCCTCGTCGGCGGGGTCGGCCTTGGCGGCGGCCTGGCGCGGGGCATTCATCGCCGTGACCGTCTCCAGGGTCACATCGCCCGTCACATACACCCCGTCGAAGCACGACGCCTCGAAGCCGCACAGCGAGGGGTTGAGCGCCGCCACGGCGCGCTTCATTGCCTCCACGTCCTGGTAGATGAGCGCGTCGCAGCCGATGATCTGGCGCACCTCCTCCACCGTGCGGCCGTGCGCCACCAGCTCCTCCTGCGTCGGCATGTCGATGCCATACACATTGGGGTAGCGCACCGGCGGCGCGGCGCTGGCCAGGTACACCTTGCGCGCGCCGGCCTCGCGCGCCATCTGCACGATCTCGCGGCTGGTGGTGCCGCGCACGATGGAGTCGTCCACCAGCAGCACGTTGCGCCCGGCGAACTCGCTGGCAATCACATTGAGCTTCTGGCGCACCGACTTCTTGCGCACCGCCTGCCCCGGCATGATGAAGGTACGGCCGACGTAGCGGTTCTTCACGAAGCCCTCGCGGTACGGGCGGCCGATCAGCCGCGCGACCTCCATTGCCGCAGGGCGGCTGGATTCGGGAATCGGAATGACGACATCGATGTCCGTCGGCGGCACGGTGGAGATGACACGGGTGGCCAGCGTCTCGCCCATGTTGAGCCGCGCCTGGTAGACCGAGATGCCGTCGATCACCGAATCGGGCCGCGCGAGATACACGAACTCGAAAATGCAGGGGTGGTGACGCGGCGCCTCGGCGCACTGGCGCGCGTGGATCTGGCCGTCCAGCGTGACGAAGATCGCCTCGCCCGGCGCGACGTCGCGCTCGAAGCGGTGGCCGGTACCCTCCAGCGCCACCGACTCGCTGGCGGCCATCACCGTGCCGTCCGGGCCGCGGCCGATGCACAGCGGCCGGATACCGAACGGGTCGCGGAACACCAGCATGCCGTGGCCGGCGATCAGCGCCACGACGGCATACGACCCCCGCAGTCGCCGGTGCACCGCCGAGACGGCGGCAAACACATCGTCGATCTGCAGCGGCACGCCCCGGGTGGCGCGCTCCAGCTCGTGCGCCAACACGTTGAGCAGCACCTCGGAGTCACTCTCGGTGTTGATGTGCCGGTGATCCAGGCGGGCCAGCTCCTCCTTGAGCGCATGGGCGTTGGTGAGGTTGCCGTTGTGCGCCAGCACCAGGCCAAACGGCGCGTTGACGTAGAAGGGTTGTGCCTCCTCCTCGCTGGCGGCATTGCCGGCGGTGGGATAGCGCACCTGACCCAGCCCGCAGTTGCCCGGCAAGGCCCGCATATTGCGCGTGCGGAACACGTCGCGCACCATGCCCTTGGCCTTGTGCATGAAGAACTTATGCCCCAGCTGCGTCACGATGCCCGCCGCATCCTGACCCCGGTGCTGCAGCAGCAGCAAGGCGTCATAGATGAGCTGATTGACCGGCTGGGCGCTGACCACGCCAACGATGCCACACATGTCGTTGTCCTCGAACTACGGAAAATACACGGCCACCGGAGCCGGCACCAGCACTTTCACCGCCTGCAGCCCCTGCCCCAGCCAGCGCGGCCCCCACGCCTCGCGCCAGGCGGGGCTGTCCACCCAGGGGGTCAGTTGCACCAACAGCGTGGCCGCCATCAGCAGCAGCACGCCGCGCAACACCCCGAACACCCCACCCAGCACACGGTCGATGGGCCGCAAGCCGACCGCCTGCGTCCCCTGCCGCACGAGCCAGGCCACCAGCCCCCCGGCAAACGCCGTGGCGACGAACAGCACGGCAAACCCGGCGGCATACCGCAGGGGATCGCTCCATTCGGCCGACGACGGCAACCACGCCGCCGCCTCCAGCGCCCAGCGCTGGGCGACGACGAAGGCCGCCACCCAGGCCAGCACGGACAGCACCTCGTACAGCAGCCCGCGCCACCAGCCGAGCACGACCGACGCCGCAAGCACCGCCAGCAGGATGACATCCACCGCGGCCATGGCTCAAAGCGTCAGCACCGCGGCCGGCAAGCCCAGGCCCTTGACCTTCTCCGCCACCTTTTCCGCCTCGGCCCGCGTGTCGAACGGCCCGACGCGTACCCGGATGCGCTTGCCTTCGGGAGTGTCCGCCACATGGGTGTAGGTCTTGAGCCCCGCGCGCTCGAGGCGGCGGCGCACCTCCTGCGCGCGCGCGGCCTCGGCAAAGGCCCCCACCTGCACAACCACGCGGACCTTGGCCTCGGCATCGGCGCGCGCGGCGGGGGGCGTGGGCGTCGCGGCGGCGGTCGGGGGTGGGACTGGTGTTGCGGCGGGGACGGCAGCCGCGGCAGGCGCCGGCGGTGCGGCATCCCGGTCGGCAGCAGCTGCCGGCCGCGGGGACGCTGCCGGCGCCGCGGGTGTCGCAGCCGCGGGGGGCGCGAACTCCGCCGCAGGCGCCTCGGCGGGCCGCGGCAGGGCGACCGCATGGCCGGACGGCGGCTCCAGCGGCGCGGCGGACTGCCGCGTGGGGATGTCGATCGCGATATCGACGGGAATGGGCCTGGGCTGCGACTCCAGCAGCAACGGCAGGGTGATCACGGCCGCGGCGACCAGCACGGCCGCCCCGATCAGCCGCTGGCGGGCGCGCCGGCGCAGCGTCTCGATCGACGGCGGCGGCTGCTGTCGCCCGCCCCCCGGCGAGGCGGACGATGGGCCGGAGCCGGAGCGGAGTTGGAACATGCGTCAGCCCTGCAGGTGCTTGGCGCCCAGGCGCGGCAACCCCTGTTGCAGCACGCCGCCCACCGTGTAGAAGGATCCGAAAATCACGATTCTACCAGCGGGGTCCGCCCCCTCGACCGCAGCCCGCAAAGCGGCGGCGGGGTCCGGATGCTGGGCCGCCGTGGCGTCGCGCCGGCGCGTGGCGGCCTGCCACAGTCCGTGCAGATCGGCGGCGCGGGCGGCCCGCGCCGTCGGCAAATCGCAAAAATGCCAGACATCGATCAACGGATCGAGCCGCTCGAGCATCGGTCGCACGTCCTTGTCGGCCATGGCGCCAAACACCGCCTGCGTCTGCGGGTAAAAGCCCATGGCGTCCAGGTTCTCGGCCAGGGCCGCGGCCGCGTGCGGGTTGTGCGCCACATCCAGCACGAGCACCGGCTGGCCCGGCACGATCTGGAAGCGCCCGACCCACTCCACCTGCGCCAGCCCCTGCCGCACCGCCTGCGCCGCCACCGGCAGGCGGGGGTGCAGAGCCTCCAGCACCGCCAGCACGCCGGCGGCATTGACCAACTGGTTGACCCCGCGCAGCGCCGGGTAGGCCAGACCGCTGTAGCGGCGCGACCGGCCCTGCCAGTTCCACTGCTGCCGGTCGCCCGTGTGGCGAAAGTCGCGCCCCGCCAGCCAAACATCCGCCCCCACCTCGATGGCGCGATCGATCACGCTGCGCGGCGGCACGGGGTCGGACACCACGACCGGGCGGCCGGTGCGCACGATGCCTGCCTTCTCGTAGCCGATCGCCTCGCGGTCGGGCCCCAGGTACTCCATGTGGTCCAGATCGACGCTGGTGATGACGGCGCAGTCCGCGTCCCACAGGTTGACGGCATCGAGCCGGCCGCCCATGCCCACCTCCAGGATCAGCACGTCGGGGCGGCGCGCCAGCAGCGCATGCACCAGCGCCAGGGTGGTGAACTCGAAGTAGCTGAGCGCGATGGCCTCGCCAGCGGTGCGGGCCGCCTCCACCGCCGCGAAGGACGGCACCAGATCGCCCGCCGCCATTGGTACGCCATCCAGTCGGGCGCGCTCTTCGAAATCGACCAGATGCGGCGAGGTGTAGAGCCCCGTTCGGTAGCCCGCTTGGCGGTAGATGGCCTCGAGCATCGCGCAGGTGGACCCCTTGCCGTTGGTGCCCGCCACGGTGATCACCGGACAGCGCGGCTGCACGGCATCGCCCAGCCGGCGCGCGACGGCCTGCACCCGCTCCAGCCCCAGGGTGATGCGCTGCCCATGCAGCCGCTCCAAATGGGCCAGCCAGCGGGCGAGCGGCGCAGTCGCATCGGGGGGCGGCAGCGCGGAATCAACGGGGGGCGTGGTCATCGGGTCGGCCATGTGCAGGGGAAAACCCGCATTGTGCCAAGCCCGCCCATTCCAGGCCGGCCATACGGCCGAACAGACGCCCCACCCAACGCCCCACCGCGCGCGGGCCCTTGCGCTACGATGCGGACCATGATCCATGTCTACGGCATCCCCAATTGCGAAACCGTGAAGAAAGCCCGCGCCTGGCTCGCGGCGCAGGGCGTCGACCACACGTTCCACGACTTCAAAAAGCAGGGAGTGCCCACGGAGCGGCTCGATGCCTGGCTGGCGGCCCTGGGGTGGGAGGCGCTGCTCAACCGCCGCGGCACCACCTGGCGCCAGCTCGACGACGCCACCCGGGCCGGCGTGACCGATGCGGCCAGCGCCCGGGCGCTGATGCTGGCCAAGCCCAGCGTGATCCGCCGGCCGGTCGTGGAGTGGGGCAACGCCGTCACGGCGGGCTTCGACCCCGACGACTGGCAAGGCCGCTGCTGACCCGCCTGCGCACGCGGCCGGCACCGCGCCACGCCCCCAGTCCGCCAGAGCGCGGGAATGCAGCGCCTACAATCGGCGCACCATGAACGCCATCACCGACACCCTCAGCGGCGCGGCCGTCTCTACGCGCGCCAATGTCTATTTCGACGGCAAGTGCGTCAGCCACAGCCTGACGCTCGCCGACGGCACCCGCAAGTCGGTCGGGGTCATTCTGCCGTCCACCCTCACCTTCAACACCGGCGCGCCGGAAATCATGGAAGGCGTGGGCGGACACTGCGCGGTGCTGCTGCCCGGCGACAGCGCGTGGCGGCGCTTCGGCCCCGGCGAGCGCTTTGCCGTGCCGGGCCAGTCCAGCTTCCAGATCCGCGTCGACGGCGAGCCCTACCACTACATTTGCCATTTCGGCTGACGCCCTCCCCCTACCCCAACGTTGCACGGCCATGTCCACCATCTTGCAAAGCCTGCCCGTCGGCCAGAAGGTCGGCATCGCATTTTCCGGCGGCCTCGACACCAGCGCGGCCCTGCTGTGGATGCGCCAAAAGGGCGCCATCCCCTACGCCTACACCGCCAACCTGGGCCAGCCGGACGAGCCGGACTACGACGCGATCCCGAAACGCGCCCTGGCCTTTGGGGCCGAGAAGGCGCGCCTGGTGGACTGCCGCCCACAGCTCGCCTCCGAAGGGCTGGCGGCGCTGCAGTGCGGGGCCTTCCACATCAGCACCGCGGGCGTGACCTACTTCAACACCACGCCGATCGGCCGTGCGGTCACCGGCACCATGCTGGTCGCGGCCATGAAGGAGGACGACGTCCACATCTGGGGCGACGGCTCCACGTACAAGGGCAACGACATCGAGCGCTTCTACCGCTACGGCCTCGTCACCAACCCCGCGCTGCAAATCTACAAGCCGTGGCTGGACCAGACTTTCATCGATGAGCTGGGTGGCCGCAAGGAGATGTCGGAGTTCCTGATCCGCAACGGCTTCGACTACAAGATGTCGGTGGAGAAGGCCTACAGCACCGACAGCAACATGCTGGGCGCCACGCACGAGGCCAAGGACCTGGAGCACCTGAACTCCGGCATCCGCATCGTCAACCCCATCATGGGCGTGGCGTTCTGGAAGCCCGAAGTCGACGTCCAGCCCGAAGAGGTCACGGTGCGCTTCGAGGAAGGCCGCCCGGTGGCCCTCAACGGCCGCGAATATCCGGATCTGGTCGAGTTGTTCCTGGAAGCCAACCGCATCGGCGGGCGCCACGGCCTGGGCATGAGCGACCAGATCGAGAACCGCATCATCGAGGCCAAGAGCCGCGGCATCTACGAGGCCCCCGGCATGGCGCTGCTGTTCGTCGCCTACGAGCGGCTGGTCACCGGCATCCACAACGAGGACACGATCGAGCAGTACCGCGACAACGGCCGCAAGCTCGGCCGCCTGCTCTACCAGGGGCGCTGGTTCGACCCGCAGGCCATCATGCTGCGCGAGGCCGCGCAGCGCTGGGTGGCGCGCGCCATCACCGGCGAAGTGACCCTGGAGCTGCGCCGCGGCAACGATTACTCCATCCTCAACACCGAAAGCCCCAATCTCACCTATCACCCCGAGCGGTTGACGATGGAAAAGGGCGCGTCGGCGTTCACGCCGCGCGACCGCATCGGCCAGCTGACCATGCGCAATTTGGACATTACCGACACGCGCGACAAGCTGTCCATCTACACGCAGGCCGGCCTGTTGGCGATCGGCAAGGACGGCGATCTGCTCAAGCTGGGCGGCTGATACACGCCACCCTTCGCGCCACCTTGCGCGCGGTCACGTCCCCTCGCGCGCCCAGCGCACGATGCGCGCCGCCAGGCGCTCCGTCGTGCCGGGCGAGCGCAGGTCACCGGCGATCACATGCTGGTCGCGGTCGGTGCTGTCCTCCACCCGCTCCAGCCGCTTGACGGGGCTGCCCAGGCGCGCGAACAGCGCCTCGGTCAGGCCCGGATCCACCGTGCGGTCGCGCGGGCTGTACAGCACCAACACGGGCGTCTGCACGGTGGACGCATCCGCCTCGCGCACGCGCTGCACCAGCGCCATCATCGGCAACAGCGCCTGCACCGGGTAGACGCGGGTCCACCCCGCCTCGATGCGCGGGTCATCGCTGGGCGCGCCGACCGTACCGCCCGTGATGGCCTGCGCCAGCTGCGCCCCCCAGGGGCCGTTGAGCAGCTCGGTGCGCTTGTCCGCCGGCCCGAAGTTGGGCGATATCCACACCTGCCGCGCCACCGGCACACCAGCCGCATCCGGCCGCAAGGCCAGCCAGGCGCCCAGCGTCCCGCCGGTGGAGGTGCCAATCACCAACACCCGCTCGCCAATCGCGTGACCGATGCGCACCGCCTCGACCGCGTCGGCCAGCCAGTCCTGCGGGGTAACGGCCGCCAGGGCCGCCGGAGGCAGCCCGTGACCAGCCAACCGCGTGTGGAACAGGTTGGCCCCGAGGGCCTGAGCCACCCGCTCGGCCAGGGGCGCCGTCTCCACCCGGCTGGCGGTAAACCCATGCAGGTACACGACGGCCCAAGGGGTGCGCGTGCCGGGGGCGCCATGCCAAACGATGCCTTTGGCCGTGCCGGGGCGCAGACCCGGGTAGGCCGCCTCCTGCGCGGCCAGCCAGCCGTCCAGCTCGGCCAACGCGGCCGGCGGACGCGCCCGGGGCGCGGGCTCGTCGGGGCCATAGGCGTACCGGGGGCCGGCAAACCACAGCACCGCCAACACCCCCACCACGGCCAGCAGGCCCGTCGCCCAGCGGCGCAGGCGTCCCGTCGGGGCCGTCGGGCGCGCAGCCCCCGGCGCACCGGGCTGGGATGACGATGGTACGGACATGGCAACTCCCGAAATGACGAATCGATGACGCTGACGCGGGGCCGTGCCCCTGGCCCGTGACTGTAACCGGCCGTAACAACCGTCTCTCATTGCAAGAACCCCTTGGCAGCGCGCGGCTTGTTTCGAAGAATGCGGTCACCCGGCTCGACGCCGGGCCATTCTCACAGGAGATTCGCCATGTGGCTGCACGCCCCCTTCGACCCGCCACTGATCGACCAGATCAATCGCATGCAGGCGGGGGTGATCCCGTCGCCCATCCACCCGCTGACCTGCCCGAACGCGAAAGATGGCCAACACGCCTTTGCCGGCGGTTACCTGGGCGTGCTGGTGGCGCAGCGTCAAGGCCTGGTTTGCCCCTCGTGCGGACACACGCAGGACTGGCTGAGCCGCACCACCGTGGCCTGCGCCGAGCGCGAGAGCAGCGCTGCCATGGGCAACCCATCGCAGCGCATGGAAAAAGCGCGTCAGCGCGCGCTGGACGATTTCGCCCGGCTGGTGCGCGAAGGGCATCCCCAGGCGCAGGCCATGGTCGATTCGTTACAGGCAGCGGTGGACCGCCGCGCCAGCCGCGCCGAGGCCGCTGCCGTGCCCGACCACTCGACCGCGCTGCCCGAGCCGCTGGCGGCCTGAGTCGTCCGCCGATCGGACCAGCCCACGCAGCCCTGCCCACCGGCACCCCTTGGGCCGAGGGTTTCAGATCACCACTGGCTCCGGCTCCAGCCGGATGCCAAAGCGCTCATAAACGCTGGTCTGAATCAGCCGCGCCAACGTCATCACTTCCCCGCCCGTGCAGGGGTGTTCGGCGTCGCCGCGGTTGACCAGCACCAGCGCCTGCTTGTCGTATACGCCCGCGTGGCCGACGGTTTTACCCTTCCAGCCGCAGGCGTCGATCAGCCAACCCGCGGCCAGCTTGACCGTGCCGTCGGGCATGGGGTAGTGCACCACCTTGGGATCGCGGCCGATGATGTCGGCGCACTGCTCCGGGGTAACCGTGGGGTTCTTGAAAAAGCTGCCAGCGTTACCAATCAGGGCGGGGTCGGGCAGCTTGGCGCGGCGGATCTCGCACACCCAGTCGAACACCTGGCGCGGCGTCGGGTGGGCGATGCCGGTTTCGGCCACCTTGCGCTCCAGGTCGTGATACCCCAACTGCGGGCGCCACTGCCGCGGCAGCCAAAAGCGCACGCGGGTGATCAGCGCGCGGCCCTTGAGCCCCATGCCGCGCTCGCCCGCGCGCTCGTGCTTGAACACCGAATCGCGGTAGCCGAAGGCACAGTGTTCGTGCCGCAGGGTCAGGGGCTCGCCCGTCTCCAGATCGATCGCGTCCAGCGAATGAAAACGGTCCTGCAGTTCGACGCCATAGGCGCCGATGTTTTGCACCGGGGCCGCCCCGACCGTGCCGGGGATGAGGGCGAGGTTCTCCAGACCGGGCCAGCCCTGCTGCAGCGTCCAATCCACGAATGCGTGCCAACGCTCGCCGGCGCCCGCCTCCACCAACCAGCCGCGCTCGTCCTCGCGCAGCAGACGCCGCCCAGGGATTTCCACCTTCAGCACCAGTTGGCGCACATCGCCGGTCAGCACGATGTTGCTGCCACCGCCCAGAATGAAGGTGTCCTGCCAGCGCCAGTCCGGGTGGCGCACGAGGGCAGCCACATCGTCCTCGCGGCGGATGCGCGCCAAACGGTGCGCGCGCGCCGCGATGCCGAACGTGTTGAGGGGCTGCAAGGGCACATGGTTCTCGACTACCATGCGCGGATTGTCGCAAACCCCTTCATGCTCCCGAGGAATCCCGCATGCCATCGTTCGATACCGTGCTCGAACCCAACCTGGTCGAAGTGAAAAACGCCGTCGAGCAGACGCAGCGCGAGATCGGCACCCGCTTCGACTTCAAGGGCTCGTCCGCCGCGGTGGAGCTCAAAGACCACGACATCATCGCGCACGCCGACAGCGAGTTCCAGCTCCAGCAGGTGGAGGACATCCTGCGCAACAAGCTCACCAAACGCCAAGTCGATGTGCGCTTTCTGGACCCGGGCAAGGTCGAGAAGATCGGCGGCGACAAGGTCAAGCAGGTGTTTCGCGTGCGCAGCGGCATCGGCAGCGAGGACGCCAAAAAGATCCAGCAGCTGATCAAAGGCAGCAAGCTCAAGGTGCAGGCCGCCATCCAGGGCGATGCGGTGCGCGTCAGCGGGGCCAAGCGCGACGATCTGCAAACGGCGATTGCGCTGATCCGCAAGGAGATGGCGCAGTTGCCCCTGAGTTTCGAGAACTTCCGCGACTGAGCGGACGCCGCCCGAAGGACACCCCTGCCCCCACCCGCCGGCCCACCGGACCCCACCATGGCCTTTACCGCCCAACCCGACCCCGCCTACGGCGCGATGCAGGACTGGATGGCCCGCTGGACGGAGCTGGAGGCCCAGCTGGCGGCGCTGCTGTCCGCCCCGCGGCAGTACGCCGACTTTCTGCCCCGTCTGGAGCGGCTGCGGGCCGACGCCGAGGCCTTGCTGGCCACGGACGAGGACGCCACGCTGTACTGGCTGTTCCAGCTCGCGGCGTCCACCTCGGTGGGCTACAGCACCTCGCACGCGATGGCGTGCTGGGCCATGTGCCGGCTGGTCGGCCCGGCGGTGGGCGTGTCGGCCCCGGACGCCGCAGCGCTGGAGCGGGCGGCGCTGACCATGAACATCGGCATGACGCGGCTGCAGGACACCCTGGCCGCGCAGGCGCACCCGCCCACCGAGGAGCAGCGCGCCCTGATCGACACCCACGCGGCGCGCGGCGCCCAGTGCCTGCGCGAATGCGGCGTGCGCGATGCGCGCTGGCTGGACATCGTCGAGCAGCACCACGAGGCGGACAGCCACGACACGGCGGTGCGGCTGCTGCAGCGCATGGACCGCTACACCGCCCTGATCAGCCCGCGCGAGACACGCCCGGGGCGCAACCTGACCGACTCCGCCCGCACCCTGTTGGTGCGGCCCGGCGGGCGACTGGACGACATCGGACGCGCGCTGCTGCAGACGCTGGGCATCTGCCCACCGGGCACCTTCGTGCGGCTGGCCGACGGACAGGTGGCGGTGGTGCTGCGCCGCTCGGGCCGCCCTGGCGAGCCGTGGGTAAGCGCGGTGCTCGACGCCGACGGCCACCCGGTGCTGGAGCCGGCGCTGATCGACACCGGCGACGAGGCCACCGCGATCGAAGCCGCGCTACAGACCGCCACGGTGCGGGTGCGGCTCAACCACCCGCGGCTGCTCCAGCTTTCGCGCCTGGCGTTGCAGCGCTGACCTGCGGCCTCAGCGGGCGGCACCGCCTTTTTTGCTGCCGATCTTGCTCTCCTGCCCGGCCAGCAGGCGCTGGATATTGCCCGCATGGCGCCACAACAGCAGCAGGCTCATGGCCGCGACTGCCAGCCCCACCGGGCCGCGCACATCCCACGCGGCGCCGTCGCCAAACCAGTAATAGAACGGCGCAAACACCGCAGCCACGATGGCTGCCAGCGAGGAATAGCGGAAAAACACGGCGATCAGAATCCAGCTCGCGAGCACGGCAACACCCAGCCACGGCTCGAACGCCAGCAGCACACCGGCGGCCGTGGCCACCCCTTTGCCCCCCTGAAAGCGGAAAAACACCGGAAACAGGTGCCCCAAAAAAGCCGCCAGCCCGACGGCCGCCAGCGTACCGTCGCCCAGCCCCCAGCCCGCGCCCCAGTGGCCGACCACCCACACCGGCAGCCAGCCCTTGACCGCATCGAGCAGCAGTGTCAGCGCCGCCGCCACCTTGTTGCCCGAGCGCAGCACGTTCGTGGCGCCGGGGTTCTTGCTGCCGTAGGTGCGCGGGTCACTCAACCCCATCACGCGGCTGACCAACACCGCAAACGACAGCGACCCCACGGCATAGGCCAGCGCCACGGCCCCCATGGGCATCCACCACTGCATCATCCACCTGGCTCCTAGAAATCATTCGAGGCCCCGGCCGCACGCCGGGGCCGCAAGCTTACCCGAGGCGCCATACGCGCCAGCGCCGCCGCCCCGCTCACTGCGCCGGGTCGCGCAGCTCCCAGCGGATGCGGTCGACGGCCTCCAGCAGCTCGGACGTCAGCTGCACGTCCCACGCGTCCAGACAGGCGTCGAGCTGCGCCAGCGACGTCACGCCGATGATCGTGCTGGCCACGCGCCAGTTGCGGTAGCAAAACGCCAGCGCCAGCTGCAGCGGCGTGAGGCCATGCTCGCGCGCCAGCGCGTTGTAGCGGCGCGCCGCGGCCAGCGCCTCCGGCCGGCCCCAGCGCTGCTTGCGGATGCTCTCGAACAGCGCCAGGCGGCCCTGCGGCGGCCCGGCGTGCTCCAGGCCGGTGTCGTCGTACTTGCCGGTCAGCAGCCCGAAGCCCAGCGGCGAGTACGCCAACAGCGCCACGCCGAGGCGATGACAGGTCTCGTCCAGGCCGTTCTCGTAGCTGCGGTTGATCAGGCAGTACGGGTTTTGCACCGTCACCACGCGCGGCAGGCCGGCCTGCTCGGCCACGCGCACGAACTCGTGCACGCCATACGGCGTCTCGTTGGACAGGCCGACGTAGCGCACCTTGCCGGCGCGCACCAGGATGTCCAGCGCCTCCAGCTGCTCGGCGATACTGGCGCACGGGCGGTCCTTGGCCGGGTCGAAGGTGATCGCGCCGAACATCGGCACGTTGCGCGCCGGCCAGTGGATCTGGTAGAGGTCGATGACGTCGGTGCGCAGCCGGCGCAGGCTGCCGTCGCAGGCGGCCAGGATCTCGGCCTTGGTCAGGCCCGAGGACTCGCCGCGGATCCACGGCATGCCGCGCGACGGGCCGGCCACCTTGGTGGCGAGCACCACGCGCTGGCGCACGCCGGGGCGGCTGGCGAACCAGTGGCCCAGGATCGTCTCGGTGGCGCCGTAGGTCTCCGCGCGCGCTGGCACCGCGTACATCTCGGCAGTGTCGAGGAAGTTGATGCCGCGCTCCAGCGCGCGGTCGAGGATGGCGTGGGCGTCGCGCTCGGCGACCTGCTCGCCGAACGTCATCGTCCCCAGGCAGATCGGGGAGACGGACAGGCCGCCAGCGGCCAGGGTGACGGGTTGCATGGGTGGGGCCTCCTTGGACGGGGAAAAGGGAAACGGGCGGAATCGCGTTCACGCACTGGCGGCAGCCGAGGCGCGCTCGCGGGCGCGCGCCTCCTCCTGCAGCCGCAGCACGCGCCGCTGCACCTTGCCGGTGGTGGTCATCGGCAGCGCGTCGATGAACTCGATTTCCTTCGGGTACTCGTACGGCGCCAGCCGGCCGCGCACGTGCTGCTGCAGCTCGGCCACCAGCGCCGGGTCGAACTCGGCGGCCAGCTCGCCGTAGCAGTGGCGGCGCGGGCGGCGCAGGTCCGGGCCGTCCTCGATGACGGCCAGCGCCTGCGCCTGGTCGGGGTCGTCCGCCCAGCGGCGCAGGCAGACCTGCGCCATGTTGAAGCGCGCCGGCACCTGCCAGCGAAAGGCACCGTACACGGCGTCGTAGAGGTCGGCGTGCAGGCCGGGCGCCGCGGCGCGGTTGTCGTGCGCATGACTGGGCATGGAGGGCATCCCCGTTTGTCTCCTGAATAATTACAAGAATGTATCAAGTCCGACGACCTTCGCGCAGCACCTTCGAGACCGTGCGCGGCCAGCGCTATCACCTGCGGGAGTGGGGCACGCCCCACCCTGACCAACCGCCGCTGTGGCTGTTGCACGGGTGGATGGACGTGTCCGCGTCCTGGCAGTTCGTGGTCGATGCCTTGGCCCAAGAGCGCCACTGCATCGCCCCCGACTGGCGCGGGTTTGGTCTGACGCGCTCCGCCCATCTGGACGACGACCCCCATGGCCCGCCGCCCTACGGCGAGGCCGATCACTATCTGTTTGCCGATTACCTGGGCGATCTGGACTTTCTGTTGGTGCGCCTCAACCAGCGCTTGGGCCGCGCGCCGGACGCGCCCATCGACCTGGTCGGCCACAGCATGGGGGGCAATGTCGCGATGCTGTACGCCGGCGTGCGGCCGACACGCGTGCGGCGACTGGTCAATCTGGAAGGGTTTGGCATGCCCGCCACACGGCCAGAGCAGGCCCCGCGCCGCTACGCCGCCTGGCTGGACGAACTCCACCAACTGGCCCAGGGTGAGCTGACGCTCAAGACCTACCCCGGCCAGGAAGGCGTGGCGCAGCGGCTGATGAAGACCAACCGCCGCCTGCCCGAGGACCGCGCCCGTTGGCTGGCCCAGCACTGGGCGCGGCCGGTGGACCCCGGCGCGCCGGACGGCGAGTGGCGGATTCTGGGGGATCCGGCGCACAAGGTGCGCAGCAGCCAGCTCTACCGGCTGGACGAGGTCCTGGCCGTCTATGGCGCCATCGCCGCCCCGGTGCTGGCGGTGGAGGCCAGCGATGACAGCTTGGCGCAGTGGTTCCCGCGCGGGGAGCATTCGCTGGCCGAATACCACCGACGGCTGCAGGCGGTGCCCCGCTGCCGCATCGCGCGCGTCGAGGATGCCGGCCACATGCTGCACCACGACCAGCCGCAACGGGTGGCCGCCCTGATCGAGGCACACCTGGACGCGCCCGACGGTGCCGACGCCCCCCTGCACGGAGGGGCCGACTGACATGGCGGGCGCAACCTGGAAGACCGACCTGCTCATGGTCGGCGTGGCAGCCATCTGGGGCTCCACCTTCGTCGCCCAGCAAATGGGCATGGACAGCGTCGGGCCGTTCACCTACACAGCGGCACGCATGGTGCTGGGTGTGCTGCTCATCGCGCCGCTGTGGTGGTGGCGGGGCGGCCCGTTCGCCGCCGTGCCGCGCGTGGACAGCCGCGGGCTATGGCGCGACGGCACGCTGCTGGGGCTGGTGCTGTTTTCGGCCATCAACCTGCAGCAGGTGGGCCTGCTGGGCACCAGTGTGTCCAACGCCGGCTTTATCACCGGGCTGTACGTGGTGCTGGTGCCGATCCTGATGCGCCTGCTGGGTCAGCCGGTGGGCCTGCCCGTGTGGCTGGCGGTGGCGCTGGCGGCTGTGGGGCTGTACTTTTTGAGCGTCAAGCCCGACGCCACCATCGCGCCGGGCGATTGGCTGCAGTTGGGCGGGGCCGGCTTGTGGGCCGTCCATGTGCTGCTGGTCGGACATTGGGCGCGGCGCCATGACGCCATCCGACTGTCCATCGTGCAGTATGCGGTCGCCGGGGCGCTGTCCTGGGTGGCGGCCCTGTGGCGGAACGAGGCGATCACCGCCGACGCCCTGACCGGCGCGGCGGGCGCCATCGCCTGGGGTGGCATCCTGTCGATCGGCATCGCCTACACGCTGCAGGTCGTGGCCCAGCGCACCGCCAAGGCGTCGCATGCTGCGGTCATCTACAGCAGCGAGGGCGTGTTTGCCGCCATCGGCGGCTGGTGGATCCTGGGTGAGGCCATCGGCTGGCGCGGATGGGGCGGTGCGGCCCTGATCCTGGCCGGCATGCTGCTTGCGCAATTGGGCCGCCGATCCTGAGCGGCGCGGCCGCCCGCGCACGCCCGGCGTAGGCGCCTACATGCGAAAATGCGGGGTTTTCGAACGTCCGTCACCCGAAAGATCGCCATGGAAGCCGAACGCCTGAACGCCCTTGCCAACCGCCTGCAGGACCTGACGCAGCGCGTCGCCGACTTGCGGAGGTTTCTTTGACTACGACGCCAAGGCGCTGAAGCTGTCGGAGGTCAACGCCGCGCTGGAGGACCCGGGCGTCTGGAACGACCCCAAGCGCGCGCAGGAGCTGGCCAAGGAAAAGAAGTCGCTCGAGGACGTGGTGCTGGTGCTGGACCGGCTGGCGCAGGAGCTGGCCGACAACACTGAGCTGTTCGAGATGTCGCGCGCCGAGGGCGACGACGCGGGCCTGGAGACGATCGAGGCCGACGTCGAGCGCGTTGCGCCGGAGGTCGAGAAGCTCGAGTTCCGGCGCATGTTCAACAACCCGGCGGACCCCAACAACTGCTTCATCGACATCCAGGCCGGCGCCGGCGGCACCGAGGCGTGCGACTGGGCGCAGATGCTGCTGCGCCAGTACCTGCGCTACGCCGAGCGCAAGGGCTTCAAGGCCACGGTGGAGGACGAGCAGCCCGGTGACACCGCCGGCATCAAGAGCGCGACCATCAAGGTCGAGGGCGACTACGCCTTCGGTCTGCTGCGCACCGAAACCGGCGTGCACCGGCTGGTGCGCAAGTCGCCGTTCGACTCTTCCGGCGGGCGCCACACCTCGTTCGCCTCGGTGTTCGTCTACCCGGAGATCGACGACTCGATCGAGGTCGAGATCAACCCCGCCGACGTGCGCGTGGACACCTACCGCGCCAGCGGCGCCGGCGGCCAGCACATCAACAAAACCGACTCGGCGGTGCGCCTGACGCACATGCCCACCGGCATCGTCGTCACCGCGCAGGACAGCCGCAGCCAGCACTCCAACCGCGATCTGGCGTGGCAGCGCCTGCGCTCCAAGCTCTATGAGCTGGAGATGCGCAAGCGCATGGAGACGCAGCAGCAGCTGGAGGCCACCAAGACCGACGTCGGCTGGGGCCACCAGATCCGCAGCTACGTGCTCGACCAGAGCCGCATCAAGGACCTGCGCACCAACGTCGAGGTGTCCAACACGCAGAAGGTGCTGGACGGCGACCTCGACGTGTTCATCGAAGCCTCGCTCAAGCAGGGCGTCTGACCCCCCTCCCCCATCAGGACCGCACCCATGACCGCCATGCGTGAAGGCAGCCCCCGCATCGTGCGCCGCGAGGATTACGCGCCGCCCGCCTACTGGATCGACACCGTCGATCTGACCTTCGACCTCGACCCGGCCAAGACGCGCGTGCTCAACCGCATGCGCGTGCGCCGCAACCCGGACGTGCCGGCGCAGCCGCTGCGGCTGGACGGCGAGGAACTCAACCTGGCGCGCGTGCTGGTCAACGGCCAGGGCACCAGCTTCAAGATGGACGGCGGCCAGCTCGTGCTGGAGGCGCTGCCCGAAGGCCCCGAGCCGTTCGAGCTGGAGATCTTCACCACCTGCGCGCCGGAGAAGAACACCCAGCTGATGGGCCTGTACGTCAGCCAGGGCACCTTCTTCACGCAGTGCGAGGCCGAGGGCTTCCGGCGCATCACCTACTTCCTCGACCGGCCCGACGTCATGGCCACCTACAGCGTGACGCTGCGCGCCGACAAGCAGCGCTACCCCGTGCTGCTGTCCAACGGCAACCTGGTCGACAGCGGCGAGCTGGAAGGCGGACGCCACTACGCCAAGTGGGTCGACCCGCACCGCAAGCCGTGCTACCTGTTCGCGCTGGTGGCCGGCGACCTGGTCTGCCGCAGCCAGCCGATCGTCAGCCGCCACGGCACCGAGCACCTGCTGCAGATCTACGTGCGCCAAGCGGACCTGGACAAGACCGAGCACGCGATGCAGTCGCTGATGGCGGCCATCGCCTGGGACGAGACGCGCTTCGGCCTGCCGCTGGACCTGGAGCGCTTCATGGTGGTCGCCACCGGCGACTTCAACATGGGCGCGATGGAGAACAAGGGCCTCAACATCTTCAACACCAAGTACGTGCTGGCCAACCCGGCCACCGCCACCGACACCGACTACGCCAACATCGAGTCGGTGGTGGCGCACGAGTATTTCCACAACTGGACCGGCAACCGCGTCACCTGCCGCGACTGGTTCCAGCTGAGCCTCAAGGAAGGGCTGACGGTCTTCCGCGACCAGGAGTTCAGCCAGGACATGGCCGGCAGCCCCTCGGCGCGCGCCGTCAAGCGCATCGAGGACGTGCGCGTGCTGCGCACCGTGCAGTTCCCGGAGGACGCCGGCCCGATGGCGCACCCGGTGCGCCCGGACCAGTACGCCGAGATCAACAACTTCTACACCGTCACGGTGTACGAGAAGGGCGCCGAGGTCGTGCGGATGATGCAGACCCTGGTCGGCCGCGACGGCTTCGCGCGGGGCCTGAAGCTCTACTTCGAGCGCCACGACGGCCAGGCCGTCACCTGCGACGACTTCGCGCAGGCGATGGCGGACGCCAACCCCGAAAGCGAGCTGGCGCGCCGGCTGCCACAGTTCAAGCGCTGGTATTCGCAGGCCGGCACGCCGCGCGTGCAAGCCCGCGGCCAGTACGACGCCGAGGCGCGCACCTACACGCTGACGCTGCGGCAGAGCTGCCCGCCGACGCCGGGCCAGCCGGTCAAGGAGCCGTTCGTCATCCCGGTGGCGCTGGGGCTGCTGGACGCCCAGGGCCACGCGCTGCCGCACACCGAGCGGCTGGTGGTGCTGCACGAGCCCGAGACCACCGTCGTCTTCGAGGGGATGGACGCCGCCCCGGTGCCGTCGCTGCTGCGGGGTTTTAGCGCGCCGGTGATCCTGGAGCACGACCTGACCGATGACGAGCTGCGCACGCTGCTGGCGCACGACACCGACCCCTTCAACCGCTGGGAAGCCGGCCAGCAGCTGGCGCTGCGCCGGGCGCTGGCGGCGGTGCGCGCCGACGGCCCGGTGCACGAGCCGCTGGATGCGCCGTTCCTCGAGGCGATGCGCACGGTGCTGCGCCACCCGACGCTGGATGCGGCGTTCAAGGAGCTGGTGCTGACGCTGCCGGCCGAGACCTACATCGCCGAGCAGCTCGACGCCGTCGATCCGCAGCGCATCCACGCGGTGCGCGAGGCGATGCGCCGCCAGCTCGCGCACGCGCTGCACGAAGACTGGGTCTGGGCCTACGAGCAGCACAGGGACAACGGCGCCTACCGGCCCGACCCGGTCAGCGCCGGGCGGCGGGCGCTCGCGGGGCTGGCCCTGCAGATGCTGTGCCTGGCCGCGCGCGACAACGGCAACCCGGTGTGGCCGGGCAAGACCTACCAGCGCTTCAAGGACGCCACCAACATGACCGACCGCTACGCGGCGCTCAGCGCCCTGGTCACGGCCGGGCACGAGCTGGCGGCGCGCGCGCTGGAGCAGTTCCACGCCCGCTTCCGCGACGAGGAGCTGGTGCTGGACAAGTGGTTCGCCCTGCAGGCCGGCGCGCCGGACCGCGGCGGCGACGCGCTGCCGCGCGTGCAGGCGCTGCTGCAGCACCCGGACTTCCACCTGCGCAACCCCAACCGCGCGCGCAGCCTGATCCACACCTACTGCCACGCCAACCCGGCGGGCTTCCACCGCGCCGACGGCGCCGGCTACGCCTTCTGGCGCGACCGCGTGCTGGAGATCGACGCCTTCAACCCGCAGGTGGCCGCGCGCCTGGCGCGCGCGCTGGACCGCTGGAAGAAACTGGCCGAGCCGTACCGCCGCGCCGCGCAGGCCGCGCTGCAGGCCGTGGCGGCGCACGAGCCGCTCAGCACCGACGTGCGCGAGGTCGTCACGCGCGCGCTGGCCGACTGACCCTCCTCCCCTTTTGTAGCCCGGAGTCGCCCCATGTCCGAGTCCCGCATCTCGCTGACCCGCTACCTGATCGAGCAGCAGCGCGTGCACGGCGCCATCACGCCGCAGCTGCGGCTGCTGCTGGAGGTCGTCGCGCGCGCCTGCAAGCGCATCGCCATCGCCGTCGGCAAGGGGGCGCTGGGCGGCGTGCTCGGCTCGGCCGACACCGAAAACGTCCAGGGCGAGGTGCAGAAGAAGCTCGACGTCATCGCCAACGAGGTGCTGATCGAGGCCAACGAATGGGGCGGCCACCTGGCGGCGATGGCCTCCGAGGAGCTGGATGGCATCCACCCGATCCCGAACCGCTACCCGCAGGGCGAATACCTGCTGCTGTTCGACCCGCTGGACGGCTCCAGCAACATCGACTGCAACGTCAGCATCGGCACCATCTTCTCGGTGCTCAAGCGCCAGCACGACGACCCCACCGTCATCGAGCCGGTCAGCGAGACCGACTTCCTGCAGCCCGGCCGCGAGCAGGTCGCCGCTGGCTACTGCATCTACGGTCCGCAGACGACGCTGGTGCTCACCGTCGGCAACGGCGTGGCGATGTTCACGCTCGACCGCGAACAGGGCGCCTGGGTGCTGATCCAGGACCAGGTGCGCATCCCCGAAGACACGCGCGAGTTCGCCATCAACATGAGCAACTGGCGCCACTGGGCCGCACCGGTGCGCCGCTACATCGAGGAGTGCCTGGCCGGCGCGGAAGGCCCGCGCGGCAAGGACTTCAACATGCGCTGGATCGCCTCGATGGTGGCCGATGTGCACCGCATCCTGACGCGCGGCGGCGTGTTCCTCTACCCGTGGGACAAGCGCGAGCCGAACAAGCCCGGCAAGCTGCGCCTGATGTACGAGGCCAACCCGATGGGCTGGATCGTCGAGCAGGCGGGCGGTGCCGCCACCGACGGACGCTGCCGCATCCTCGACATCGAGCCGAAGGGCCTGCACGACCGCGTGGCGGTGATCCTCGGCTCGAAGAACGAGGTCGAGCGCGTGACGCGCTACCACCAGGAAGCTGAGACCGCCGAAACCCCGACGAACGCGCTATAATTTTGGCTTTCCGCGATACTGCCAGCCACCGGTCGGCAAGTCGCCATGCCGCAATAGCTCAGTTGGTAGAGCAACTGATTCGTAATCAGTAGGTCGGAGGTTCGACTCCTCTTTGCGGCACCAGAAAAATCAACAACTTAGCCCGCATCCGAGCGGGCTTTTTTGTGGGCGCCCGGACGTCAGGCGGCCCCAGTCCCCGCGTCCGCGGCAACCACTGTGCGATTGCGGCCACTCCGCTTGGCCTCGTACATCGCTTGGTCTGCCCGGTGCAGCACGGCCTCCAGCGTGACCGATTCCGTGCCCAAGACACTGGCAACACCCAAACTGGCCGTCACCGGAACCCCCAACGTGGGAATACACACGCGTGCCAGACCTTCCCGCAGCTTATCCGCCAGATGCCATGCCTGCTCGGCCGATGTGTCGGGCAGCAGCAACACGAACTCTTCACCGCCGAAACGGGCCACGCGATCGGTCTGCCGCGTCGAGCCCGCCATGTGCCGCGCCGTCTGCCGCAGCACCTCATCCCCCACGGCATGCCCATGACGGTCGTTGATGGTCTTGAAGTGATCCAGGTCGAGCATGATCAGCGACAGCGGCGCGCCCAACCGCCGAGCGCGAGCCAATTCGTGCTCGGCCTGCCGCACGAACTCTCGGCGATTGAGCAAGCCCGTGAGCGGATCGCGCGTGGCCAGGGCCTCGAGCTCGGCGCGCTGGGCCTCCAACTGCCGGTTGGATTCGGCGAGCGCACGCTGCAGCAGCTCGGTGCGCGCGTAGTGGCGCCAAAATAGAATGCTGACCAGAATGGCCAGTGCCGTGGCCGAGGCGGCATTCATGCGGTTGGTGGCGAGCACAGCGGGGTCGTCGGTGGTGCCACCCAATACCCACGCCAGCGCCACCCACGCCATCCCCATCAGCCCCACCATCGTGGACGGCCGCAGCAGCAACACGATGGCCACGCCGACCGCCGCGTTGACATAGGGGTTGACGCTGCTGCTGACCGCCTGATCCATCACGGTCAACACAATCGCCCAGGCGAGCACCACCGCCGAGACGGCCAATGGCAGGATTCGACCCACGATGGGCAACACCGGCCGGGCGTGCAGGCGACGCGCAAGCCACCCCGTCAAGGCCATGACGACAGCCATAGCGCCATGGGCTGTCGCGATCTGTCGCGCCCAGCCGTCGCGCACGGGCTCGTCAAAGGTCAAGAGACCAAACACGGCGATGTGCACCGCATTCAGCGCCACCAGCACCCAAGCGGCGAGGGACAACACCTGCAGATTGCGCCGCACGGCGCTGTCCTGCACCTGTCGGTCCTCGTCGGCCCAGCGGCGCCACGTTTCGCGTATCGTCATGGTTCACCCATCATAAGCAGCCCCTGACCCCGATGGCCGTTCTCGTCGTCTACTGCCAGCCCGGCGCGCGGCAGACCCGCATCGCCGGTCTGCACGACGGTAAGCCCAAAGTGCAACTGCAGGCCCCGCCAGTGGACGGGGCCGCCAACGAAGCCCTGATCGCATTCGTCGCCCGGCGCTGCGGGGTGCCGCGCTCGCAGGTGCGCATCACCCACGGTCACACGAGCCGGCTCAAACGGCTGGCCATCGACGGGCTGGACGATGCGGCCGCCCTGTCGGCGCTGATGGACGGATGACCCTCACGGTTCCGCTCTGCCTGGATCGTCGCCAGCAGCGCCGGGGGCGGCCCCGCTGAGAAACCGCCGCACCACCCCCCGCACATGCCGCCGGCGGCGGCCCTCGTCGGCGAGGCGCAATGGCTGGCGGTAGAGGATGCGCGCGAGTTCCAGCCCCATCGCCATGCCGAGGAGCATCTCGGCGTCGCGCTCGGCCGCGGGCCATGCGCGGCCCTGTGCGGCGGCGTGGCGGCGCAGCAGGGCGGCCACCGCGTCGATGGCCTGCCGCGGCCCGAGGCGCCAGATGCGCTGCAGGTCGGCCTGCGGCTGCGGTAAGGCCGCGATGGCCTGCAAATAGGCCTGGTAGGCCGGCTCGGTGACGAAGGCCAGCATCGAGTCGAGGAAGCGCTCCAGCACCTCGGCCAGGGCTGCCGCATCCGCTGGGGCGGCATCCAGGGCGTCCAGCAGCGGCTGGGCCTCGCGCAGCACGAGCGCTTCCAGTAAGGCATCGCGGTGCGGCCAGCGGCGGTACAGCGTCGCCTTCGAGACGCCACTTGAGCGCGCCACCGCCTCCATTGTCAGCGCCGCCGGCCCGCCGGTCAGCAGCAGCGCGCGGCCGGCGGCCAGGATCTGCTCATCCTTGCGGGTGTCGGGGGGGCGGCCCGGCGCGCCGCTGCGCGCGCCGGCGGTCGGTGGGGTCATGGGGTTTACTGTACGATACCGTTCACTTATTGCCAAGCCGAGCCGGAGGACACCCCCGTGAACGTTGCGCCCCTGCGATTGGGTTCGATGGCCCTGTCGATGTCGATCGCGTTGCTGCTGGCCGGCTGCCAGCGCGCCGAAGCCCCCCGCGGCGAGGCCGCTCCCGCCGTAGTGGCCACCGCCCCGGTGGAGCCGTTGGGCGCTGCGGGCCTCGGGCTGTCGGGCACGGTGCGCGCGCGGGTGGAAGCGCCGCTGGCCTTTCAGGTGGGCGGGCGCATCGCCGCACGCCGCGTGGACGCGGGCCAGAGCGTGCAGGCCGGCCAGGTGCTGCTCGAGCTGGACCCGTCCGATCTGGAGCAGGCGGTGCGCGCCGCCGAGGCCGATGCGGCGGCCGCCGAGGCTGCGCTGCGCACCGCGCAGGCCGACCTGGAGCGCGTGCGGGCGCTGGCTGCTCAGGGCTTCGTCAGCACTCAGGCCACCGACCGCGCGCAACTCGCCACGCGCGAAGCCACAGCACGGCGCGATGCGGCGCAGGCGCGGCTGGCCCAGGTGCGCAACGGCCGCGCCTACGCGCAGCTGCGCGCGCCCGCTGCCGGCGTCGTGACCGACGTCACCGGCCAGCCCGGCCAGGTGGTGGCGGCGGGCCAGCCGGTGGCTACCCTCGCCCAGGCCGGCGCACGCGAGGTGGAGGTGTTTTTCCCGGATACGGTGGCGCCCCCTGCGGCGGGGCAGGCGCGGCTGCCGGATGGGCGCACGGTGGCGCTCGCGCTGCGCGAGGCCGCACCGATGGTGGATACGCTCGCACGCACACGCCGCGCGCGTTACCGCGCCGATGGCCTGCCGCCCGAGCTGCCGCTGGGCAGCGTCGTGACGACGCAGTTCGCGCTGCCGGGCCCGGGCACCACCGCGCCGGCCGATGGTGCCAGCTCGGTGGCCACCTGGCGCGTGCCAGTGGGCGCGCTGGATGAACGCGCCGAGGGGCCGCGCGTCTGGCGCGTGCGCGACGGCAAGCTGGAAGCGGTGCCGGTGCGCGTGCTGCGGATGGACGACCGCCACGCGGTCGTGGCCGCGCCGCTGCAGGCCGGCGAGCGCGTCGTGGCGCTGGGCACGCACCTGCTGCAGCCGGGCATGACGGTGCAGGAGCGCGCGCAATGAGCTTTCCGAACCTGTCGGCGCTGGCGGTGCGCGAGCGCGCCGTGACGCTTTTCTTCCTGATCCTGTCGGTGCTGGGCGGCATCTACGCCTTCGCGACGCTGGGCCGCGCGGAAGACCCGGCCTTCACCGTGCGCGTGATGCAGGTCAACGTGGCCTGGCCCGGCGCCACGCCGCAACAGCTGCAGGAGCAGGTGGTGGACCGGCTGGAGAAGAAGATCCAGGAGGTCGAATTCCTCTACCGCATCGAGACCACGATCCGCCCCGGACAGGCCACGCTGCAGGTGGAGTTCCACGACTACACGCCGCAGGCGCGCGTGCCCGAGCTGTTCTACCAGGTGCGCAAGCGCATGTGGGACGCGCAGCGCGAGATGCCCGCCGGCGTGATCGGCCCGGTGGCCAACGACGACTTCGCCGACGTCTATTTCAGCCTGCTGGCGCTGACCGCGCCCAAGCTGCCGCATGATGAGCTGGTGCGCGAGGCCGAGCGGCTGCGCGACGAGATCCAGCGCATCGACGGCGTGCACAAGGCGCTGCTGCTGGGCGAGCGCACGCAGCGCATGTACGTGGAGTTCGACAACGCACGGCTGGTCAACCTGGGCCTGTCGCCGCAGGCCATCTTCGAGGCCATCGACGCCAGCAACCGGCTGGTGCCGACCGGCCGGCTGGAAACCGACGGCCCCCGCCTGCACATCCGACTCGACGCCGACCTCTCGGATCCCGAGGCGCTGGCGCGGCTGCCGATCCGCGCCGGCGGCAAGGTGATCCGCCTGGGCGACATCGCCACCATCCGCCGCGGCTACGAGGATCCGCCCAGCTACCTGGTGCGCGCGCGCGGGCAGGACGCGGTGCTGATCGGCGTCGTGATGAACAAGGGCGACAACGGCCTGCAGCTGGGGCAGCGGCTGGCGGCTTATCTGGAGCGCGAGAAGACCGAGCTGCCGCTGGGGCTGGAGCTGACGCAGCTGACCAACCAGGCCGACGCCATCGCCAAGGCGGTGAACCTGTTCCAGATCAAGTTTCTGGTGGCGGTGGTGGTGGTGATGGGCGTCAGCATGCTGGCCATCGGGCTGCGCGCCGGTCTCATCGTCGGCATCGCGGTGCCGGTGACGCTGGGGTTGTCGTTCGTGGTGTTCAAGGCCATGGGCATCAACCTGGACCGCATCACGCTGGGGGCGCTGATCATCTCGCTGGGTCTGCTGGTGGACGACGCCATCATCGCGGTGGAGATGATGCTGGTGAAGATGGAGGAAGGCTGGGACCGGGTGCGCGCCGCCGCCCACGCCTGGAACGTGACGGCCGCGCCGATGCTGTTCGGCACGCTGGTCACGGTGGCGGGCTTTCTGCCGATCGGCTTTGCGCGCTCGGGCGTGGGCGAATACGCCGGCAACATCTTCTGGGTGCTGGCCGTCAGCCTGCTGGTGTCGTGGCTGGTGGCGGTGACCTTCACGCCTTATCTGGGCGTGAAGATGTTGCGCGACGTCCCGCCCGAAGCGCGCCACGGCCATGACCAGCTGTACCAGACGCCGGCGTACCAGCGGCTGCGCCGCGTGGTGGCCTGGTGCGTGACGCAGCGCAAGACCGTGGTGGCCACCACCGTGGCGCTGCTGGTGCTGGCCGCCGTGGGCATGGCCAAGGTGGTGCCCAAGCAGTTCTTCCCCAGCAGCGACCGTCCCGAAGTGCTGGTCAGCGTCTATTTGCCGCAGGGCACGAGCGTGCGCGTCACCGATCAGACCGTGCGGCGGCTGGAGGCGATCCTGGCGCCGATGCCGGAGGTCAAGACGCTGTCGGCCTACGTCGGGGCGGGGGCACCGCGCTTTTTCATTTCCGCCAACCCCGAACCGCCCAACCCGGCGTTTGGCAAGCTCATCGTCGTCGCGCATGACGAAGCGAGCCGCGACCGCATCATCGCCACGCTGGAAGAGCACATCCAGCGCGGGGAGTTTGCCGAAGCGCGCGTGCGCGTGGCGCGGCTGCTCTACGGCCCACCGGTGGCCTGGCCGGTGCAGTTCCGCGTTTTCGGGCCCGACCCGGTGGAGCTGCGCCGCGTCGCGCACCGCGTGCGCGAGGTGATGGCGGCCAACCCGCACGTGGTCGATGCCCACTTGGAGTGGGACGAGCGCGTACCGGTGCTGGCGCTGCGCGCCGACGCGGACCGGCTGCGGCTGCTGGGCCTGACCCCCCAGGACGTGGCGCAGCAGCTGCAAACGCTGCTCGACGGCGTGCCGGTGACGCAGTTGCGCGTGGGCCACCGCACGGTGGAGCTGATCGCGCGCGGGGCGGTGATGGGCGCGCGGCCGAGTGCCGAGACCATCGGGGCGCTGGAGCTGCTCAACCGCGACGGGCGCAAGGTGCCGGTGGCGCAGCTCGGCCAGCTGGAGGTGCGCTACGAGGAGCCGGTCATCAAGCGCTACAACCGCGAGCCGTTCGTGGCCGTGCAGGCCGAGGTGCGCGGCGCGCAGGCCAACGACGTCACCGCCGCGGTGTGGAAGGCGCTGGAGCCGCTGCGCGCCGAGCTGCCGCCGGGCTACCGCGTGGCCATTGGCGGGTCGGTGGAGCAGTCCGAAAAGGCCAATCTCTCGATCCAGAAGCTGCAGCCGCTGATGGTGGCGGCAATGCTCGTCTTCATCATGCTGCAGATGCGCTCCTTTGCCGGCACCTTCATGGTCGTGGCCACCGCGCCTCTGGGGCTGATCGGCGCGGTGCTGGCGCTGCTGGTGTTCTGGCAGCCGTTCGGCTTCGTGGCGCTGCTGGGGCTGACGGGCCTGGCGGGCATCCTGATGCGCAACACGCTGATCCTGACGCAGCAGGTGGCCGACAACTTCGAAGCCGGCATGGCCGCCTTCGACGCCGTGGTCGAAGCGGCGGTGCAGCGCGCGCGGCCGGTGGTGCTGACCGCCCTGGCTGCGGTGCTGGCCTTCGTGCCGCTGACGCACGACAGCTTCTGGGGGCCGCTGGCCTATGTGCTGATCGGCGGCGTGGCCGTCGGCACGGCCATCACCCTGCTGTTCGTGCCGGCGCTGTACGCGCTGTGGTTCCGCATCCGGCCGGCGGCGGCCTGACTCACTCCAGGCTGAGGACCAGCCGCTTTCCCAGCGCGGCGGCGGCGCGCTCCAACTGCTTGAGGGTGGGGTTGCCGGGGCGGGTCAGCCGCTGCGCCGCCGGCCAGGAGGTGCCCATGGCGCGGGCCAGCTCCGACAGGCTGTGCCCCTGCCGGGCGAAGTGGATCAAGAGCGCGGCCTGCACCGGCGCATCGGGCAACGCCACCGGGCGGCCGTTGGCCGGCGACGGCGGCGGGATGACCTCGCCCTGCTCCAGGCGGACCGCCAGCACGCCAGTGAGCACCTCGGCGGCGTTGAAGGCGGCCTGTTCTTCGGTGTCGCCTTCGGTGAAGGCTTCCTCCAGATCGACGAATTGCACGAGAAAGCCGCCTTCGGGCTGCGGCTCCAAGGTGTAGGGGTAGGCAACGTTCATGTCAGCTTGACTCCGCTTTGCCGTTCGATGGCCTTGACGAGACCGGATGAAAGCTCGCGGCTGCCGTGCACGGGCACCGGCACGCTGCGCGGCGCGCCCGGCTTGACGAGGATGTGGTGGCTGCCCTGCACCCGCACCAGACGCCAGCCCGCAGCTTCCAGCCGCTTGATGATCTCCTTGCCATTCATCTTTTTATGATAGATCATCAACGGTAATTGCTACCCCATCCGCTGATCCAGAACCACGGGGATGAGGGACCTAGACATGGCCGAGCCGGCGCGCGATCTCGCCGACGAGCTGGCGCGCCAGCGCGATCTTCGGCGCCGGCGGCAGCTCCACCGCCTCGCGCTCGTCCACCAGCAGCAGGGCATTGTCGTCGCGGCCGAAGGTGTCCGGGCCAATGTTGCCGACCAGCAGCGGCAC
Source organism: Tepidimonas fonticaldi (assembly GCF_001675355.1). Taxonomy (NCBI): domain Bacteria; kingdom Pseudomonadati; phylum Pseudomonadota; class Betaproteobacteria; order Burkholderiales; genus Tepidimonas; species Tepidimonas fonticaldi. Next base: position 466,341 of record NZ_LZDH01000056.1, on the reverse strand, counting down.
GCCCTTGCGCAAGCGCTTGGCCTGCGCGTGCGCCAGCAGATCGTGGCTCTCGGCGGCAAAGCCGACGCAGTAGAGCTCGCCGCGGCGCGCGCGCGGCAGCGCCGCCACGGTGGCCAGGATGTCCGGGTTCTCGACGAAGGCGAGCGCCGGCGGCGGACCGCTGCCTTCCTTCTTCAGCTTGCGCTCGGCCGCCTGCGCGGGGCGCCAGTCGGCCACGGCCGCGGCGGCGATGAAGACGCTGGCCGTCTCGACCTCCGCCAGCACCGCGTCCAGCATCTGCTGCGCGGTCTGCACGTCCACGCGGCGTACGCTCCGCGGCGTGCGCAGGTGCACCGGGCCGGCCACCAGCGTCACCTCGGCGCCGGCCTCGCGCGCCGCGCGCGCCACCGCAAACCCCATCTTGCCGCTGCTGTGGTTGGTGATGCCGCGTATGGGGTCGATCGGCTCGAAGGTCGGGCCCGCCGTCACCAGCACGCGCTGGCCGCGCAGCACCTTCGGCTGCAGGCAGGCGACCAGCTCCTCGACGATCTCATCCGGCTCCAGCATGCGGCCGTCGCCGACCTCGCCGCACGCCTGCTCGCCCTGCCCCACGCCCAGCACCGCCGCGCCGTCGGCGGCCGCCTGCGCGACGTTGCGCCGCGTGGCCGGGTGTGCCCACATCTCGCGGTTCATCGCCGGGGCCAGCAGCAGCGGCACGCGCTCGGCCGGCCGCGCCAGGCACAGCAGCGCCAGCAGCTCGCCGGCGCGGCCATGCGCCAGCTGCGCGATGAAATCGGCGCTCGCCGGCGCCACCACGATCGCGTCGGCCCAGCGCCCCAGGTTGATGTGCGCCATGGCGTTGGGCTCGCGTGCGTCCCACTGGCTGGTGACGACCGGGTGGCCGCTCAGCGCCTGCATCGTCACCGGCGTGATGAACTGCGCCGCCGCGTCGGTCAGAACCACCTGCACATCGGCGCCGGCCTGCACCAGCAACCGGCACAGCTCGGCCGACTTGTAGCAGGCGATGCCGCCTGACAACCCCAGGACGATGTGCTTGCCGTCGAGTTCTTTCATGCGACCGCACTATACCGCCGGGCACCCGCACCGGACGGGGCCGGCTTTTATAATCGGCCTTTCCACAGACGGGCCCGTGGCGGCCCGCCCATTGACATGACCAAATATGTGTTCGTCACCGGCGGCGTGGTGTCGTCCCTGGGCAAGGGGATTGCCTCCGCGTCGCTGGCCGCGCTGCTGGAGTCGCGCGGCCTCAAGGTCACGCTGATCAAGCTCGACCCCTACCTCAACGTCGATCCGGGCACGATGAGCCCGTTCCAGCACGGCGAGGTGTTCGTCACCGACGACGGCGCCGAGACCGACCTGGACCTGGGCCACTACGAGCGCTTCATCACCACGCGGATGAAGCGCACCAACAACTTCACCACCGGGCAGATCTACAAGTCGGTGCTGGAGAAGGAGCGCCGCGGCGACTACCTGGGCAAGACGGTGCAGGTCATTCCGCACGTCACCAACGAAATCCAGACCTTCATCCAGCGTGGTGCCGAAGGGGTGGACGTGGCGATCGCCGAAATCGGCGGCACGGTGGGCGACATCGAGTCGCTGCCGTTTCTGGAAGCGGCGCGACAGATGAGCCTGCGCTTGGGGCCCAACAACGCGGCCTTCGTGCACCTGACCTACGTGCCCTACATCGCCGCCGCGGGCGAGCTCAAGACCAAGCCGACGCAGCACACGGTGCAAAAGCTGCGCGAGATCGGCATCCAGCCCGACGCGCTGCTGTGTCGCGCCGACCGCGTCATCCCCGACGAGGAGCGCGAGAAGATCAGCCTGTTCACCAACGTGCCGCTGTGGGGCGTGATCTCCATGCCCGACGTGGACACGATCTACAAGGTGCCGCGCGTGCTGCACGAGCAGGGGCTCGATGGCCTGATCTGTGACAAGCTGCGCCTGCACACCCCGCCGGCCAACCTCAAGCGCTGGGACGACTTGGTCTACGAGGTCGAGCACCCGCAGGGCGAGGTGCGCATCGCCATGGTGGGCAAGTATGTGGACCTGTCCGACAGCTACAAGTCGCTCAACGAGGCGCTGCGCCACGCCGGCCTGAAAAACCACGTGCGCGTGGCCATCACCTATATCGACTCGGAAACGCTGGACGACGACAAAGTCGCCGAGCGCCTGGGTGGCTTCGACGCCATCCTGGTGCCGGGTGGCTTTGGCAAGCGCGGTGTGGAGGGCAAGATCCGCGCCGCGCGCTACGCGCGCGAGCAGCGCGTGCCCTACCTGGGCATTTGCCTAGGGATGCAGGTGGCGACGATTGAGTTTGCGCGCCATGTGGCGGGACTGGAGGGCGCCAACTCCACCGAGTTCGACCCGCACACCCCGCACCCGGTGATCGCGCTCATCGACGAATGGCTCGACGCCGACGGCACACTGCAAAAGCGCGACGCCAACACCGACCTGGGCGGCACCATGCGGCTGGGGGCGCAAAGCGCCGACGTGCTGCCGGGCACACTCGCCTACCAAATCTACGGCCCGGTGGTCACCGAACGGCACCGCCACCGCTACGAGGCCAACACCCAATACCTGGACCGGCTGCGTCAGGCGGGGTTGGTGATTTCGGCCCTCACCCAGCGCGAGCAACTCACCGAAATCGTGGAGCTGCCGCAGGACGTACACCCGTGGTTCATGGGGGTGCAATTCCACCCCGAATTCAAGTCCACCCCCTGGGACGGGCATCCGCTGTTCAACGCCTACATCGCGGCGGCGCTGCGGCACCAGCAGCAGCGCGCGCCACAAACCACCCCGGAGGTCGCATCGGCATGAATCTGTGCGGATTCGAGGTCGGCCTGCACCGGCCTTTTTTTCTGATCGCTGGGCCCTGCGTGGTCGAGAGCGAGCAGCTGCAGATGGACGTGGCCGGCGAGCTCAAGGCCATCACGGCCGAGCTTGGCATCCCCTTCATCTTCAAGAGCAGCTACGACAAGGCCAACCGCTCGAGTGGCCAGTCATACCGTGGTCCGGGGCGGGAGCGCGGGCTGGAGATTCTGGCACGCGTGCGGCGCGACGTCGGTGTGCCGGTCCTGACCGACGTACACACCGAGGCCGAGGTGCCCGAGGTGGCTGCGGTGGTGGATGTGCTGCAGACGCCGGCATTCCTGTGCCGCCAGACCGACTTCATCCGTGCCGTGGCGCAAAGCGGCAAACCGGTCAACATCAAAAAAGGGCAGTTCCTGGCACCCCAGGACATGAAAAACGTCATCGACAAGGCACGCGCCGCCGCGCGCGAGGCGGGTCTGAGCGAAGACCGCTTTCTGGCCTGCGAGCGCGGCGTGAGCTTCGGTTATCACAACCTGGTGTCGGACATGCGCAGTCTGGCCATCATGCGCGAGACGGGCGCGCCCGTCGTGTTCGACGCCACGCACTCGGTGCAGCTGCCCGGTGGCCAGGGCACCAGCAGCGGCGGCCAGCGCGAGTTCGTGCCGGTGCTGGCGCGGGCGGCGGTGGCCGTCGGCATCGCCGGCCTGTTCATGGAGACGCACCCCAACCCCGCGCAGGCGCTGTCGGATGGGCCGAATGCCGTGCCCCTGAAGCACATGCGGGCCCTGTTGGAGACCTTGGTCGCGCTCGACCAGGTCACCAAACGGCAGGGTTTTCTGGAAAACCGGATAAAGTCATGATTCAAACAAATTTTGACGCACGCGGGCTCATTTTTTACTGCGATAATCTCGACGTCCTAAGAAAATTACCATCAGAGTCAATAGATATGATTTACATTGATCCGCCATTCAATACCGGAAAAAACCAGACGAGAACGCAAATAACGGTACAGCAAACGAACAATGGGGATAGAATAGGTTTTCAAGGTAGGCGCTACAAAACCATTGAAATAGGAACAATGAAATTCAAAGATATTTTTGACGACTATATAGCCTTCCTTGAACCGCGTCTTACAGAGGCGCACAGAGTTTTGGCAGAACACGGCTCACTTTACTTCCATATCGATTACAGAGAGGCGCATTATTGCAAGGTTCTTCTAGATCAAATTTTCGGAAGAGAACAATTTTTAAATGAGATCGTTTGGGCATATGATTACGGTGGCCGACCAAAAGACAGGTGGCCACCAAAGCATGATAATATACTGTTTTATGCAAAAAAACGGGGCAGACACCTATTCAATTCCGAACAAGTCGAGCGAATTCCTTATATGGCCCCTTCGCTAGTTGGACCTGAAAAGGCAGCTCGCGGAAAACTACCAACTGATACATGGTGGCACACGATAGTCCCAACAAACGGAAAAGAAAAAACTGGTTATCCAACCCAAAAACCACTAGGAATAATACGACGAATGATTCAGGCGTCATCACCACCGAACGGCATAATCTTAGATTTTTTCGCTGGAAGCGGAACGACGGGACATGCAGCTATAGAGCTTGGGAGAAGGTTTATACTAGTTGACAATAATCTTGATGCTCTACAAACAATGTCAAGAAGATTCGAAAAATTTGATGAAATCCAATGGATTGGATTTAGCCCAAACAAGGTTACTCGCCAGAATCGTGAACTTTTTACCACAGAGGAGGAGCGTTAAATGCACACCTACCCATCAGACCCCGAAGTTCGCCTTTTAGCTAGTATTGCAGAAGCAATAAAGCCAGACTACGTAAACAACCAGGAAGATGATCCGTGGGCGAGGAGTCCCTTTGGATGGATTAAATCAAGACCATCACGACAGGTTGGAAAAATTGGTGAGCAGCTAGTGGCAGGCTGGTGCGCCGCAAAAGGATTCAATGTAAACAGAAGTAGTAGCTCGGAAGCCGATAGAATTATTGAAAACAAACTAGTCGAGATAAAATTCTCCACCCTCTGGGAAACAGGTATATATAAGTTCCAACAGATCAGGGATCAAAATTATGATTTTGTATTTTGCCTTGGGATTTCCCCATTAGATGCTCACTGTTGGGTGATTTCTAAAGAGACATTGAAAAAACATGTGATCGGGGTAACACCCCAACATACCGGAGCTAGAGGAAGCGACACTTTCTGGATATCGGTTGACCCACGAAACCCACCGCCATGGCTCAAACGATATGGAGACCGTTTAGCCGACGCTTACAAAATCATAAGCAATTGGTGAGTCGAGTGAAGAAGATAAATTAGGAGATTTTCATGCCTTGCGGCTATATCATCGCCTCGGTCACGGTGACCAACCCCGAGCAGTACGAGGAATACAAGCGCTGGTCCACGGCCGCGATTCAAGTGCACGGCGCCGAGGTGCTGGTGCGAGGCGGCCGCGTCGAAGTGCTGGAAGGCGACTGGAGCCCCGGCCGCACGGTGGTGCTGCGGTTTCCCTCGTTCGAGGCGGCGCGCGCGTTTCACGACTCGCCCGAATACCGGCGCGCGCGCGAGGCGCGTGCCGGAGCCGCCATCATGCGCATGGTCTGCGTCGAGGGCATTTGACGTTTTCTGGTTTTTCACATCGAGCAAAGGCAACCCATGAGTGCAATCGTTGACATCGTCGGCCGCGAGATTCTGGACAGCCGCGGCAACCCCACCGTCGAGTGCGACGTGCTGTTGGAGTCCGGCGTGATGGGCCGCGCGGCGGTACCGTCCGGTGCCTCCACCGGCAGCCGCGAAGCGATCGAGCTGCGCGACGGCGACCCGACCCGCTACGGCGGCAAGGGCGTGCTCAAGGCGGTCGAGCACATCAACACCGAAATCTCGGAAGCGGTGCTCGGCCTGGACGCGAGCGAACAGGCCTTTTTGGACAAAACCCTGATCGACCTCGACGGCACCGAAAACAAAAGCCGCCTGGGGGCCAACGCGATGTTGGCCGTGTCGATGGCGGTGGCACGCGCCGCGGCCGAAGAAGCGGGCCTGCCGCTGTACCGCTACTTTGGTGGCAGCTCGGCGGTGCAAATGCCGGTGCCGATGATGAACGTCATCAACGGCGGCGCGCATGCCAACAACAACCTGGACATCCAGGAGTTCATGATCCTGCCGGTGGGCGCCCCCTCCTTCCGCGAGGCGATTCGCTGGGGCGCCGAGGTGTTCCATGCGCTGAAAAAAATCATCCACGACCGCGGCATGAGCACGGCCGTCGGCGACGAAGGGGGTTTTGCGCCCAGCGTGGCCAACCACGAGGCGGCCATCCAGCTGATCCTGGAAGCCATCGACAAGGCGGGCTACACCGCGGGCGAGCAGATCGCGCTGGGCCTGGACTGCGCGGCCAGCGAATTCTGCAAGGACGGCCCGGATGGCTCCAAGGTCTACCACCTGGAGGGCGAAGGCCTGGTGCTCAATGCCGCCGAGTGGACCCACATCCTGGCCACTTGGTGCGACAAGTACCCGATCATCAGCATCGAGGACGGCATGGGTGAAGGCGACTGGGCCGGCTGGGCGCAGCTCACCCAGCGCCTGGGCAAACAAGTGCAGCTGGTGGGCGACGACCTGTTCGTCACCAACACCAAGATCTTGAAGGAAGGCATCGCCAAAGGCATCGCCAACTCCATCCTCATCAAGATCAACCAGATCGGTACGCTGACCGAGACGTTCGCGGCCATCGAGATGGCCAAGCGCGCCGGCTACACCGCCGTCATCAGCCACCGCTCCGGCGAGACCGAGGACAGCACCATCGCCGACATCGCGGTGGGCACCAACGCCGGCCAGATCAAGACCGGCTCAATGAGCCGCAGCGACCGCATGGCCAAGTACAATCAGCTGCTGCGCATCGAGGAGGACTTGGGCGACGTGGCGCTCTACCCGGGTCGCGACGCGTTCTACAACCTGCGCTGATCCCCCCGACCATGCGTGCCCGCTGGGTCACGGCCTTGTTGCTGGGGCTGCTGGCCGTGATCCACGTGCAAATCTGGTTTGGCCGGGGCAGCGTGGCGCAGGTGGATGCGCTGCGCCGCGAGCTGGCTGAGCAGGAACAGGCCAACGAAGCCGCCCGGCTGCGCAACGAACGCCTGGCGGCCGAGGTTCAGGACCTGCACGAGGGCGTCGAGACGGTCGAGGAAATTGCCCGGCAGGAGTTGGGCATGCTCAAGCCCAACGAAATCTTCGTGCAGATTCAGGGACCGGGGAGCGCCCGGCCGACGGGTGGCTCGGCCCCCCCGCGGTGAACGCCCCGGTAAACGCCGCGCCGCGCTGACGCCTGTCCGCCGGCGTCACTGCATGCGGTCGGAGCCCGGCGGCTGCTGGTCCTGCGTCAGGAACAGGCGGGCGGCATCGACGGGGTCGAAGCGGTAGTGCAACCCGCAAAAATCGCACCCCACATCGACTTCCCCCTGCTCGGCCAGGATGGCCTCGACCTCCTCCACGCCCAGGCCGCGCAGCATGGCCCCCACCCGCTCGCGCGAGCAGGTGCAGCCAAAGCGCGGATGCGCCTGGGCCGCCGAGGACGGCGCCAGACGCAGCAGGTTCTCCTGCCAAAACAGGCGATGCAGGATGGCGTCGGCATCCAGCCCGAGCAACTCCTGGCGCGTCAGGCTGCTGGCCAGCGTCGCGATGCGGTGAAAGTCCTCGTTCGCCCCGAGCGCATCGGACTCGTGCGCCACGGCCGCCGTGCCGGACAGGTTGGCTTGCCCCATGGCCGGCATGCGCTGAATCAGCAAGCCCGCCGCGATCGACGCATCCGCGGCCAGCACCAGCCGGGTGTCCAACTGCTCGCTCTGCTGCATGTAGTGGCCGATGACGTCGCTCAAGCGCTCCAGCGGGCGCCCGGCCGCATCGCTCAGGGGCACGACGCCCTGATAGGGCTGCTGCCCCGGCAGGCGTTCGCGCGGATCCAGCGTGATCGCGCAGCGCCCCTGCCCCAGCACATTCACCATGTGCGACAGCGGCACCCCGGGCGCCACCTCCCCCCGCACCGAGGCCGTCGCGCGAAACGACAGGTCGGGCTGCACCTCGGCCACGGCCACCTTGACCGGCCCATCGCCAAAGATCTGCAACACCAGCGCCCCGGCGAACTTGATGTTGCTGTGCAGCAGCACCGCCGCGGCCGTCATCTCGCCCAGCAGTTCGGTCACGGCAGGGGGGTAGCCGCCCGCAGCCTGGCGCCGGCGCAACAACTCCTGCCAGCCATCGGTCAGGCGCACCAGGGCCCCGCGCACGGGCACGCCGTCGAACAGAAATTTGTGCAGTTCGGACACGCGCGCCCCTCAGCCGATGCGCTTGAGGCCGGTCCGAAAACGCCGCGCGTTTTCGATGTAGTGGCGCGCACTCCAACGCAGCCCCTCGATCTGCTCCGGCGTGAGCTGGCGCACCACCTTCGCCGGACTGCCCAGGATCATCGACCCATCGGGGAATTCCTTGCCCTCGGTCACCAGCGCGCCGGCGCCGACCAGACAATGCCGCCCAATGCGCGCGCCATTGAGCACCACCGCGCCGATGCCGATGAGCGACTCGTCACCGATGGTGCACCCATGCAGCATGACCTGATGCCCCACCGTGACATGCTCCCCGATGGTCAGCGGATAGCCCACGTCCGCATGCAGCACGCTGCCGTCCTGAATGTTGCTGCCGCGACCGACCGTGATGGGGTCGGTGTCGCCGCGCAGAACCGCGCCGAACCAGACGCTGGCGTCCTCCGCCAGGGTGACGCGGCCCATCACGCGGGCCGTGTCGGCCACGAACACCGACGGGTGCACGTCGGGGACGATGTCGTCGAGTTGGTAGATGCTCATTTATAGAATTGTACGGATGCATCCCCCCACGTCCACCGTGCCCGCCGCTGCCCCGACACCGGCGGAGGACGCGCGCGCCCAAGCCCTGCACTGGCTCACGGAAGCCGACCCCGACGCCAAAGTCCGCGGCGTGCAAGCCCTCTGGCAGCGCGTCCAGGCCGATGCCGAGGCCAGCCGGCCGTGTGCCGATCCCGGCACCACCTGGAGCCCGCCCACAGACCGCCCCCTGCCGGGTCGGCCGGCCCGCCCGCCGTTGATCGAGCCCGGCGCGGTGCCGCCACGCTCACCGTTCACCGTGGAGGGGCACGCCGCCCTGATCCACGCCATCTGCCACATCGAATTCAACGCCATCAACCTGGCACTGGACGCGGTGTGGCGCTTTCCCGGCATGCCCGAGGCGTTTTACCGCGACTGGTTGCGCGTCGCCGCCGAAGAGGCGGAGCACTTCACCCTGTTGCGCGACCACCTGCGCGGCCTGAACGGCCCCGACGGGCGCCGCTGGGACTACGGCGACTTCGAGGCGCACGACGGCCTGTGGACCATGTGCGACAAGACCGCGGACGACATCGTCGCGCGCATGGCGCTCGTACCCCGCACGCTGGAGGCCCGAGGGCTGGACGCCACCCCGCTCATCCAGGCCAAGCTGCGCCGCGCCGGCACGCCCACGGCCTTGCAGGCGTGCGCGATCCTCGACATCATCCTGCGCGACGAGGTGGGCCACGTGGCCATCGGCAACCGGTGGTACCGCTGGCTGTGCGAACGGGCGGGGCTGGATCCGGTGGAGCATTACCGGCAGTTGGCGCGCCGTTACCGCGCCCCACGCCTCAAGCCGCCGTACAACACCGAAGCCCGGCTGCGCGCCGGCTTCAGCGCCGCCGAGCTGGCTTATCTCAACCAGGCAGTCTGAGGATGGGGAGCTGAGCCGCGTTGGACGGTTCGTTGGGTTCGGCACCCAGAACGAAGCCCTGCACCGCCTCGCCCAGCCGCGCAGCCTCCTGCGACAAAGCGGTGGCTGCTACCGCCGTCTGTTCCACCAACGCCGCATTGTGTTGGGTGTCCTGATCAAGGATCGACAGCGTACCGTTGATGTCGGCAACCGACGCCGCCTGTCGCTGACTCACCCCGTGCATGTGGTTCATGGCCTCGTGCAGCAGCAGCACATCGTTCCGCAGGCGCTCGATCACTTGACCAGCCAACCCCACCTGGGCCGTTCCTTGATTGACTGCCTGGACACTGGCCTCGATGAGGCGCTTGATCTCGCTGGCCGCCTGGGCACTGCGTTGTGCGAGTTGGCGAACTTCTCCGGCCACCACTGCAAAACCTCGTCCTGCCTCGCCCGCACGCGCCGCCTCCACCGCTGCATTCAGGGCCAGAATGTTGGTTTGAAACGCTAAACTGTCGATCACGCCCGTGATGTCGGCGATGCGCTCGCTGGCGTGCGCCGCCGCCTGGATCGACTGCACCGCCTGCCGGGTTTGCTGACCGCCCTCCTCAGCCGAGGCGGCTGCGCGCTGTGCTGCGGCCAGCGCCTGCTGCGCAGCCTCAGACAGCGCCTGCCACTCATGGGTGGTTTGTTGCATGCGGGCCGCTGTCTGTTGCAGGCGCGCGGCCGTGCGCTCGGTGCGCCCCGATAGGTCTTGATTGCCCGCAGCAATCTCGGCAGCAGCCCCATGAACCCGCATAGCCCCATCCCGGACCTGGCGAACCACCCGCGCCAACTGCTCGCGCATCGCCTCCAGCGCACGCAACAACGTCCCAAACTCGTCTTGCCGTGTCGCCCGTAGCGCCTGAGACAGATCACCACTGGCGATTTCGTGCGCGCACTGCAGCGAACGCTGCAACGGCAGCCGAATGTGTCGAATGAGAAAGAACGCTCCCGCCACGATCGCCCCCATCAACAGCGTGATCATCGTGGCCCCGAAAAACAGTGTCACCATGCGCTGGGCGCGAATGTCGAGCTGGATGTCGTCCAACAACCTGCGTTGCGCCCGGGCATGCTGATCCAGCGCCTGGAGCATGGCACGCACCACGGGCGCATAGCGTTGCTCGGCCGCCAGCAGCGCCCCTTCGGTGGAGCCGTCACGGTACAGGCGCAACACGCCAGCCAATTCGCTTTGCGCCTGCTGCTGTAGCGCCAGGATGCGCTCGACGGCCTGGCGCTGCTGCGTTTCTTCGGCCAGGGCCTGTACCCGCTGCTGCCAGTGCATGGCCTGCTCGGCTGCCTGCCATGCCGTGGCGCGCTGCAACGCCGCGGCAACCGGATCGCCGGCCATGGCCGCCCCCACCTCTGCCAACAGTCGCGCCTCACTGAGTGCTGCCCATTGGGCGGCGGCAAACACGCGATCGGTCTGCTCTGCCACTTGTGTCTGCGCCGTGTGCGTCGACCGCACCGAGCGCACGATCACGGCGGCGACCACCGTGGTCAACGTCAACAGCAGCACCGCCACCCCGACCCACAGCTTGGTCGCCATGGGCCAATCCCGGATTTTTCGCATACCTCTCCAAAAAAGCACGACCGTTCGTTCGATGGAGAAGTTTAGCCCGCAGGATCTGCACGCCCTGTCGGTGTTTACCCGGATAGGAGCTGCTCACCCCCCACCGCGCGGATGGTGCCGCGCATGCAGGGCCTTGAGCCGCTCGCGGGCCACATACGTGTAGATGGTGGTGGTGGAGATGTCCGCATGCCCCAGCAACAACTGCACCGCGCGCAGATCGGCGCCGTGGTTGAGCAGGTGGGTGGCAAAAGCGTGGCGCAGGGTGTGCGGTGACAGCGGTGCGGCGATGCCCGCCTGGCGGGCATAGCGCTTGACCAGCATCCAAAACATGACCCGGGTCATGGCCTCGCCGTGGCGTTCGGTGACGAACACGTCATCGCCCGTGCGGCCTGCCATCAGCACCGGGCGCCCCTGCGTCAGGTAGCGCCGCAGCCAGTCCGCCGCCACGTCGCCAAACGGCACCAGCCGCTGCTTGTCCCCCTTGCCCGTGACGCGCACCACCTGGTCGGGCAAGCTCACCTCGAACAGCCGCAGCGCCACCAGCTCGCTGACGCGCAACCCGCTGGCATACATCAGCTCCAGCATCGCGCGGTCGCGCAGGCCCAGCGGCTGGGCGGTATCCGGGGCCGCCAGCAGGGCTTCGACCTGGGCCTCGGTCAGCGTCTTGGGCACGCGCAACAAGCGCTTGGCGGACAGCAGCGCGAGCGTGGGGTCGGCCTGCAGCAAGCCCTCGCGCAGCGCCCAGCGGTAAAAGCGCCGAAAGACCGCCAACCGCCGGTTGCTGGAACTGACCCGGCTGCCCGGCAGCCGCTGCGCCATGTAGGCCTGCAGCTCGGCCGCGCCGGCCTGCAGCAGCCCTTTGCCCGTCGACGCCAGCCAGCCGCAAAACCCCTGCAAATCGCTGCGGTAAGCGGCCAGGGTGCGCGCTGCCAGCCCGTCCTCCAGCCACAGGGCATCGATGAAACGGTCGACCACGGCATCATCGCCGGCTATCATCGCCATATGACGATGGTACCGTCTGACGCGACCGCACAGGGGTCCGTGCCGACCGTGGAGCCGCTGCCCGCCTTCAGCGACAACTACATCTGGCTGCTGCACCGGGGCGCTGACGCCTGGGTGGTCGATCCTGGCGACGACGCCCCCGTGCGGCATGCGCTGCAACGGCGGGGCCTGCGCCTGCAGGGCATTTTGCTCACCCACCACCATGCCGACCACGTCGGCGGCGTCGCGGCCTTGCGCGCGGCGACGGGCTGCCGGGTCGTCGGCCCTGCTGGCGAGCCCCTGCCGGAACCGGTCGAGCCCGTGGCCGAGGGCGACACCATCGAGGCGCTGGGGCAGCGCTGGCGCGTGCTGGAGGTGCCCGGCCACACGGCGGGGCACATCGCGTATGTCAACGACGCGCCACCGGAGGGCCCCCGTTGGCTGTTTTGTGGCGACACCCTGTTTTCCGGGGGATGCGGCCGCCTGTTCGAAGGGACGCCGGCGCAGATGCTGGCTTCGCTGGATCGTCTGGCGGCCCTGCCGGACGAGACCCAGGTGTGCTGCGCGCACGAATACACGCTGTCCAATCTGCGCTTTGCCCGGGCGGTCGAGCCGGACAACCCGGACCTGGCCGGCTACACCCGCGCCTGTGACGCCCGACGCGCCGCGGGCGAGCCCACCTTGCCCAGCACCATCGCCACCGAACGCCGCATCAACCCTTTTCTGCGCAGCCGGGAACCGACGGTGCGGCACGCGGTCCAGCAACAAGACCCGGCGGCCCGCAGCGACGTGGAGGTTTTCGCTGCGCTGCGCCGCTGGAAAGACGGCTTTCGCTGACCGCAGCCGCCCACGCCCCCCAGCCCGACCCGTAACTGTCCGACTCGATGACCGCTTTCCAACGACTGGCACTGCTGCTGTGCCCATGGGCACTGGCCGCCTGTTCCACCCTGCCGGCCCCTCGCTCGGCCGACGACAGCCCGACCCCGCCCGCACGTCCTGCCGCCGCGGCTGCCGGTGAATCGACCCCGTCCACGCCGAGCGCTGCCCCGCCCGCCCCGGCATCCGCCGCCATCGCGACGGCGCCCCCCCTGCCCAGCGTGCATCCCGTCGCGTCCGTCGTCGCGCCGGCCGACCTGTGGGAGCGCATGGAACGCGGCTTTGCCATGCCGGACCTGGACAACGAGCTCGTGCAGCAATGGGAACGCTGGTACGCGAGCCGGCCGGACTATCTGCAGCGCATGGCCGACCGGGCCAGCAAATACCTCTTCCACGTCGTGGAAGAAATCGAGCGCCGCAACCTGCCGCTGGAGCTGGCCCTGCTGCCCTTCATCGAGAGCGCCTTCAACCCGCAGGCGGTGTCCCACGCCAAAGCGGCCGGCATGTGGCAGTTCATGCCCGCCACGGGCAAGCATTACGACCTGAAGCAAAACGCCTTCCGCGACGACCGGCGGGATGTGCTCGCCTCGACCCGCGCGGCCCTGGACTATCTGGAGCGCCTGCACCGCATGTTTGGCGACTGGCACCTGGCGCTGGCCGCCTACAACTGGGGCGAGGGCAACGTGCAGCGCGCGATCAAGCGCAACCAGGCCGCAGGGCTGCCAACCGGCTACCCCGATCTGCGCATGCCGGACGAGACGCGCAACTATGTGCCCAAGCTGCAGGCCGTCAAGAATCTGGTCACCGCTCCGCAGCACCGTGGCGTGAAGCTGCCGGTGATCGGCAACCACCCGTTTTTCGATACCGTGCGCATCGACCGGGACATCGACGTGGCCGTGGTCGCCCGTCTGGCCGGCGTCAGCGAAGCGGACTTCCGCACCCTGAACCCGTCGCACAACAAACCCGTCATCATGGCCTCCGGCACCCCGGAGATCCTGCTGCCCTGGGACAATGCGCTGCTGTTCACCCAGCGGCTGCGCGAGCATGGCGGCCCCGTCGCCAGTTGGACGGCTTGGCGCGTGCCGCAGGACATGACGACCGCACAGGCCGCCCGCCAACTGGGCTGGGACGAACGCGCGCTGCGGGAGATCAATCGCGTCCCCCCGCGCATGCGCCTGAAGGCCGGATCCACCATCCTGGTGCCGCGGGAGGGCAAGCTGGACCGCGATGTGCCGGAGCACCTGGCGGACAACGCGCAACTGCTGCTCACGCCCGATGTGCCGCCGACCCGGACAGTGCGGGTCAAAGCGCGCGCCGGCGACACCCTGGCCGCCATCGCGCTGCGCCACCGCGTCGGCGTCGCCGAGCTGGCCGCGTGGAACAAACTGAGCGTGGGCGCCCGGCTGCGCGCCGGCCAGACGCTGCAGATTCACGTGCCGGCCACGCGCACTGCCCACGCCGGTGGCAAACCGGCCAAGGCCGCCGCACCGCGCAAGGCCACGGCCAAAGCCGCCAGCCCCCGCAAGCCGGGGGCGGTGCGCACCGCCCAGGCCCGCAAGCCCTAAGCAAAACGGGCAAGTCTTGCGACTTGCCCGTGTGCTGTTTGGAGCGGGAAACGAGTCTCGAACTCGCGACCTCAACCTTGGCAAGGTTGCGCTCTACCAACTGAGCTATTCCCGCCTGTGTCCCCGCCTGTGGCAGGGAACGTTTGCCCTGGAGGCGCGGGCCGGAGTCGAACCGACCTACTCGGATTTGCAATCCGGTGCATAACCGCTTTGCTACCGCGCCTTGTCTGGTTCAACCCGACAGACCGCCGGATTGGGCGACTGGCCAGCCAGCCAGCCACCCGGGATCTGGAGCGGGAAACGAGTCTCGAACTCGCGACCTCAACCTTGGCAAGGTTGCGCTCTACCAACTGAGCTATTCCCGCGTGGTTTCAGAGGTCTGCGACGTTGGTGGCGTCGCGTCGTCTGAAGGCATTATTCTATACCAAAAATCGGCGACTTTCCCTGCGGATCGCCGCCAATATCGGCAAGCGGTCAGTGCTTGACCGCGGGCGGCTCCACGCTCGGGGCGGTCGCCGCTTCCAGCACCGGCTCCACCTCCGGCAACGGCACCGGCTGGCGCTCCAGCGCCAGCTCCAGCACGCGGTCGATCCACTTGACCGGCACGATCTCCAGCCCCTGCTTGACGTTGTCCGGGATCTCGGCCAGGTCCTTGACGTTTTCCTCCGGGATCAGCACGGTGCGGATGCCGCCGCGCAGCGCCGCCAGCAGCTTTTCCTTCAGCCCGCCGATGGCGGTGACCTCGCCGCGCAGCGTGATCTCGCCGGTCATGGCCACGTCGGCGCGCACCGGGATGCCGGTCAGCGCCGACACGATGGCGGTGGTCATCGCGATGCCGGCACTGGGGCCATCCTTGGGCGTGGCGCCGTCGGGCACGTGGATGTGGATGTCCTTCTTCTCGAACAGCTCGTCGGGGATGCCCAGGCGCCGCGCGCGGCTGCGCACCACAGTCCGCGCGGCCTCCACCGACTCCTTCATCACGTCGCCGAGCGAGCCGGTGCGGATCACGTTGCCCTTGCCGGGCATGATCGCCGCCTCGATCGTCAGCAGGTCGCCACCGACCTCCGTCCACGCGAGCCCGACCACCTGCCCAACCTGGTTCTGCTGCTCGGCACGGCCGAACGCGTACTTGCGCACGCCGAGGAAGTCGGCCAGGTTGTCCGGCGTGACGACCACGGGCTTGGTCATCTTGCCCAGCAGCAGGCCCTTGACCACCTTGCGGCAGATGCGCGAAATCTCGCGCTCCAGCGCGCGCACGCCGGCCTCGCGCGTGTAGTAGCGCACGATGTCGCGCACGGCGGCCTCGGTCACCTCCAGCTCGTCGTCCTTGACCCCGTTGTGGGCGCGCTGCTTCGGCAGCAGGTAGCGCAGCGCGATGGCCACCTTCTCGTCCTCGGTGTAGCCCGAGAGGCGAATCACCTCCATGCGGTCCAGCAGCGCCGGCGGGATGTTGAGCGAGTTGGACGTGGCCACGAACATCACGTCCGACAGGTCGAAGTCCAGCTCGACGTAGTGGTCCTGGAAGGTGTGGTTCTGCTCCGGATCCAGCACCTCCAGCAGCGCCGAGGCCGGGTCGCCGCGGAAGTCCATGCCGAGCTTGTCGATCTCGTCCAGCAGGAACAGCGGGTTGCGCACGCCGACCTTGGTGAGGTTTTGCAGCACCTTGCCCGGCAGCGCGCCGATGTAGGTGCGCCGGTGGCCGCGGATCTCGGCCTCGTCGCGCATGCCGCCCAGCGCCATGCGCACGTACTTGCGCCCGGTGGCCTTGGCGATCGACTGGCCCAGCGACGTCTTGCCGACGCCGGGCGGCCCGACCAGGCACAGGATCGGCGCCTTGACCTTGTCGACGCGCTGCTGCACCGCCAGGTACTCCAGGATGCGCTCCTTGACCTTCTCCAGCCCGTGGTGGTCGGCGTTGAGCACCTCATCGGCGTAGGCCAGGTCGTGGCGGATCTTGGTCTTCTTGCTCCACGGCAGGTTGACCAGCACGTCGATGTAGTTGCGCACGACGGTGGCCTCGGCCGACATCGGCGACATGAGCTTGAGCTTCTTGAGCTCGCTCTCGGCCTTCTTGCGCGCCTCCTTGGGCATGCGCGCGGCCTTGATCTTCTTTTCCAGCTCCTCGAGGTCGGCGCCCTCCTCGCCCTCGCCGAGCTCCTTCTGGATCGCCTTGACCTGCTCGTTGAGGTAGAACTCGCGCTGGTTCTTCTCCATCTGCCGCTTGACGCGGCCGCGGATGCGCCGATCGACGTTGAGGATCTCGACCTCGGCCTCCAGTTGCGCAAACAGGTTTTCCAGGCGTGCGACCAGCCGCTCCAGATCCAACACGCTCTGCTTGGCCTCGAGCTTGAGCGGCAGGTGCGCGGCGATCGTGTCGGCGAGCCGTCCCGGATCGTCGATGCTCGCGATCGAAGTCAGGATCTCGGCCGGAATCTTTTTGTTGAGTTTGACGTACTGGTCAAACTGCTGCATGACCGCGCGGCGCAGCGCCTCGATCTCGGTCGGGTCGGCGTCGCGCCGCTCCGCCTCGGCATCGACCGGCATGACGCTGGCGGAAAAATGCGTCTCGCCTTCTTCCACCTGCAGCACCTTGGCGCGCTGCACGCCCTCCACCAGCACCTTGACGGTGCCGTCGGGCAGTTTGAGCATCTGCAGGATGCTGGCGACGCAGCCCATGTCGAACAGGTCGCCGGGTTGGGGCTCGTCCTTGGCCGCGGTTTTCTGCGCGACCAGCATGATGCGCCGCTCGTTGGCCATCGCGGCCTCGAGCGCCTTGATGCTCTTGGGCCGCCCCACGAACAGCGGGATGACCATGTGCGGAAAGACCACCACGTCGCGCAGCGGCAGCAGCGGCAGCTCGACGGGCTGAGGGGGGAGCGCGGGGTGTCCGGACATCGGGAATTCCTTTCTCGCGGCTCAGTTGGGGGCGGCGAAGCCGGACTTCAAGCCCGCCCCCCCTGCGCCGCCGGCACGGGGTCAGGCCTGCTTGGCCGCTTCGCGGTAAACGAGCAGGGGCGCCTTGCCTTCGGTGATCGTGGCCTCCTCGACGACGACGCGCTCGACGTTGTGCAGGCTGGGCAGCTCGAACATGGTGTCCATCAGCGCCTGCTCCAGGATGGAGCGCAGGCCGCGCGCGCCGGTCTTGCGCTGCAGCGCCTTGCGCGCGATCGCGCGCAGCGCGGCGGGACGGACCTCCAGCTCCACCCCCTCCATGCCAAACAACTCGGCAAACTGCTTGACGACGGCGTTCTTGGGCACCGTGAGGATGTCCACCAGGGCGTCCTCGGTCAGCTCGGCCAGCGCGGTCACCACGGGCAGGCGGCCCACCAGCTCCGGGATCAGGCCGTAGCGCACCAGGTCGTCCGGCTCCACCTGCGCAAACAGCTCGGTCAGCGGGCGCTCGCGCTTGCTGCGCACGGCCGCGCCAAAACCGATGCCCGAGGCTTCGGTGCGCTGCTCGATGATCTTTTCCAGGCCGGCAAATGCGCCCCCGCAGATGAACAGGATGTTGGTCGTGTCGACCTGCAGCATGTCCTGATTGGGGTGCTTGCGCCCGCCCTGCGGCGGGACGCTGGCGACCGTGCCTTCGATCAGCTTGAGCAGGGCCTGCTGCACGCCCTCGCCCGAGACGTCGCGGGTGATGGACGGGTTCTCGGACTTGCGGGTGATCTTGTCGATCTCGTCGATGTAGACGATGCCGCGCTGGGCCTTTTGCACGTCGTAGTCGCAGGTCTGCAGCAGCTTGGCAATGATGTTTTCGACATCCTCGCCGACGTAGCCGGCCTCGGTCAGCGTGGTGGCGTCGGCCATCACGAAGGGCACGTCCAGCTTGCGCGCGAGCGTGGCGGCCAGCAGCGTCTTGCCGCTGCCGGTGGGTCCGATCAGCAGGATGTTGCTCTTGGCCAGCTCGACACCGCTCTTTTTCACCGCGTCGTTGTGGCGCAGGCGCTTGTAGTGGTTGTAGACCGCGACGGCCAGGGTCTTTTTGGCGGCCTCCTGGCCGATGACGTACTGGTCCAGGTGTTCCTTGATCTGCCCCGGCGTGGGCAGCGCGTCGGTCAGCGCCGCGGTCCCCAGTTCCGTGGCCGGTGCTTCGTCACGGATGATGTCGTTGCACAGGTCGATGCACTCGTCGCAAATGAAGACCGAAGGGCCCGCGATGAGCTTTTTGACCTCGTGCTGGCTCTTGCCGCAGAACGAGCAATACAGAGTCTTGTCGCGGCTACCTTTCTTGTCGGCCATGGGGAGTGCTGTGTAGAGGGGTCGAAAAGGAAACGGTCGGACGGACCCGGATCACGCGCGCTTGTCGATGACTTTGTCGACCAGCCCGTACTCGGCCGCCTCGGCCGCGGACATGAAATAGTCGCGCTCGGTGTCGCGCTCGATCTTCTCCAGCGGCTGGCCCGAGCGCTCGCTCAGGATGCGGTTGAGGTCGGCGCGCAGGCGCAGGATCTCGCGCGCGTGGATCTCGATGTCGGTGGCCTGGCCCTGGGCGCCGCCCAGCGGCTGGTGGATCATCACCCGGGAGTTGGGCAGCGCAAACCGCTTGCCCTTGGCGCCCGCCGCCAGCAGGAACGCGCCCATGCTGGCCGCCATGCCCACGCACAGCGTGGAGACGTCCGGCTTGATGAAGTTCATCGTGTCGAAGATGGCCATGCCCGCGCTGACCGAGCCGCCCGGCGAATTGATGTAGAGCGAAATGTCCTTGTCCGGGTTCTCGCTCTCCAGGAACAGCAACTGCGCGACCACGAGGTTGGCGGACTGGTCGTTGACCGGTCCGACCAGGAACACGACGCGCTCCTTTAGGAGGCGGGAGTAGATGTCATAGGCCCGCTCGCCCCGTCCCGACTGCTCGATGACCATGGGGACCAAGCCAAGGTTCTGTACGTCCAATGCGCTCATGCGTCGTCAGCTCCGAATCAAAGGGGTGTCCTTGGGGGCTTACTGTAACCGCTCGGGGCGGTTTGCGACGGCACCCCAAGAAAAAGGGCGGACCGGGGTCCGCCCTCGTGGGTGGGGCCATGCCGCCCCATGGACGGCAGCGGCCGCGCCAAGATCAGCCCTGGCCCATCAGCTCGGCAAACTCGATGCGCTTGGGCGTGACCTTGGCCTTGCCGAAAACGAAGTCGGCCACGTTGTTTTCGAGCACGATGGCCTCGATCTCCGACAGGCGCTCGGCGCTGGACTTGTACCAGCGCACGACCTCTTCCGGGTACTCGTAGGACGCGGCCAGCTCGCGCAGGTGGGCGTCGATCTGCTCCGGCGTGGCGCGCAGGTCGTTGGCCTTGATCAGCTCGGCCACCACCAGCCCCAGGCGCACGCGGCGCTCGGCCTGCTGCTGGAACAGCTCGCGCGGGATGGGCGCCTTGTCGGCGTCCTTGATGCCGCGTTGCTTCAGGTCGTTGCGCGCGCCCTCGACCAGGCGGTCGATCTCGGCCTCCACCGCGGCCTTGGGCAGGTCGAGCTCGGCCGCCGCCGCCAGCGCATCCAGCGCGGCCGACTTGTTGCGCGCCTGCAGGCGGAACTTGACCTCGCGCTCCAGGTTGCGGCGGATATCCTCGCGCAGCGCCTCCAGCGTGCCCGCCTCGATGCCGAGCGACTTGACGAAGGCCTCGTCGACTTCGGGCAGGTGTTGCTGCTCGATCTTCTTGACCGTCACCAGGAAGTCCGCGGTCTTGCCGGCCACTTCCTTGCCGTGGTAGTCCTCGGGGAAGGCGAGCGGGAAGGTCTTGGACTCGCCGACCTTCATGCCCAGCACGGCGTCCTCGAACTCCTTGAGCATCTGGCCGTCACCCAGCACGAAGGCAAAGTCGGTGGCCTGGCCGCCCTGGAAGGGCTCGCCGTCGATCTTGCCCTCGAAGTCGATGGTGACGCGGTCACCCGTCTGCGCGGCCTCGCCGTCGGCGCGGGCGGCAAAGGTGCGGCGCTGCTTGCGCAGAATGTCCAGCGTGCGCTCGATGGCGGCCTCGTCGACCTCGGCCTGCAACTGCTCGACCTCGGTGGCGGACAGGTCCCCGATCTTGACCTCGGGGAACACCTCGAACACCGCCTCGAACGCCACCACGCCCTCGGGGGCGCCGTCCTTCTCGGTGATGCGCGGCTGGCCCGCCACGCGCAACTGCGCCTCGGCGACGGCGGCGTTGAAGGCCTGGCCGACCTGGTCGTTCATGACCTCGTAGTGGACCGAATAGCCGTAGCGCTGCGCGACGACCGACATCGGCACCTTGCCGGGGCGAAAGCCGTCGAGCTTGACCTGGCGCTGCAGGCGCTTGAGGCGGGTGTCCACCTCTTTCTGGATCGCCTCGAGCGGCAGCTCGAGCGTGATCTTGCGCTCGAGCTTGTCCAGGGTTTCGACATTGACTGCCATGATTGCTCCTGTGTATCGAAGACGGACCTGCCCGCAGGACAAATCCAGGGATATTCCGCGGCGGCGCAGCGCCCCCATCGGCACGCCAGCGGCCTTTTGGCGGTTGCAGCGGCCTCAGCGGCGTTCGGTTGCCGCTTTGACCGCCCAGCTTGGCGATGCTGCCAACGGGGCGAACGTCACCCACACCCGACGGATCGGGCAAACCGGCAATTGTAGCGAAGCCCGCCGAGGGCCCCACGCGGGGAACCCCGCGCGGCTGCCCGCGCCCATCTCCGCACCCCGGCTCAGAGCCCCAGGGCCGCGCTGCCCCATTGCCACGCCCACCACGTCAGCAGGCTGATCGCCGTGGCCGGCACCCCCACGGCCGCGTGCCGGCGCCAGTCGATCGCGATACCGTCTCGCCCGGCCAGATCGGCCACGATCAGGTTGGCGATAGAGCCGACGAGCAGCAGATTGCCCGCGTAGGTGCTGACCAGCGCCAGCGTGACCGCCTGGGCGTGATCGCCCAGATGCGGCAGCAGCAGCATGACCGCCGGCACGTTGGAGACGAGGTTGGACAGCGTCACGCCCGTCACGGCCAGCACCAGCGGGTCGGCCAGGGTGATGCCTTGGGCCGCCAGCGCCGCCACCGCCCGCGCCGCCAGCCCCGTGCCTTCGAAGCCGTGGTTGACGATGAACAGCCCGGCAAAGAGCAGCAGCAACGGCCAGTCCACCAAGCCCATGACCTGGGAGGAGTGCATGCGCCGGCTCAGCAGCAGCACACCGGCCGCCACCAGCGCCGCAACCTCCCGCGGCCAGTCGGTGAACAAAAAGACGACGAGCAGCGCCCCCGCGACCAGCAGACCCTTGGTGGCCTGCCACCGGTCGAAGGGCGGGCCGTCATCCACCTCGCTCGCACCGACGGGCGCCACCGCGGCACCGCTGCGCTGGCCGACCCGCAAGCGCCAGACCATCAGCCCCCACAAGCCGACCAGGGCCAGCAGCACCGGCGGCAGCGCGGCCTGCAGATAGGCGCCGAAGGGCACCCCCATGACGGAGCCGATCAGCATGTTCTGCGGATTGCCGATCAGCGTCGCAGCGGAGCCGATGTTCGACGCGCAGGCCACCCCAACCAACCAGGGGATCGGATCCCAGCCGCGCCGCCACGCGATGCGCACGACGACCGGCGTCACCGCCAGACACACCACATCGTTGGAGAACACCGCCGACAGCACCGCCACGACCGCCAGCAACGCCCCCATGAGCGCCGCGGGTGGCAGGGGCCAGCCCCCGACGGCGCGCGTGACGGCCGCGTAAAAGCCCCCCAGGCGCATTTGCGCCGACACCAGCATGAAGGCAAAGAGCAGCACCACGGTCGGCAGATCGATGGCGGCCGCGGCCTCTGCCACCGACCAGCCATTGACCGCGATCATGGCGATGGCCCCCAGCACCGCCACGCCGGTGCGGTCCAGGCGCAGCCGCGGCAGACCCCCAAGGAACATGCCCAGATAAACGACGGCAAACACCGCCGCGGTGGCGGCGTGGCGCACATCGGGATCGGCCAAGAATGCGACCATGACGTACTAGCGCCAGTTCTCCACCTGCAAGCCACTGACCCGGTGGAATTCGCCGACGTTGGAGGTGACCACGATCAAGCCGCGTGCCACACCGGTGCCAGCGATCAGCGCATCGTAGGCACCGATGGGCTGGCCCTTCGACTGCAGGGCAGCGCGAATCGCCGCCGCGGCCCGCGCATCCGCCTCATCGAACGGCACGGTGCTGACGACCGAGAAAAAGGCATCGAGCACCGGGGTCAGTTTCCGGGCACACTCGCTGTTCAAAGCCAACCCGTAGTCGATCTCCATGCGCGTCAGCGCGGAGACGACGATTTGTCTTGGTGAGAGCGCTTTGATGCGCGCCATCACGCCCGGCTGGCCCTTGACGAAGTCCGAGACCGTGCAGGTGTCGAGCAGGTACTTCATGCCAGCGGATCGTCCACTGGCGGCTTCAGCCGGTCACGACCGGCCTCGAACCGGGGCGCATCGGCCATGCCCGTGAAGTCCAACACGGCTTGGGGCCACTGTGGCTGGGACTGGTGGGCCAACCATTGGCTGACCGCCTTGCGGATCAGCGCGTTGCGGCTCTCGCCGACCTCTTGGGCCATGGCGTTCAGCTTCTGCCCGGTGGCGTCGTCGAGATAGATGTTGAAGTGCATGGCAGCTACCCCAAGCAACATATAACACGTACATATGTTATGCGCTGTGGTGAGCCATGACAAGGCTTCAACCTGTGTGCCCCCACCAGTAGCCATCGCACGAGGACGCCTCTGGCAACCGAACCGTGTGGAAGGCCCGCTCGCCGCCCGGGCCATGATCGTGGTGCGCGGGGGGGGACTCGAACCCCCACGGTGTCGCCACCATCAGGACCTAAACCTGGTGCGTCTACCAATTTCGCCACCCGCGCGCTGGCGGGCCGGACGGCGCCCGCACAGACGAGGCGCCGATTGTAGCCGGGCGCCGCACTGCCCTTGGCGGTGCGGTGGGTCAGAACAGCTCGACGTCGCGTTCCGCGCCGCGCTGCGGGGACGGCTCGCCGATCTGGACGGCGGTTTCGAACCCCCGCACGGCGTTGCGCCCCTCGGCCTTGGCCAGGTAGACGGCCCGGTCGGCGCGCTCGAAGGCGTCGGAGGGGGTGTCGTGCTCCCGCACGACCGTGTAGCCGATGCTGACCGTGATGCGCCCCACCTGCGGAAAGGGGTAGTCCTCGACGTTGCGGCGCAGGCGCTCGAAGGCCGCAGCGGCGGCCTGCGCATCGCAGGCGCGCACCAGTGCCACGAATTCCTCGCCGCCAAAGCGGTACAGCCGATCGTCGTGCCGGAAGGTGCTGCGCAGAATCCGCGCGATCAGCAGCAGCACTTCGTCGCCGATCAAGTGGCCGTAGCGGTCGTTGACCGATTTGAAGTGGTCGACATCGACCACGGCCAGCCAGTACGGCCCGTGGCAGCGGCGCTGCTCGCCCGGAGCATCTGCGGGGGCGGGGTCGCGCTGCGTGGCCTTGAAAAACGTGTCGTCGAACGACTTGCGGTTGAGCAGGCCGGTCAGGGTGTCGCGTTCGCTGGAGTCGAGCAGGTTGATGAAATTCTCGAAAATTCGAGCCATGCCCTCCACCACGCGCACCGACTGTGTGGCCGGGGCATGGTCCAAGCGGGCTTCGATGAGCAACCGGCGCTCGGACTCGGTGATCAAGGGCACCAACAGGCGTGCTTCGCCTTCCCCGGCGATCACGCGCGTCTGGCAAGCGCGCCATGCCTGCGCCCGGGTGGGATCGTCATCCACCCGCGGCAGATCGGCCAAGGGAACCCACGGGGCGGACGATTGCGGCACGGCCATGCCCCGCTCCAGCCGCGCACGGGTCAGCAATCGGTCTTGCCCCTCGTCAGGCAGGGCCTCCCACAGCACGACGCTGCGCGCCTCCAGCAACGGCAGCAGCACCTCCACCAGCGTGGCGTCCATGCTGTCGCGATCTTTCCCGCGCGTCAGGCGCGCGAGCTGCTCGAGATGTTGCAAGACCTGACGCATGGCTCCCCGCCCGGCTTGTTTGTTGATGTTTTTGTGAGGGGACTGTTGACCCTGAATGATCTATCGTAACACCCGTCGGCCTCCGGACAAAATCATTCCGGCACGGCGCTGTGGCAACATCGCGACATGGCGCTGGCTTCCGGTATCGATCATTACGAGAATTTTCCCGTCGCATCCATCCTGTGCCCGGGGCGCTGGCGTTCGGCGGTGGTGGCGATCTACCGCTTTGCCCGCACGGCCGACGATCTGGCCGATGAGGGGGACGCGGCGGCACCGGACCG
The DNA here is from genome assembly GCF_001675355.1 of Tepidimonas fonticaldi. Lineage (NCBI taxonomy): Bacteria > Pseudomonadati > Pseudomonadota > Betaproteobacteria > Burkholderiales > Tepidimonas > Tepidimonas fonticaldi. The sequence continues at coordinate 441,541 of NZ_LZDH01000056.1, read as the reverse complement.
ATTGGCGGCATTGGCCACCTTGCGCCAGGCACTGCGGATCATGTGGCACGGCGGGCAGCCGTCACTGGCGCTGCCCCCGGCATGGACGCCCATGCTGACCGCTCTGGACGATGCGCGGCGCCGCCACGATCTGCCGCTGCCCCCCCTGGAGGCGCTGCTGGATGCGTTCGAGCAGGATGTGCGCTGGAGCGCCGAGGGGCGGCGCTACCGCGACGACGCGGAGCTGCTGGCGTATTGCGCCCGATCGGCCAACCCGATCGGCCGCCTGCTGCTGCACCTGGCGGGTGTACGCGGCGCCGAAGCCGAGCGCGAAAGCGATGCCATCTGCACGGCCCTGCAACTCATCAACTTTTGGCAGGACCTGGGGCAAGATCTGGCGCGGGGGCGCTGCTATCTGACGGACGCCACCCTGCGGGCGCACGGACTGCCCGCGCAGGGGGATGTGCGCGCGCTGCCGGAAGCGGCGCTCGCGCCCCTCGTGCTGGAAGGCTGCCGCCGCGCGCGGGCGCTGCTGCGGCAGGGCTGGGGGCTGCCCACTCGCCTGCGCGGGCGCTTTGGCTGGGAGTTGCGGCTGGTCCTGCAGGGCGGTCTGCGCGTGCTGGAGCGGATCGAGGCCGTTGGCGGCCGCACCCTCACCCGCCGGCCCCGCCTGCGCGGCGGCGACTGGCCGATGCTGCTGGCCCGCGCCATCCGGCACCGCCCCCCGGCAGCGCCGGCGGGCGGCTCGACGCGCCCGACCCTTGACGCGGAGGGGGTATGAACGCCACGGACCCCTTGCAGCAGGCCCAGGCCTACGCCCAGCAGCGGGCCGCCGCCTCCGGCAGCAGCTTTTATTACGCCTTTTTGTTTTTGCCGCCGGCGCGGCGGGCGGCGATCACGGCGTTCTACGCCTTCTGCCGCGAGATCGACGACGTGGTCGACGAGGTGAGCGACCCCGGCGTGGCGCAGACCAAGCTGGGCTGGTGGCGCCAGCAGGTGCTGCGCGCTTTTGGCGACGGCGCGCCGCCCGAGCATCCCGCCCTCGTGGCGTTGCGCCCACACATCGCGCCGTACGGCCTGACGGCCGAGCCGTTGTTGCAGATCATCGACGGCTGCGAGATGGATCTGCAGCAAAGCCGCTATCTGGACTACCCGGGGTTGCAGCGCTACTGCCACCTGGTCGCCGGCGTGGTGGGCGAGGTGGCGGCCCGCATCTTTGGCCAGACCGAAGCGCAGACCACCGCCTACGCGCACCGGCTGGGGCTGGCGTTTCAGCTCACCAACATCATCCGCGACGTGGGCGAGGATGCGCTGCGCGGCCGCATCTATTTGCCGATCCAGGAGCTGCAGCGCTTCGACGTCAAGGCGCACGAGCTGCTCAAACGCGGCATTGGGGCCGAGCCGTCGTTCCCGCAGCGGTTTGCGGCGTTGATGGCCTTCCAGATCGAACGCGCACTGGCCACCTACGACGAGGCGATTGCCCTGTTGCCCAGCGCGGATCGGCGCGCGCAAAAACCGGGGCTGATGATGGCGAATATCTACCGCACGCTGCTGCGCGAGATCGCGCGGGAGCCCGCGCTGGTGCTGACCCAGCGGGTGGGACTGACGCCGCTGCGCAAGTTCTGGCTGGCGTGGAAGGTGCAGGCCCTGGGGCGGTTTTGACCCCCGTTATGACCCCTGTGAAGGCGCGCACGCTCACCGTGATCGGAGCAGGCTGGGCGGGCCTGGCCGCCGCCGTGGCCGCCACCGATGCCGGCTGGCGCGTCACGGTACTGGAGGCGTCCCCCCATTGGGGCGGGCGAGCGCGCCGGTTGCCACCTGGCGACCGGCACGGCACCGACGCTGTCTTGGACAACGGCCAGCACATCCTGATCGGCGCCTACACCGCCACCCTGCGCCTGATGCGCCGCCTGGGGGTGGACCTGGAGGCTGCCCTGCAACGCATGCCGCTGGCCTTGCCCTACCCCGACGGCACCGGTCTGGCACTGCCCCGCTGGGCGGATCGTCTGCCGGGGCGGCTGGCTCCCTGGGGCCTGGCCGCTGCCCTGCTGTGCGTGCGCGGTTGGTCTGCGGGTGAGCGGTGGGCGATGCTGCGTGCCGCCGGCCGCTGGCAGCGCCAAGCCTTTGCCTGTGCGGCAACGGCCACGGTGGCGGACCTGTGCGCCGAGCTGCCGCCGCGGGTGGTGGCGGAGCTGATCGAGCCGCTGTGCGTCGCCGCCCTCAACACCCCGATGGCGCGGGCGAGCGGGGCGGTGTTTTTGCGTGTGCTGCGCGATGCGCTGCTGGGGGAGGCGGTGCCGCCGTTCGCACCCAGCGACTTGCTGATTCCACGGGTCGACCTGGGGCAATTGCTGCCCGACCCCGCCACGGCCGCGCTGCGCCGCGCGGGGGCACACTTGCTGACCGGCGCCCGTGCGGTCGCGCTCGACCGTGCGCCCGACCGCAGCGATTGGCGCATCACTTTGGGCAGTGGCCGGGTCGTCCAATCGACCGCCGTGATCCTGGCCTGCCCGGCGTGGGAAGCGGCACGGCTGCTGGCTGGCATGCGCGACCTTGCGGGGGATGGGCCGGCCGGTGTTGCCCTGTGGATAGAGCAGGCGCGGGCGTTGACGCACACCCCGATCGCCACGGTCTATCTGGACCCGCCCGCTGGCTGGCGTTGGCCCGCCGCCACCCCGATGCTGGCGCTGCGCAGCGATGGCCGCGGGTCCCCCGCGCAATTCGTGTTTCGCCGGGCGGTGCCGAAGGACGGGTGGGATGGCCTGGCCTTCGTGGCCAGCGCACCCGACCCCGCCCTGGCGGCCAACCGGTCGGCCCTGACCGAGGCGGTTCAGGCGCAGGCGGCGTCAGCGCTGGGATTGCACGGTGGTGCGGTTCGACAAACCGTCATGGAAAAGCGCGCCACCTTCGCCTGCACGCCCGGCCTGCGCCGGCCGGCCGCGCGCATCGCCGACGGGCTGGTGGCTGCCGGCGACTACGTGACGGGCCCCTACCCCGCCACGCTGGAGGGCGCCGTGCGCAGCGGGCTGGCGGCGGTGGCGGCGCTCACCCCTGCCCCTTCGCTGCGGCCTTGAGCACCTGATAGGCGGGCCGGGCGTGGCAGCGCTGCAGCCAGTCGTGCACGCGCGGGAAGGCGTGCATCAGCTCCTGCGACGGGCGCGCCCAGTTGGCCACGCAGGCCACGCACAGGTCGGCGATGGTGAAGCGTGCTGCCGCCAGATGGTCGTGCCCCTGCGCGGCGCGCGCTGCCAGATGGTCTTCCAGCACCCGCAGCGGCACGCGCAGGCGCTTTTCGGCGGCGGCGAGCTTGTCGGCATCGCGCCGCTCGGGCGGCAGGCCCAGGCGGTGCATCAGCACGCACAGCGCGTCGGCCTCCAGCTCGGTGACGGCCCAGAACGCCCAGCGCAGCGCCTCGGCGTCCTCCGCCGGGCCGGCCGGCGCGAGGTCGCTGCCGTCGCCCTTGCCGTAATGGCGCGCCAGATACAGCGCGCAGGCCATCGACTCCCACACCACCACGCGCCCCTCGGGCCGCTCGTCCACCAGCACCGGGATGTGGCCGTTGGGGTTGAGGGCGAGGAACTCCGGCGTGCGCGTCGCCCCGCCCTGGTACGGCGTCGGCACGTGGGTGTAGGGCACGCCCAGCTCCTGCGCGGCCCACAGCGGCCGCACCGCGCGCGAGGCGAAGATGCCATGGATCGTCAGCGCCATCGGTTCATGCTCCTTGATGCTCATTGCCATGGCGGCCCCGCGCCTCACGCGAGGCCGAGCCGCTCGCACAGTTCCAGCAGATGCGCCACCTGCGCATGCGGGCGCTCGTGCGGCTGCGGCTGCACGCCGCCGGCGTGCAGCGCGCGCGCCATGTCCCCGCCGCCGCAGCCGCAGTCCTTCGGCTGCACGGCGGCGTCCCATTCGTGGCCGTGGCGGTTGACCCAGACGGCGGCCAGCCCCGCGCGGCGGGCTCCCACCACGTCCAGCAGCGGGTCGTCGCCGACGTGCAGCGCCGCCCGCGGCGCCACGCCCGCCGCCGCCAGCGCCGCCTGGTAGATGCCGGGGTGCGGCTTGGCCACGCCCGCCTCGCGCGCGCCGACGTGGGCGACGAAGTAGTCGCCCAGGCCCACGCGGCGCACGTCGGCGTTGCCGTTGGAGACTGCCACCAGCGGCCAGCGCGCCGCCAGCCGCTCCAGCGCCGGGCGCGCGTCCGCGAACAGCTCGACGCGCTGGCGCTCGGCGTAGAACACCTCGAACGCCGGCTCCGCCAGCGCCGGGTCGTCGCCGCTGTCGCGCAGCGCCACGCGGATCGCCTCGCGGCGCAAAAAGGTCAGGTCGTGGTGGCGGTCCGGGTGGTCGCGCTGCACGCCGGCGCGCACCGCACGCGCCCACGCGCGGTCGCGCAGCCGCGCGGCGGTGGCGGGCGCGTGCGCCTCCAGCCACGCCTGCAGCGCGGCCTCGGCGCGCTCGATGGTGGGCCGCATCGGCCACAGCGTGTCGTCCAGATCCAGGGTCAAGGCCCGCAGGCCGGCAATGTCCATCATCGTGCGCCAGAATACCACCATGCGCATGCCCCCCGAACCCGCCTACACCCACGGCCAGCCCGCCCGCACGGGCATCCTGTGGATCAACCTCGGCACGCCCGAGGCACCGACCCCGGCGGCGCTGCGGCGCTACCTGGGCCAATTCCTCGGCGACCCGCGCGTGGTGGAGCTGCCGCGCGCGCTGTGGTGGCCGATCCTGCACGGCATCATCCTCAACGTGCGGCCGCGCAAGTCGGCGGCCAAGTACGCCACCATCTGGACGCCGGAGGGCTCGCCGCTGAAGGTATGGACCGAGCGGCAGGCCAAGCTGCTGCAGGGCTTGCTGGGCGAGCGCGGCCACCACGTCACGGTGCGCTGGGCGATGCGCTACGGCGAGCCGGCCATCGCGCGCGAGTTGGAGGCGCTGAAAGCCGCCGGCTGCACGCGCATCCTGATCCTGCCGGCCTACCCGCAGTATTGCGCCGCCACCACCGCCAGCGCCTTCGACGAGGTGTGGCGCTGGGCTGGCGCGCGGCGCTGGGCGCCGGAGCTGCGCTTCGTCAACCACTACCACGACGACGCCGGCTACATCGGGGCGCTGGCCGCGCGCGTGCGCGCGCACTGGGCCGAGCACGGACGGCCCGAGCGGCTGGTGATGAGCTTCCATGGCATGCCGGCGCGCACGCTGCAGCTCGGCGACCCCTACCACTGCGAATGCCACAAGACCGGCCGGCTGCTGGCCGAGGCGCTGGAGCTGCCGCCCGGGCAGGCGGTCGTGACGTTCCAGTCGCGCTTCGGCAAGGCGAAGTGGTTGCAGCCGTACACCGAGCCGACGCTGGTGGAACTCGCGCGCCAGGGCGTGGGCCGGGTGGACGTGGTGTGCCCCGGCTTCACCGCCGACTGCATCGAGACGCTGGAGGAAATCGACCAGGAGGCGCGCGCAGCCTTCCTGTCCGCCGGCGGGCGGGAGTTCCATTACATCCCGTGCCTGAACGACGACCTGGGCTGGCTGCGGGCGCTGGCGGATCTGGCCGAGCGGCACCTGGCCGGCTGGCCGACGCGCACGCCGCACGACCCCGCCGCCGCCGAGGCCACGCGCCAGCGCGCGCGGGCGCTCGGTGCGGCGATGTGAGGCGCGATGGACCCGCCGACGAGCGGAAACCGCCGCGTCAAACGTCGCCCTCCAGAAACCGCTGCACCAGATCCAACTGCGCCGGCACATTGAGGGCGGGGGCGTGGCCGCAGCCCGCCACGGTGACCACCACCGCCCGCGGCCCCCGGTCGCGCATGGCCTCGGCCGTCTCGGGCAACAGCAAATCGGAGTCGGCCCCGCGCAGGCACAGCACCGGCACGTCCAGGCTGTCGTAGACCGGCCACAGGTCGTAGTCGTGCGGATGGTGGATGAACTGCTGCACCATCGCAGGGTCGTAGTGTGGCGTCACCCGACCGTCCGGCAGCCGGCGCACCGACGTCTCGGTCAACCGCCGCCACTGGGCATCGGACAGATAACCGTACGGCTGGTACACGGTGCGGAAGTAGGCCTCCAGCGCCGACACGGTGTCGAACGCTGCCGGATTGCCGGCGTAGGTACGGATGCGCTGCACGGCGGCGGGCGCCAGCGCCGGGCCGATGTCATTGAGCACCAGACGGCGAATGCGCCCCCGCAGCGGCCTGGCCGCGCAGACCATGCCGATGGCGCCCCCCATCGACGTGCCCACCCAGTGCACACGCTCAATGTCGAGTTGATCGAGCAACGAGGTGGCCAGCCGCGCGTAGAAGGCCAGGCAGTACTCCTGGGCCGGATCGGGGCTCCACTGGCTCAGCCCGCGGCCGATCGTGTCCGGGCACAGGACGCGATAGCGCGGACTCAGCCAGGCGGCCAGTTCGTCCATGTCGCGGCCGGTGCGGGCCAGCCCGTGCCAGGCCAGGACGACCGGCGCATCCTCCGGCCCCCAGTCCATGAAGTGGATCTCGCGGCCCTCGCACACGAGGTAGCGCGAACGCGGGGCGGCCACGGTGGCGGATGCGGAAGCGGTGCTCATGCGGACGTCTCCGGACGGAGGGGGGAACGGTCGGCGCGCTCGCGCAACCAGCCGACGATGCCATTGGGAAAGCGATAGACGCACACCACGAACAGCACCCCCAGCCACAGCAGCCAGCGGTCCGGCGAAACGAGCTGCGACAGCACCGGCACCCCCTCGACACCGCCGGCCGCCAGCCGCATCAGATCCTGCAAGTAGTTTTGCGCCAGCACGAACAGCACGCTGCCGACCACCGCGCCGTACAGCGTGCCCATGCCCCCGATCACCACGATGAGCAGCACATCGAGCATGATCTCGAAGCTCAACGACGTGTCCGGCCCGTTGTAGCGCAGCCAGATGGCCAGCATCGCCCCCGCCAGGGTGGCAAACAGCGCCGCCAAAACATTGCCCAGCGTGCGATAGACGACGGTGCGGTAGCCGATGGCTTCGGCACGGAAATCGTTCTCGCGGATGGCCTGCAGCACCCGCCCGAACGGTGAATTGACAATGCGCAGCATCAGCAGCACCAGCGCCACGGCCAGCACGAGCAGGCCGTAGTAGGTGATCAGCCGGCCGTCGATCAGCACGCCCAGCACCTCTTCCTCGAACGGCTCGAAGCTCGGGCTCAGCAGCTCGGGCTCAGGAGCTCGGGCAGGCGAAACGTCAGCCCATCCTCGCCCCCGGTGAACTCGGACAACTGCGACGCCAGCGTCTGGAACGCCGAGGCCACCGCCAGCGTCACCATGGCGTAGAAAATGGCGCGCACCCGCAGGCTGAACAGGCCGATGGCCAGGGACAGCGCCAGCGACAGCAGCAGCGCCAGGACGATGCCGGTGCCCAGCGCGGCCCAACCCTCGCCCATGCGGGTGGAGGCGATCGCCACCCCATAAGCGCCGATGCCAAAGAACATGGTGTGCGCAAAGCTGACGATGCCGGTGTAGCCGAGCAGCAGGTCGTAGCTCGCCACCAGCACGACGAAGATGAGAATCTTGGCCGCGACGTTGAGCGACTTGCTGCCCGGCAGCGCGAATGGCACCACCAGCAGGGCCAGCACGATCAGCACCAGGGCCAGCGCCAGCCATCGGCTGCGCGGGAGGTCGTGGGAAAGCAGTCGACGCAGCATCATCCCCCCCTTTAGCGCGCCGCCACCGGGTACAGCCCGTTGGGCCGCCACAGCAGGATGGCCACCATCAGGCCTATGTTGGAGAAGAGCGCCACCTTCGGCGCCAGAAAACCGGTGTAATTGGCCATCAGCCCCACCAGCAACGCCCCGACCAGGCAGCCGAACGTGGACCCCAGCCCGCCGATGATGATGACGATGAACAGCAGCACATTGATCTGCGCGCCCATCTGCGGCGTCACCATCTGCTGGTACAGCCCCCACATCACGCCCCCCAGCCCGGCCAGCGCCGAGCCGGCGACGAACACGCCGACGAACAGGCGCCGCACGCGGTAGCCCAGGCTCTCCACCATCTCCAGGTCCTGCACGCCGGCGCGGATCAGCAGGCCGATCTTGGTGCGGTTGAGCAGATAAAGCATGGCCAGCAGCACCGCGGAACCGATCGCCACCGCCAGCACGCGGTACTTCTCCACCGCGGCATCGCCCCACAGCAGGGCGCCGCGCAACGCCTCGGGCAGCGGCAGCGGGGTCTGCTCCGGCCCCCAGATCACCTTGATCAGCTCCTCCCCAATGATCATGCCGCCCATGGTGATGAGGATCTGCTTGAGGTGCTGGCCATACACCGGCCGCACGACCACTCGCTCGAAGGCGTAGCCGACCGCCCCGGTGACGGACATCGCCACCCCCATCGCCGCGAAGATGGCGATCAGGTTGGCCGCCAGCGAGGCGCTGCCGGTCCAGTCCGCCATGCCGGCCAGCACCGTCGTCGCCACGAAGGCGCCCAGCGCGATGAACACACCGTGGCCAAAATTGAGCACATCCATCAGGCCGAAAACCAGCGTCAGCCCGGACGCGATGACGAAAATGATCATGCCCATGGCCAGACCGGCGACGGTGAGCGTCAGCCACGTCGGTACGGAACCCACCAGTGGCAGTGCCACGGCCATCAAGGCGGCCACCAGCAGCAGCGGAATCCAGTCCAGCCGGACTTTGGCAAGGGCCACCTCGGCCGCCGGCAGGGGGGAAGTGACGGTGTTCACGTCGGTGTGCTCCTCGTTCAACCGTGGGCCGCCAGCGACAGGCCCAACAGGCGCTGCTGCAGCGCCGCATCCTCGACCAGCTCGGCCATCGACCCGCGGTGCACGACGCGCCCGTCGTCCATCACCGCCACGGTGTCGCCCAGGGCCTTGGCCATGGCAAAGTTCTGCTCCACCAGCAGTACGGTGGTCTGGGTTTGCTTGAGCTCGCGCAAGGCACCGATCAAGTTCTGCACGATCGCGGGGGCCAGGCCCTTGCTCGGCTCGTCGATGAGCAGCAGCTGGCGCGGCTCCACGATGGCGCGGGCGACCGACAGCATTTGCTTTTGCCCGCCCGAAAGCTTGCCGGCCGGATACAGCCAGAATTTGCGCAGCGCCGGAAACAGCGAAAAAATCCACTCCAGCCGGGCGGTGTCGATGTCGTCCACCCTGCGCGCGCTGCGTGCCGCCAGCAGCAGGTTGTCCTTGACCGACAGGTCGCCAAAGATGCCCATGTTCTCGGGCACGTAAGCGATGCCGCGGCGCGCGATCTCGGGCGTGGACAGCGCGGTGCCGGCACCGCCGATGGGCTGCCCCGCAAACGTGATGCGGCCGGTGCGCGCCGGCCACAAGCCCATGATGGTGCGCAAGGTGGTGGTCTTGCCGGCGCCATTGCGGCCCAGCAGCATGGTCACCTGCCCGCGCGGCACGGACAGGTCCACCCCGTGCAGGATGTGGTACTGCCCGATGTGGGTGTGCACACCCTCCAGGCTCAGGACGGGGGGCGCTGCACTCATGCCGCGACCTCCACATCCAGGCCCAGATAGGCCCGCTGCACCACGGGCGAGGCGATCACCGTCTCTGGCTCGCCATCGGCCACGAGCTGCCCGTTGTGCAGCACGATGATGCGGTCGGCCAGCTCCCGCACGACGTCCATCTTGTGCTCGACCAGCAAAATGGTCTTGGTCTTGTCCGCCTTGAGCGCACGGATCAGGTTCAGGACCACGGGCACGTCATCCACACTCATGCCCGCGGTGGGCTCGTCGAACATGAACACCTGCGGCTCCAACGCCATCAGGATGGCGACCTCCAGCTTGCGTTGATCGCCATGCGGCAGCGCGGCGGCGGGGACGTGCTGCTTGTCGGCCAGGGCAACGGCGGCAACGATCTCGCGTGCGCGCCCCAGCAACTCGCGGCGGTCACTCCAGATCTGCCACAGGTTTAGCCCCTCCCCCGCGCGCGCCTGCACCGCCAAGCGGACGTTCTCCAGCACCGTCAGGCGCGGGAACAACTGCGTCAACTGAAAGGCTCGCCCCAGGCCGGCGCGGGTGCGCTCGGCCGCGCCCAGACCGGTCAGGTCCTGACCGTTGAGCCGCACGCGGCCCGCGGTGGCGCGGATCTGCCCCGAGATGAGGTTGAAGTACGTCGTCTTGCCCGCCCCGTTGGGGCCGACGATGGCCGTCAGCGTCCCCGGCGCGAAGGTGCAGCTCACCCCATCGACCGCGACGTGCCCGCCGAAGCGGACCGTCAGTCCCTCCGTCTGCAGCATGGTGGCCCCCGGCGCTCAGCGCTTGTTGCGGATGGGCACCTGCATTTCCTCCGGCTTGATTTCGCGCACCAGCTCGGGCACGCCCCACGGGAAGGCCGGGTCCACCTTGATGCGGAAGTGGTACATGGCCTGCATCGCCTGATGGTCCTCGGGGCGGAAGGTCATCTCCCCCTTCGGCGTCTGGAAGCGCATGCCCTCCATCGTCTTGATCAGCTTGTTGGTGTTGGTGTCGCCTTGGGTCTTTTTCAGCGCCTCGACGATCGCGATGGCCGCGCTCATGCCCCCCGCGGTGAAGAAGTCCGGCGGCGACTTGAAGCGCTTATAGTGGTTGGCCACCAGCCATTCGTTGACCGGATTTTTGGGGATACCGAAGTAGTAGTACGTGGCGCCCTCCATGCCAGGGAAGTTTTTGTAGGCCGCCATGGCGGGCAGAATGTTGCCGCCCGTGGCGATTTCGATGCCGTGGCGCTTGAGGTCGAGGTCGGCGATCTTGAACGGGTTGCCGGCCCCGGCCCAGATGATGAAGATGACCTTGCGGCCGGGCTGGTCCTTGAGCTTGTCGATCAACCGCTGCGCCCCGGCCGTGAAGTCGGTGGTGTTGGTAGGCAGGTATTCCTCATGGACCAACTTGGCCTTCTTGAGCGCCTGCTTGAAGGCCGCCACACCATCACGGCCAAAGGCGTAGTCCTGCGCCAACGTGGCAATGACCGTGCCCTCTTTGTCCAGCGCCACGGCGTTGGAAATCGCGTCCTGCGAGCTGTTGCGCCCGGTGCGGAAGATGTACTTGTTCCACTTGTCACCGGTGATCGAGTCGGCCACCGCCGGCTCAACGAGCAGGATCTTCTTGTACTCTTCGGCCACCGGCAGCATGGCCAAGGCCACGCCCGACGAGGTGGGCCCCACGGCCAGATCGACCTTGTCGTCGGCGTAGGCAGCCGCCAACAGCGATTTCCCCACGTCGGGCTTGCCCTGGTCGTCCTTCTCGATCACGACGATCTTTTTGCCGGCCACGGTCATGGTGCCGCCCGTGGCGTACTCCAAGCCCATCATCAGGCCGGTTTGCGTCTGCTTGCCGTAGGCCTCCAGCGGCCCGGTCTTGCTGTAGACGTGGGCGATGCGGATTTCCTGCCCCGACTGGGCGTGCGCCACGACGGCGGAACATGCCAAGGCCACGACGGCCAGACGGCGGGTGAAGTCAACCATATCTGTCTCCTCTTTGCGGTGGGACCCGGCGGCGCCGATGCGCGCGCGGTCCCCGCCACAGAAGCAGAACCCATGCCAAGCGAAAACGGGGCCAAACACCCCGGGTTAACCCGCAAATGGGGGCGGTCTATGTCCAGATTTCAGACACCCGCGACGGTTGGCGGTGTCCAACTTTCAGGCAACGTCCAAATTCTGGACACCCCAAGCGGACAGCTTGGCATACAGCGTGGCGCGAGAGATCCCCAACAGCCGCGCTGCCGCCACACGGTTGCCTGCGCAGCGGCGCAAGGCCGCTTCGATCGCTTCGCGCTCCACACGAGCGATGCGCTGCGGCAGAGGCTCGAATGGCTCGGCGGGCGGCGCGGGCTCCGGCTCCGCCACCACGGCGGACAGCGTCGCGCCTGGCTCCGGCGGCCGGGCGCCATCGAGGCCCCCGGCTGCGGGGATGCCTGCAGCGGCGCACCGGCCGCGGCCAACACGGACGCGACTTCGGGGGCATCGACCCGAGGGTTGTCGCACCGCAGGGCGATTTGCTCGAGCGCATTGCGCAGCTCGCGCACATTGCCGCGCCAGGGCTGCTCCATCAGCAGGGCCAAGGCCGCCGGCGTCAGCTCCAGCGCGGGAGTGCCGCTGCGCAGCGCAATGTCCTCGCACAGCATATCGACCAGCAAGGGGATGTCGCTGCGCCGCTCCCGCAGCGGGGGCACGCGGATCGGCAGCACGTGGAGGCGGTAGTACAGATCCTCCCGAAACCCTCCTTGCGCAACCATCTGCGCCAGGTCGCGCGAGGTGGCGGCGATCGCCCGCACATCCACCGGCTCGACGCGGTTGGACCCCAGCGGTTCGATCTCGCCTTCCTGCAGGGCACGCAGCAGCTTGACCTGCACCGCCGGCGGCATGTCGCCAATCTCGTCCAGAAAGAGCGTGCCCCCATCGGCCAGCTTGAATTTGCCGTCGCGCGCCTTGCGGTCGGCCCCCGTGTAGGCCCCTGGCGCCACGCCAAAGAATTCCGCCTCGAGCAGCGTCTCAGGCACCGCGGCGATGTTGACGCCGACAAAGGCCCGCCCGGCCCGCGCCGACGCCGCATGGATGGCATGGGCGAGCAGTTCCTTGCCGGTGCCGGTCTCGCCCAGCAACAGCACGGGCGATGTGCTTTGCGCCGCGCGCCGCGCCTGTCGCTTGACCTCCAGCGCCGCGGGGCTGCGCCCGACGAAGCTGGCAAAGGTGTATTTGCTGCGCCGCTGGCGGGCCAGCTCGCGCCGGGCATCGTCCAAGTCCTGCTGCAGCCGGGCAAACTTGGCGATCAGGGGCTGCAGGGTCGTTTCGGGATGGTCGAACAACACGATGCCCAGCGCCCCGATGACCGTCCCCTGGTCATCGCGCAACGGGATGCGGCTGACGACGAAGGTGCCGGCGCGGTTGCTCAGCAAATCCACGAGGATCGGCTGCCCCGTCTCCAGCACGCGGTGCATTTGCGTGTTTTGCACCACCGCCGACACCGGCTGACCGACGAAGTCCGATTCGCGCTCGAAGCCCAGCGCCGGCAGAAAGCGCCGGTACTGGTCGTTGATCCAGACCACGCGCGCCTGCCGGTCCACCAGCATCATGCCTTGGCTGGCGTTGGCAAACAGCTCGAACATCGAGCGCGCTGCCAGCTCCAGGATGCTGCGGGCATCGCTGGGCAGCTCGCCGGTCGGGGGCCTGTGCATCGCCATGGGCAAATGGTAGCCGCTGTCCGGGGAGATCGCGCCACGGCAGTCGCGCTACCATTGCCGGCCATGAGCCGCTCGCCCAAGCCCGACGACGACAGCCCCGGCCGCGTGCGCCTGGACAAGTGGCTGTGGGCGGCGCGCTTTTACAAGACCCGTGCCCTGGCGGCCGAGACCATCGACCGCGGCCGCGTGCTCGTCAACGGCACGCTGGCCAAAGCCAGCCGCGAACCGCGCGTGGGCGACGTCATCCAGATGCGCACCGGCGACGTCGTCCGCACCGTGGTCGTGCGGGGGCTGAGCACCGTGCGCGGCCCGGCCCCACAGGCCGCGCTGCTGTACGAAGAAACCCCCGAATCGATCGCTGCGCGCGAGCGGTATGCGGAGCTGCGCCGACTGGCGCCCGAGCCCGCCGCTACTCTTACCCAGGGCCGCCCCACCAAACGCGACCGCCGCCGCATCGAAGAATGGCGCGCAGCCCCCGGGCGCCGCGACTGGAACGCGCGCTGGAGCGCATCCCTGGACGATTGACCCCCCCATACCCCACCGGAGGAGGCCCCATGACCACCCGCTATCCCCTGCCCGATCTGGCCGACGTGCCCGAGGACATCCGCGCCCGCATCCTGGAGGTGCAGGAGAAAGCCGGCTTCGTGCCCAACGTCTTTTTGATGTTCGCCCGCCGCCCGGCGGAGTGGCGCGCCTTTTTCGCCTACCACGACGCGCTGATGATGCCGGAGACGGTCGGGCGCCCCTCCAACCTGACCAAGGGTGAGCGCGAGATGATCGTCGTGGCCACCAGCGCCGCCAACCAGTGCCTGTACTGCGTGGTGGCGCACGGCGCCATCCTGCGCATCTACGAGAAAAAGCCGCTGGTGGCCGACCAAGTGGCGGTCAACTACCGCAAGGCGGACATCTCGCCGCGCCAGCGCGCGATCCTGGACTTCGCGATGAAGGTGTGCCAGCGCTCGCACGAGGTCGAGGAGGCCGACTTCGCCGCGCTGCATGCGCACGGCCTGAACGACGAGGACATTTGGGACATCGCCGCCATCACCGCCTTCTTCGGCCTGTCCAACCGCATGGCCTCGTTCAGCGGCATGGTGCCCAACCCCGAGTTCTACCTGATGGGGCGGTTGCCGAAGGCCAAGTGACCGCGGCCGCGCGGCCCGGCCGGCGCCAGGGGGCGCCCCTGCCGGCGCGGCCGGCCTCAGGCGCCGGCGGTCAGCCGCGCGCGCAGCGCCTCGGGCAGGGGCAGCGAGCGCTGCGCCGGAAAGTCCACCCACACCACGGTGGCGCCGCCGTTGGCGTAGACGGTGTCGCCGCCGTCGCTGCGCCGCATCTCGTGGAACATGTCGAACGAGCGCTGGCCCAGCGCGCCGACGTAGCTGTGCACGATCACCTCGCCCGGGTACTCCAGCTGACGAAAGAAGTTGCAAAACGCGTTGACGATCACCGGCCCCTGGCCCTGCGGGTTGGCGGGCATCCCCCACTCGCCCATCCACTGCAGGCGCGCCGTCTCCATGTAGCGGAAGTAGATCGTGTTGTTGACGTGGCCCATCGCGTCCATGTCGCCCCAGCGGATCGGGATGGTCATGGTGTGGACGAGGCGTTTGTCGGCGGGTAAATCGAGTCGCATCGAGGGGTCCATCGTGTCGGTGGCTTGACAGCGATGGTACGGCAGGCGCCACTACAATCCGTCGCGCATCCGACAACGACGCCGGTGCGACACGCACCCGGCGAACGGCCACCCCCGAGGAAGACCCCAACGCCATGAAAACCCCGGCGCATCTGATCGAGCAATTCGGCCCCCGTGAGGCCATGGAGTACGACGTCGTCGTGGTCGGCGCCGGCCCGGCGGGGCTGGCCACCGCGATCCGGCTCAAGCAGCTGGCCGCCGCCCAGGGGGCGGAGGTGTCGGTCTGCGTGCTGGAAAAGGGCTCCGAGCCGGGCGCACACATCCTGTCGGGCGCGGTGATGGACCCGCGCGCGATCACCGAGCTCTTCCCCGACTGGAAGGAGCGCGGCGCGCCGCTGAACCAGCCCGTCAGTGGGGACGAGGTGCTGTTCCTGCAACCCGAGGGGGCCATGCGCACCCCGGGCTGGCTGATGCCCGAGTGCTTTCACAACGAGGGCAACTACGTCATCAGCCTGGGCGCCGTCACCAAATGGCTGGGCGAGCAGGCCGAGGCGCTGGGCGTGGAGATCTTCCCCGGCTTCACCGCCGCCGAGGTGCTGTTCGATGACAACGGCGCGGTCAAGGGCGTGGCCACCGGCCACATGGGCTTGGGCAAGGACGGCGAGCCGACCGATGCCTTCCAACTGGGCATGGAGCTGCATGCCAAGTACACCGTCTTTGCCGAGGGCGCGCGCGGCCACCTGGGCAAGGAGCTGATCGCGCGCTTCCGGCTGGATGAGGGCCGCGACCCGCAGACCTACGGCATCGGCATCAAGGAGCTCTGGGAGATCCCGCCCGAGAAGGCCAAACCGGGCCTGGTCGTGCACACCGCCGGCTGGCCGCTGGACGAGCACACCTACGGCGGCGGCTTCCTCTACCACATGGAGGGCAACAAGGTCACGCTCGGCTTCGTCGTCGGGCTGGACTATCAGAACCCGTGGCTGAGCCCCTTCGAGGAGATGCAGCGCTGGAAGACCCACCCGGCGATCCGCGCCCATCTGGAGGGCGGCAAGCGCATCGGCTACGGCGCGCGCGCCATCACCGCCGGCGGGCTGCTGAGCCTGCCCAAGACCATCTTCCCCGGCGGGGCGCTGGTCGGCTGCGACGCGGGCTACCTCAACGCCGCGCGCATCAAGGGCAGCCACGCCGCCATCAAGACCGGCATGCTGTGCGCCGAGGCGGCCTTCGAAGCGCTGCGCGCCGGCCGCGCGCACGACGAGCTGACGGCCTACCCGGCCGCGTTCGAGCGGAGCTGGCTCTACGAGGAGCTGCACCGCGCGCGCAACTTCAAGACCTGGTTCAAGAAGGGCAACACGATCGGCGCGCTGATGACCGGCATCGAGCACTGGCTGCTGCCGCGCCTGGGCATCAAGAGCCCGCCGTGGACGGTGCACCGCCACACGCCCGACCACGCGCGCCTGCACGCCGCCAGCCAGGTCGAGCCGATCCGCTACCCCAAGCCGGACGGCGTGCTGACCTTCGACCGGCTCTCCAGCGTCTTCCTCTCCAACACCAACCACGAGGAAAACCAGCCCGCGCACCTGACGCTGAAGGACGCCTCGGTGCCGGTGGCGGTCAACCTCGCCGTTTACGGCGGGCCGGAGGGCCGCTACTGCCCCGCCGGCGTCTATGAGTTCGTCGAAAAAGCCGACGGCCCCCAGCTCGTCATCAACGCGCAGAACTGCGTGCACTGCAAAACCTGCGACATCAAGGATCCGACGCAGAACATCGTCTGGGTCACGCCCGAAGGCGGCGGCGGGCCCAACTACGCGGGCATGTGACGCCGCCGCAGCGGTGACCGCCTCGGGCCGCCGAGCGCGGCCTCTCGCATGGATTCGACCCCAACGTCCCCTGCTCCGGGCACCTACGCCGCGCACTGCCGCGGCCGGCGCGTGGCCCTGCTGACCCAGCACGGCAAGGAGGCGCTGCTCGGCCCGCCGCTGCAGGCCCTGCTGGGCTGCACCGTGCAGCGGGTGGACGGTTTTGACACCGACACGCTGGGCACCTTCACCCGCGACGTCGAACGCGCCGGCACCCAAATCGAGGCCGCGCGGCGCAAAGCGCGCATCGGCATGCAACTGAGTGGCCTGCCCCTGGGACTGGCCAGCGAGGGGGCGTTCGGTCCGGATCCGTTCACGGGTCTGTTGCATTGGGACATCGAGCTGGTGGTCTGGATCGACGACGAACGCGGGCTGGAAGTCGTCGGCATGGCCCAGGGGCCGGCGCGCAGCGCGCATGCAACGGTGCGCGACTGGGCCGAGCTGGAGGCCTTTGCCGCGCGGGCCGGGTTCCCCGGTCACCAGCTGGTCATCCGGCCGGAACACGCGGACCACCCCGATGTAGCCAAGGGCCTGGGCGACCCCAACGCCCTGCGCCGTGCCTTCGAAGACGCGCGCGCACGCGCCGCCAACGGCCAGGTCTTCGTGGAAAACGACCTGCGCGCCCACACCAACCCCACGCGCCAAGCGCTCATCCGGCAAGCGGGGCTGGATCTGGCCCGGCGGCTGACCTCCGACTGCCCGGCGTGCGGACGGCCCGGCTACTGGATCACGGCGCAGGTGCCCGGCCTGCCGTGCGCCCGCTGCGGCCTGCCCACGCGCGAGCCGCTGCGCCAGCGCTGGAGCTGCGCCGGCTGCGGCCACAGCGAGGAGCGCCCCCGCCCCGGCCCCGACCGCGCCGATCCGAGCCGCTGCGACCACTGCAACCCTTGAGCTGGGGCGCTTGGCGGCCCGCATCCCGATGCCCGCGCGCGAACGCGAGCGGCTACAATCCGCGCCATCAGGAGAGAGCCAGCCCGGACACCCCCACGGGTTCCGCCCAGCGGCCGCCGAAGGCGCAGGCCCCCGCCGAACGCTCAGGCAAAAGGACTGATGCAGCACCCCGCGGGGTGCTTGCCTGCTGGAGAGAGGCGTCGCCGCCGGCCCCGCGCCCGGCGCCGTCCACCGAAGGAGCAAGCGGGCCCACCACCGCACGGGCGGCGTCGGCGCGTGAATCTCTCAGGTAAAGCGGACAGCAGGTGTGCCCCGGCGCCCTTGGGCGCCGGCCGTGACCACCTGTTTGGAACCGTTCCATGTCCGCCGCCGACGCCCTGCTCAAGACCCCTCTGCACGACCTGCACCTCGCGCTCGGTGCGCGCATGGTGCCGTTTGCCGGCTACCACATGCCGGTGCAGTACCCGGCGGGCCTGATCCGCGAACACCAGCACACTCGCCAGGCGGCCGGCCTGTTCGACGTGTCGCACATGGGGCAACTGCGCCTGGTCGGCCCGGAAGCCGCCGCCGCGCTGGAAAGCCTGATCCCCATGGATGTGATCGGACTCGCCGCGCACCGGCAGCGCTACGGGCTGCTGCTGGGCGATGACGGCGGCATTCTGGACGACCTGATGTTCGTCAACCGCGACTGGGCCAACGGCGGCGACCTGTTCCTGGTGGTCAACGGGGCGTGCAAGCAGGCCGACATCGCCCACATCCAGGCCCGCATCGGCCAGCGCTGCCGGGTGGAACCCCTGCCCCAGCAGGCCCTGCTGGCGCTGCAGGGTCCGCAGGCCGTCACGGCCCTCGCCCGCCTGCTGCCGGGGGTGGAGGGCCTGGTGTTCATGGCGGGTGGGGCGTTCGACTGGCAGGGCGTGCCGCTGTACGTGACCCGCAGCGGCTACACGGGGGAGGACGGCTTCGAAATCTCGCTGCCCGGCGAAGCAGCGACCGCCTTCGCCCAGGCGCTGCTGGCCCAGCCGGAAGTCCAGCCCATCGGTCTGGGGGCCCGCAATTCCCTGCGGCTGGAAGCCGGCCTGTGCCTGTATGGCAACGACATCGACACCGGCACCACGCCGGTGGAGGCCGCGCTGACCTGGGCCATCCAGAAAGTGCGCCGCAGCGGCGGCGCGCGCGCGGGGGGCTTTCCCGGCGCGGCGCGCGTGCTGGCGCAATTGGACGGCACGCAGCCCGTGGCGCGCGTGCGCGTTGGCCTGCAGGCCCTGGAACGCGTGCCCGTGCGCGAGCCGACACCGCTGCAAACCCCCGACGGCACCCCCGTCGGCCAGGTGACCAGCGGCCTGCTGTCGCCGACGCTGGACCGCCCGATTGCCATGGGCTATGTGACCCGCGAACACGCCGCCGCCGGCACCCGGCTGCAGGCGCTGGTGCGCGGCAAGCCGGTGCCGATGGAAGTGACCGCCCCGCCTTTCCTGCCCCCGCGCTACCACCGCGGCTGACCCGTTTTCCCACCCTTGATCCCCAGGAGCCTGCCATGACCCTGAAGTACACCCCCGACCACGAATGGATCCGCGTCGACGGCGACATTGCCACCGTTGGCATCACCCACCACGCCCAGGACGCGCTGGGCGATGTGGTGTTCGTGGAACTGCCCGAGGTGGGCAAGACCCTGGCGCAAAAGGACGTCGCGGGCGTCGTCGAGTCCGTCAAGGCGGCAGCCGATGTGTATATGCCGGTCAGCGGCGAGGTGGTCGAGGTCAACGAGGCGCTGCGCGCCGACCCCTCGCTGGCCAACAGCGACCCACTGGGCGCGGGCTGGTTCTTCAAGGTGCGCCTGAGTGCCCCGGCCGAGGTCGATGCCCTGCTCGACGAGACGGCCTACGGCCAACTGACCCAGTGAGCGGAGCGGCCCCATGACCACCCCCACCCCACTGTCGGCGCTGGAAAACGCCGGCGAGTTCGTCGACCGCCACATCGGCATCGGCCCGGCGGACGAGCAGCGCATGCTCGCCGCGATCGGCGAAACCAGCCGCCGCGCCCTGACCGACAGCATCGTGCCGCGCGCCATTGCCCGCGTGCGCGCGATGGACCTGCCCGCCCCGCTGCCCGAGGCGCAGGCGCTGGCCGAACTCAAGGCCATCGCCCAGAAAAACCGCCTTCTGCGCAGCTTCATCGGCCAGGGCTACTACGGCACCCACACGCCCGGCGTCATCCTGCGCAACATCCTGGAAAACCCCGCCTGGTACACCGCCTACACCCCGTACCAGGCCGAGATTTCGCAGGGCCGCATGGAGGCGCTGGTCAACTTCCAGACCATGGTGACCGACCTGACGGGCATGGACATCGCCAATGCGTCCATGCTGGACGAGGCCACCGCCGCCGCCGAAGCCATGACGCTGGCGCGCCGCTCGGTCAAGGCCACGGGCAACGCCATCGTCGTCTCGGGCGACTGCCACCCGCAAACCATCGAAGTGGTGCAGACGCGCGCCCGCCCGCTGGGCCTGCAGGTGATCGTCACCCATTCGGCCGAGGCTTGGCAGCAAGCCCTGCGCGGTGACGGCTACTTTGCCGTGCTGATGCAGTATCCGGCCACCCATGGCCGCATCGACGACCTGCGCGCCGATGCGGATGCCGCCCACGCCAAGGGCGCGGCAGTCATCGTCGCGTCGGACCTGCTGGCGCTGACGCTGCTGACGCCCCCCGGCGAGTGGGGGGCCGACATCGTGGTGGGCAGCAGCCAGCGCTTTGGCATGCCCATGGGCGCAGGGGGGCCGCACGCCGGCTTCATGGCCTGCCGCGACGCCTACAAACGCTCGCTGCCCGGGCGCCTGGTCGGTGTCAGCGTGGACGTGCACGGTCAGCCCGCCTACCGGCTGGCGCTGCAGACGCGCGAGCAGCACATCCGCCGCGAAAAGGCCACCTCCAACATCTGCACCGCGCAGGTGCTGCCCGCCGTCGTGGCCAGCATGTACGCCGTCTACCACGGCCCGCAGGGGTTGCGCCGCATCGCCGAGCGCGTGACCAGCTACACGGCCATCCTGGCGCGCGGACTGACCGCCCTGGGGCACGCCCCGGCCAACGGCACCGCGTTCGATACCCTGTGCCTGCACACCGGCAACGCCACCGCGTCGCTGCTGGCCCGCGCGCGCGAGCGCGGCATGAACTTGCGCGACCTGGGGCATGGCAACCTGAGTATTTCGCTGGACGAGACGACCACGCGCGCCGACATCGAGGCCCTGTGGGCCGTGTTCGCCGCGCCGGGGCAGGCGCTGCCGTCGTTTGCCGACTTCGAGGCCGGCATCGAGCCGCTGATCCCCGCTGCGCTGCGGCGCACCAGCGCCTATCTGACGCACCCGGTGTTCAACACCCACCACAGCGAAACCGGCATGCTGCGCTACATCCGCAGCCTGTCGGACAAGGATTTGGCGCTGGACCGCACCATGATCCCGCTGGGCTCGTGCACCATGAAGCTCAACGCCACCAGCGAGATGATCCCCATCACCTGGCCCGAGTTCGCGCAGGTGCATCCCTTCGCGCCGGCGGATCAGTTGGAGGGCTACCGCCTGCTCGACGAGCAGCTGCGCGCCTGGCTGTGCCAAGCGACCGGGTACGCCACCATCAGCCTGCAGCCCAACGCCGGCTCGCAAGGCGAGTATGCCGGCCTGCTGGCCATCCAGGCCTACCACGCGGCCCGGGGTGAATCCCACCGCAACATTTGCCTCATCCCGCAGTCGGCCCACGGCACCAACCCCGCCAGCGCCCAGATGGTGGGGCTGCAGGTCGTGGTGGTGGCCTGTGACGCCCAGGGCAACGTGGACCTGGACGACCTGCGCGCCAAGTGCGAGCAGTACAGCGAGCGCCTGTCCTGCGTAATGATCACCTACCCCAGCACGCACGGGGTGTTCGAGACCGGCGTCAAGGCCTTGTGCGAGCTGGTGCACCAGCACGGGGGGCGGGTGTACATCGACGGGGCCAACATGAACGCCCTGGTCGGCACCGCCGCACCGGGCGAGTTCGGCGGTGACGTCAGCCACCTGAACCTGCACAAGACCTTCTGCATCCCGCACGGCGGCGGGGGCCCGGGCGTGGGCCCGGTGTGCGTGGTGGCGGATCTGGCCCCCTACCTGCCGGGGCACGCCACGGCCCATGCAGCGGGCGCCTACGCCGGCGGCGCACGCGCGGATGCGACGGTCGGCGCGGTCTCGGCCGCCCCGCTGGGCAACGCCGCCGTGCTGCCCATCTCGTGGATGTACATCCGCATGATGGGTGCCGACGGCCTGCAGCGCGCGACCGAGACGGCCATCCTGGCGGCCAACTACGTCAGCGCCCGCCTGCGCGAGCACTACCCGACGCTCTACGCCAGTGCCAACGGCCATGTGGCGCACGAGTGCATCCTGGACTGCCGCGGCTTCAAGGACACCTGCGGCGTGATGGCCGAAGACATCGCCAAGCGGCTGATGGACTACGGCTTCCACGCGCCGACGCTGTCCTTCCCCGTCGCCAACACGCTGATGGTGGAGCCGACCGAAAGCGAGACGCTGGAGGAGCTGGACCGCTTCATCGACGCGATGATCGCCATCCGCGAGGAGATCCGCGCCGTGGAGCTGGGCGTCTGGCCGCGGGAGGACAACCCGCTGAAAAACGCCCCGCACACCGCCAGCCGTTGCCTGACGGAGGATTGGCCCCACCCGTATGCCCGCGAGCTGGGCGCGGCGCTGCCATTCCACCGCGCCCACGGCCGCGCGGGCACCAAGTACTGGCCCCCGGTGGGGCGCGTGGACAACGTCTACGGCGACCGCAACCTGTTCTGCAGCTGCGTGCCGGTGGCGGAACTGGCCACGACCTGACGCGGGGGGTCAGGGTCGGCGGGGATGCCAGCGGGGCAGACGCCACCCCAGTGCCACGGCGGCCAGTCGGCTGCCGGTGGCCACCGCCACCCCGGCTGCGCTGGCCCACTGGGCCCCTGCACCCGCGGCCGCCAGCCCTAGGTAGGCCGCGCTGCCCGCCAGCGCACACACCGCATACGGCCGGTGGTCGTGATAGACCTGCGGCACCTCGTTGCACAGCACGTCGCGCGCCACACCGCCGACGATGGCGGTCGTCGCCCCCATCAGCGCACTGACCAGCGGTGACATGCCGCTGGCCTGGGCGATGCTGGTGCCCGCAATCGCAAACAGCCCCAGTCCCAGCGCGTCGGCCACGTGCATCAGCCGCGCGCCCGTCTCGCGCAGGGCCATGGGCAGCCAGGCCGGCGCCGTCAGCGCCATCGCCAGCACCAGCCACAGGTAGGCTTCGTGCTCGATCCAGAACAGCGGCCGGCGATCCAACAGCAAATCGCGCACCGTCCCGCCACCAAAAGCACTCACGAACGCCACCGAGAACACCCCCACCGCGTCCATGCGCTTGCGCATGGCCTCGATCAGACCGGAGGTGGCGAACGCCACGACGCCACCGACTTCGATGGCGATGAGCAAGCTGGACAACTGCATGGGACGACCGTGGGTAGAACGGGGTGGAGCAAGGTTTCGCAGCGGATGACCCATCCTATCCCGAAGTCTGTGGGAGAGAGAGTTGCGGCCCCGCGCGGCCGTGCGCATAATGACCCGATCATGGCCGATACCGACGTGCCCACCCTGTTGCCCGAGACCGAGGCGTGGTTGCGCGCCCTACCCGGGGTGGCGTACCCGCAGGCGCTGGCGGCGCAGTTTCCGCGCATCGCCAACGCGCTGGCCGCCGTGCGGCACGATCCGCAGGCCCTGCGCGAGCGGTTTCACGAGCTGACGCACGACCACCGCGGGGGGCGGCGGGGCTTTCCGTTCGATGTGATGATGGACCTGTTGGTCCTGCGCGAGGCCCTGATCAAG
The DNA here is from genome assembly GCF_001675355.1 of Tepidimonas fonticaldi. Lineage (NCBI taxonomy): Bacteria > Pseudomonadati > Pseudomonadota > Betaproteobacteria > Burkholderiales > Tepidimonas > Tepidimonas fonticaldi. The sequence goes on along the minus strand of NZ_LZDH01000056.1, from coordinate 418,186 downwards.
GACGACGACCTGCCCGGTGACAACGACGCGACCAAGTGGGTGTCGTGATGCCGGACGCGAGCCGGCGCCGGATCACACGAAGGCATAGCTGTCCATCGCCAGATAGCGGTACTGCACCTCGCGCGTGATCGCATGCACGACGGGCTGACCGTCTGGCGCCCCGGCCTTTGGCCAGCCCGCGGCCCCCAGCGCAAAGAACAACGGCAACAGGTGCTCTTCGCTCGGGTGGGCGCGCGCCGCCTGCGGGGCCCGGTCCCGGTAGTCCAGCAGCGCCGGCAAATCGCCGGCCTGCAGCGCCTGCCACACCCACGCCGAAAACGCCTGCACATAGGGGTCGGCCGCCTCGTCGATGGCCGGCCGGCCGCCAAAAAACTCCATCAGGTTGTGCGTGAGGCTGCCGGAGCCGACCATCAACACACCGTCCCGGCGCAGATCGGCCAGCGCCGCACCGATGGCGTATACCTCGGCCGGGCCGGCATCGGCCGGCAGGGCCACCTGCACCACGGGCCAGCGCGCTTGCGGCAACAAAAACCGCAACGGCGCCCACGCGCCGTGGTCGCGCGGGCGCTGCGGGTCCTCCCCAGTGGGGATGCCGGCGGCTTGCAGGCGCTCGGCGACGGCGCGGGCCAACGCCGGATCCCCGGGCGCGGGATACTGCAAGCGGTACAGCGCAGGCGGAAAACCGCCAAAGTCGTGCCACGTCGGCGGCATGGGGTGGCTGCCCACCGCCGCCACGGGTGCCATCCAATGGGGCGACATCACCACCACCGCACGCACATCGTCACGCGCGGTCAGCGACTGGCCCCAGCGCTGCAAAGCCGCCCCGGCCTCGCCTGGGGCCAGGGCCATCATCGGCGATCCATGGGAGACGAACAACACGGGCAAGGCAGACACAGGCAACTCCGCACGACGGTCACGACGCATCCATGCTAGCGGTTGCCCGCCTCACGGCCCATCAAAGGCTTTGACGACACCGTTCAGCCGCGCACGGGTAGCCAGCACCCCGGCCGGGATCGGCGACAATGCCCGCATGGACCGTTATGCCGTGATCGGCCACCCCATCGGCCACAGCCAATCGCCCCGCATCCACACCCTGTTCGCCCAGGCCACGGGCCAGGCCCTCACCTACACCGCCATCGAGGCTCCGCTGGACGGCTTTGCCGCCACGGTGGACGCGTTTCGCGCCGCGGGCGGGCGGGGCGTCAACGTCACGCTGCCGTTCAAAGTCGAAGCCTGCGCCTACGCCAACGACGTCAGCGAGCGTGCCCGCATCGCCGGCGCGGCCAACGCCCTGGCTTTCGACGGCCCCCGCTGCCGGGCCGAGAATTTCGACGGCATCGGCTTGGTGCGTGACATCACGGCCAACCTGGGCCAGCCCATCGCCGGCCGGCGCGTGCTGGTGCTGGGGGCCGGGGGGGCCGCGCGCGGCGCCTTGCAGCCGCTGCTCGCGGCGGGCCCCGAGCGGCTCTTCGTCGCCAACCGCAGTGCGGACAAAGCACATGAACTGGTGCAGTCCTTCCACGCCCTCGGACTGGGCCGGGGTGTGCTGGCCGCGGGCGGCTGGGCGGACTTGCCGGCCACGGGGGCGTTCGAAATCGTCATCAACGCCACGTCGGCCAGCCTGACGGCCGACGCCTTGCCTCTGCCCGCAGGGGTTTTTGCGCGCGATGGTTTGGCCTACGACATGGTGTACGGCAAGGGGCTCACACCCTTTCTGCGTCAGGCGCGCGAGGCCGGCGTCGGCCACCTGGCCGATGGCGTAGGCATGCTGGTCGAGCAAGCCGCGGAGGCCTTTGCCTGGTGGCGCGGCGTGCGCCCGGACACCCGGCCCGTGATCGATCAACTGTCCGTTCCCCTGACCTGACCCCGCGCACTCCCCTTCCCCTGCACGGCACCATGAACCAGCTCGACGCCCTCAAGCGCCACACCACCGTCGTCGCCGACACCGGCGACTTTCTGCAGATCGCGCAGTACCAGCCGCGCGACGCCACCACCAACCCGTCGCTGATCCTGAAGGCCGCGCTCAAGCCCGACTACGCCCCGCTGGTGGACGAGGTGCTGGCGCGCCATCGCGACCGCCCGCTCGACGAACGCGTGGACCGGCTGCTGGTGCGCTTCGGCTGCGAGATCCTGCGCATCGTGCCGGGCCGCGTCTCCACCGAGGTGGATGCGCGCCTGAGCTTCGACGCCGCCGCCACCGTGGCGCGCGCCCGCCGCCTCATCGCGCTCTACGAGGCCGAGGGCGTGCCGCGCGCGCGCGTGCTGATCAAGATCGCCGCCACCTGGGAGGGCATCCGCGCCGCCGAGCTGCTGGAGCGCGACGGCATCCACACCAACCTCACGCTGCTGTTCAGCTTCTGCCAGGCGGTGGCCTGCGCCGACGCCGGCGTCCAGCTGATCTCGCCGTTCGTCGGCCGCATCTACGACTGGCACAAGGCGCGCGCCGGCGCGCAGTGGGACGAGGCCGCGATGGCCGGCCCGAACGACCCCGGCGTGCAGTCGGTGGCGCGCATCTGGCGCCACTACCGGCACTTTGGTATCCGCACCGAGGTGATGGGCGCCAGTTTCCGCAACACCGGCCAGATCCTGGCGCTGGCCGGCTGCGACCTGCTCACGATCAGCCCGGAGCTGCTGGCGCGCCTGGCTGCCACCCCGGGCGACGTGCCGCGCGCGCTGGACGAGGAGGAAGCCCGCCGCGCCGACCTGCCGCAGGTGCACTACCGCGCCGACGACGAGGCGGCGTTTCGCCTCGCGCTCAACGACGACGCCATGGCCACCGAGAAGCTGGCCGAAGGCATCCGCCTGTTCTGCGCCGACGCCCAGCGGCTCGATGCGCTGATCCGGTCCCGCTGACCCAACGGAGCCCCCCATGACCCTGCTGGTCGTCCACCACCTGGAGCACTCCCGCTCGCACCGCGTGCTGTGGTTGCTGGAAGAACTGGGCGTGGCCTATGAGCTGCGCACCTACCCCCGCGACGCCCGCACCCGGCTGGCGCCGCCCGAGCTGAAGGCCATCCATCCCCTGGGCAAGGCGCCCGTCATCACCCACGGCGACGTCACCGTGGCCGAATCGGGCGCGATCCTTGAATACCTGGCCGAGTCCTTTCCGCCCGCGCCGGACGGCGAACTGGGGAATCTGGTGCCGCCGCCGGGCACCGCCGCCCACCGCGACAACCGGTTCTGGATGCACTTCGCGGAAGGCTCGCTGATGAACTGGGTGGTCATGAAGCTCGTGTTCGTCAACATCCCCAAGCAGCGCATGCCGTTCTTCGCACGCCCGATCGCGCGCGAGATCAGCCGGCAGGTGCTGCAGCGTTTTGTCGACCCCAACATCGACGCCGCGCTGGGCCTGCTGGAGCAGACGCTGCGCGACCGCCCCTGGCTGACGGGCCAGCGGCTGGCCCTGGCGGATTTTCAGATGAGCTTTGCGGTGGAGGCCGCACTGGCCCTGGGCGGACCGCAGACGGCTGCACGCTTCCCCGGCGTCGCCGCCTACCGCGAGCGCTACCGTGCCCGACCCGCGTACCAGCGCGCGCTGGCCAAGGGCGGGCCGGAAATCATGGGCGTCTGACGCGGTTGCGGTAAATTTGCGGGTTTGGGAGTCCCGAACACCATGTCCAGCGACGACGCGCTGCCCCCCATTCCGCCCAAGCGCTACTTCACCATCGGCGAGGTGAGCGAGCTGTGCGGCGTCAAGCCGCATGTGCTGCGCTACTGGGAGCAGGAGTTCACCCAACTGCGCCCGATGAAGCGCCGCGGCAACCGGCGCTACTATCAGCACCACGAGGTGCTGATGATCCGCCGCATCCGCGAACTGCTGTACGACCAGGGCTTCACCATCCATGGGGCGCGCAACCGCCTCGCCGAACTGGCCCAGCAGGAGCGCGACCAGCGCAAGGCCCCCCCGGACGCGCCCGCCGGCGCCCCCGAAGCGCCGCAAGCGGCCGCCGGAACCCAACCCACCCCTGTGTTGCCCCTCACCGCTGGCGCGGAACAGCGGCATGCCCTGCTCGCGGAGCTGCGCGCCATCCGGGCGTTGCTCGAACCGGCGACGCTGGCGCCGGGGAAGGCCGCGGAAAACACCGTATAATTTCGGCTCTCGGCGTGTAGCGCAGCCTGGTAGCGCACTTGCATGGGGTGCAAGGGGTCGCGAGTTCGAATCCCGCCACGCCGACCAATCAAACCAAGGGCTTACGCGAGCGATCGCGTAAGCCCTTTTCCCTTTTTCAGCGACGCAACGGACGCCGTGTGCCGCTGCGGACACCCGTCGCAGGCCCCGCTGGACGCGGATAAATGCCGCGAGTGAGCACGCCGAGGCCGCGGCCGGCTCACCCGACCCGCCTGCGCTATGCTGCTACCCTCGGCGGTGCCACCCGCACGCCGCGCCGCCACCAAGAGGGAGGATCCGCCCCGTGCCGCTGTCGTGGAACGAGATCAAGCACAAGGCGCTGGCCTTCGCCAAGCGCTGGGAAGGCGCCAGCCGCGAAGACTCGCAGGCCAAGCCGTTTTGGCTGGATTTCTTCGACATCTTCGGCATCAGCGACAAGCGGGTAGCCACCTTCGAGCACGCCGTCAAGCGGCTGGGCGGCCCCAGGGGACGCACCGACGGCTTCGTCGATCTGTTCTGGCCCGGCATGCTGCTGGTCGAGCACAAAAGCCGCGGCAAGGACCTGGACCGCGCCATGGAGCAGGCGATGGGCTACCTGCACGGCATCGCCGAGCGCGACTTGCCGCAGCTCGTCGTGGTTTGTGACTTCGCGCGCTTTCGCGTGCGCATGCTGGCCAGCGGGGAAGAACGCGAATTCGCGCTGGCGGACCTGCACAAGCACATCCGGCTGTTCGGCGCGCTGGCCGGCTACAAAGTCCACGCCATCCAGCCGCAGGACCCCGTCAACATCCGCGCCGCCGAACGCATGGGCCGGCTGCACGACATGCTCAAGGCCAGCGGCTACGGCGGCCATGCGCTGGAAGTGCTGCTGGTGCGTTTGCTGTTCTGCCTGTTTGCTGACGACACCGGCATCTTCCAACCCGCGCAGGCGCTGCGCCAGTTCATCGAGGAACGCACCGCCCCCGATGGCAGCGACCTCGGCCCGAGGCTGGCGCAGCTGTTCCAGGTGCTCAACACCCCCGAGGCCCAGCGCAGCCGCACGCTGGACGCGCAACTGGCCGCGTTCCCCTACGTCAACGGCCGATTGTTCGAGGAAGTGCTGCCGATGGCCGACTTCGACGCCCAGATGCGCGATGCGCTGCTGGACGCCTGCGCGCTGGACTGGTCGGCCATCAGCCCCGCCATCTTCGGCAGTCTGTTCCAGTCCATCATGGACGAGCAGGCGCGCCGCCAGCTCGGCGCGCACTACACCTCCGAGGACAACATCCTCAAGCTGATCCGCCCGCTGTTCCTCGACGCGCTGTGGGAAGAGTTCGAACGCGTGCGCCACCACCGCCAGCGGCTGTGGGAGTTCCACCAGAAGCTGCGGCGGCTGACCTTCTTCGACCCGGCGTGCGGCTGCGGCAACTTTCTGGTCATCAGCTACCGCGAGCTGCGCCGGCTGGAGCTGGAGGTGCTGCGGGCCAGCTACCAGGACGGCCAGCAGATGCTGGACATCCACCAGTTCATCCGCGTGGACGTGGACCAGTTCTACGGCATCGAGATCGAGGAGTTCCCGGCCCAGATCGCACAAGTGGCGCTGTGGCTGGTGGACCACCAGATGAACCTGCGCGTCAGCGAGGAGTTCGGCCTCTACTACGCACGCATCCCGCTGCGCTCCAGCCCGCACATCGTGCACGGCAACGCGTTGGCGCTGGACTGGAACACCGTGCTGCCGGCGGCACGCTGCAGCCACGTGCTGGGCAACCCGCCGTTCGTCGGCGCGAAAAACCTGGACGACGGGCAACGCGCCGAGATGCGCTCCGTCTGCGCCGGCATCGACAACGCCGGGCTGCTGGACTACGTGACGGCGTGGTACGTGAAGGCAGCCCGCTACCTGCAGGATGCCCGCGCCACCCAGCCCGACGGCGCACTGCCTCCCACCGCGGCCTTCGTGTCCACCAACAGCATCACGCAGGGCGAGCAGGTCGGCGTGCTGTGGAGCTGGCTGCTGGCGCAGGGCGTGCGCATTCACTTCGCGCACCGCACCTTCCAGTGGAGCAACGAGGCGCGCGGCAAGGCCGCGGTGCACTGCGTCATCATCGGCTTTGGGCTGCACGACACACAGCCCAAACGCCTGTTCGACTACGAGCACCCCCGCGGCGAGCCACTGGAGCGCCGCGTCGAGCGCATCAATCCGTATCTGGTGGAAGGCCCCGACGTGCTGCTGCCACGGCGCAGCCAACCACTGGCGGCGGTGCCGCCGATCGGCATCGGCAACAAGCCGATCGACGGCGGGCACTACCTGCTGACGCGCGAGCAGCGCGACGAGCTGCTGGCCCGCGAGCCGGCCGCCGCGCCGTGGCTGCGCCGCTGGCTAGGGGCCGAGGAGTTTCTCAACGGCGCCGAGCGCTGGGTGCTGTGGCTGCGCGACTGCCCGCCGGCGCAGCTGCGCGCCATGCCCGAGGTGATGCGGCGCGTGCAGGCGGTGCGCAACTACCGGCTGCGCAGCCCCAGCGCCCCCACCCGGCGGCTGGCCGACACCCCGACGCGCTTTCACGTCGAAAACGTCCCGGAGGCGCCGTATCTGGTCATCCCCAAAGTCTCATCCGAGCGCCGAGAATACCTGCCGATCGGCTTTGAGCAGCCCAGCACACTTTGCAGCGATCTGGTGTTCATCGTGCCCGGCGCCACGCTCTACCACTTCGGCGTGCTGTCCAGCGCCATGCACAACGCCTGGCTGCGCGCGGTGTGCGGCCGGCTCGAAAGCCGTTTTCGCTACTCCGCCGCCATCGTGTACAACAATTTCCCGTGGCCCGAACTGCCCGACGATGCCCCGCCCGGCAGCCCCGCGCACCGCGCCCGCGCCGCCATCGAAGCCGCCGCGCAGGCGGTGCTGGACGCGCGGGTGCCCTTTCAGCAAGGGCCGCAGCCGGCGACGCTGGCCGACCTCTACGACCCGCTGACCATGCCGGCGGAGCTGCGCCGCGCCCACCAGCGGCTCGACGCTGCGGTGGACGCCGCCTACGCGTTGTCGGGCGGCCCGCGCCGCTACGCCAGCGACGCGCAGCGCGTTGCCGAGCTGTTGCAGCGCTATCAACGCCTGACCAGCCTGCTGCCGGCAGGGCCAGCCCGGCGCGCCCGGGTGCGCCGCTGAACGGTGGCCCACCGGTGCAGGCCGACGCCAGCAGCAGCCTGCGCGGGTACTGGTCGCATCGAACACGTCCCAGCCCCGTGGTCGGCTGGGCTTTCTGGACCTATCCGGAGCAGAGCTGGACAGCAAGAACCCCTGCGGGGGTCCCCGCGCTCACCCTTCACCACTTGCGCGGCTTGAACCCCTTCGGCGTCGTCAGCTCGAACATGTCGTCGCGGATGCGCGCGGTGTAGAGGCCCGCCGCTTGGGCCTCTTCCTCCACCCCAGCGTCCCAGTCGATGCCGGCCAAAATCCCCACGCGCGCCTTGCCCTTGAGTTCCGGCAAAAAGTCGAACAGCGTCTCCAGCTGCTCGATCAGCTGGCCGATCGCCTCGCGCTTGACGCGGCTCTTGACCTCCACCACCACGACCGTGTTGACCTTGCCGTTGGCCCAGGCCAGCACGTCGTATTCGCGCTCGCGGCCGTCCTTGCGGATACGGCTGCGCGGGTTGACGATTTCCATGTGAAAGCGCCGCCGCAGCAGCTTTTCCATCGTCGGCAGCGCCATGCCCTCGGCGAAGTAGCCGAACTTGTCGCCCAGCCCGCCGATCTGGCGCTTGAGCTCGCGCAGCTGGCGGTCGGTCTCGCGGCTCTGCTCGGCCAGCGCGGCAATCATGGCCTTGAGTTCGTCCCACGAGAGGTCGGTGGTGGCGGTCATCTCGGTCCAAGCGGTATCAGTCAGCGCAGTCCCAGTCTAGCAGAGGCTAGTGTTACTCATCGGCCCCCCAAGCACTGCCGATCCACAGCCCAATCAGCAGCGGCCAGACCCAGCTGCCGCGCCGCGGTGGGGCGGATGGCGGCGTGGCAGCGGCTGCCTGCGCCCACGCTGCCCGTTGGGCCGCGGCGTGCTGCACCACCGCTTGCCGTTGCAGCGGCGTCAGCCCCGCCCCGACCGCCAGCGCCGAGGCGAGGGCCAGCAGCCCCGCCGCGAGGGGAATGACCAGGATCACCGAACCGATCAGCCACAGCAGCACGCCCAGGATCAGTGCGACCAGGAACATCTGATCCTCGACCATCCAAAACCACAGCGTGACGGCCACCGGCGCGGCAAGCATCCAGACTACCCAGTGCTGCTCGAACACCTCGCCGAGGTAGCTGCCCAGCCCCTGCGCGGACCACGAGGGACGCCCAGGCCGGTGTCGCGCGACGCGCGGTGCCGTGCGGGTTGCGCGCGCGGCAGGCCATGCGATGATCGCAGCGCCCGCCCTCGCGCGGGCACGCTTGCGCCGCAAGCGGCGCAGCCGCCTGCGTTGCCACAGCGCGAAGGGATGGCTCAGGAAGGGCTCACGCGGCTGGGGCTGGCGGCGCCACGGTCGGTGCCACCGCTGTCGCCATGCCCACTCGATGGCCATCGAAAGGAACGTCAGCGGCGCCAGCAGCCACCACGGCACGCGCAGCAGCGCCGCCACCACCACCCCGATGGCGACGACGAAAAACGCCACGATGAACGCCACCGGCATGAGCAGCCAGAGTGGCTCGTGCGGAAACAGGCTGACGTAGTAGCCCGCCAGCCCGGCAACGCCCAGCATCAGCCAGCCCTGCACATGCACGCGGTAGCGGTGGCGCAAGAAGGCGGCAAAAGGAGTCAAGCGCTCGCTCATGTCGGCCTCAGTCAGGGTAGCCGCGCAGCCGGTTCCAGCGCCGCCACATCTCCAGGGGCTTGCGCTCGGGGTCGGGCTCGTTCAGCCAGGCGTCCCATTCGGCCATGTAAGCCCGCACGAGGACGCGGTAGCGCGGATCGCGCATCCGCGCCCGGTAGCTTTCGGGGTCCACATCCTCATCCTCGGGGCCGGACCAGGTCGTGCGCCGGAAGCGCTCGCGCGCCTCGTTCAGCCGCGGGGTCAGCCACTGGCCGTCGTCGGTTTCCGTCAGGTCCTCTGCCAGAAGGCTGTTGACGGCTTCATCCAGCCCGAAGCCGCAAACGTCGCAGTCTTGGACCTCGATCCACACGTCATCGGTGGACGGGTAGCCGCACACCGGGCAGACGATGTCCACCGGCGAGGCGTCGAGTTCCCAACAGCGCAGCCGGCGCTGGTCGATCGGGTCGAGGCTGGCACGGTTATCGAAGCGGGGGCCATGCGCCACCGGCCAGCGCCAGTTGGAGCCATCGCAAGCGGCCAACAACTGCTCCCGGGTGATGCGGCCGTCCTCCCAATACAGCAGCGCATGGCCGCCGCGCACGTCGATGACCACCGCACGCCGACCTTGCCCGTCGGCCACGTGGCTGCCTCGGGCCATCGGCAGCCGGGGCCGGATCGCCTGCACGATGGCGGCCTTGGCATCGCGACAGGCCTCGCTGACCTGCATGCAGGCCTGGAAAAGTTCTCGTTTGTTGGCGGCGCGGAAACCCTCCTGCCCAGCGCGCACGGCATCGCAGACGCTCTGGATCTGCCGCACCGCCTCCTCCCCCGGGGGATCGTCGTCGAACAACATGCTCCACGCCGCCTGCGTGGCATCCAGCGCAAAGGACTCGCCCTTGAGCAGGCTCAGCGTCCAGCCGACCGGATCGTCCGCGAACGCTTCCGAGAACCGGCCGAACTCCACATGGCGCACCAGCAGCAGGTAAAACCACGCCACGCGCGCCGGCAAGGGCCAAGGCGGCGGCTCCAGGGACGGCACCTCGGCCACGGACAGCCAAGGCTTGCGCCACCGGCGTCCGTTTGCCTCGTGCGCCGGCGCCTCGCCGGAGGCCGCACTGGGCAGGATGGCATCCCACATCGCACCCAGGCGGTGCACCAGGTCGGCCCGCGGCTCGCGCCAACGGATACCGGCCAGCGCGCGAGCCTTGTCGAAGGGCTCGTCCCCATCGGCCCGCATCAGGCCGAGTTGCAGGCGACCGTCGGGCTCGGGCTGCGCCCACAGCCAGAGGGTGTGCGCCTGCGTGTCCAGAGGCACCGCGGCGGGCAGCAACCCCCAGGCCACCGCCAGCGACCAGAACCACAGGTCGAAGAACTGCGCGCCGTTGTCACCGAGCGAAACGACGGTGCGCTCATCCCACGACGGCTCGACCACGAAGTCGATTGTGTCGGGCTCGGGGTTGAGCAGACGCAGCGCGGGCGGCGTGGTCAGCTCGCGCACGACGGTGGGTTCGACCGAGGGCGTGGCGCCGTAGTGCAGATCGAAGGTCATGGCGAAGCCCTCCCTGGGCCGGCATGCGCCGTCGCTCGCAGTTCTTCGGATCCGGGTGGCCTCTCTGCCCCATGCACCCGCAACCGCGGTCCCGAGGCTCAAGCGTCCGAAACGATGAGAGGCTAGATTCATTCTAGCCCTTGACGCGGCAGCTTGTCACTCTGCCGCCGCCCTGTGGGCATCGAGGCCAAGCCCCACCCGCATCACGACGCCTTGAGCACGAACGGCGCAATCGCCGCCTCGAACCGGGTGCCGTCCACGGCGACGCAGAAGTAGTGCCCGCTCATGATGCCCATGGGCGTGCGCAGCTCGGCCGAGCTGGTGTAGCGAAATGCCTCGCCGGGGTGCAGCAGCGGTTGCTGGCCCACGACGCCCAGACCATCGACCACCTGCGTGCGGCCTTCGGCGTCCTCGATCTCCCAATGGCGGGCGATCAATTGCGCGGCGACGTCGCCCACGTTGTGGATGGTGATGGTGTACGCGAAGCGGTAGATGTCGTCGGCGGGCGACGAGTGCTGCGGCAGATATTCCGGTTCCGCGTCGCAGGTGAAGTGGTAGCGGGCCATGGTCGGATGGTAATCCCTGTTCCGTTGGCCCTGCGCCCACCTCAGCTGCCGGCCACCTTCATGCGGTTGACCAGCACCGAGCCGATGTTCTTGGCCCCCAGGTTGTACACATCGGCGCCGATGGCTTCGATGCCCAGGAACATGTCCTTCAGGTTGCCGGCGATGGTAATTTCCTGCACCGGGTAGGCGATGACGCCGTCCTCGACCCAGAAGCCGGCTGCGCCGCGCGAGTAGTCGCCCGTGACGGGGTTGACGCCCTGCCCCATCAGCTCGGTGACGAACAGGCCGCGCCCGAGCTTGCGCAGCATGGCCGGCAGGTCATCGCCCGGCTGGGTGAGGCGGCTGCTCATGAGCAGGTTGTGCGAGCCGCCGGCGTTGCCGGTGGTGCGCATGCCGAGCTTGCGTGCGGAATAGGTGCTCAGGAAGTACCCCTTGACGCACCCCGCGCTGACCACGGCACGCGCCAGCGTGCGCACGCCCTCGTCGTCGAAGGGCGCGCTGCCCTTGGCGCCGATCAGGTGCGGGTCTTCCTGGATGTCGATGTGCGCCGGAAACACCTGCCGCCCCAGACTGTCGGGCAGGAAGGTGGTGCGCCGGTACAGCGCCCCGCCGCTGACCGCCTGCACGAAGGCGCCGAGCAGTCCCGCCGCCAGCGGCGCGTCGAACAGCACCGGACACTCGGTGGTGGCGATCTTGCGCGGCCTCAGGCGCGCCAGCGCCCGTTCGGCGGCGTAGCGGCCCACCGCCTCGGGACTGGCCAGCTCGGCCGGATCGCGCATGGAGCTGTACCAGTAGTCGCGCTGCATGCCATCGCCCTTGCCGGCGATCGGCGACACCGACAGGCTGTGGCGCGAGCTGGCATAGCCGCCCGCGAAAATGCCCTGCCGCCCGCGTGCGCCGCCGCGCATGTGCTCGGCCCAGAAATGCGATTGCTGGGCGGAGACGGCCGCACCCTCGCTGTTGGTGATGCGTGGGCTGACGGCGAAGGCGGCGGCCTCGCAGCGCAGTGCCAACTCCAGCGCGTCCTCGGCCGAGATCGGCCAGGGGTGGAACAACGCCAGGTCCGGGTAGTCGTTGGCGACGTCGATCTCGTCGGGCAGGCCGGCGGCCGGGTCCTCGGCGGTGAAGCGGGCGATGTCGTAGGCGGCCTGCACCGTGCGGCGGATGGCGTCGGCCGAGAAGTCCGAGGTCGAGGCGTTGCCGCGCCGCCGGCCCAGGTAGACCGTGACGCCCAGCGACTTGTCGCGGTTGCGCTCGACGTTCTCGAGCGCGCCGCAGCGCACCGAGACGCTCAGGCCGCTGCCCTCGGAGATTTCGACGCCGGCGTCGGTGACGCCCAGTTGGCGGGCGTGCCGCAGCGCCAGATCGGCCAGCGACTGGAACTGCTCCTGCGAGAACTGGAAGCCCGGCTGGGCGCCGGAGACGGCACGGCGGGCCTTGGAACGGGTGGCATTCATGTGGCTGGCTATGATACCGGCCATGCCACGCAAGCCACCCAAGGGGTATTTCGTCAAAGGTCACTTCGTCGCCTACGGCAGCGAGGAGGACGCCGAGCTCAAGCGCGCCGCCAAATGGGACGCCGAGCACAGCAAGACCGACCTGAAGAAACGCAGCGCCCACCTGCAGGCGGTGGGCGAGCAGCTGCTCACGCTCAAGGCTTCGCTGCTGGAGCGGCTGGTCCTGCCCGACACGCTGCTCGACGCCGTCGCCGAGGCCAGGCGCATCGACGACTTCGAGGGCCGGCGGCGCCAGCTCCAGTACGTCGGCAAGCTGATGCGCCGGCTGGACGAGGACCAGGTCACCGCGATCGAGGCCGCGATCGCGGAGCAGCACCAGGGCAGCGCCGCCGAGACGCAGCGCTTGCACGAGGCCGAACACTGGCGCGAGCGGCTGATCGCCGACGACGCAGCACTGGACGCGTGGCGCGACGTCGAGCCCAACGCCGACTGGCAGCGTCTGCGCGCCCTGATCCGCCAGGCCCGCAAGGACGCCGAGGCACGCCCCGACACCGCCCCCGGACAGGCCCAGCGCCAGGGCCGGGCCTTCCGCGAACTGTTCCAGCACGTGCGCGCGGCGCTGGACGCCCGCGCCGCATCCGCCTGACCGCACCCGACCATGAGCGCCTTCGACCCCGTTACCATCGGCATCATCTCCATCAGCGACCGCGCCAGCCGCGGCGTCTACGAGGACCAGGGCCTGCCCGCGCTGCGCGAGTGGCTGGGCCGCGCACTGAAGAATCCCATCACTTTCGTCGAGCGGCTGATCCCCGACGAGCGCGAGCGCATCAGCGCGACGCTGATTGAGCTGGTGGACGCCGGCTGCTCGCTGGTGCTGACCACGGGCGGCACGGGACCGGCGCCGCGCGACGTCACGCCCGAGGCAACGCTGGCCGTGGCCGACAAAGAGATGCCGGGTTTCGGCGAGCAGATGCGGCAGATCGGCCTGCGTTTCGTGCCCACGGCGATCCTGTCGCGGCAGGTGGCGGTGATCCGCGGGCGCTGCCTGATCATCAACCTGCCGGGACAACCCAAGTCGATCGCCGAGACGCTGGAGGGCCTGCGCGACGCCGACGGCAGGCCGGTGGTGCACGGCATCTTCGCCGCCGTGCCCTACTGCATCGACCTGATCGGCGGACCGTATCTGGAAACGGACGACGCCGTGTGCGCGGCCTTTCGGCCCAAATCGGCCGTGCGCCCGCCGCGCGCCCCTTGATCGCCTACCGTGGACGCCCCCGTCCCCCCACACGCCGCCTCCGCCCGCGATCGCGCAGCGGCTGCGGCAGCTGGATGCGCGGCTGGACATTGGCGTGCGCGAGCTGGGGCTGGGCCTGATCGCCGTCGCCGACCGGGAGGGGGTGGTGGTGGCCTCAGGCGAGCCCCCGGGCATCCGCTCCTTCGTGGGCAACTGCTACCGCGACGGGCCACTGTACGCCGCCGCACGCGAGGGGCAATCGGCCCGCATGTTCATGGTCGGCGAAACGACCGGCCGGCGCAGCATGGTTTTTGCCGAACCCGTGATGGTGGACGGCCGCTTCGTGGGGTATGTGGGGGTGTCGATCACCCTGGACGAAGGCGTGCTGCCCGCCGAAGCGGACAACGCCATCGTCAGCGACGCACACGGCGTCGTGGTGCTCAGCCGTGAGCGGCGCTGGTTGTTCCGCCGACTGGTGCACGTGCCCGCCTGGCCCCCGCCGCCAGCGGAAGGCTGGCCCATCTATGGCGGCCAACCGCCACGGCTGTGGCCCTGGCAGCCGGGCGCGACCGGGTTCGCTGGGCCAACGGCACCGACCTCATTTGCCCACCAGCTGATTGAGCCGCTCGGCCTCGAAGTGCTCGGTCTTCGCGGCATCCGACGGCACGCAGTCGCCACGTTGTGCGCACGCCAGCTTCTCGATGGCCTGCCACAACAGCGCGATCTGGTGCTCGTGGCCGGCGGCGTTGTCGATCAGGCCGCGCAGCGCCTGACTCAGCGGATCGTCGTTTTGCGTCACGCCGTACGCCGAAAAGCCCATCTTGGCCGCGGCGGCCTCGCGCTTTTCGTCCGCATCGGCCACGATGATGCGCGCCGGGTTGCCCACCGCCGTGGCGCCGGCCGGCACCGGCTTGGTCACGACCGCATTGCTGCCGATCTTGGCCCCGTCACCGACCGCAAAGCCCCCCAGCACCTTGGCGCCCGCCCCCACGATCACATTGCAGCCCAGCGTGGGGTGGCGCTTGGCGCCCTTGTAGAGCGACGTGCCACCCAACGTGACCCCGTGGTAGATGGTGCAGCCGTCGCCAATCTCGGCGGTCTCGCCGATCACCACGCCCATGCCGTGGTCGATGAAGACGCGCTCGCCGATGCGCGCGCCGGGGTGGATCTCGATGCCCGTGAGCCAGCGGTTCCAGTGCGAAATCCAGCGCCCCAGCCACTTCCAGCCCGCGTTCCAGCACGCGTGCGCCAGCCGGTGCAGCACGATGGCGTGAAAGCCCGGGTAGCACGTCACCACCTCCCAGCGCGAGCGCGCCGCAGGGTCGCGCTCCAGGATGGCGTCGATGTCGGCTTTGAGGCGTCGAAACATGGCGGGCGGGCGGCGGTGGGATGCAGAGTCTAGCGCCTGCCGCCGCGGGCGGCGGCGATCATCGCGCGCGCCACCCCGCGCAGGATGTGGACTTCGGACGCGGTCGGCGCGGCGCGCTGGAACAGCAGGCGCAGCCGCGGCATCAGCTTCTTGGGCGCGGCGGGGTCCAGATAACCCACGGCGACCAGCGCCTCCTCCCAATGCGCCAGCATGGCCGAGACGGTCGGCGCGTCCGCCGGTGGCTCGGCCGCGGGGCCGCGGGCCCGCGCCGGCGCCGACTCGGCGTCGAAGCCACCCAGCGCCTGCCGCCACTCGTACGCGATCAACTGCACCGCCGCCGCCAGGTTGAGCGAGCCGTAGTCCGGCGCCGTGGGGATGCGCAGACACACATGGCAGCGGTAGACATCCTCGTTGGCCATGCCGTAGCGTTCGGGGCCGAACAAAAACGCCACCCCGACCACCTCACCGGCACGGGCGCGCGGCGCCAGCGCGGCCAGATGTTCCCGCGGCGCGGCCGTCGGGGGGCCAAAGTCGCGCGGGGTCATCGCGGTGGCGCACACATGATCCATGCCCCCCAGGGCTTCGTCCAGCGTATCCACCACGCGGGCGCGGGCCAGCACATCCGTCGCGCCGCTGGCCCGCTCGATGGCCTCGGGGCGCTGCAGCACGTCCGGCCAGCGCGGCCGCACCAGCACCAGATCGCCAAAGCCCATGACCTTGAGCGCGCGCGCCGCCGCGCCGACGTTGCCGGCGTGGCTGGGCTCGATGAGGACGAAGCGGGTGGGCGTATCCGGGCGCACGGTTTGGCGAAACGGTGGGGCATCGGTAGAATCCCGCGTATTGTCGCTGCCATCGCGCAGCCCCCGTCGCTCTTGCCCACAATCCATGTCCTCCCACCTCCATCCCATGCTCAACGTGGCCATCAAGGCCGCGCGCGCCGCCGGCGCCCTCATCAACCGGGCCTCGCTGGACCTCGACACCCTGCGCGTCGGCGCCAAGCAGACCAACGATTTCGTCACCGAGGTCGACCACGCCGCCGAAGCCGCCATCATCGAGACGCTGCTGGGCGCTTACCCCGACCACGGCATCTGGGCCGAGGAATCCGGCCGCCGGGAGGGCAAGGGCAAAGGCCGCGCCTTCACCTGGATCATCGATCCGCTGGACGGCACCACCAACTTCATCCACGGCTTTCCGGTCTATTGCGTGAGCATCGCGCTGATGGTGGACGGGCGGCTGGACCAGGCGGTCATCTACGACCCGTCGCGCAACGACCTGTTCACCGCCAGCAAGGGCCGCGGCGCCTACCTCAACGACCGCCGCATCCGCGTGGCCAAGCGCACCCAACTGCGCGACTGCCTGTTGAGCACGGGTTTCCCCTTCCGCCCCGGCGATGCGTTCCAAACCTATTTGCGCATGCTGGGCGACGTGATGCCGCGCGTGGCGGGCGTGCGCCGGCCCGGTGCCGCGGCGCTGGATCTGGCCTATGTGGCTGCGGGCTTCAGCGACGGGTTTTTCGAGACGGGTCTGAGCCCATGGGACGTGGCAGCCGGCGCGTTGCTGGTCACCGAGGCGGGCGGCCTGATCGGCAACTTCACGGGCGAAGCCGACTTCCTGGAACAAAAGGAATGCCTGGCGGCCAACCCGCGCATCTACGGGCAACTGGTGGGGGTGCTGGGCAAGTACAGCAAGTTTGCCCCGGTGCGCGACAAGATGGCGCTCGACAG
Source organism: Tepidimonas fonticaldi (assembly GCF_001675355.1). Classification (NCBI taxonomy): domain Bacteria; kingdom Pseudomonadati; phylum Pseudomonadota; class Betaproteobacteria; order Burkholderiales; genus Tepidimonas; species Tepidimonas fonticaldi. The sequence goes on along the minus strand of NZ_LZDH01000056.1, from coordinate 401,427 downwards.
CCAAAGTGCCGAAGGCGTGTCGCGCGAACGCGCTGCCGACGAGCGCACGGGCGAACGCGCGAAGGATGATGCGCCCGCCGGCGAAGCGCCGGGCGCCGGCGATGCCCCGTGGTGATCGCTGCGTGATTGGTCCCCGCTGCTGACGATGGTGACGGCCTCCGCGTCGCCCCCCGGTGCCATCGGCGGCGCGCCCCCCGCGCCGCTGGAAGCGCACACGCCCATGATGGCGCAGTGGCTGCGCATCAAGGCAGATTACCCCCACACGCTGGTCTTTTACCGCATGGGGGATTTTTACGAGCTGTTCTACGACGACGCCCACAAGGCCGCGCGGCTGCTGGACATCACGCTGACCACGCGCGGGCAGTCGGCCGGCGCCCCGGTGGTGATGGCCGGCGTGCCGGTCCATTCGGTGGAGACCTACTTGGCCCGGCTGATCCGGCTGGGCGAGTCGGTGGCCATCTGCGAGCAGGTGGGCGACGTGGCCACCGCCAAGGGGCCGGTGGAGCGGCAAGTGGTGCGCGTGGTGACACCCGGCACCCTAACCGACAGCGAACTGCTGGCCGACAAGACCGATGCGCTGCTGCTGGCCTTGCACGTGGGGGCACGCCGGCGCTGCGGGCTGGCCTGGCTGGCCGTGACCGAAGGCACCGTCCACCTGGCCGAATGCGACTGGGCCGAGTTGCGCGGCTGGCTGCAGCGCCTGGCCCCGCACGAGGTGCTGCACGGCGGCGACCTGGCGCCAGCGGCCGAAGCGGAGCTGCGCAGCTGGCTGGACGCCGCGGCTGCCGCCGTGCGCCCGGCCCTGACGGTGCGGCCGGCCTGGGCCTTCGACGCGGCCCTGGGCCAGCGCAAGCTGTGCGACCAGCTGCAAGCGGCCACGCTGGCGGGCTGGGGGGCGCAGGACCTGCCCGAGGCGCACGCCGCGGCATCGGCGCTGCTGGACTACGCCGAACACACCCAGGGCCGGCAACTGGGGCATGTGCGTGCGCTGCGCGTGGTGCGGCCGCAAGAGTGGATCGAGCTGCCCGCGACCACGCGCCGCAACCTGGAGCTGACGCAAACCCTGCGCGGCGAGTCCGCGCCGACCCTGCTGTCCCTGCTGGACACCTGCGCCACCGGCATGGGCAGCCGACTGCTGCGGCGCTGGCTGTTGGAGCCACCGCGCGACCGCGCCGTCGCGCGCGAGCGGCTGGCCGCCATCGGCGTGCTGCGCACCCACGGCCCCGACGATCTGCGCCGCGGCCTGCGCGGCCTGAGCGACGTCGAGCGCCTGGCAGCGCGCATCGCGCTGCGGCAGGCACGCCCGCGCGAGCTGGCCGGCCTGACGCAAACGCTACAACGCGCCGACCACCTGGCCCAGGCGGTGGCGATGTTGGCCGACACGCACCCCGCCACGCTGCTGCAGCGCTTGGCCGCCGACCTGCGCCCGCCGCTGGAGGTGGCAGCACTGCTGGCGCGCGCGCTGCTGCCCGAACCCGCGGCCCTGATCCGCGACGGCAGCGTGATCGCACCGGGTTACGACGCCGAGCTGGACGAGCTGCGCGCCATCCAGGCCAATGCGGACGCCTTTTTGCTCGACCTGGAAGCGCGCGAGCGCGCCCGCACCGGCATTGCCAACCTGCGCGTGCAGTACAACAAGGTGCACGGCTTCTACATCGAGGTCACGCAGGGGCAGCTCGACAAGGTGCCGGACGACTACCGCCGCCGCCAGACGCTGAAAAACGCCGAGCGCTTCATCACGCCGGAACTCAAAGCCTTCGAGGACAAGGCGCTCAGCGCCCAGGAGCGCGCGCTGGCGCGCGAGAAGTGGCTCTACGAGCGGCTGCTGGATGAGCTGCAGCCCTTCGTGCCCGCGCTGGGCACCCTGGCGCGGGCGCTCGCCACGCTGGACGTGCTGGCGGCGCTGGCCGAGCGGTCGCTGACCCTGGACTGGCAGGCCCCCACCTTCGTGCCCGAACCGCGCATCGAAATCCGCCAGGGCCGCCACCCCGTGGTGGAAGCACGCCTGCAGGAAACCGGCGCCGGCCCCTTCATCCCCAACGACACGGTGCTGGACGCGCGCACACGCCTGCTGATCATCACCGGCCCCAACATGGGCGGCAAGTCCACCTACATGCGCCAGGTGGCGCTGATCGTGCTGCTGGCCAGCATCGGCAGCTATGTGCCGGCCCGCAGCTGCCACCTGGGGCCGATCGACGCCATCCACACCCGCATCGGCGCCGCCGACGACCTGGCCAACGCGCAGTCCACCTTCATGCTGGAGATGACCGAGGCGGCGCAAATCCTGCACAGCGCCACCGAGCACAGCCTGGTGCTGATGGACGAGATCGGCCGCGGCACCTCCACTTTCGACGGGCTGGCGCTGGCCAGCGCCATCGCTACGCACCTGCACGACCGCGTGCGCGCCTTCACGCTGTTTGCCACGCACTACTTCGAGCTGACCGAGTTCCCCGCGCGCCACCCCGGGGCCGTCAATGTGCACGTCAGCGCGGTGGAAGGCAAAGGCCGGGAGATCGTTTTTCTGCACCAGATCGAGCCAGGCCCGGCCAGCCGCAGCTACGGTGTGCAAGTGGCCCGCCTGGCCGGGGTGCCGGCCGCCGTCGTGCAACAGGCCCGGCACACCCTGGCACAACTGGAGGCGGAAAGCGCCCGCGCGCAGCAGCAGATCGACCTCTTTGCCGCCGCGCCGGAGCCCGAACCCACCGTCGCCAGCGAACACCCGGTGCTGCAACGGCTGGCCGAGCTGGACCCGGACGCCCTGAGCCCGCGCGACGCGCTGGACGCCCTCTACCGCCTGCGGGCGCTGCTGGAGCGGGGTGGCTGAGCATGGCCCCCTCGGCCCCCGGCCCCAACCCATGCTTCGGTAGAATTGATCGAATTGCCCGCCAGATATACCCACAGGAGTACGGCATGAGCGCCACCGCGTTCGATTTCGAGAAAGCCCGCTTCAACATGATCGAGCAGCAGATCCGCCCCTGGGAGGTGCTCGACGCCACGGTGCTGGCGCTGCTGGGCCAGATCAAGCGCGAGACCTTCGTGCCGCCCGCCTACCAGGCCCTCGCCCTGTCCGATCTGGAAATCCCGCTGTCCCAACCGGCCGTCGAGGGCGAATGCATGCTCGCGCCCAAGGTCGAGGCCCGCACCCTGCAAGACCTGGCCCTCAAGCCCACCGACAACGTGCTGGAAATCGGCACCGGCTCCGGCTACATGGCCGCACTGCTCGGCCGCCTGTCGCGCCAAGTGCTCACGCTGGAAATCAACCCCGCGCTGGCCGAGACGGCGCGTGCCAACCTCGCACGCGCGGGCGTCGGCAATGTGCAGGTCAAGACCGCGGACGCAGCCGCCGGCCGCTTTGCGCCGTGCGTGAGCGAAGCGCCGTACGACGTCATCGTGTTGAGCGGTTCGGTCGCGGAAGTGCCCGCCGACCTGCTGGAGCTGCTGCGCGTGGGCGGCCGCCTGTTCGCCGTGGTGGGTGACGAGCCCATCATGCGTGCCACCCTGGTGCAGCGCACCGGCGAAGCCAGCTACCACAGCGAGCAGCCCTGGGACATCGTGATCCCGCGCCTGCGCAACTTCCCGGAACCCACCCGCTTCCGCTTCTGAGACCGCCGCCATGGTGCCCCACATCCGCCCCGCGCAACTGGCCGACTGGCTGCGGCAGTGCCGCGCGCAAACCCCGGACGCCGAGCCCATCGTGCTGGATGTGCGCGAGCCCTGGGAGGTCCAGACCGCCAGCGTGCGGCCGGATGGCTTCGAGCTGCGGCACATGCCCATGGCCAGCATCCCCATGCGGCTGAGCGAGCTGCCGCGCGAACGGCCCATCGCCTGCCTGTGCCACCATGGGGGGCGCAGCGCCCAGGTGGCGTTCTTTTTGCACCGGCAGGGGTATGAACACGTCGTCAACATCGCCGGCGGCATCCACGCCTGGGCGGCCGAGATCGACCCCTCGATCCCGCAGTACTGACCCGACGGGGCTGCAGGATTCGGCCATTCGTCATATACTCCCACCTGTATAAACCTCTCCAGGGACTGCACGCCATGCCGAAACTCGCCCCATCCTTGGTGCCCCATCGGCCCGCCGCCCGGATCCTGCGCCTGCCAGCGGCTTTGCTGCTCGGCACACTGGCCGGGGTGGCTGGTGTGGCCCACGCCCAAAGCCTGCAATCGCTGCTGGAAGCGGCCCAGAGCTACGATGCCGCCTACCTGGCCGCCAAGGCGCAGTTCGAGGCCAACCGCGCCAAGGCGGAACAGGCCCGCGCCCGGGTGCTGCCCTCCGTCGGCCTGTCGGCCGAGGCCTTCGTCAACCGCCGCGACAGCTCCGCCTCGGTGCTGGACGACACCTTCAACAACCAGACCGTGCGTCTGGCGGCCACCCAGCCGCTGTACCGCCCCGGCAACCAGTTGGAGGTGGAGCAGGCCCAGCGCTCGCTGCAGGCCGCCGAGGCCCAGCTGCAATCGGTCGAACAGGATCTGATCGTGCGCCTGTCGCAGGCGTACTTCGACGTCTTGGGCGCGGAGGACACGTTGACTTTCGTGCGGGCGCAGAAGGCCGCGGTCGAGCAGCAGCTTGCCGCCGCCCAGCGCAACTTCGAGGTCGGCACCGCCACCATCACCGACACGCGCGAGGCGCAGGCGCGCTTCGACCTGGTCGTCGCGCAGGAGATCGCCGCCGAGAACGACCTGCGCGTCAAGAAGCTGGCGCTGGATCAGCTGGTGGGCCGCAGCGGCACGCAGCCGTGGCGGCTGCCCACGCCCGTCACCTTGCCCACGCTGGCTCCCAACGACGTGAACGCGTGGGTGCAGCGTGCGGCGGCCGAGCACCCGAGCGTGCGCGCCGCCCAGGCGGCGCTCGACGTGGCCCGCCTGGAAGTCCGCAAGGCCGAGGCGGCCAAGGGCCCGACGCTGGACGCCGTGGCGCAGTACCAGTTCGCGCGCGCGCCGTCGTCGGTTGCGGCCATCCCCGGGTATCTGCGCAACCAGACCGCCAGCATCGGCGTGCAGTTCAACCTGCCGCTGTACTCGGGCGGCGCCCTGGACAACCGCGTGAAGGAAACCGTGGCGCTGGAAGACAAGGCGCGCAACGACGTCGAAGGCGCGGTACGTGGGGTGAGCCAGGCCACCCGCGCCGCCTTCTTTGGCGTGCAGTCGGGCCTGGGCCAGGTGCGGGCCCTGGAAGCGGCCGAGGCGTCCAGCCAGAGCGCACTGGAGGCCAACCAGCTCGGCTACCAGGTGGGCGTGCGCATCAACATCGACGTGCTCAACGCCCAGAGCCAGCTCTACCAGACCAAGGCCCAATTGGCCAAGGCGCGCTACGACGTGCTGGTCGGCAACCTGCGCCTGCGTCAGGCGGCCGGGGTGCTCAAGCCCGAAGATCTGCAGCCCATCAACGCGCTGCTGCAGGCGCGCTGAGGTCCCACCAGCGCAGCACGGCGTCCACGCAGCGGGCGGCGGCGCCGGCGTGCGTTTGCAGTAACGTTTGGCAACCCGCCTGGGCACGGGCCAGGGCGGGCGGATCGGCCAGCCAGTCCAGCGCCCGGGCCACCGCGTTGGCGAGGTCTGGCACACGCTCGGCGGCACCGGCCGCGATGGCCGCCTCCGACGCCTCGGCAAAATTGAAAGTGTGCGGCCCCATGACCACCGGACATTCGCAGGCGGCCGCCTCGATCAGGTTCTGCCCCCCCAAGGGCGCAAAGCTGCCCCCGAGCAGCGCCACTTGCGCCAGCCCGTAATACCAAGGCATTTCACCCAGGCTGTCGCCCAGCAGGACGTCAGCCTCCCGCGCTGCCGGTGGCCAGACGGGTTCGGCAGCGTCCAGCGGCCCCAGCGTGCTGCGCCGCACGACGCGCAGTCCGGCCTGGCGCAGCAGCGCCTCCACCGCATCGAAGCGCTGGGGATGGCGCGGCACGATCAGCCACAGCGGGCGAATCGGGCAGGTGCCCGCCCCGCGTGTCGTTTGGGCCTGGGCCCGCCATGCGTCGCACCAGGCCGCCTCCTCCCCTTCCCGGCTGCTGGCGAGCATCAGGATCGGCCGCCCGCCGGGTACGTCCGAGGCGGCGGTCGCGGCCTGCCACGCCGCGCGCCACGTTCGCCCCAACCCCCATGCGCCGGGGTGCCACGGAACGTCGAATTTGACGTTGCCCATCGTTCCACCGGCTGGCGGATCGACCGGCGCCCCCAGCGTCCGCAGCCGGTCCGCATCGCCGGCCGTCTGGGCCAACACGCCGGACAAGCCCGCATAGGCCGGCCCCGCCAGCCAGCGCAGACGCTGCGCGCGCCGCCACGAGCGCGCGTTCAGCCGCGCATTGGCCAGCAGCAGCGGCACCCCTGCCGTGCGGCAGCCCTGCACCAGGGCGGGCCAGACTTCGGTTTCCATCAGCACCCCCAACCGGGGGCGGAAATGCGCCAAAAACCGCTGCACAGGCCCCGGCGCATCCCAGGGCAGCCAGACCTGCACATCGCCCGGGCGCAGGTGGCGCCGCCCCTCGGCGCGACCGGTCGCCGTGCCATGGGTCCAGAGGATGCGGATGTCGGGGCGGCGCTCGCGCAAGCGGTCGATCCACAAGGCCGCGGCCCGGGTTTCGCCCAACGACACGGCGTGCACCCACAACCAGCCCTGGGACGGCTCGACGGCATAGCGCCCGAACCGCTCCTCGATGGCTTCCAGATAGCCGGGTTCCTGCCGGCCACGGCTCGCCAGCTTGCGGCGCAACAGGGGTTGCAGCGCGGTCATCACACCCCCGTACAGACCGAGGGCCAGCCGCTCGCTCCACCGCATAGGCGCAGGCGCGTCAGCCGGTAGCGAACAGCCGCGCATACACCGCCCCGATGCCGGCCGCCTCGCGCTCGAGCGAAAACTGCCCCGCCACGCGCGCCCGCGCGGCCTGCCCCATCCGCGCCGCGGCCTGCGGGTCGGCCAGCACCTGCCGCAGCGCCTCGGCCAGCCCTGCGGCATCGCCGGTGTCCACCAGCGCGCCGTTGACGCCGGGCTGCACCAGCTCCTCGAACGCCCCGGTGCGCGAGCACACCACGGCGCAGCCGCACGCCGCCGCCTCGAACGGCGTGAGCCCGAACGGCTCGTAACGCGGGCAGGCCACGCACACCAGGCAGCGCTGATACCAGCGGTGCACCTCGGCCGCCGGCACTTCGCCGAGGAAGCGGATGCGATCCGACAGGCCCGCGGCGTCGATGCGCGCCTGCAGCTCGCGCTGGTAGGCCTCGTGCTGCGGCATCGCGCGGCCGGCGATCACCGCCGTCACGTCCGGCAGGTGCGGCAGCGCGGCGATCATCGCGTCCACGAACACGTCGGTGCCTTTGTCCGGCCGCACGCGCCCGAACACGCCGACGCCAAAGCGCCCCGGCAAGCCGCTGTCGGCCCACGCCGCCAGCTTGTCCGGCGGCGGCGCAAAGCGGGTCAGGTCGATGCCGTGCGGCACCACCGCCGTGGTGTTCGGCACGAAGCTGGCGGCCTTCGGCGTGGTGGCGATCACCGCGTCCATGCGGCTGATCAGCCAGCGCGGAAACCAGCCGTGCCGGTGCTGCGCCGCCGAGGTAAACACCAGCCGCACCGGCAGCCGCAGCACGTCGCGCGCCCACAGGCCGGCGGCCATCTCGTGGTCGCGCCGCACGTGCCAGATGCGGAAAGGCCGCCCCGCCGGCGGCCGGCGCGACAGCGCGATCGCCTGCCGCAGCGTCAGGCCCGGCATGCCGTGCGGCAGCGGCGTGCCGCAGTAGGCCAGCCGCCACTGGCGCGCCTGTATCGGCACCAGCGCGTTGACGGTGGCCGACACGCCGGTGTAGCGCCGCTTCAGGTTGAAGACGATGACCTCCGGGTCGGGGTCCGGGGTGAGGGCGGCGGGGGCGGCGGACGAGGCGGAGGACACGACGGATTCCTGCACGGGCGGGCGTCAATGGGCCGCGTCGCCCACCACCGCATCGGGCTTGACGCGGCGCAGCCAGCCCAGCATTTCGGCCTCGATGCGCGCCAGTGCCTCGGGCGTCTGCCCCTCGAAGCGCAGCACCAGCACCGGCGTGGTGTTGGAGGCGCGGATCAGCCCGAAGCCGTCCGGCCAGTCGACCCGCAGGCCGTCCACGGTGCTGACCTCGGCCGGCGGGGCGAAGCGGGCCACGCGCTGCAACTCGGCCACCAGCCGGTGCGGCTCGCCCTCGGCGCAGGCGACGTTGAGTTCCGGCGTCGAGTGGCTGGTGGGCAAGCCGTCGAGCACGGCACCGGGGTCGGCGTGACGGCTCAGGATCTCCAGCAGCCGCGCGCCGGCGTAGCTGCCGTCGTCGAAGCCGTACCAGCGCTCCTGGAAGAAGATGTGCCCGCTCATCTCGCCGCCCAGCGGCGCGCCGACCTCGCGCATCTTGGCCTTGATCAGCGAGTGGCCGGTGCGGTGCATCAGCGGCACACCGCCGGCGGCGCGGATCGCCGGCGCCAGCCGCTGGCTGCACTTGACGTCGAACACGATGGTCCCCCCGGGCACGCGCGACAGCACGTCGGCGGCAAACAGCATCATCTGCCGGTCGGGAAAGATGTTCTGGCCGCTGGGGGTGACGACGCCCAGCCGGTCGCCATCGCCGTCGAAGGCAAAACCCAGATCGGCGCCCGTGCGCTGCAGGGTGGCGATGAGGTCGCGCAGATTCTCCGGCTTGGACGGGTCGGGATGGTGGTTGGGGAATTCGCCATCGACCTCGCCGTACAGCACCGTCACGTCGCAGCCCAGCGCCCTGAACAGCGCGGGGGCGGAGGCCCCCGTGACGCCGTTGCCGCAGTCGATCACGAGCTTGAGCGGCCGCGCCAGCCGCACCTCGCCGGCGATGCGCGCGATGTACTCCGGCTGAATATCCAGCCGGCGCACCTGCCCGCGCGCGGACGCTGGTGTCAAGCCAGATGCCATGGCCTCGCGCAGGGCCTGGATTTCGTCGCCGTAGATGGCGCGCCCCGCCAGCACCATCTTGAAGCCGTTGTGGTGCTTGGGGTTGTGGCTGCCCGTGACCTGAATGCCACTGCGGCAGTGCGTGGCCGCCGCAAAGTACAGCATGGGCGTGGTGACCATGCCGATGTCCAGCACGTCCACCCCCGCCATCGACAGCCCGTCGATCAGCGCGGCGGCCAGGGCCGGGCTGCTCAGCCGCCCATCGCGCCCCACGGCCACGGTCTGCTCGCCGGCCGCTCGGACCCGGGCCCCAAAGGCGTGCCCCAGCGCCCGGGCAAAGGCCTCGTCGATCACGTCGGGCACCACGCCACGGATGTCGTACGCCTTGAAGGCGTGGGCAGGCAGCGGACGGTGGGAAACGGTCGAATCGGTCATGGGTCTGTGGACGGTCGAGACGGGTGTGTGACAGTGCGCCGATTGTAGGAGGGCTTATGATCGCCCTCCCTGTCGCTCCCCCTGTCGTGCCCCGGCCGGCGACGGCCCGGGCGCCATCACCCCATCCCATCCCGCGCCATGTCGCCCAAGCTTGCGGCCGAGTTTTTGTTTCTGGCAGCCCTGTGGGGTTCGTCCTTTCTGTTCATGCGCCAGGCGGCGCTGGAATTTGGGCCGGTGGCCACCGCCGGCCTGCGCGTGGCCGTCGCGGGCGCGGTGCTGCTGCCGATTCTGGTGCTCAGCGGCCACTGGCGCGCGTTTCGCGCCCACGCGGGGCGCATCCTGTTCGTCGGGCTGATCAACTCGGGCATTCCCTTTGGGCTGTTCGCCTACGCGGTGCTGTCGATCAGCACCGGCCTGACGGCGATCCTCAACGCCACCGTGCCGCTGTTCGGTGCGCTGGTGGCCTGGCTGTGGCTGGGTGATCGCCCAGGGCGCTGGCGCGCCGTGGGGCTGGCGCTGGGGTTTCTGGGGGTGGCGCTGCTGTCGTGGAACAAGGCCAGCTTTACCCCCGGCGGCACGGGCTGGGCCGTGCTGGCCTGTCTGGGCGCCACCATCCTCTATGCCGTGGCGGCCAGCTACACCAAAAAATACCTGATGGGCATTCCCCCCATGGCCACAGCCGCGGGCAGCCAGTTCGGCGCCACCTTGGGCCTGCTGCTGCCCACCCTGTGGACCTGGCCCGCGCAGCCCGCCAGCGCCGGTGCCTGGGCCGCCGTCGGGGTGGCCGGCGTGCTTTGCACCGCGCTGGCCTACCTGCTGTACTTTCGGTTGATCGAGGCCGCCGGCCCCGCCAAAACGCTCACCGTGACCTTTCTGATCCCGGTGTTCGCCATCGGCTACGGCGCGCTGCTGCTGGGCGAGACCATCACCCCCTGGATGGTGGGGTGCGGCATCGTGATCCTGGCCGGGGTGGCGCTGGCCACCGGCCTCATCGATCCGGGTCGCTGGCGGCAGACGCGCCCGAACCCTGCATCGCTCCCTTGAGCTTGGGCGAGGCGTGGAAGGTCACCACGCGCCGCGCCTCGATCGGTACCAGCTCGCCGGTGCGTGGATTGCGCCCCGGGCGCGGGGCCTTCATGCGCACCTGAAACTGCCCGAACCCGGCGATGCGCACATCCTCGCCGGCGATCAGGCGCTCGGCGATCAGCGCAAAAAACGCATCGACGATGTCCTTGGATTCCCGCTTGTTGAAGCCGATGCGATCGAACAGTCGCTCGGCCAACTCGGCCTTGGTCAGGGTCGCGCCGTCACCGGCGTCTTCGGGTTCCGTTCGGGGGTTGCGCGTGGCCATGGCGGCAATCGTAGCAGGACCGCCACGGCCTTCGACACACCCCGGGGTCACGCCCGCAGGCGGGCCCCGACGCGCTGTTGCAGCGATGCCAACACGGCCTGCACGACGGCGTCGATCTCCTCGTCGGTCAGGTTGGCGTCGTGGCGCTCCAGGGTCAGGCGCACGGCCAGGCTCTTTTCGCCCTCGGCCAGGGCGCCGCCCGCCGTCCCCGCCTTGGGCCGATAGACGTCGAACAGCACCGCCTCGCGCAGCCACGGCTGCTCGACCGCCCCAATGGCCGCCATCAGCTCGGCGTGGGTGACGGCCTCGCGCACGACCACCGCCACGTCCCGCTGCACGGGCTGGTGCCGACCCAGCGGCTGGGCCTGGGGCACCGGGCGCTCGACGACCGCATCCCAGTCCAGCTCGAACAGCACCGGCGCCTGGGTCCAGCCTTCGGCCTGGCGCCAGCGCGGATGCAGCTCGCCCACGATACCCACGGGGCGGCCGTCGAGCAGCACGCGGGCGCAACGCCCCGGGTGCAGCGCGGGGTGCTGCGCCGGCTCGAACACCGGGCGGCGCGGGGCCAGCAGGGCCTCCACATCGCCTTTGACGTCGTAAAAATCCAGCGGCCGGGCGGGTACGCCCCACTGCAAGGCGGACTCGTCGCCCCACGCCAGCCCGGCCAGCCGGCGCGGCTGATCCAAGCCCGCCACGGTGGTGTCGCTGTCCGGCACCGCCGGATCGCGGCGGAATACGCGCCCGATCTCGAACAGGCGGGCGCGCGGCACCTTGCGGTCGGTGTTGTACTTGAGCACAGCCAGCAGGCTGCCGATCAGACTGGAGCGCATCACACTCAGGTGGCTGGCAATCGGGTTGAGCAGCCGGATCGGCGCGTCATTGCCCGCGTAGTCGCGCTCCCAGCGCTCTTCGACGAAGCTGAAGTTGATCGTCTCCTGATACCCCAGATCCGCGAGCTGGCGCCGCACCGCATGGGCGCTGCGCTGGGCCTCCGGCCGCACGCGCGGCACCACCGGGGCCAGCGGCGGCGTATCCGGCAGGCGGTCGTAGCCGATGACGCGCGCCACCTCCTCGATCAGATCCTCCTCGATCTGCAGGTCGAAGCGGTACGGCGGCGGCGTCACCGTCAGCACGCCGTCGCCCTCGGCCACCTCCAGCCCCAGCCGGCGCAGCGGCTCGGCGCACTGCGCCTGCGTCAGCGGCATGCCGATCACTTTGGCCGCGCGCGCCACGCGCAGCGTCACCGGCTGCGGCTGCGGCACGTTGACGACGTGGTCGTCGATCGGGCCGACCTCGCCGCCGCAGATCTCCAGGATCAGCTGGGTGATGCGCTCCACGTGCTCGCGCGTGGTGCTCGGATCGACCCCGCGCTCGAAGCGGTGGCCGGCGTCCGTGCTGAAGTTGAAGCGGCGCGAGCGGCCCGCGATCGCGCGCGGCCACCAGAACGCCGCCTCCACATAGACGTTGCGCGTGGCGTCCGACACCGCCGTGGCCTGCCCGCCCATGATGCCCGCCAGCGACTCCACGCCGCGGTCATCGGCAATGACGCCCACCGTCTCGTCCAGCGTCACGGTCTGGCCGTTGAGCAGCTCCAGCGTCTCGCCGGCGCGGCCCCAGCGCACCTGCAAGCCGCCGTGGATGCGGTCCAGGTCGAAGATGTGCGAGGGGCGGCCCAGCTCGAACATCACGTAGTTGGAGATGTCCACGAGGGCCGAGATGCTGCGCTGGCCGCAGCGCGCCAGGCGCTGCACCATCCAGTCGGGCGTCTTGGCCGTGGGGTCGATGCCGCGGATGATGCGGCCGGTGAAGCGCCCGCACAGGTCCGGCGCGTCGATGCGCACCGGCAGCACCTCGCCGTGGCGCGGTGCCACCGGCGCAAACACCGGGGCCTGCAGCGGCGCGCCGGTCAGCGCCGCCACCTCGCGCGCCACGCCGTAGACGCTCAGGCAGTGCGCGAGGTTGGGCGTGAGCTTGAGGGTGAAGATGCGGTCGTCCAGCGCCAGCGCCTCGCGCAGATCGCGCCCGACCGGCGCGTCGGCGGCGAGTTCCAGCAGCCCGCCGTGGTCGTCCGACAGGCCCAGCTCGCGCGCCGAGCAGAGCATGCCGTGGCTTTCCACCCCGCGCAGCTTGCCGACGCGGATCTCGAACGGCTTGCCGTCCTCGCCGGGCGGCAGCACCGCGCCCACCAGCGCGCACGGCACGCGGATGCCGGCGCGCGCGTTCGGCGCGCCGCAGACGATCTGCAGCGGTTCGCCCTGCCCCGCGTCCACGCGGCAGACGCGCAGCCGGTCGGCGTTGGGGTGCGGCTCGGCGCTCAGGATCTCGCCCACCACCACGCGGGTGAAGGGGGGAGCCACCGGCTCCCATTCCTCCACCTCCAGACCCGCCATGGTCAGCAGATCGGCCAGCGCGCGGCTGTCGAGGGGAGGGTTGCAAAAGGCACGCAGCCAGGATTCGGGGAATTGCATCGGGGGCTCTTTCTCTCAACCTCAACGGAACTGCGACAGAAAGCGCAGGTCACCATCGAAGAACAGGCGCAGGTCGTTGACGCCGTAGCGCAGCATGGTCAGCCGGTCCGGCCCCATGCCAAATGCAAAGCCAATGTAGTGCTCCGGGTCCAGCCCCATGTTGCGCACCACGTTGGGGTGCACCTGGCCGGAGCCGGCCACCTCCAGCCAGCGCCCGGCCAGCGGGCCGCTGGCAAACTGGATGTCGATCTCGGCGCTCGGCTCGGTGAACGGGAAGAAGCTCGGCCGGAAGCGCAGCACCAGGTCGTCGGTCTCGAAAAAGGTGCGGCAAAACGCCGTGAAGACCACCTTCAGGTCCTTGAAGCTGACGTTGCGGCCGATCCACAGCCCCTCGCACTGGTGAAACATCGGCGAGTGCGTGGCGTCGCTGTCCACGCGGTAGGTGCGCCCCGGGGCGATGACGCGGATCTCCGGCATGTCGCCGGCGAACAGCCCCGCCCCGCCGTCGCCGGCCGCGGCACGCGCGCGCTTGACGTGCTGCACCGCGTGGCGGATCTGCATCGGGCTGGTGTGGGTGCGCAGCAGCAGCGGCGCCTCGGGCGTTCCCCCTTCGACATAGAAGGTGTCGTGCATCGAGCGCGCCGGGTGGTCCGCCGGGGTATTGAGCGCGGTGAAGTTGAACCAGTCGGTCTCGATCTCCGGCCCGTCGGCGACCTCGAAGCCCATCGAGCCGAAGATGGCCTCGATGCGCTCCAGCGTCAGGCTCACGGGGTGCAGCCCGCCCTGGCCGCGCTGGCGGCCCGGCAGCGTCACGTCCAGCGCCTCGGCGGCCAGCTGGCGCTGCAGCTCGGCCTCGGCCAGCTCGGTGCGGCGCGCCTGCAGCGCCGCTTCGATGGCCTGCTTGGCCTGGTTGATGGCCGCGCCCGCCGCCTTTTTCTCCTCGGGGCTCAGCGCCGCCAGCCCCTTCATGCGCTCGGTGATCGCGCCGCTCTTGCCCAGAAAGCGTGCCTTGGCGTTTTCCAGGTCGTTGGGGGTTTGGGCCTGCGCGAACTGCTCGCGCGCCGACTGCACCAGGGATTCGAGGTCGTTCATGCGGTGATCCGTTGCGGGGCGCGCTCGGCCCCAAAAACGAACGGGCCAGCGCGCAAGGCGACTGGCCCGTGGAAAGACGGACGGCCACCCGGGTGGGCGGCCTGGGACGTCAGGCGGCCGTCGCTGCGCCCGGGGCCTGCAGATGGGCCTTGACGCGCTCGACGATGGCGCCGAAGGCCGCCTTGTCGTTGACGGCCAGATCGGCCAGCACCTTGCGGTCGATCTCGATCGCCGCCTTGCGCAGACCGTTGGCAAACTGGCTGTAGGTCAGACCCAGCTCGCGCACGCCAGCGTTGATGCGGGCGATCCAGAGCTGACGGAAGACACGCTTGCGGGCACGGCGGTCGCGGTAGGCGTACTGACCGGCCTTCATCACCGCCTGCTTGGCGACGCGGAACACATTCTTGCGGCGGCCACGGAAACCCTTGGCCAGGGCGAGCACCTTTTTGTGGCGGGCGCGCGCGGTGACACCACGTTTGACGCGAGGCATGGTTTACTCCTTGTTCGTTACGGGGGTACCGCCGCCCATCACAGGCCGGCAAAGGGCATCATCTGCGCGATGTGGCCCATGTTCGTCTCGTGGACGTTGGCCGCGCCACGCAGCTGGCGCTTGTTCTTGGTCGTCTTCTTGGTCAGGATGTGGCGCTTGAAGGCCTGACCGCGCTTGACGGTGCCACCGGGACGAACGCGAAAACGCTTCTTCGCGCTGCTCTTGGTCTTCATCTTGGGCATGATGACTGCTTCCTGTTGAATTGTGCTCGTGAGGCGCCCCGGCTTTGCCGCCAGGGACTTGTCGGCCCCGAGCCACTTGTCGTTCCAGCCCCGGGATGACCGGGCCGGCTTCGCACACCGCCATGCGCCATGACACACCGCGAAACGCCGCAACGCACCAAAGCGCACGCTTGGTTGCGTGCGAAGCCTGTGATTATAGCAACGACGGCGCCGCGCGGCTGCGCAGCCGCACCCATGCAGCACGGGGCGCGGCGATCAGGCCGCCGGGGCGGCAGCTTCCGCCTTGCCGGCGCCAGCGCCCTTTTTGCGCGACGGCGCGATCATCATGATCATCTGCCGCCCCTCCAGCTTGGGGAACTGCTCGACCACGATGCTGTCGCCCAGCTCGGTGCGGATGCGCTCCAGCAACGCCAAGCCCAGCTCCTGGTGGGTGATCTCCCGGCCACGGAAGCGCAGGGTCACCTTGCACTTGTCGCCGTCTTCCAGGAAGCGGCGGATGTTGCGCATCTTGACCTGGTAGTCGCCCTCGTCGGTCCCGGGCCGGAACTTGATTTCCTTGACCTCGATGACCTTTTGCTTGGCCTTGGCCTCGGCCGCCTTCTTCTGTTCGGCGTATTTGAACTTGCCGTAGTCGATCAGGCGGCACACCGGCGGGGTGGCCATCGGCGCGATTTCGACCAGATCGACGTCGAGGTCGCCCGCCATGCGCAGCGCCTCTTGGATGGACACGACACCGATTTGCTGCCCATCGGGGCCTGTGAGGCGGACCTCGGGCGCGGTGATCTCGCGGTTCAAACGGTGCTGGCGCTCCTCGCGCTGGCGACGGTCACGGAAGTTGCTGGGGCGGGCGGTAGCGATGGTGTGGTTCCTTTGTCAATGTTTGGACGCGATGTCCGAACGCAGGCGCTGGGCGAAGTCCGCCAAGGGCATGACGCCGAGGTCCTGGTTGCCGCGCGCGCGCACGGCGACCGTCCCGGCGGCCTTCTCCTTGTCGCCGACGACCAGGATGTAAGGCACCTTTTGCAACGCCTGCTGGCGGATTTTATAGGTGATCTTCTCGTTGCCAAGATCCAGCGCCACCCTAAACCCTTGATCCTGAAGCGTTTTGGCAATTTCGCCACAGTAGCCGGCCTGCGCATCGGTGATGTTGAGCACCGCCACCTGGATCGGCGCCAGCCACGCCGGCAAGGCGCCCGCGTGCTGCTCGATGAGGATGCCGATGAAGCGCTCCAGGCTGCCGACGATGGCGCGGTGCAGAATGACCGGGCGCTGGCGGCTGCCGTCCTCGGCCACGTACTCGGCATCCAGCCGCTCACTCAGGTTGAAATCCACCTGGATGGTGCCGCACTGCCACTCGCGGCCGATGGCGTCCTTGAGCGTGTACTCGATCTTGGGGCCGTAGAACGCGCCATCCCCTTCGGAGATGACGAAGTCGCAGCCAGAGTCGCGCAGGCTCTGCATCAGCGCCGCCTCGGCCTTGTCCCAGAGTTCATCGGAGCCGATGCGCGCCGCCGGCCGCGTCGAGACCTTGTAGAGGATCTCGGTAAAGCCAAAGTCCGCGTACACCTTCTTCAGCAACCGCGTGAAGGCGTCGCACTCGGGCAGGATCTGGTCCTCGGTGCAGAAGATGTGGCCGTCGTCCTGCGTGAAGCCGCGCACGCGCATGATGCCGTGCAGGCCGCCGCTGGGCTCGTTGCGGTGGCACTGGCCAAACTCGCCATAGCGCAGCGGCAGGTCGCGGTAGCTCTTGACGCCCTGCTTGAAGATCAGGATGTGGCCGGGGCAGTTCATCGGCTTGATCGCGTAGTCGCGCTTCTCGCTCTCGGTGATGAACATGTTGTCCCGGTACTTGTCCCAGTGGCCGGTCTTCTCCCACAGCGCCTTGTCCAGGATCTGCGGGCCCTTGACCTCCAGGTAGCCGTTGTCGCGGTAGACCTGCCGCATGTACTGCTCCACCTGCTGCCACAGCGTCCAGCCCTTGGGGTGCCAGAACACCAGCCCCGGCGCATGGTCGTCGATGTGGAACAGGTCCAGCTCCTTGCCGAGCTTGCGGTGGTCGCGCCGCTCGGCCTCTTCCAGCAGGGTCAGGTACTGCTGCAGGTCCTCCTTGCTGGCCCAGGCCGTGCCGTAGATGCGCTGCAGCATCTCGTTGCGGTGATCGCCGCGCCAATAGGCCCCGGCCACCTTCATCAGCTTGAAGTGCTTGAGCTTGCCGGTGCTGGGCACGTGCGGGCCGCGGCACAGGTCCTCGAAAGCGCCTTCGCGGTAGAGGCTGACCTCCTCCCCCGCCGGGATGCTGCCGATGATTTCGGCCTTGTAGTGCTCGCCCAGCCCCTTGAAGTAGGCCACGGCTTCGTCACGGGGCAGCACGCGCCGGACCACCGGCTCGTCCTTGGCGGCCAGTTCGGCCATCTTTTTCTCGATGGCGACCAGGTCCTCCGGCGTAAAGGGCCGCTTGTACGAAAAGTCGTAATAAAAGCCGTTGTCGATGACCGGGCCGATGGTGACCTGCGCATCCGGGTACAGCTCTTTGACGGCATAGGCCAGCAGGTGCGCCGTCGAGTGGCGGATGATTTCCAGCCCCTCCGGATCCTTGGGCGTGACGATCCACACCCGCGCATCGCGCTCGACACGGTAGGCCGTGTCCACCAGGCGCGGCGCATCGTCACCGGCGGTCTGCACCTTGCCCGCGACAGCCGCCTTGGCCAGCCCGGCGCCGATGGCCGCCGCAATCTCGGCGACGGTGACCGGCGCATCGAAGGTGCGCTGCGACCCGTCGGGGAGCGTGATCTGGATCATGGGTGAGGGTCCTGAAAAACGAAAAACGCGGCTCGGGGCCGCGCAAGAAGGTGTTGATCGAGCAGGCGCGAACTGCCGCCGGCCTGTTCAGGCCGGGGTGACCTCCGGGGAAGTTCGCGGTGTCATAACCGTATCGCCTGCGGGTTGGGTACTCTCAGCTCGACGGTATTTTCGCACAGATCCGCTAACCCCTCTCACTGCGCGCCACGCGCGGCACTGCCGTACGAACCCGCTGCACGAACCCATTGCAAAATGGGCGCTTTGGCTCTGAATCCCATCGACACCATGCAGATCACCACCAAGCAACTGTTCGACGACGCCCGCACCCACAACGCCTGGCAGGACAAGGCCGTGGCGGACGAGACGCTGCACCGCCTGTACGACCTGATGAAATGGGGCCCCACGTCGGCCAACTGCGGCCCAGCGCGCATCCTGTTCGTCAAGTCGCCGCAGGCCAAGGCCCGGCTGCTGCCGTGCCTGAGCGAGGGCAACCGCGCCAAGACGGCCGCCGCGCCCGTCACGGCCATCATCGGCATGGATCTGGCGTTCTACGAGAAGCTGCCGCAACTCTTTCCCCACAACCCCGATGCGCGGAGCTGGTTCGAGGGCCAGCCCGAGGCGATCCAGGCCACGGCCTTTCGCAACTCCAGCCTGCAGGGTGGGTATTTCATCCTGGCCGCGCGGGCGCTGGGGCTGGACTGCGGTCCGATGAGCGGCTTCGACGCCGCCGCGGTGGACGCCGCCTTCTGGGCCGACACCTCGGTGCGCACCAACTTTTTGTGCAACCTGGGCTACGGCGACCCGGCCGGCCTGCACCCGCGCGGCCCCCGGCTGGCTTTCGACGAGGCGTGCCGCATCGTCTGACGGCCGCGCTCCCGCCCGCCCTGCTCGGCACCGGCCACGGACCTCGCCGCGGAAGCAAAAAGGCCCGGCAAGCCTTCGCCTGCCGGGCCGCGGTCTCCTCCGCCGCTCTGGGGCGGTTTGGGATCAGTGGAACTGCTCTTCTTCGGTCGAGCCGGCCAGCGCCTTGACGCTGGAGGAACCGCCCTGGATGACGGTGGTCACGTCGTCGAAGTAGCCGGCGCCGACTTCCTGCTGGTGCGACACGAAGGTGTAGCCCAGTTCGCGGGCGGCGAATTCCGGCTCCTGCACCATTTCGACATAGTGCTTCATGCCTTCGCCGCGGGCGTAGTTGTAGGCGAACTTGAAGGTGTTGAACCAGTTGATGTGGATGCCCGCCAGGGTGATGAACTGGTACTTGTAGCCCAGCGCCGACAGTTCGTCCTGGAACTTGGCGATGGTCTTGTCGTCCAGGTTCTTCTTCCAGTTGAAGGACGGCGAGCAGTTGTAGGACAGCAGCTTGCCCGGGTACTTGGCGTGGATGGCCTGCGCAAACTCGCGCGCAAAGCCCAGGTCCGGCGTGCCGGTCTCGCACCACACCAGGTCGGCGTACGGCGCGTAGGCCACGCCGCGGCTGATCGCCTGCTCCAGGCCGTTCTTCACGCGGAAGAAGCCCTCTTGCGTGCGCTCGCCGGTCAGGAAAGGCTTGTCGTTGGCGTCGTGGTCGCTGGTCAGCAGGTTGGCCGCCTCGGCGTCGGTGCGCGCCAGCACGATGGTCGGCACGCCCATCACGTCGGCCGCAAAGCGCGCGGCGATCAGCTTCTCGATCGCCTCTTGCGTGGGCACCAGCACCTTGCCGCCCATGTGGCCGCACTTCTTCACCGCGGCCAACTGGTCCTCGAAGTGCACGCCGGCGGCGCCCGCGGCGATCATGTTCTTCATCAGCTCGAAGGCGTTGAGCACGCCGCCGAAGCCGGCTTCGGCGTCCGCCACGATCGGCAGGAAGTAGTCGATGTAGCCGGCATCACCGGGGCCGATGCCGCGGCTCCACTGGATCTCGTCGGCGCGCTTGAAGGTGTTGTTGATGCGGCGCACCATCGTCGGCACCGAGTCGTACGCGTACAGCGACTGGTCGGGGTACATCGTCTCGCTGGTGTTGCCGTCGGCGGCGACTTGCCAGCCCGACAGATACACGGCCTCCAGCCCCGCCTTGGCCTGCTGCATGGCCTGACCGGCGGTGATGGCGCCAAAGGCGTTGACGTAGCCCTTCTTGGCCTCGCCGTTGATCAGGCGCCACAGCTTTTCGGCACCGCGCTTGGCCAGCGTGTACTCAATCTGCAGCGAGCCGCGCAGGCGCACCACGTCGGCGGCGCTGTAGCCGCGCTTGATGCCCTTCCAGCGCGGATTTTCGGCCCAGTCTTTTTCGAGGGCGGCGATCTGCTGATCGCGGGTGAGGTTTTGCGTCATGACAACACTCCTGTGGTGATGGGAAACCCTGGCGGGGACCGGTGCAGCCGGGTGGCGATACCCCGTCCCGTTGCCCACAGTATAGGTCTTATATAAGACATAAAACTTGTCTTGTGTCTTATACAAGACATTTTTAGCACCATGAAAATCAACGCCTTGGACGCTTTGTTTCGTATCACGGAATTTTGATTGCACCCCGCAAAACCCGGCGTAGCGGCGAACCGAATCGGGTTTCATGATTGCGCATTCGTTTTCCATGATGCGCAATCAACATCGGTCACCGCTCGGCGCCGGGGCCCGCGATGCGGCGCAGCTCCCACCGCGCGGACAGGCGGCCGGCAAACGTCACCTGCAGCCGCGCCCCGTCCGGGCCTGCCGTGAGCCGCACGCCGGGCTGCGGCGCGGGATCGACCGCCGCAACCGACAGCAGGCCGTCCGGCCAGGTCACGGCCAGATCGGCCTCCATGGGCAAAAAGCCATCCAGGTAGCGGCGCATCAACGGCCCGGCGTGCAGACGCCAGCGGCCATCGCCCAGCGGATCGAGCGCACGCGAGCGCAGTTCGATGCACACCGTGGCGCCCCGCCCCACCCCCGCCAGTTCGACGCGGTGGTCCTCGACCCAGGCGCGCTCCACCCCGCGCGCCTGGGTGATGCGGATGGATTCGACCCGATCGCGGTTGAACAGCACCACCACGCGGGCGTTGGGGTCCAGGCGCAGGTGGCAGGTCTCCACGCGCACGACGCCCGTGCGCAGGCTGTCGTCGTCGATGCGCACGCGCGACTCGTAGCCATAGGCGTGGGGATCGGGCCGCTCCGCCAGCAGCCGGAGCTCGCCCTCGCGCGCAATGTCGTCGAACTCGAGCGGACGGGCCTGCGCCCCAGCGGCGAGGGCGAGGGCGCCGAGCGCCCCCCAGACAATGCGCAAGATGGCCATGGGCACACCTCCGGGCAATCGATGCCCCATTGTGCCCGGATGCCGCGCCGCGCGTGCGCGCAGGGGATCAGGCCGCGCCGATGCCGGGGACCAAGGCCCCCGCCGGCTCGCCCCGCTTGAGGGCGGCGGTGAAGGCCAACATGCGATCGATGGGCTGCCGGGCGCGGGGAATCAGGGCGGGATCGACGTGGATTTCGTTGCGCCCGGTCTCCAGCACCTCCAGCACGCCGCGCAAGCCGTTCATCGCCATCCAAGGGCAATGGGCGCAGCTCTTGCACGTGGCGCTGTTGCCGGCCGTGGGCGCTTCGATGAAGCGCTTGCCCGGGTTGAGCGTGCGCAGCTTGTGCATCATGCCGTTGTCGGTGGCGACGATGAACACCGTGGCGTCCAGCTCGGCTGCGGCCCTCAGGATTTGCGAGGTGGAGCCCACCACATCCGCCTGCGCCACCACCTCGGCCGGGCTTTCGGGGTGCACCAGCACCTTGGCGCCGGGGTGATCGCGGCGCAGTTGCTCCAGCTCGAAGGCCTTGAACTCGTCGTGCACCACGCACGAGCCGCGCCACAGGACCATGTCGGCCCCGGTCTCGCGCTGGATGTAGGCCCCCAGGTGCTTGTCCGGCGCCCACAGGATCTTGTGGCCCTTGTCGCGCAAGGCCCGCACGATGTCCAGCGCGCAACTGGACGTCACCAGCCAGTCGGCCTGCGCCTTGACGGCCGCGCTGGTGTTGGCGTAGACGACCACCGTGCGGTCCGGGTGCTGGGCGCGAAAGGCGGCAAAGTCCCCTTCCGGGCAGCCCAAATCGAGCGAGCAGGTCGCATCCAGATCGGGCATCAGCACGGTTTTTTCGGGCGAGAGGATCTTGGCCGTCTCGCCCATGAAGCGCACCCCCGAGACGATCAGGGTGCGCGCCGGATGGTCGCGCCCAAAGCGCGCCATTTCCAGCGAGTCGCTGACGATGCCGCCCGTCTCCTCGGCCAAATCCTGCAGGTCCGGGTGCACATAGTAGTGGGAGACCATGACCGCGCCGCGCTCGCGCAACAGCGTCCGGATGCGGGCTTTGAGGGCCTCGCGCTCGGCGGGCGAGGGCTCCTCGGGCACGCGTGCCCAGGCGTGGCGGGTGGTGCAGGCCGGCTGCTCGACGTCGATTTCGATGAGGGATGCCATGGTGGGGATACTCAAAGGGGTTGCAGCCGCATGGACAGGTCGATGGCCTGGACATCCTTGGTCAGCGCCCCGACCGAGATGCGGTCCACGCCGGTTTCGGCCAGCGCGCGCACGGTCTGCAGGTTGACACCGCCGGAGATCTCCAGCACGGCGCCGCCGCCCGGGTGGGCGTCGTTCAGGGCGACCGCCTCGCGCAGGGTCGGCAAATCCATGTTGTCGAGCAGAATCACGCGCGCACCGCCATCCAGCGCTTCGCGCAACTGCGCCAGCGTCTCGACCTCGATCTGCACGAACAGCGCCTGGAGCGCGAGGGCCTGCACCCGCGCGAGCGCCGCCCGCACGCCGCCGGCGGCGGCGATGTGGTTTTCCTTGATCAGCACCGCGTCGTGCAGGCCCATGCGGTGGTTCAGCCCGCCGCCCGTGCGCACGGCGTACTTTTGCGCCACGCGCAGGCCAGGCAGCGTCTTGCGCGTGTCGCAGATGCGCGCACGCGTGCCCGCCACCGCCGCCACATAGCGCGCGGTCTGCGTGGCCACGGCCGACAGCGTCTGCAAAAAATTCAATGCGGTACGCTCGGCCGACAGCAGAGCGCGGGCATGGGCCTCGACTTCGAACACGACCCCATCGCGCTCGACCTGCTGGCCATCCGGCACCCGCCAGTGCCATTGCGCACCGGGGTCCAGCGCATGCACGGCCGCGCGCACCCAGGGCTCGCCGCACACCACGGCCGGCTCGCGCGCGATCACCCGCGCCCGCATGCGCAGGCCGGGATCCACCAGCGCGGCGGTCAGATCGCCGCCGCCCAGGTCCTCGGCCAGCGCACGGGCGACGTCGGCCGCCGCCTGCGCGGCGATGTCCGGCAGCGGCGGCTGCAACGACAGGGGGTCGGGGCGTGCGGGGTCGCTCATCGGCATGCCAAAAACTCCGGAAACCGCAAGCATAGCGGCATCCACACCCCTGCGCCTGCCCCGCGCTGCAAGGGCAGACGCATCGACTAGACTTGCGCGTCTTGGAGGACAGGACGCCATGACCGACACCACACCGCGCACCCCGTACGGCACCTTGCCAGCTGCCGCGCCCTTGCCGCCGCGCAAGCCCATCAGCCTGCCGCGCCTGCAGGAGATGCGCGAGCGTGGCGAGAAGATCGCCATGCTCACCGCCTACGACGCGACGTTTGCCGCCGTGGCCGACGCCGCCGGCGTGGACTGCCTGCTGGTGGGCGACTCGCTGGGCATGGTGTGCCAGGGGCGCCCCAGCACGGTCGGCGTGTCGTTGCAAGAGATGTGCTACCACACCGAAAGCGTGGTGCGCGGCCTGCGCCGCGTGCAAGGCACCGTGTGGGTGATCGGCGACCTGCCCTTCGGCAGCTATCAGGAGTCGCGCGAGCAGGCCGTGCGCAGTGCCGCCGCGCTGATGCAGGCCGGCGCGCACATGGTCAAGCTCGAAGGCGGTGGCTGGACGGTGGAGACGGTGCGGTTTTTGGTGGAGCGCGGCATCCCCGTCTGCGCCCACCTGGGCCTGACGCCGCAAACGGTGCACGCCATCGGCGGCTACCGCGTGCAGGGCCGCAACGACGCAGAGGCGCAGCAACTGCGCCGCGACGCGCTGGCGCTGCAGGATGCCGGCGCGACGATGCTGGTGCTGGAGATGGTGCCCGCCGCGCTGGCAGCCGAAATCACCCAGCAACTGCCGCGCTGCCACACCATCGGCATCGGCAGCGGCAACGGCACCGCCGGCCAGGTGCTGGTGATGCACGACATGCTGGGCATCCACCTGGGCAAGACGCCGAAGTTCGTGCGCAACTTCATGGACGGGGCGGCCAGCGTGCGCGACGCCATGGCCGCCTATGTCGCCGCCGTCAAGGCCGGCACCTTCCCCGACAACACCGCGCACGCGTGGTAAACCGCGGCCTGCCGCGCCCCCACGCCCCCCGTTTGCCTCCCCGCTATCCCGATGCAAGTCATCCACACCATCGCCGAGCTGCGCCAGGCGCTCGCCCCGTTCGACCGCCCCGCCTTCGTGCCCACCATGGGCAATCTGCACGACGGCCACCTGAGCCTGGTGCGCCATGCGCGCACCCTGGGCGACGTCACCGTGGCCAGCATCTTCGTCAACCGGCTGCAATTTCTGCCGCACGAGGACTTCGACACCTACCCGCGCACGCTGCAGGCCGACTGCGAGCGCTTGGCGGAAGTGGGCTGCGACATCGTCTTCGCGCCCGCCGAAAGCGAGCTGTACCCGGAACCGCAAACCTTCAAGGTGCAGCCCCATCCGGCGCTGGCCGACATGCTGGAGGGGCATTTCCGCCCCGGCTTTTTCACCGGCGTCTGCACGGTGGTGATGAAGCTGTTCCAGTGCGTCTTTGCCCAGGCCAAGGGCGAGCGCCACGCCGTGTTCGGCAAGAAGGACTACCAGCAGCTCATGGTGATTCGCCAGATGGTGCGGCAGTTTGCCCTGCCGGTCACCATCCACGGCGGCGACATCGCGCGCGCGCCGGACGGGCTGGCGCTGAGTTCGCGCAACGGCTATCTCTCGTCCGAGGAGCGAGCCGAGGCGCCCCAACTGGTGCAGGCGCTGCGCCTGCTGGCCGCCGACGTGCTGGGCGGCGAGCGCAACCTGGCCGCGCTGGAGCGCCACGCCGAGCAGGCCCTGGCGGCCCGTGGCTGGCAGCCCGACTATCTGACCGTGCGCCGGCGCGAGGACCTGCAGCCCCCCACGCTGGCGGACCTGCAGCCGGGCCGCCTGGTGGCGCTTGGCGCGGCCCGCCTGGGCCGCACCCGCCTGATCGACAACTGGGAGTTTTGAGCCCCGCAGGGGATCACTCCGCCACCGGGTCGCGCGCCATCAACCGCGCGACCGCATCGCGCGGCTGCAGGGCGCCGTCCAGCAGCGCCACCACGGCATCGGTGATCGGCATGCGCACCCCCAGCGAACGGGCGCGCTGCGCCACGGTGCGCGCGCTGTACACCCCCTCGGCCACGTGCCCGAGCGAATCCACCGCCTGGGTCAGCGTCAGGCCCTGGGCCAACAGCAGCCCGACCTGGCGGTTGCGGCTCAGGTCGCCGGTGGCGGTCAACACCAGATCGCCCAAGCCGGACAGGCCCATGAAGGTCTCAGCCCGCGCCCCGAGCGCCAGCCCCAGGCGGGTCATCTCGGCCAGGCCGCGGGTGATCAAGGCCGCCCGGGCGTTGTGCCCCAGACGCAGGCCATCGCACAACCCGGTGGCGATGGCCATGACGTTTTTGACCGCACCGCCGACTTCGACACCGACGATGTCGTCGTTGGCATAGACGCGCAGCGTCGGCCCATGGAAAGCGGCCACCAAGGCGTCGCGCACCGGGGCCTGGGCACCGGCCGCCACCAACGCCGTCGGCAGGCCGGCCGCCACTTCCTGCGCAAAGCTGGGGCCGCTCAGCACCCCGACGCGCAGGTCCGGGGCCACCCGGGCGGCGATTTCGTGCCCCAACAAGCCGTCGGCGCTGGGCTCGCACGCTCGCTCGAAGCCTTTGCACAGCCAGGTGACGGGAATGTCGCCACGGCCCGCGGCGGGCAAGGCGCCGGACAGCCACTGCAACCATTGCCGCAACCCCGCCATCGGGGTGGCGATGACGACCAAGTCGGTGGCCGCCAGCGACGGCGCCAGCGATGCCGGGTCGCCCCCGTCGCACTCGAGCGACTGCGGCAATGTCGCCCCCGGCAGATAGCGGGCATTGACGCGCTCGCTTTGCAGACGCTCGGCCTGCGCGCGGTCGCGGGCCCACAAGCGCACTCGGTGGGTGCCGGCCGCCGCGATGGCGAGGGCCGTCCCCCAGGCGCCGGAGCCGATCACGGTCAGGTGCATGGCAGCGGCAGAAAAGCGGTTGGCGACAGGGCGGGCCGGTCACCCGCCGCGGCGCCCATCAGGCGGTGACGATGCGCGGCGCGTCGTCCTGCTGCTGGGCCTGCTGCTGCTCGTACATGGCCTGGAAGTTGATCTCGGCCAAATGCACGGGCGGGAAGCCGGCGCGCGTGATCACGTCGGCCACGTTGGCGCGCAGGTAGGGATAGATGATCTGCGGGCAGGCGATGCCCATGATCGGGCCCATTTGCTCCTGCGGCAGGTTGCGGATCTCGAAAATCCCCGCCTGCTTGCACTCGACCAGAAACACGGTGCGCTCACCGATCTTGGTGTGCACGGTGGCCGCGACCGCCACCTCGTACACGCCATCGGCCACCCCCTTGGCTTCGACACCCAACTGGATGTCCACGCTGGGTTGCTGCTGCTCCAGGAAGATGGCAGGGGAGTTCGGCTGCTCCAGCGAGGCCTCTTTCAGATAGATGCGCTGGATCTGGAAAACGGGGGTTTGATCGTCGGACATGGTCGAAGTCGGTTGAGCGGCACCCGCCGGCGGCGGATGCCCGGGTATAGCCGCCCCCAGGAGTGCGGGATGCGCCGCACGGGGGCCGGCGAGACGGGTGGATTATGACAGCGGCAACCGAGCCGGCGGGGAGCGGCCGACCTCAGCCGCCCGGACCCTGCAGCAACGGCACCAGGCCGCCGCGGGCATCGAGGGCGTGCAGGTCATCGCACCCCCCGATGTGGCGCCCGTCGATGAAGATCTGCGGCACGCTGGTGCGCCCGACCAGCCGCGCCATCTCCTGGCGAACCTCCGGCTGGCCATCGACGTTGATCTCCTCCCACTCGGTCACGCCGCGCGCGCGCAACAGCGCCTTGGCCCGGTGGCAATAGGGGCAGTAGTCACTGCTGAAAATCTTGACATGTGCCATGCGGTTGCCCTTTGCGGTGCGCGATCAGGCCTTTTGGACCGGCAGGTTGGCGCCGCGCCAGGCGGCCATGCCGCCCGACAGCGAGACCGCCTTGTCGTAACCCAGCTTCTTGGCGATGGCCACGGCGCGGCGCGAGCGCATGCCCGACGCGCACACCAGCACCAGCGGCGTCGCCTTGTTTTTGACGGCCTGGGGCAACTGCTGCTCCAGCGCGTCCAGCGGAATGTTGCGCGCCCCCGCCACATGCCCGGCAGCAAACTCGGCGGGCGAGCACACGTCGATCACGGCCGCCTTCTCACGGTTGATGAGTTGCACCGCCTCGGTCGGCGACACACCCGCTCCGCCCGCCGCGCCGCCCAACGCCGGCCACATGAGCATCACGGCCGAGCCGACCGCCACCGCCACCAACATCCAGTTTTCGATCAAAAAATCCACGGTCCGCCTTGGTTTGGAATCGATCGGGACAGCCCCGTCCCGGCAGACCGGTATTCTAGAATGTGGGTTTTCCCTTTGTCGCCCCACCCGGGAATCCCCCCTGCCGCCATGCACAAGCTCGTCCTGATCCGCCACGGAGAGTCCACCTGGAACCTCGAAAACCGCTTCACCGGCTGGACCGATGTCGACCTCACGCCCACGGGGGTGTCGCAGGCCATGTCGGCGGGGCGGCTGCTCAAGGCCGAAGGCTGGGACTTCGACCTGTGCTTCACCAGCGTGCTCAAGCGCGCCATCCACACGCTGTGGTACGTGCTGGACGAGATGGACCGCGTCTGGCTGCCGGTGATCAAGGACTGGCGGCTCAACGAACGCCACTACGGCGCCCTGCAGGGCCTGAACAAAGCGGACATGGCCAAGCAATACGGCGACGAGCAGGTGCTGGTCTGGCGCCGCAGCTACGACACGCCGCCGCCGCCGCTGGCCCCCAACGACCCGCGCGGCCAGCGCCAGGACCGGCGCTACGCCGCCCTGCCGCCGGAGCAGATTCCCCTGACCGAGTGCCTGAAGGACACCGTGGCGCGCGTGGTGCCCTGCTGGAACGACACCATCGTGCCCGCCATCCGCAGCGGCCAGCGCGTGCTGATCGCCGCGCACGGCAACTCCATCCGGGCGCTCATCAAACACCTGGACGGCATCTCGGACACGGACATCGTCGGGTTGAACATCCCCAACGGCATCCCGCTGGTGTACGAGTTCGACGACGACATGAAGCCGCTGCGCCGCTACTACCTGGGTGACGCCGTCGCAGCGGAAGCGGCCGCGGCCGCCGTCGCCCGCCAAGGCAAAGCCTGAGCCCAGGCCCCGCCCGACGGGAACCGCGCCGGCGCGCCGCCGGTCCAACGTGTATAGTGGCGCGAGACGCGACGACAGGGATTGCGATGGGGCAGAAACTGAAGATTGCCGGCTGGGTGGCCCTCGGGGCGCTGGCCGGCGCACTGACGACGGTGCAGCTGCAGGCGACCGCGCGGGCGACGCTCGCGCCGCTGCCGCTGGAGGAACTGCAGCAACTGGCCGCCGTCTTCGGCATGATCAAGAGCGACTACGTCGAGCCCGTCGACGACAAGAAGCTCATCACCGACGCCATCGTCGGCATGGTGTCGTCGCTCGATCCCCACTCGCAGTATTTCGACCGCAAGAGCTTCAAGGAATTCCGCGAAGGCACCTCCGGGCGCTTCGTCGGTGTGGGCATCGAAATCACGATGGAAGACGGCCTCGTCAAGGTCGTCACGCCGATCGAGGACTCGCCCGCCTTCCGCGCGGGCCTCAAGGCCGGTGACCTCATCACCAAGATCGACGACACCGCCGTCAAGGGCCTGACCATCAACGACGCTGTCAAGCGCATGCGCGGCGAGCCCAACACCCAGGTGACCCTGACCGTCTTCCGCCGCGACGAAAACCGCACCTTCCCGGTGACCATCACGCGGCAAGAGATCAAGACCGTCAGCGTGCGCGCCAAGGTGGTGGAGCCCGGCTACGCCTGGGTGCGCGTGTCGCAATTCCAGGAACGCACGCTGGAGGACTTTGCCCGCAAGATCGAAGAGATCGCGCGCTCGGAGCCCGCGCTCAAGGGCCTGGTGCTGGACCTGCGCAACGATCCGGGCGGGCTGCTGGATGCGGCGGTCGGCCTGTCGGCGGCCTTCCTGCCCGACAACGCCGTGGTGGTCACGACCAACGGCCAGCTGGAGGAAAGCAAGGCCACCTACCGCGCCACGCCGCGCGACTACCTGCGCCGTGCCGGCAACGACCCGATCGCGCGGCTGACGGCGCAAACGCAGGGGCTGTTCAAACGCATCCCGATCGTGGTGCTGGTCAACGAGGGCTCGGCCTCCGCCAGCGAGATCGTCGCCGGTGCGCTGCAGGACCACAAGCGCGCCGTCATCATGGGCAGCCAGACCTTTGGCAAGGGCTCGGTGCAGACGGTGCGCCCGCTCGGCCCCGATACGGC
Organism: Tepidimonas fonticaldi; assembly: GCF_001675355.1. NCBI lineage: Bacteria > Pseudomonadati > Pseudomonadota > Betaproteobacteria > Burkholderiales > Tepidimonas > Tepidimonas fonticaldi. The sequence goes on along the minus strand of NZ_LZDH01000056.1, from coordinate 372,061 downwards.
GCTCAAGCTCACCACCGCGCGCTACTACACGCCCAGCGGCCGCTCCATCCAGGCCAAGGGCATCGTGCCCGACGTGTGGGTGGACGAAACGCCCGAAGGCAACCTGTTCGCCGCGCTGCGCACGCGCGAGGCCGACCTCGAGAAGCACCTGGCCGGCCCGGACGAGGCCAAGTTGACCGAGGCCGAGCGGGAGGCGCTGCGCGAGCGCGAGCGCGAACGCGAGCAGGCGCGCCAGCGCCTGGAAGAAGAGCAGCGCAAGAACCCGGGCGCGCGGCTGCTGCCGGAGTTTGGGTCGGACAAGGACTTCCAGCTCCAGCAGGCGCTCAACCGTCTCAAGGGCCTGCCGGTGGTGGCCAGCAAGACCGCCGCCGAGCGCCCTGCCAAGGCCGACAACTGACGCCCGCATGACCGACGAGCAACTGCTGCGCTATTCGCGCCACATCCTGCTCGACGACATCGGCGTCGAAGGCCAGGAGCGGCTGCTGGCCGCTCATGCGGTGATCGTCGGCGCGGGCGGGCTCGGCTCGCCGGTGGCGCTCTATCTGGCCAGCGCCGGGGTGGGCCGCATCACCGTGATCGACCACGACACGGTGGACGCCACCAACCTGCAGCGCCAGATCGCGCACGACCTGTCGCGTGTGGGGCTGCCCAAGGCCCTGTCGGCGCAGGTGGCCATGCGCGCCATCAATCCGGAGGTGCGCATCCAGCCGCTGCTGCAGCGCGCCGACGACGCCGTGCTCGACGGTGTGTTGCCCGGCGCCGATGTGCTGCTGGACTGCACGGACAACTTCCGCACCCGCCACCTGATCAACCGCGCCAGCGTGCGGCACGGGGTTCCGCTGGTGTCGGGGGCGGCGATCCGGTTCGACGGGCAGTTGTCGGTGTACGACCCACGCGATCCGCACTCGCCCTGCTACGCCTGCCTGTTCCCGGAAACCGAGGGGCTGGAAGAAACCCGCTGTGCGACCATGGGCGTCTTCGCGCCGCTGGTCGGCATCATCGGGACGATGCAGGCGGCCGAGGCGCTCAAGCTGATCGTGGGCTTGGGCTCGCGCCTGATCGGCCGGCTGCTGATGCTGGACGGCCGTGGCATGGCGTTCACCGAGGTGCAGCTCGCCCGACACCCCGACTGCCCGGTGTGCGGGCCGCGCCATCGGCCGGCCTGACGGGGGCCGACACTCCCGCCGTTACCCCCGCCGTGACGATCCATCCTTCCAAGGGATCGAACGGCGGCAGACCCCAGCAGGGGTGACCGGCCTCGTGCTGCAGGCAGCCCCAAGCCGCTTGCACCAGACACAGCACGGCGTCCAGGGCATCGCCGCGGGGGTCGTCCACCAGCGCCTCGTGCTGCGCCGGGCTCAGATGCAGGCGCAGGCCCGTGGCGGCCAGCAGCGGTGCGGTTCCGGCCTCCAGGGCATGGAGCAGGTCTTTGCGGGCGATCAGGCGCTCCGGGGTCTGCCGGGCCCGCTCGTCGCTTTTGTACGACCGCGGGCCCAGCACGCTGCGGGCCAGCAGACCCGGATAGGCTTCCAGCGCCACGCGATCCGAGCCGCCCGGCGGCTCGTGCAATCCGGGCAACGCCACCCCGGCCGCCAACAAGCGCGGCACGCCCGCGTGCAGCATGTAGGCCACCGGCGGGTTGACCCACTTCATGCTGGGGCTGGAGCCGGCCGGGCCATCGGTGGCGCGGTGCGCCAGCTTGGCCCCCGCCGGCCGCGCCGCGCAGTAGGCGGCAAAAATTTCGCGGATCTGCGAGCGCGACAGCCCCGCATAGTGGGCCATGCAGGCCCGCCACGTCGTCGGCCAGCCCAGGGCCTGCACCAAGGCCCGCGGCAGCCCAAACGGCAAATCGAAACCGCCCACCCACGGGCCCGGGCGCTCCAGCGCGGCGGTCCATGTGGCCAGCGACGCAAAGCGCTCCAGCCCGTCCAGCACCACGCGTCGGCCGCGATCACCCTGCCCCACCACGCGCCCCACGGCATGCACGATGGGCTTGCGCGCCGACGGGGCGCTGGTGAAGTCGCACCCGAGCAGCCGCGGGCGCTCCGCCGGGGTCGCCAACGCCGGCCTCTCGGGCACTCAGACGCGGCCGATGATGCTGGCCGTGGCCATCAGTTCTTCCAGCAGCGCCAGCGACACCTGGCCCGAGACGGTGTAGGGATCGAACTCCGGCCGCTCGGAATACTTCAGCACGATGGACGTGTTGAGCTTGGTGAGGTTGACCTGCCCCATGGTCCAGCCGCCAAAGCGGCGTTCGGTGATTTCTTCGTAGAGCAGCAGCTCGACATCCTGATGGCGCGGATCGTCGACGATCTGCTTGTACAGCCGGTTGACCGCACTGCGCCCCCCCTCGATGGCCTGCAAAAAGATGCCGCCGCCGTAGCACAGGATCCCGGTAATGCCGTTGTGCAGATTGTGGCGCCGCGCCGAGGCCAGGATCGACTCGATGGCGTGCGAGGTGTCCGGATCCACGGCCCGGCTGACATAGAGCAAACGCACCAGCATGGCCTCAGCTCCGCGGAATCAGGGACAAGAACTCGCGGCGCAGGTTCGGATCTTTCAGAAAGACGCCGCGCATCACCGAGTTGATCATGCGGCTGTCCATGTCCTTGACGCCGCGCCACGCCATACAGTAATGGGTGGCTTCCATGACGATCGCCAGCCCGTCGGGCTGGGTCTTTTCCTGGATCAGGTCGGCCAGCTGCACCACGGCCTCTTCCTGGATCTGCGGGCGGCCCATCACCCACTCCGCCAGACGGGCGTATTTGCTCAACCCGATGACGTTGGTGTGCTCGTTGGGCATGACGCCGATCCACACCTTGCCGATCACGGGGCAGAAGTGGTGGCTGCACGCACTGCGCACCGTGATCGGGCCGACGATCATCAGTTCGTTGAGGTGCTCGGCGTTGGGGAATTCGGTGATCGACGGCGCCGGCACATAACGGCCCGCAAACACCTCCTTGAGGTACATCTTGGCCACGCGGCGCGCAGTGTCCTCGGTGTTGTGGTCGTTGGCGGTGTCGATGACCATGGCGTCCAGCACGGCCTGCATCTTCTCCGACACCTCGTCGAGCAGCTGCTCCAGCTCGCCCGGGCGGATGAACTCGGCGATGTTGTCGTTGGAGTGAAAGCGCTTGCGCGCTGCCCGGATCCGCTCGCGGATCCGAACGGAGACGGGCACGCCCTCGTCGGGCCGGGTGTCGTCGGTCATGGTCTCGGGGGCTTTCATGAGCATGCACGGATGCTAACACCGGGCCATCAACCGCACCATCAGTACCGGTGCCCGGTCAAAAACAGCACCGCCCGCATGACGGCAAAGGCGATCCAATCCCGTGCGCGCTCGCGCCAGGGGCGACGCTGCAGGGTCTCCATGTCCAGCGCCACCCCGGCGGTGCGCATCAGGTGATCGAGCCGCGCGCGCAAGTGGCGCACGAAGCGCGCGTCCGTGGTGACGACGTTGGCCTCGCGCGCCAGCAACAGGCTGATCGGATCGAGGTTGGTGGAGCCGACCGTGGCCCACCGCTCGTCGGCCACCGCCACCTTGGCGTGCAGGGCGCTGGGCGCGTACTCGCGGATCTCCACCCCCGCGCGCAGCAGCCACGCATGCACGGGCCGCGGGGCGTGGTACTGCAAAAAGCGCTCGTACTTGCCTTGCACCAGCAGGCGCACGCGCACCCCGCGCGCGACGGCCTGCGCCAGCGCGTGGCGCAGCCGCCGCCCGGGGATGAAGTAGGCGTTGGCAATGATCAGCTCGTGCCGCGCCTGCGCAATCGCCTGCAGGTAGGCATGCTCGATGTCGTGGCGGTGGCGCACATTGTCCCGCCACAGCACGGCGGCGGCCGCCCCGTGCACGAGCGGCCCGCTGTCCGGGCCGGCCGGCGTCGCATCGCGCTCCATGAACCAGCCCTGCCACCAAGCGTGCAAATCGTCGCCCACATGCGCCGCGCGCCACGCCTGCCAGGCCGCCCGAAACTCGCGCCGGCGCGCGCGCCGCGCCGCCAGCAGGCGCCACCACAGCCGCTCCATCGTCGCCAGCATGTCGCCCACCAGCGGCCCGCTCACTTCCACGGCGTAATCCAGGCGGGGCACGGCCAGCCGGCCCAGCACGACGTCGTCGCGGTCGTCGATCAGGTTGATCCCTCCGCAAAACCCCACCACCCCGTCGATCACGCACAGCTTGCGGTGCAGGCGCCGCCAGCGGCTCGGGATCAGCAGCCCCAGGCGCCCAAGTGGCGCGTAGGTTCGCCACTGCACCCCCGACGCCCGAAAACGCTGCACCCATTCGGGCGGCACCTGCGGGGTGCCGACCGCATCGACCACCAGCCGCACCTGTACGCCGCGCCGGGCCGCGCGCTCCATGGCCTCGGCCACGGGCAAGGCATCGTGGGCAAAGACGAAGATGTACGTCTCCACATGGATCAAATGGCGCGCCCGATCCATGGCCTGCACCATGGCCGGGAACAGGGCCCGCCCGCCCTCCAGCAACCGCAGGCGATGCCCAGGACGCAACGGGGCGGTCACGGCAGCGCCAACTCCGCCACCAGCGGCAAATGGTCAGACCAGCGGCCCCAACCGCCCCCGTGCGGGGCGGACAGCGCCCGCACCGCCACCCCGCGCGCATAAATGCGGTCCAGCGGCAGCAGCGGCCAACGCGACGGATACGTGGGCACGCGCGACCGCGGGGCCGTGTACAGGCCCAGCGCCGCCATCGGCTCGTGCAGCCGCTCGCTCCAGTCGTTGAAATCGCCGGCCACCACCAAGGGGGCGCCAGCGGGCACGGACTGGTCGATGAAGCGCCCCAGCGCCTCCACCTGGCGCTCGCGGCTGGCGTGGATGAGCCCCAGGTGCACGACGATCACATGCAAGGTCCGCACGGGTGGACCCGCCGCGCCAGCCTCGCCCGCCTCGCCCGCCTCGCCCGCCTCGCCCGCCTCGCCCGCCTCGCCCGCCTCACCCGCGCCGCCCGGCACGCCCAGGCTGACGTGCAGCAACCCCCGCTGCTCGAACCGGTGATCCGACACATCCTGATGGCCCTGCGCCAAGACCGGAAAGCGGCTCAGCAGCGCATTGCCGTGCTCACCGTGGCGGGTGACGGCATTGGTCCGATAAACGGCGTGGTAGCCCGGCGGGGCCAAAAACTGTGCCTGATCGCCGGCCGGCCAATGGCCAAAACGCCGCTGCAGCCGGCGATGAAACGCCCGCACCTCCTGCAGGCAGAACACGTCGGCCTGCAGCGCGGCCACCGCACGGACCAGGTTGTGGATCTCCAGCCGCTTGAGCGGCCCCACCCCCTGCACCCCTTTGTGGATGTTGTAGGTCGCCACGCGCACGGTCGTCATGCGCAAATCATGCCATCAGCCCCGCCGCAGATACCGCGGCAGCCACAGAATGGCTTCGGCGTTGGAGGGCGAGAAGCAGCGATCCGCCGCCTCGCGCCACGGCAGCCAGAGGTAGGCCGTATGCTCCCGGGGCGCCAGCCGCACCGCCGTCCCCGGCGGCACGCACAGGCCGAACACCCGCTCGGTGTTGTGCGTCACCCCCGATGCATACCGGTGGCGCCAGCGGGGGTAGATGGCGTACACATTCTCCAACCCCCAGTCGATCAAGGCGCAACCCACCGCGCGGGCATCGATGCCGGTTTCTTCGGCCACCTCCCGCACCGCGGTCTGCTCCCACGGCTCCTCCGGCGTGTCCTTGGCGCCCGTCACCGACTGCCAGAAGCCCGGCGCATCGGTCCGCTCCAGCAGCAGCACATCCAGCGCGCTCGTGTGCACCACGACCAGCACCGATTGCGGGACCTTGGGCGGGCGGTCCATGACGACAAATACCGTCAGCGCAACCCCGAACCGGGCGTGCGCGCAAAGGCCAGCAGCTTGACCATCTCGTCCAGATTGATGCGCGCGCGCACCGACGACCCCGGCACCGCATCGGACGGGGCATATTCCGGGCGCGCGGTACTGACCAGCTTGGGGGCCCCCAGCGGCTCGCCCGCGCGGTTGGCCACCACGGCGGCGACAGGCGTGCCGGCCCGCGCGCCGCGGCGCAACACCATCGCCGTCTCGCCCCCCGTCAGGCGCACGAACGTGCCGGGGGGATACAGGCCCAGCAACTGCACCAGCGCCAACCCAACCTCGTCCTGCGCGCCCCCGGTGCGAAACAGAATCGCCGTGCGCGCGGCGTCCTTGGCCGTGCGCCCCGGGCGGCTGGCGCGCGGACTCATGGCCGCCGTGTAGCGGTCCAGCACCTGCACGATGTGCGCCAGCCGCTGGGCGGGCGGGCGTTGCGCCAACGCCACACCCGGCACCAGCGGCGTGTGGTGCAAGCGCACCGCCTCCAGCCACAGCGGATCGGCCACCCCGGCGGCGCGCAGCAGCCGCTCGCCCTCCGCGGCGTGGGCGTCGATCTGCGCGCGCTGCACCGGCGATGGGGCCACACGCTGCTGCGCCAGCGCATCCTGCAGCCGCAACATCGCCACATTCATGCTCGCCGTGGCCAGCACCAGGGTGCGCGACTCCTCCGCCGACAGCTTGAGCAGCGGCGCCACCTGCCGCGCCAGCACCGCGCACTGCAGCGCGTGCAGCACGCTGTACTCGGCCGGGCTGGTGCAGGCGCGGTAGGTCAGCACCAGCGTGCTCGCCTCCGCCACCGCCTCGTTGGCGGTGAGCTGCCCAATGTCACGCCACAACTGCTCGAAGCGCGCCGGACTGTCCGCCGGTGCTACGCCGCCCATCTCGATGCCGGCCAGCAGCCGGCGCAGCCGCGCGGCCACCTCGGCACACTGCTCCGGCAGCGTACCGCGCAACGACTCCGCCTCCTTGGCCACGCCGTCATCGCTCAACTGCACATAGCGGTCCAGGTCCTTGATCGCCCCGCCGCGCCGGTCCAGCTCCAGCAGCCCCGTCATGAAGACCTTGACCGCCAGCTCCGACTCTTCGAACGGCACAAAGACCTGCCGCCGCTCGCGCAGCAGACGCAACTGCTGCTCGTCCTCGATGCGCTGCCCTTTGGCCAGCAACACCCGCCCCTCCGCGTCCAGCAACGTGAACGGCAAAACCAAACCGATGCGCAACTGCTCCGTGGGCAGCGGGACGGGGGAGGATCGGTCGATTCGACTCATGCAGCACTCGGCAGACGAGGCCCACGCGCAGCACGCGACAGGCTTGCGCAGATTCTATGGGGAGGCCCTCAAGTTTTGCCGCGGGGGCCCGATATATCACTCAACCGGACACCAAACGGTTCAACGGCAGAAGGCACGGGGCCAACTGCGCTGGGCCACCCGGGTTGTCAACCACAGGAGCGACCGCTATGAGCCTGTCTATCAACACCAACGTCATCTCGCTGAATGCACAGCGAAACACCGTCAACAACATGCAGTCGCTGCAGACGACCATGGCTCGCCTGTCGTCCGGCCTGCGCGTCAACACCGCCAAGGACGATGCCGCCGGCCTCGGCATCGCCGAGCGCATGAACAGCCAAGCCCGCGGCATGACCGTCGCCCTGCAAAACACGGGCGATGCGCTCTCGATGGTTGAGGTTGCCGACGGCGCCCTGTCCACCGTGACCGATGTCCTGCAGCGCATGCGCGACCTGGCACTGCGCGCTGGCAATGGAACGAACGGCGGGGCAGAGCGGCTCAATATCAACAGAGAATTCCGCCAGCTCGCTAACGAACTGGGGCGTATTCGGAACCAAACGAATTTCAACGGGCGCGCTATTCTGGGAGCGAACGCCACCAGTTTTACGTTCCAGATTGGCGCACAAGGGGGGCAGACGATTACCATCGGATTCACGAGTTTGGGGGCAGTCGCATCGAATCGCGTCAACTCGATCATCAACGCTGTCTCCATTGCCTCGAATGCAAGCGCGGGCAACATCAGTGCGATTCTGGGGACGCTCGACGGAGCAATCCAAGGCATCGTGGGCCGTCGTGCCGAACTGGGTGCTTACATGAGCCGCTTCGAGAACGTGATGACCAACCTGCGCGTGGGCATCGAAAAACAAACCGCCGCCCGCGGCCGCATCATGGACGCCGACTTCGCCGCCGAGACCGCCAACCTCAGCCGCACACAGATCCTGCAGCAAGCCGGCACGGCCATGATCGCGCAGGCCAACCAGCTGCCGCAGAACGTGCTGGCTCTGCTGCGGTAACCACCACCGCGCGTTTGGGAACAGAAGGCCGGCACCAGCCGGCCTTCTACACTGAAAACAGGGCCACCGCACACCCGCTGCTTCGCGGCTTGCCGAAGTTGCGCTCAAGGTATAAAAACGAGGTCCAAGAAACAAGGAGCACCCCATGGCCATCTCCTCCCCCGGCGTGGGCAGCGGCCTCGACGTCAACAGCATCATCTCGCAGTTGGTGGCACTGGAGCGCAAGCCGATCGCCAACATCCAGTCGCAAATCGGGTCGCTGCAGTCCAGCGTCTCGGCTTGGGGGCAAATCAAGGCTGGTCTGGCCAAGTTGCAGGACGCTGCCGGCCAGCTCGCAACGGCGTCGACGTGGCAAGCCCTGCGTGCGCAGTCCAGCCTGCCAGATTCTGTTTCGGTCTCTGCGCAGACCGGCGCTGTCAGCGGCCAGTACACCGTGCAGATTCAGGCTCTGGCCCAGGCCCAGAGCACACGCACCACGGCCTTCAATCTCGGCGAACAGATCGGCGAAGCGGGGCGGCTGGAGATATCGTCTGGCCAATGGAGCGGAGGCCTCTTCACCCCGGGCAGCGGCAGTCCGGTCAGCATCTCGATTGCCGCAACCGACACCTTGAGTACGATCGCCAGCAAGATCAACACCGCTGATGCAGGCGTGCGCGCGGTGGTGGTCCGCAGCGGCAACGAGGAGCGTTTGGTACTGCGGGGCGCGAACACGGGGCAGACCAATGGGTTCGAGATCCGTGCTTTCGACACCGCAAACAATCTCGTCACGGACACGAGCACGGGTATCGGCCGGCTGGCCTTCTTTGAAGATGGCGGCGGACCGGTTGGCCAGACACTCGTGCAGAACGCCGCAGATGCCCAGGCGAGCGTCGAGGGGATTGCGGTCACCTCCGCGAGCAACACCTTCGATAACGTATTGTCGGGTGTCTCCTTCACCGCAAATGCCGTCACGTCCCAGCCGGTGACGCTCACCGTCAGCGATGATCGGGACAGCATGCGCAAGGCCATCGAGGACTTCCGCACCGCCTTCAACGACCTGAGCCGCACCATCCGCGACCTGACACGCAGCGATCCGACAGGCCAAGGCAATGGCCCCTTGCGCGGCGACTCTGCCGCTATCGGCATTCTGACGATGTTGCGCCGTTATGTGTCCGACTCGGTCAGCGGCAACACCCCTGCCACGCTGAACGAAGCAGGCGTGTCTTTCGACCGCAATGGGCAGTTGGTCACCGACGCGACCCGGCTGGATGCGGCATTGGCCAACCCCCAGGGGCTCGCCGGTCTGTTTGGCAACGGCGGCGTGGGCGAACGGCTGCGCAACTTTGCACGGGATGCGCTCACAGCCAGTGGGTCCGCCAGCGCGCGCGAACGCAGTCTGCAAGACACGATCAAACGCAAAAACCAGGAGATCGACCGCATCAACGAACGCGTCCAGCGCACAGAAACGGCACTGCGCGCGCAGTACACCATGTTGGATACGAAGATGGCGGGCTACAGTGGCCTGAGCAGCTTTATCAACCAACAACTGGCGAGTTGGAGCGCGAACAAACGCTGACGCCCGGAAATAGGCCCGCTAAGCCCCGTTGATCGGGGCTTTGTTTTTTTCTGGTTCGCCGATGATCACAACCATGGAGGCGCTGGACGGCCCCCGACCGCACGCCAGGCCACTGATTCCCTGGAACCACCGCTAGGAGCGCACCATGGCCCTGACCATCAACACCAACGTGATGTCGCTGAACGCGCAGCGCAACACCGTCAACAACATGCAGTCGCTGCAGACGACCATGGCTCGCCTGTCGTCCGGCCTGCGCGTCAACACCGCCAAGGACGATGCCGCCGGCCTCGGCATCGCCGAGCGCATGAACAGCCAAGCCCGCGGCATGACCGTCGCCCTGCAAAACACGGGCGATGCGCTCTCGATGGTGGAAGTCATCGACGGGGCGCTGTCCTCCGTCACCGATGTCCTGCAGCGCATGCGCGACCTGGCACTGCGCGCTGGCAATGGAACGAACAGCGGGGCAGAGCGGCTCAATATCAACAGAGAATTCCGCCAGCTCTCTCAGGAACTCGTGCGGGTGCAAAACCAGACGAGCTTCAACGGGCGCGCCGTCTTGGGCGCGCAGGCGGGCTCGTTCGTTTTCCAAATCGGTGCGCAAGGCGGCCAGACGATCAGTTTCACTCTGACGTCACTCGCCGGCCTGTCCGGTGTGAGCGGTGCAATGACCCCCGGGTTCTCGATCGCTTCGAATGCGACTCCATCCAACATCGCGTCGATTCTGGGTACTCTGGACACTGCCATCCAGGGCATCGTTGCCCGCCGTGCCGAACTCGGCGCCTACATGAGCCGATTCGAGAACATCATGACCAACCTGCGCGTCGGCATCGAGAAGCAACAAGCTGCCCGCGGACGCATCATGGACGCCGACTTCGCCGCCGAGACTGCGAACCTCAGCCGCACGCAGATCCTGCAGCAGGCCGGCACCGCCATGATCGCCCAGGCCAACCAGCTGCCGCAGAACGTGCTGCGGTTGTTGCAGGGTTGACGTCGCGCATCGGCGGCGGCGCACTCACGCGCCGCCGCCGTGCCGCAGCCGCTCGCGCAACAGGCACGCCGCGATCGTCAGATCCAGCGGCGTGTCGATGTCGATGGAGCGCTCGGGCGGCATCACGTAAGCCGCCGTCTCGTCCGTCAGGAACGACCGCGTACGCCGCAGCCAGTCGGCGCGGGCCACGTACACCGCCCCATTGAGCGCGTAGAGCGGCGGCGCATCCTGCCGCCGCTGCGGACGCTCCCCCTCGGGGAGGAACGAGCGCAGTCGGCCTTCGCCGGACATGCGGAACATCCACCACGGCGGCGTGGCGGCCTCGGTGACGCTGACGCAGGCCGAAGCGCCCCTTTCCTGGCAGAGGGCAAAGGCCGCATCGATGTCCTGCGCCGTGCGCAGCGGCGACGTCGGTTGCAGCAGCACCACCCAGGCCACGCCGGCCAGTTGCTGCAGCGCGTGCAGCACCACGTCGATGCCGGGCGTCTCATCGCGCGCGAGTTCCGCCGGCCGCACGAACGGCGTCTGCGCTCCCCAAGCGCGCGCGACGTCGAGGATGCCTGCGTCGTCGGACGAGACCACCACCCGGTCGATGCAGGCCGCCTGGCGGGCCGCCTCGATGGTCCAAGCGATCAGCGGTTTGCCGGCCACCTGCCGGACGTTCTTGCCCGGCACGCCCTTGCTGCCCCCGCGCGCGGGAATCAGGGCGAGCACGGTTCCGCCGGCCACGTCAGCCACGTTCGTTCAACCGCGGCGCGTCCCGCTGCGCCAGCTCGAAGTCGCCCGGACGGCCGATGTCCAACCAGTACTCGTGCACCGGGAACATGCGCACCCCCCTACCAGCCTCGATCTGGCGCTTGAGCAGGTCGGGCATGTCCAGGCGGACCTTCGGCTCCACCGCATGCACCACCTGCGGCGCCAGCACGTAGATGCCGGCGGCGACGAAGAAGTGGTGCACGGGCTTTTCGATGATGTTGGTGACGCGCTGTTCGTCGTGCTCGATCACGCCGTACGGCACCTGGAAGTCGTACTGGCGGGTGCAGACGGTGGCCGCCGGGGTGTGGCGGTCGTGATCCTGCAGCAGGGCCTCGTAGTTGACGCGCGTCATGATGTCGCCGTTGACGACGATCAGCGGACGCTGCACAGCCTCCTTCGGCAGCAGCCCAAGCGCCCCGGCGGTGCCCAGCGGCGTCTCCTCATGCACATACTGGATCGTCACGCCCCAGCGGCTGCCATCCTGAAAGTGCTGAATGACCTTCTCGCGCAGGTAGTGCACGGAGATGAAGAAACGGTAGAAACCGTAGTCGACCAGATCCTGCAGGATGTGTTCCAGCATCGGTCGCCCGCCCACGGGCAACATCGGCTTGGGGCAATCGTCGGTCAGCGGCCGCAGGCGCGTCCCGAACCCCCCGGCCATCAGGAACACTGGGTTTTCCAGCCGCGGGCGCTTGAGCAGGTCGGTCAGGGTCTCCAGCCCGACCAGCGTGCCGTCCTCGCTCACGATCGGCACCTGCAGCACCTGCGCGCTGCCCAGCAGGCGCAGCGCCTCCTCACGGCCGTAGCCCGGCCGCAGCACGCGCGGCTGCGGGTTCAGCACCTGCGCCACGGGCGCGTCCAGGCTCAGGTGGCGCAGGATACCGCGGCGCACGTCGCCGTCGGTGACGGTGCCCAGCAGCCGCCCGGCCTCGTCCACCACCAGCGCGATGCGCTTGGCGCCGCGGTCGATCACCTCGATGGCGCGCCGGATGGTGTCGTCGCGCCGCAACAGCAGATCCTGCCAGTCACCAATCATGCCTCGTCCTCCACCGCCTTGAGCGGCTGCCCCGGAATGTAGCGGCACCGCGGCGGCACGTCCCGCCGCACGACGGCCCCGGCGGCCACCTCGGCGCCTTCGCCAACGGTCACGCCGGGCAGCACCACCGCCCCGGCGCCGATGAAGGCCCGCGCTCCGATCTGCACGTCGCCGCACAGGATCGCGCCGGGGGCGACGTGCGCCCCCTCGCCGATCGCGCAGTCGTGATCCACCCGCGCACCGGTGTTGAGCAGCACCGCGGCGCCGAGGCGCACCCCCGGCTGCACGATCGCGCCGGCCATCACCTGCACCGCCCCGGCCACCTCGGCGGCCTGCGACACGACCGCCGCCGGATGCACCAGCGCCGGCATCCGCAACCCCAGCGCCCGGAGCCGCTCGAAAATCGCCTGCCGGCCCGACCGGCGACCGGGGACCATGCCGACGCCGATCGCAAACTGGCACGCACGCGCCTGCGGCTGCTCCAGCCAGGCGTCGTCGCCGAGCACCGGCAGCCCGTGCCAGTCGGCACCGGCGGGCCGGTCGGGCATCAACACCCCGAGAACCGGTCGGCCGAGGCTGCGCAGCACGTCCAGCACCACCCGCGCATGCCCACCTCCGCCGAGGATGACGAACGGATCACTCATCCAGCAGATCTCCGGCGGCGTAGTCGCGCGAAGCCACCCGCCCGATCACGTCCCAGTACGCCATCGGCAGCATGCCGGTGCCGGGCCGCATCACCGCGATATCCTCCGCGCCGAGCACTTGCCCGGCACGGATCGCCCGACGGGCGACCAGGCTCTTGCGCGCCACCGCCGCCGTGGCCAGCTCGGCGGGCTGCGGCCGCTTGATGCCATCCCCCAGCGCCGCCGACACCGTGCGCACGCCGGCCACCAGACGCGCCAGCTCCGGCGGTTCCAGCGACGCCGCATGGTCCGGACCCGGCAGCGTGCGGTCCAGCGTGAAATGCTTCTCGAGCACGCGGGCGCCACGCGCGACAGCGGACAGCGCCACCTCGATGCCAAGCGTATGGTCCGAGTACCCCACCGGCAGGCCGAAGGCGGCCGCCATGGCGTCCATCGCGCGCAGGTTCACCGCCTCGGCCGCGGCCGGGTAGTCGCTGGTGCAGTGCAACAGGGTCACCCCCCGGCGCAGCGCCGCCTGCCCTTCGGGCGACGCGTAGGCGGCGCGGAACGCGGCCGGCCCGGGCCGCTCCTGCGCGCCGGCGATGCGCCCGAAAGCGATCACGCCGAGCGCCTGCTCGACCTCCGCCAGCGTCGCCATGCCGGTGGAGACGATCAGCCCGGCCCCGCTGCGCGCGTGCTGCAGCAGAAACGGCGCGTTGGTCAGTTCGCCGGACGGAATCTTGAGCAGCGTGAGACCAAGCTCGTCGACCAGCAGGCGCAGGCTCGGCTCGTCGAACGCCGTGGACAGAAACCGCAGCCCGCGCTGCTCGGCGTGCGCCTTCAGTTCCCGGTGCAGGGCCGCGGGCAGCTCCAGCCGGCGCAACATGGCCTGCTGGGACTCCCCGGCCCCGGTGGCGCGCTGCTGGTAGGCGGCCTTCGGCGCATCCGCGGTCACCAGGCTGTCGGCCCGGAAGGTCTGGAACTTGACCACGTCCGCCCCGACCTGCGCGGCCACCTCGACGAGCTGGAACGCCCAGTCGGGACGGCCGTTGTGGTTGACGCCGGCCTCGGCGATCACCAGCACCGGCTCCGGAGCCTTCACTTCATCCATCGGTCACTCCCGGCAGGTCATGAAAGGGCTTGCGCAGCAGGGCGCGCGGATCAGCCTCCCGCAACACCCGCAGGATGCGGGCCGCGACGTGCCCGTCGCCATAGGGGTTGCGCACCTCGCGCAGCGTCGCACGAAAGGCCGGATCGAGGGCCCGCCGGATCGCCGCCTCGATGTCGGACCGGCGCGGCGCGCAGTCGATCACACTGGCCGCACGCAGCCGGCCGCGCTGGCGGTCGCCGATGTTGACGGTCGCACAACCGGCGCTGGGCGCCTCGATGATGCCGCTGGAAGAGTTGCCAACCACCGCCTGCACATGACGCAGCAGCGACAGGTAGCGTTGCTGGCCGAGCGAGGCGAACAGACGACAGCGCTGCGGATGACGAGCCACGTACTCCTCCAGCAGCGGGATGATGGCCGCCCCGCCCGGATCGGCATTCGGCATCGTGAAGACGATGCGCGCCTGACCGAACGCATCCAGCGCCGCCAGCAGCTCGCGGCACTGGTCGGCCGGACTGCCCTCGTCCAGCGTCACCGGATGGAAGGTCACGAGCAGCGTCGGCTCACCGAGTTCGAAGTCGAGCGCGCGCTCGAGCTCGCTGCGCGACAGCAGGGGTGTGCGCACCCAGTGCTCCAGCCCCGGCGCCCCGACGTTGTAAACCCGCTCGGACGGCTCCCCCATCTGGATCACCCGGCGGCGATACGGCTTGGCCGCGGTGAAGTGCAGCGCCGCCAGCTTGGTGATGGCATGCCGGTAGCCGTCATCCAGCGCGCCTTCGGTGATCTCCCCGCCGTGCAGGTGCGCGATCGGCAGGCGCAGGGTGAAGGCGGCGCAGGCCGCAGCCAGCGCCTCGAAGCGATCCCCGAGGATCACGACCCAATCCGGCTGCAGGCGGGCGAACGCATCGGCCAGCCCGGCCGTGCCGGTCCCGATCGCCCGTGCCACTGCCAGCGATGAGTCGTCCTCCAGCCGCAGATCGACCTTGGCCGCAATAGGGAAGCCGTCGCGCTCGATCACCTCCACCGTGCGGCCGAAACGCGCCATCAGGTGCATGCCGGTGACGACGAGCTGCAACTCGAAGTCCGGCGCCGCGTGCAGGTCGTGGACGAGCCAGTACAGCAGGCCGTAGTCCGCCCGGGTGCCGGTGACGACGGCGATACGACGCGCCACGCGTTCACTCCCCGAGTCCAGGCAGCGGCGAGCTCGGCACGTTGACCACGCTGTCGGCCAGCCGATCGGTCACCTCGAGCGCGTCGCGCCGGCAACCCGCGTACATCGGCAGGCGGTGCATCGGGGTCCACAGCGGCCGCGTCATCACCCCGGCCGCGTTGGTGGCCTGCAGGAAGACGTCACGCGCGGCCACATCCGGCAGCCGCAGCGCGTTGAGCCAGTAGTTGCTGCGCGCGCCGACCGGCTCTGGCACGAAGCACCAGCCGTGACGCTGCGCCGCCTGCGCGTAGGCCGCGGCCACCTCGCGCTTGCTGGCCAGCAACGCCGGCAGACGCTCCATCTGCGCCACGCCGAAGGCGGCGTTCAGGTTCGGCAGGCGGTAGTTGTAACCCACCTCGTCATGCTCGAAGGCCCAGGCGTGCGGCCGCTTGGCGGTCGTCGTCAGGTGCCGGGCCCGCCGGGCCAGCGCCTCGTCGTCGGTGACGATCATGCCGCCGCCGCCCGTCGTGATGACCTTGTTGCCATTGAAGCTGAACACACCCAGGCGGCCAAAGGTGCCCGCATGGCGGCCGTGGCACATGCTGCCGAGCGCCTCGGCCGCGTCCTCCACCAGCGCGAGCCCCCATTCGGCACAGATCTCGGCGATGGCCCCGATGCGCGCGGGGTGGCCGAGCGTGTGCATCGGCACGCAGGCACGCACGGCACGGCCGCTGGCCCGCTCCACGCACACGCCCTGCCGGACGGTGGCGTACTGGCGCAGCCACGCCTGTAGTGCCTGCGGATCCATGCCGAGGGTCTCTTCCTCCACATCGACGAACACCGGCTCGGCCCCGCAGTAGGTGATCGCGTTGGTGGTGGCAACGAACGTGAGCGCCTGGGTCACCACCAGGTCGCCAGGCTGGACACCCGCGACCCGCAACGCCACGTGCAGCGCGGCGGTACCGTTGAGGGTGGCCACGGCATGACGCGCCCCGACGAAGGCCGCAACCGCCTCCTCGAACCGGCTCACGAAGGCGCCGACGCTGGAGACGTAGGTCGAGTCGATGGCCTCGGCCACCCGGGCCTTCTCGAGCGCCCCCATGACCGGGGCATGCAGGGGAATGACGCCCTGCGGCTGGCCGTACAGCCCGCGCACGAAACGGATGAAGGCGTCGACGTCAGACATTGTATTGATGCGGCTTGTAACGCTGCAGGTTGGCCGGATCGGTGAACCACGCGATCGTGCGCCGCAGCCCCTCGCGCAGATCGACGCGCGGACGAAAACCGGTCAGTCGATCGATCTTGCGGTTGTCGCACCACAGGCGAAACACCTCGGACTGCGGCGGGCGCAGGCGTTCATCCTCCTGCTGCACCTCGACGTCGGCGTCCATCAGCTCCAGGATCAGCCTGACCGTATCGCCGATGGAAATCTCGTAATTGGAGCCGATGTTGACCACTTCGCCGACCGCCGCGTCGCACTGCGCCAGCGCCAGCAGGCCGCGGCAGGTGTCCTCCACGTAGTTGAAATCGCGCGTCGGGCGCAGATCGCCGAGCTTGAGGACCCGGCTGCCGGCGGCCACCTGACTGATGATCGTCGGGATCACGGCGCGGGCCGACTGCCGCGGCCCGTAAGTGTTGAACGGCCGCGCCACCGTCACCGGCAGGCCGAAGCTGCTGTGAAAGCTCAGCGCGATGGCATCGGCGCCGACCTTGGAGGCGCTGTAGGGGGACTGCGGCTGCAGCGGGTGCGCCTCGTCGATCGGCACGTAGCGCGCGGTGCCGTACACCTCGCTGGTGGAGGTGTGCACGAGCCGGCGCACGCCGGCGGCCCGCGCCGCCTGACAGACGTTGAGCGTGCCGCGCACGTTGGTCTCGACGTAGCTGTCGGGGGCCGCGTACGAGTACGGGATCGCGATCAGCGCGGCGAGGTGGAACACCACGTCCACCCCCTGCATCATCTGGTGGCAGAAATGCGGGTCCCGGATGTCCCCGCTCACCACCTCCACCTGCGGCAGACACGGCAGGCTCTCCAGCCACCCCCAATGATTGAAACTGTTGTACTGCGCCAGCGCCCGCACCCGGCAGCCCTGCGCCACGAGCAGCTCCACGAGGTGCGAGCCGATGAAACCATCGGCCCCCGTCACCAGACAATGCCCCGTGAGAGGGGTCGATGCATCGGTTTGTCCTTGGTCCATCGAGCTGTTCCACGCACCGCAGTGCTTTGCACACACTAAGATGCTATCGCACCTGGCCCACGGGAAATCTGCGAAATGTCCGCTCAAACCCTGTCTGCAATCTCGAACGACAGTGCCTCTTCATCTCAAGCAGCTCCCCTGCAGTGGCGGGTCAACCGGTTTGGCGAGCAGACGCTGGAGGCCGTCAACGGCGTAACGTTCGACAAACTGGGAGTGACGCCGACGCTGGAAGAAGCATTCCGCGGCGAGCTTCGTTCCGAGGATACGCTGTACATCGTCGCTGGTAGCGACTCCGGCCATTTGATCCGCCACGTTCTGCGGGAGGCCGCGCCCGCCGGCACCCGCTACCTGTTCGTCGAACCGCCGCAGGTGCACGCCGCGCTGCGCGCTGCAGGATTGCTCGACGCCCTGCCACCCCACGTTCGCTGTGCGACGACCGACGACTGGATGGAGGTCGCCAGCGACCTGCGCCTGGCGGACTACCTGTTCATCGACCGGGTCGAAGTGGTGTTTTCTCTAGCGGCACGATCCGCCGAGGCCCCGGATCACACCCAGCTCGGCTGGACGCTGCGCGAAGCCGTGGCCTCGCTGCATTGGCGAACGGTCGGGCTGCGAGGCAACGAGACGTTCATCGCATGCCAACTGGCCAACGCGGTGGATAACGTACAACCCGCGGGCATCTGGCGGGGCCGACTCAAAGGCCGAACAGGCGTGCTGCTGGCGGGGGGGCCGTCGCTGGACACGGCGCTCGACTGGGTACGGCAACACCGGGAACGTTTGGTCGTTCTGGCCGTCTCGCGCATCAGCCGCCGGCTGCTGCAAGTGGGGCTTGAGCCGGATTTCGTGTTTTCGGTGGACCCCACCGAGATGAGTTACGAAATCAGCCGGGACATGCTGCGTTTCGGCCCCGCGGTGGTCTTCGTGCATCAGTACCACGTCAATCCCCGGTTGCTGGCCCAATGGCCACACTCTAGCTACTACCTCGGATCGCTGCTGCCCTGGTCGTCCCCGCTGAATCCCCCTGAACCGCTGCACGGCGTTGGCCCCACCGTGACCAACACGGCCTTGCAATTTGCGGGAGAACTGGGCTTGAACCGTGTGATCCTGGCCGGGGTCGATTTGTGTTTCACCCCAGAGGGCTATACCCACGCCGAAGGCAGCAATGAGCGCAAGGCCGGGCCGCGCTTCGACTTGACCAACCTGGAAGTGGAAACGAATGACGGCCGCCGGGCTAGCACGACGGCCGATTTCGCGGCCGCTATCGATACACTGGCGCAGCAGGCGCGCCAACTGCGCGACCGGGGTATTCGACTTATCAATCCCTCCCCAGGTGCGGCTCGGGTCGAGGCGGTCGATTATGTCCCTTGGGTCGAACTCGGCTTGGATGATGCGGAACGCGGCGAAACGATTCCGCCGCCTGACCCCCAGACATTCACCAACGGCCAACGCCTGCGACATACGGAGCGTGTGGCCCGCGACATGCAGCGGCGGATCGACGAACTGGGACAACTGGAAGACCGGCTGCGCCACGCACGCAAGGTCACCGGCAAGCTGTTCGCGGAAGATGGCACCATCCGCAACCGAAACCTGCGTCTGCGCCTGGAACGTTTTGAAGCGGAACTGGACGCCGAACACCCCGATCTGTCGCGGCTGATCAAGCAATGCAGCCTGCACGCGCTGCTTCGCGGCATGAAGGCGGTGCGTGACGTCGAAACGCTCGACGCGCGCGAGGCACAAGACGCCCTGTGGGGCTATTACGACGCATACCTGGACGGCGCACGCCGCCTGCGCGGCTGGATCGAACACGCCATGGCCAAGATCCGACGGCGGCGCCATGAGTACGCCGGATCTTGGTCACTGAACCAATTGGGGGTGGAGTGGGCCAAGCATGGCGAACCCGGCCGGATCCAGGGCTGGCTCGCTCGAAACGGCCCGTTGCCGGCCGACGCACCCATGCCCCTGCGCTCAGTGATCGGGAGCTTGCAGGGGGCGCTCCAGCGGGATCTGGACGCGACCGACGGGGCACACCTGCGTCGAGCCCGCTCCCATGGCGACCTGCGCGCCGCGCGCGTGCGGCTGGAGCAATTGTTTGTACAGCACAACGCCGACGGGGTACGCAACACGCTGGCCGGGCTGAATCGCGTGCAGGATGCCGAAGCCGCTGCGCCTTACATCGCTCTCGCACAGGGTTTGCTGGCCGAGTTGGAGGGCTGCCCCGATGAGGCACTTGGGCACTACGACCGTGTGCTGCAAGCCCCCGATCGGACGCTGTGGAAACTGGCGCTGGTGCGTATCGCGAATTGGGCCCTGGAACACCGCGAAGCCGCCACGGCTGAGCAGGCATTGCAGTGCTTGGCCGACCTGCAGCCGGGGTACCGCATGCAATACGGCGATTTCCTGGCAGCCACAGGCCATATCGATCGGGCGATTGATGTCTACGAACGCCACCTGACCGAGCATCCCTCGGACAAGGATGCGATGGTGCGGCTGGCACGCCTCATGGTCAATGCGGGCGCCCACGAGGCTGCCCGCATGATGGCCGACCACCTGACGCGGCTGCCCGGCGGGGAGGCGTTGGCAGCCTCGATCCACCACTGGGTGGACGCCAGCCTATGCCCGCCCGGCGAAAAGACCTAGGCGTTTGCGGTCGCTGCCCCGACATCGACCGCAGACTGCGCTACAGTGACAACAATACCACCGGTCGGGCGCTGTTCGCACGATCACAGGCGGGCGCTGGGCTCAAGCGAGGTGACAGATGGCCGATAACACTGGCAAAGACCAACCCCTGACACGGAGCGACACGATGTACACCTCCCCCGCGACCCGCAGCGTCAACGCCTACACCCAGCAAGCGGCCGCCAGCCGCGTGGCGGCTGCGAGCCCGCACGAACTGATCGCCATGCTGTTTGACGCGGTGGACGAGCAGATCGCGCTGGCGATGGCCGCAACCGAAGCCCGGCAGACCGAACAGCGCGGGCGGGCGGTCAACAAGGCGATCCGCCTGGTGGACGAGGGCCTGCGCGGAGGCATCGACCTCGAAAAAGGGGGCGAGCTGGCCCAGCGGCTGGACGCTCTGTACCAATACTGCGCCGCGCGGCTGGCCGAGGCCCATGCCAAGCGCGACCGCGCGATGTTCGAAGAAGTGCGCCAGCACCTGCGTGGCGTGGCCGACGCCTGGAACCAGATCCGCCCCCAGTGAAGCCGAGTCAGGCATGACAAACGACCGGAAGACGGCGATCATGGACACCCCGGAGATGAACGTGCTGGACTACTACCGCGCGCTGGAGCAGGCCAGCGAACGCATGCTGCAGGCCGCCGAGTCGGACGATTGGGACCGTGTGGTCGAGCTCGAAGGCGCCTGCGCCGTGCTGATCGAGCGCTTGCGCGAAGTGGGCACCACTGCGCAGCTCAGCCCAACCGAGCGGGCCGAGAAGCACCGCATCATGCTGGCGATCCTGAAGCACGACGCCCGCATCCGCGCCCTGGCCGAGCCGTGGCTGGACCTGTGGGACGCGACGCCGCCGGGCAGCCGCTCGACCCTGCTGCACTGAACGGGCAGCGCGGCCGCGTGGGGCTTACACCTGCATGTTCATGACGTCGGTGTAGGCCTGCATCATGCGGTTGCGCACATGCAACGCGGCCTGAAAGCCGATCTGCGCCTTCTGCATCGCGACCATCGTTTCTTCCAGACTGACGTTGCGGTTGCCCATTTGCACTTGGTTTTGCAACTCGCTGGCGCGGTTTTGGGCCGCGCTGACGTCTTGGAGTGCGGTGCGCAGCGCATCGCCAAACCCGCGCGTCGGCGCCGCCGCCGTGGGGGCAGACGGTTGGGCCGCGCCCGCGGCGGCCTGAGCGGCCAGCGCTTTTTGCGCCGCGCGCAATGCGGCGGCTTGGGCGGGGCTCATCGAAGCGGTATTCATGGGGAGCAGGCGCAGGTCCATGGCGGCTCCGATCGGGTGGATGACGATGGCGCCGATGGTAGCGGCGCATCGCCCGCCGACTTAAGCGCAAAGAGGCCGGCAAAAACCCGGGTGTTCGGGCTTTAGCGCGCGGGGACGGGTTTTGATAATCCGTGCCATGGCTACTTCCGCCGAACTGGACCCCGCCCTGCCCGCCCCGACGGGGCAGCCCTCGCCGCTGGTTGCCGGCTGGCAACGCCTGAGCACGGGGCGCAAGCTGTCGTTGGGGGCTGGCGTCCTTGCCATGGTGGCCGTGCTGGCCACGGCGTTTTACATGGCCAATCAGCCGGACTACCGCGTGCTGTACGCCAACCTGTCGGACAAGGACGGCGGGGCGGTGCTGGCCCAACTGTCGCAAATGAACGTGCCGTACAAGCACGCCGACGGCGGCAAGGCCATCCTGGTGCCGGCCGACCGCGTCAACGACCTGCGCATGAAGCTGGCCAGCCAGGGGCTGCCCAAGGGCGCCGTGACGGGGTTCGAGCTGATGGACCAGACACGCCTGGGTATGACGCAGTTCCAGGAGCGGGTCAACTTCCAGCGCAGCCTGGAGGGCGAGCTCACCCGCACGATTCTGTCGATCAACTCGGTCGCCGATGCGCGCGTGCATTTGGCACTGCCCAACCAGAACGGGTTCTTCCGCGAGCAGCAAAAACCCTCGGCCAGCGTGGTATTGACGCTGCACCCCGGCCGCACGCTGGACCGCACCCAGGTCGCGGGCATCGTGCACCTGGTGGCCAGCTCCGTGCCGGAGATGGACCCCAAGGCGGTCAGCGTGATCGACCAGCACGGCAACCTGCTGTCGCAGCGGGCCGAGGGCGATGGCGGCATCGATTCGCGCCAACTGGAATATGTGCGCATGCTGGAGCAGATGTACACCCAGCGGGTGCTGGACCTGTTGGAGCCGGTGGTCGGACGCGACAATGTGCGCGCCACCGTGACGGCGGACGTGGACTTCTCGATCACCGAGCGCACCAGCGAACAGCACCGGCCCAACCAGGGTACCGAGCCGGCGGCGGTGCGCAGCTCGCAGACCGTGGAGGAAAACGGGCCTGGCACACCACAGCCCAACGGGGTGCCCGGGGCCGTCTCCAACGTCGCCCCCACGGGGACGACCGCGCCCATCAACGGGGCTGCGCCGCCGGTGGGCGTCGTGGGCAATGGCAACGTCGCCGGCACCACGGCGGAAGGGCCGCGCCGGCGCGAGCAGGTGGTCAATTACGAGGTGGACAAGACCATCTCGGTCACCCGGGGCGCGACGGGGACGGTGCGCCGGCTGAGCGCGGCCGTGGTGATCAACCACCTGCCCAGCCCGGACGCCAAAAAAGGCCCGGCCGCCGCCGCCCTGCCGCCCGAGCGGCTGGAGCAGATCCAAGCCTTGGTGCGCGAGGCAATCGGCTACAACGGCGAGCGTGGCGACTCGGTCAACGTGGTCAACGCTCCGTTCAACCAGCCGCGGGTGGAGCCGGTGGAAATCCCTTGGTACCAGAACCCCGACACCCAGGCTTGGCTGCGCAGCCTGGCCGGCCCCCTGGGTATGCTGGCACTCGGTCTGATCCTCTTCCTGGGCATGGTCCGTCCGGCGTTGAAGATGATGCAGGCCCCGCCAGCCGGCAATGCGGGCGCGGGGGCGAATGCGGCGGGCACAGCCGCCCTGCCCGGCCCGGGCAGCCAGCTCGAGGCGGTAGTGGGCGAGGTGGTGGAACGCCCCAGCCTGCCCCAACCGGTGCACAATGAGCCCACCCCTGAAGAGCTGCGGCTGGCCGACGCGCGCCGGCTGGCGAAAGAAAACCCGGTCGCCGTGGCCAACATCATCAAGGGCTGGATCAGCGGCGAAGGGGCCACCGCCTGAGCCAGCCGGCAACGGGTATGAGCGCACATGGCTGACACGGACGACGGATTGCAGGAAGCGGCCATCTTCCTCATGTCGCTGGGCGAGGAGGAGGCTGCCGAGGTCTTCAAGCACTTTTCGCCCAAGGAGGTGCAGCGCTTGGGCGAGGCGATCGCACGCATGCGCGCCGTGCCCAAAGAGAAGGTCGAATCGGTCATCGAGCGCTTCACGCGCGAAGCCCAGTCGCAAAGCCTGCTGGTGTCGGACACGGACAACTATGTGCGCTCGGTGCTCAAACGCGCGCTGGGCGACGACAAGGCGGCTCTGCTGATCGACCGCATCCTGCAGGGCGGCGACGTCTCCGGTATCGAGAGCCTGAAGTGGATGGACCCGATCTCGGTCGCCGAACTGCTGCGCAACGAGCATCCGCAGATCCTGGCCGCCATCCTGGTGCACCTGGACCAGGATCACGCCGCCAACATCCTCAAGCAGTTCACCGAGCGCACCCGCAACGAGGTGATGCTGCGCATCGCCACGCTGGAAGGCATCCAGCCCACGGCGCTGAAGGACCTCAACGAGGCGCTCTACCAAGTGCTGGCCGGCGGCGACAAGATCCGCAAGAGCTCGCTGGGCGGCGTCAAGACCGCCGCCGAGATCATCAACCTGCTGGGCACGAGCCTGGAGGCCAGCGTCATCGACGCCATCCGCGAGCAGGACCCGGATCTGGCGCAAAAGATCATGGACAAGATGTTCACCTTCGAGGACCTGCTCAAACTGGACAACAAGTCGCTGCAGATGGTGCTCAAGGAGGTGTCGTCGGACGCGCTGGTGGTCGCCCTCAAGGGCGCCTCGCAGGAGCTGCGCGACAAAATCCTGTCCAACATGTCCAGCCGCGCGGCCGAGGCGCTCAAGGAAGACCTCGAGTCGCGCGGCCCGGTGCGCCTGTCCGAGGTGGAGGCGCAGCAGAAGGAAATCCTCAAGATCGTGCGCCGTCTGGCCGACGAGGGCCAGATCGTGCTGGGTGGAGGCGGCGACGATGCCTTCGTCTAACCGCGGGGGCCACCCCTACCAGCGCTTCATCCCGCGCGAGGAGGTGCAGGCCGTCTCGTCCTGGACGTTCGAGCCCGTGGACGATGCCGCCCGGCGCGCCGCCCGCCAAGCGCAGGAGGAGCCCGCCGTCACCGCCGAGCAGCTCGAGGAGGTCCGCGCCCAGGCGTTTGCGCAAGGTTTCGAGCAGGGCCGCCAGACGGGCGCGCAGGAGGCGCGCGAGGCCCTGACCGAACCGCTGCGCCAGCAGGCGGAGGAACACGCGCAGCGCTTTGCCGCCCTGCTGGCCACCGCGCAAGCCCAGCTGGATGCGGTGCAGCGCACGCTGGCCGACCAGTTGCTGCTGCTGGCCTGCGACATTGCGCGCCAAGTGGTGCGGCGGGAGCTGGCCCAACCGCTGGAGCCCGTGCGCGCCGTAGTCGACGAGGCGCTGTCGCTGTTGACCAACGACGCCCGGCCCGCGGTGCTGCGGCTCCACCCCGACGATGCCCAGCGGCTGGAGCCGCTGATGGCCGACGCCCTGGCCCGCCAGCGCGTCACCCTGGTGCCGGACGCGCGGGTGTCCGCGGGTGGCTGCGTGCTCGAGACGGCCCAGGGCTCGGTGGACGCGACCGTCGAGCGCCGCTGGGCCCGCGCGGTGGGCAACCTGGGGCTGGACCTGTCGTGGGCAAGTGAGGGTGCCGACCATGGCTGAACCGTCCACCTGGGAGCAGTTTTTGGCCGCCGCGCGGCAGGCCGCCCAGCAGCCGACGCCGCTGGAGGCCAGCGGCCGGCTGACGCGGCTGGCCGGTCTGGTGCTGGAGGCGCAGGGCATCCGCACGCCGGTCGGCTCGCAGTGCATCATCGACCCCAACCCCGATCCGCTCGCCCCCCCCACCGCGACGGAGGCGGCCGTCCTGGCCGAAGTCGTGGGCTTTTCGGGCGACCGGGCGTTTTTGATGCCGGCCAGCGAAGTCATGGGCCTGGCCCCCGGCGCCCGCGTGCGGCCGCTGCCCCCCTACCGCCCGCGCCCCCGCCTGGGGGACGCCCCGCACCCCATCGTGCCCAACGACCGGGGCGTGTTGCGCCTGCCGCTGGGCGATGGCCTGCTCGGTCGTGTGGTGGATGCCTACGGCCACCCGCTGGACCACGGCGGGCCGCTACACGGGGTGCAGGTGCAGCCGCTGGAGCGGCCGCCCATCAACGCCATGAACCGCGCGCCCGTGCGCCAGCCGCTGGACACCGGGGTGCGCGCGATCAACGCGCTGCTCACGGTGGGGCGCGGGCAGCGCCTGGGGCTGTTCGCCGGCTCTGGCGTGGGCAAGAGCGTGCTGCTGGGCATGATGGCGCGCTACACCCAGGCCGACGTCATCGTCGTGGGCCTGATCGGCGAGCGCGGGCGCGAGGTCAAGGAGTTCATCGAAGACATCCTGGGCGCGCAGGACCGCGGCCGCGCGGTGGTCGTGGCCGCACCAGCGGACGCCCCCCCGCTGGTGCGGCTGCAGGGCGCGCACTACGCCACCGCGATCGCCGAGCGCTTTCGCGACGATGGCCGCCACGTCCTGCTGCTGATGGACTCGCTCACCCGCTACGCCATGGCGCAACGCGAAATCGCACTCGCCATCGGGGAGCCGCCGGCCACCAAAGGCTACCCCCCCAGTGCCTTCGCGCGCTTGCCGCAGTTGGTGGAGCGGTCCGGCAACGGCCCGGAGGGCGGCGGCTCCATCACCGCGTTCTACACCGTGCTGTCGGAAGGCGACGACCAGCAGGACCCGGTCGCCGACGCCGCGCGCGCCATTCTGGACGGGCACATCGTGCTGTCGCGCGCGCTCGCCGAGTCGGGCATCTACCCCGCGATCGACATCGAAGCGTCCGCCTCGCGCGTCATGCACAACGTGGTGGACGAAACGCATTGGGCGCTGGCGCGGCGATTCCGGCAGCTGTATTCGCGCTACCAGAAGAGCCGCGACCTCATCCAACTGGGCGCCTATGTGCCGGGCAGCGACCCGGAAACCGACTTGGCCATCCAGTTGCAGCCGGCCATGCAAGGCCTGCTGATGCAGGACATGCGCGAATGCGCCCCCTTCCAGGAGAGTGTGCAACGGCTGGCCGAGGTGCTGCAGCCCGCCACCGCCCGCAGCGGCCGCGACGCGACAGGAGGCCGTGCATGAACAAGCCGCGCGATCTGGGGATTTTGCTGGAGCTGGCCGAGCGCCGCCGCGACGAAGCCGCGCAAGCGCTGGCCCGCGTGCGCCAGGAGCGCCAGGGCGCCGATGCCCAGATGGCGCAGTTGCAGGCCTACACCCAGGACGCCGAAGCCCGCTGGCACCAGCGCGCCACCGTCGGCGTGTCGCCCACGCTGCTGGCCACCCACCGACAGTTCATGGCCAAGCTGGAGGACGCCATCACGTTCCAGACCCAGACGCTGCAGCAGCTCGACGAGCGCATCGTCCACCACGAAGGGCGGCTGCGCGATGCCGAACGCGAGCTGGCCACGCTGAAGCGGGTGCAACAACGCTGGCAGCAGGACTGGCACCAGCACCTGCAGCGCCTGGAGCAAAAAGCCAACGACGAGATGGCCGCCACGCTCCACCGGCGCCGCCACACGCTCCATCCCTGACGGAGAACGCCCATGAAAGCCGAATCGCTCCCCCCGGCCACGTCTGCACACGGCACCCACCGGCCCCAGGGTCCGCAGGGCCAGCGCAGCCACGCGGCTGACCCACAGGGCGGCGACCCGTTCGCGCAGCTCTTGGCCGATTTGTGCGCCGACGACGCCACCGGGCTGTGCGATGCCGAGGCCAGCGCCGAGGCCAGTACCGACGCGGCCGCCAAAGACGATCCGCGCGCGGAGGAGATCACCAAACGCCCTCCCCGCGCGGACGCCCTGCCCGACACCGCCGCGGCCCTGATGGCAGCGGCCACCCCCGCCGCCGCGCTGCAGCCGCCCGCATCGGATGCCGCGAATCCTATTCCCAGTGACACGCCAGCCAGCACCGCCGACCTGACGGCGCTGACAGCGGCATCCCCGCGCACGGGGACGGAAGCCCCCACCGACGGCGACCCGGCCGCCCCGTTGGTCTCCGCCTCCGCCCACCCGGTCGCGGATTTGGCCAAAGGCGGCGGGCTGGGCCAGCTCATGCAGGCCACGGCATCCGACACGCCGTGGGGCAACTGGGTCTCCACCGTGGCGCGCTCCAAGCAACGGTCGCCCGGCGCGGCCCAGGCCAATGGCCGGCTGGCGCAGCGCGAGGCGTCCGCACCCGATGGGGCCGCGGGCCCGCTGGCACCGACCACACGGACCGACCGCCACCCCAGCGATGCCACCGCGTTGACGGCGCCCACCGCACCGTCCCCCGCGGCGCTGATGGAGCGGGCGGAGACATCCACCCACCCCGGCGAGCGGCGCGAGGCGGAACGCACCCCCGACGCACTGCGAACCGGCGGCCCGGCCACGCCAGACGCCCCGTCGCCCACCGCCGCCGGCGGTTCGGGCCCGGAAGCGTCCGACTTCGGCCTGCAACTCGGCCAGGCCCTGGGTGACGCGTTCGAGTCCCTGGGGGCTCAGGTCAGCCTGTGGACCGCCGGCAAGTCGCAGCGCGCCAGCTTCTCGCTCCAGGAGGGCACGGACGACCCGCTGGGGGTGGACCTGACCGTGACCGATGGGGTGGCGCAGGTGCTGTTCCGCACGGACGACGGTGCCATGCGCCAGCTCATTCAGGCGCAGGCGCCGGCCGCGCTGGCCGAGGCCCTGGCCCGTGTCGGCCTGACGCTGGGCGGCGTGGACGTCGGCGGGCAATTTGCCCAAGGTCAAGGGCAGCCGCCCGCGGATGCGAGCCCCCGCTCGATCCGCATGGGCCTCGCCCCCGTCGCCACGGCCGAACCCGCCCGCGCCGGCCAGGGCGTTCTGCTGCGGGGGCCCAGCGGGCGCGCGGGCCTGGACGTCTACGCCTGAACACCGCCCATCCTCCGAACAGCCCGGGTGCGGGTGGGCTTTTCGGGCTTTGGTCGGGGCGACGGGTGGCATCACAATGCAGGCATCGGCGTCGGCACGCATGACCCGTGACACAATAGGTGCGGTCACCGTGCCGGCGGCCCATCGTCGGCTCTCGTCCTCACTTCTTTACACGCCACCGACACCATGGCCGAACCCGCTGCAGCCGCCGCCGGCGGTGAAAAACCCAAGAGCAAAAAACTCCTGCTGATCATCATCGTCCTGCTGGTGGTGCTCGCGGGCGGTGGCGCGGCGGCCTTCTTCCTGCTCAAGGGCGGCCACGACGAAGAAGCCGGCGACGAACCCGCCAAGGAAGCCAAGGCCAAACCCAAGAAAAAGGCCCCCGCCGGCCCGCCGACCTTCATGCCGCTGGAGGCCGTCGTGGTCAACCTGGCCGACCAGGGCTCCACGCGCTACGCCCAAGTGGGCATCACCCTGCAGGTGGAGGATGCCAAGGTCGCCGAAGAGGTCAAGAAGTTCATGCCCGCCATCCGCAACGGCGTGCTGATGCAGATTTCCCGCCGCACGGCAGACCAGCTCCTGAGTGCCGAAGGCAAGGAGCAGCTCGCCCAGGACATCCTCGACCTGGTGCGCACCACCACCGGCATGGAGGAGTACCGCGGCTACAGCCCGGTCGAAGCCGTGCTGTTTTCCAGCTTGATCGTCCAGTGAGGCCACCGCCCCGCTGATCCCCGCCCGCCCTTGCGCCCCACGACACCATGAGCGACGCGTTTTTGTCCCAGGACGAGATCGACGCCCTGCTCGAGGGCGTCACCGGCGAGAGCCAGAAGCTGACCAAGGAGGAGGTGCAGACCGGCGGCATCCGCTCCTACGACCTCTCCAGCCAAGAGCGCATCGTTCGTGGGCGCATGCCCACGATGGAGGTGATCAACGAGCGCTTTGCGCGCAACCTGCGCGTGGGCCTGTTCAACTTCATCCGCCGCAGCCCCGAAATCTCCGTCGGCCCAGTGCAGGTGCAAAAGTACAGCATGTTCCTGCGCGAGCTGGTGGTGCCGACCAACTTCAACATCATGGCGGTGCGCCCGCTGCGCGGCAGCGGCTTGGTGGTGTGCGAGCCGACGCTGCTGTTCGGCGTCATCGACAGCCTGTTTGGCGGCACCGGCAAGTTCCACACCCGCATCGAGGGGCGCGACTTTTCCCCCACCGAGCAGCGCGTCATCAACCGCATGGTGGACGTGGTGGCGGAGGAGTACAAAAAGGCCTGGAAAGGCGTGTACCCGTTGGAGCTGGTCTACCAGCGCTCCGAAATGCAGCCGCAGTTCGCGACCATCGCCACCCCCAGCGAAATCGTCGTCTCCACCAGCTTCACGCTGGAGATTGGCGACATCACCGGGTCGCTGCACGTGTGCATCCCCTACTCGACGCTGGAGCCGATCCGCGACCTGCTGTACTCCAACACCCAGGGCGACTCGATGGAAGTCGACCGGCGCTGGGTCAAGCTGTTGAGCCACGAGATCCAAGCCGCCGAGGTCGAGCTGGTGGCCGAACTCGCCACCGCCGAGGCCACGGTGGAGCAACTGCTGGCGATGAAACCGGGCGACTTCATCGAGCTGGAGCGCCAGCGCATCATCCAGGCCAAAGTGGACGGCGTGCCGGTGCTGGAGTGCGAATACGGCACGCACAACGGCAAATACGCGCTGAAGGTGGTGCGCACCATCCGCAGCAGCGACAAGAGCTGGCACGGACACGGAGCGACGAACTATGACAAATGAAAACGACACGCCGGCCGGCCCGGTGGACGAACAGGCGCTGGCCGACGAATGGGCCCAGGCGCTGCAAGAGCAGACCGGCGGGAGCGGAGGCGGCAGCGACGACGTCTTCGCGAGCGCCCCGCACTTCGATGGCGCGGCGCCGGCGCCGACCGGCAACAACGACATCAGCATGGTGCTGGACATTCCGGTCACCCTGTCGGTGGAACTGGGCCGCACCAAGGTGCCGATCAAATACATCCTGCAACTGGCACAGGGCTCCATCGTGGAGCTGGACGCGCTGGCTGGCGAGCCGATGGACGTGCTGGTCAACGGCTACTTGATCGCGCAAGGCGAGGTGGTGGTGGTCAACGAGAAGTTCGGCATCCGCCTGACCGACATCGTGACGCCGTCGGAGCGCTTGCGCCGCCTGAGCAAGCATTGAACGCCGACGGACGCCAGGCATGACACCGGACTGGACCGCGTGGCTGCCCGCCCTGGGGCTGCTGGCCGCATTGGCGGCCTTGGCCTGGGGCGTGCAGTGGCTGCGCCGGCGGCAGGCCAGTGCCGTGGGCGGCGGTGCGGCGCTGCGCGTGACCGCGCAGCTGATGGTAGGCCCCCAACAGCGCGTCGTCGTCGTGGAGCTGGACGGCCCGGCCGGCGCGGTGCAGCTGACCCTGGGCGTCACGCCGCAGCATGTGCGCACGCTGCACGTCCAGCCGCTGGGGGTCGGCCGCCGCAGCGCGGGCGACGCTGCCCCTGCAGGAAGCGCCCCCGCGACGCCCCCACGGTATGCGGATGTGGCACGTGCCCTGTCGGCCGAGCCGCAGCGGCGGGAGCCCACGGTATGACCGGCGCGCACCGCCGTTGGCTGCGCGCCGCGCTGGCGCTGGCGCTGGCGGCCGGCGCCAGCGCGCTGTGGGCGCAGCCAACCCCGCCCGGACAGCTGCCCCTGGTGATTGGGCAAGGTCCCGGCGGCACCAGCTATTCGGTGCCGATCCAGACGCTGCTGTTCTTCACGGCACTGTCCTTCCTGCCCGCCATCCTGCTGATGATGACGGCGTTCACCCGCATCGTCATCGTGCTGTCGCTGTTGCGCCAGGCGCTGGGCACGCAGGCCTCGCCCCCCAACCAGGTCATCATCGGGCTGTCGCTGTTCCTCACCTTCTTCGTCATGGGACCGACGTTCGATCGGGTCTACGAAACCGCCTACCGCCCCTACAGCACCGGGCAGGCCAGCTTCGAGCAGGCCGTGGCGGCGGCCGAGGTGCCGATGCGCGAGTTCATGAAGGGCCAGACCCGGCAAGCGGATTTTCAGTTGTTCGTCAACCTGGCCAAGCTGCCGCCCGAGACCCGCATCGACGACGCGCCGCTGCGCGTGCTGGTGCCGGCTTTCGTCATCAGCGAGCTCAAGACCGCGTTCCAGATCGGCTTCATGGTCTTCATCCCGTTCCTGGTCATCGACATGATCGTGGCCAGCGTGCTGATGTCGCTGGGCATGATGATGCTCTCGCCCGTGCTGGTGGCGCTGCCCTTCAAGCTGATGCTGTTCGTGCTGGCCGACGGCTGGAACCTGCTCGTCGGCTCGCTGGCCGCCAGCTTCGCCACTCCCTAGGGACCGACCGCATGGAACCGCAAGCCGTCCTCACGATCGCGCAGCAGGCGATGTTCATCCTGCTGACGGTGGCCGCTCCCATCCTGGGTACGGTGCTGGTGGTCGGCTTGGTCATCAGCCTGTTCCAGGCGCTCACCCAGATCAACGAGGCCACGCTGTCCTTCGTGCCCAAGCTGATCGCGGCGGTGGCCGTCATCGCCCTCACGGGCCCCTGGATGCTGACCACGCTGGTCGAGTACATCCGCCGCGTGCTGCTCGCCATCCCCGATTACGCCGTTTGAGCGCGGGTTGGTCGGCGGCCTCGATACGATGGATGGGGTGTTTCTGACCTTCACCGAAGCCCAGTTGATGGGCTGGGTGACGCCGATTTTTTGGCCGTTTCTGCGCATCCTGGGTCTGTTTTCCGCGGCACCGCTGTTTTCGGCGCGTTCGGTGCCCATGCGCACGCGCATCGGGCTGGCTTTCGTCATCGCGGTGTGCGTGCAGCCCGCGTTGCCGGTGCAACCCACCGTATCGCTCAACAGCCCGCAGGCGCTGGGCACGCTGGTGCAGCAACTGGCCATCGGGCTGTCCATCGGACTGGCGGCGCGCATCCTGTTTGCCGCGATCGAGATGGCCGGCGAAATCGTCGGCCTGCAGATGGGCCTGAACTACGCGGGCTTTTTCGACCCCAGCACGGGGTCGCAGGCCAGCACCGTGGGGCGCTTCTACGGCAACACGACGATGCTGCTGTTCATCGTGCTCAACGGCCATCTGCTGCTCATCCAGGCGGTGGCGGCCAGCTTCGTCACCTTCCCTGTCGGGGACGACACCTGGACCGCGCTGCGCCAGATGCGCCTGTACGAGCTGGGGGCGGCCATCTTCTCTCACGGCCTGTGGATCGCGCTGCCGCTGATCGCGATTTTGCTGTTCGTCAACGTGGTGCTGGGCATCATCTCGCGCATCGCCCCGCAGATGAACGTGTTTGCGATTGGCTTTCCGCTGACGCTGTCGGTGGGGCTGATCGGCGTGGCCGCGTCGATGCCGCTGCTGGCCGAACCGGTGCGCCGGCTCATGCAACTGCTGGCGGACCTGTACGGGATATGAGGCCGGGCCTCACACGAGTTTGTTGCGGATGGCGTAGACGGTCAGCTCGGCGTTGTTGCTCAGGCCCAGCTTCTCCAGCACGCGCGCACGGTAGACGCTGACCGTCTTGGGGCTGATCATCAGCGCCTCGGCAATCTGCGAGAGCTTTTTGCCCGAGGCGATCAGGCGCAGGGTCTGCAGCTCCCGCTCCGACAGGCTGTCGTGCAACTCGCCGCCTTCCGGGGCTTGCAGATGGTTGGCCAGCAGCTCGGCAATCTCGGGGGTGATGTATTTGCGCCCCTGGGCCACGGTGCGCACCGCGGCGATCAGGGCCTGGGGGTCGCCCCCCTTGTTCAGATAGCCCATCGCCCCGGCGCGCAGGCAGCGGATCGCATACTGATCCTCGGTGTACATGCTGACCATGATGGTGCGCACGGGGTTGCCCTCCTCCTGCAGCACGGAGAGAATTTCCAGCCCGCTGCGCCCGGGCAGGTCCACGTCCAGCAGCAAGACATCGGGCTTTTCGCGCCGCAGCGCCTCGCGCAGCACGGGGTAGCTGTCGGCCTCGGCCACCACCTGGATGTCGGTCGCCTCCATCAGGGTGTCGCGCACGCCGCGCCGCACCACCGCATGGTCGTCACACAGCACCACTCGGATCATTGATCGTCCTCCTCGGCTTCGTTCGGTGCGGCCGCACCCGCCAGCGGCACCGACAAGATCAGCGTCATGCCCTGGCCGGGGGCCGTCACCACATCCAGCCAGCCGCCGACGGACTGCGCCCGCTCGCGCAGGCCCAGCAGTCCGAACGAACGGTCTTTGCCCAGCTCCTGCGGCGAAGCGCCCCGGCCGTCGTCGGCAATCTCGATGGTCAGATGGTCCTCCAAGTCGCTCACGTCGATGGTCACGCGCCGCGCCTGCGCGTGCTTGAGCACGTTGGTCAGGGCCTCCTGCACCGTGCGGTAGGCCACCATCTCCTGCCGGGGGGTCAGTGCGCCTTGCACGCGCCCCCGCAGCACCACATCCAGCCCGGTGCGCTCGGCAAAGGTGCGGGTCAGCCACTGCAGCGCGGGCATCAACCCCTGGTCCAGCACCGCGGGGCGCAGGTTGCGCATGATGCGCTGGCTGGCGCCCAGGGCGTGTTCGGCCATGCCCAGCGCGGAGCGCACATGGCCCAGGGCCTCGTCGTCCGTCAGGCGGCGGGCCAGCCACGCCAGGTCGAGCTTGACCGCCGCCAGCGCCCCGCCGATGTCGTCGTGAATCTCGCGCGCGATGTCGGCGCGCTCGCGGTCGATGCTGGTTTGCAGATGCTCGGTCAGCTCCAGCAGGCGCTGGCGGGACGCAGCCAGCTCGCGCGCCGCCTCGGCCTGCGCACGGCGCGTGGCCGACAGCTCCAGCGCGCGTTGCAGCACCCGGGGCAAGCGGGACAGCTGCGCTTTGTCCACATAGTCGCTCACCCCGCGGACCATGGCATCGGCCACGGCCGCCTCGCCAATCGCCCCGGACACGAGGATGAACGGCAGGTCGATCCCGGCCTCGCGCAGCCAGTCCCACGCCTCCAACCCCGAAAAGCCACCCAGGTGAAAGTCGGCCAGCACCGCATCGAACGGCGGCTGACCGGGCGCCAGGGCCGCGCGGAAAGCCTCCAGCGTGTCCACGAGCACGACCTCGGCCTCGACCTCGCCGCGGCGCAGGGCGCGCACGAGCAGGCCGTGATCGACGGGGTTGTCCTCCAGATGAAGCAGGCGCAGGGCGTTCACGCAGCGGGGGTATCCATGGGTTGTGCGGCGGGCCGGGCGGGAATGGGTATTGCAGCCACCCCGTGATTGTGGGCGAAAGGCGCCCCATCCGGCACCCGAACGGCGCTGGCCAGGCACCGTCGTCGTGACGAAAGTCCAACGATTCGCCGAAATCCGATGAAGCCCCAGGTCCAGCCCCCCCTTGAGCCGGGGTATATTTACATGACCACATCCCGATGGGACTGCAGCAGGGCCTCAGCATGTCAGATCCGGACACCCCCCAACCTTCCCCGCAGCGCCGACGCTGGCCGCGGGAAGAGGTCACCGTGATCGAACCCCGCCCCGCGCCGTCCGAGGACAGCGACGAGCCCACCGTCCCCGTCCGCCTGAGCGCGGTGGCGGACCTGCAGGACTCGCTGCTGGTGGCGATGAACGACCTCAAACGCCTGGAAGGCCTGCTCGACCATGCCACGGGCAACCTGCTGGACCGCTTCAACCGGGCGATCGCCGCGGTGGACGCCCTTGCCCCCGAGCACGACACCCCGGAGATGCAAGACCTGCGGCAAACCCTCCATCAGGCCGTGCTGGAGCTGCAGTTCCACGACATGGCGACCCAACTGCTGGTGCACACCGGCAAGGTCCTGCGCGGCTGCGCGTACATGCTGGCCGAGCAGGTGATGGAGCCCGAAGAGGACGAGGTCGGCATGGTCGTGACGCACCTGCCCCAGAATCCCAACCCGGTCACCCAAAGCGAGATGGACGCCGGCTCCATCGAACTGTTCTGAACCCGTCATACCCACAAGGTCCGCCCATGCACTCGATCCTGGCCGTTGATGACTCCGCCTCCATGCGCAAGATGGTCTCGTTCACGCTGGTGGGAGCTGGCTTCCAGGTGGTGGAGGCCGTCGATGGCGTCGATGCCTTCGAAAAGGCGCAAAAGCAGCGTTTCGACCTGGTGCTCACCGACCAGAACATGCCCCGGCTGGACGGCATTGGCCTGACGCGTAAGCTGCGAGAGCACCCCAACTACGCGGCCACGCCCATCCTGATCCTGACCACCGAATCCAGCGACCAGATGAAGCAGGCCGGCCGTGCGGCGGGCGCCACGGGCTGGCTGGTCAAGCCGTTCGACCCGAACCGACTGATCGAGGTCATCCGGAAAGTCATCCGCTGACCCCCGGGCGCCCCGACGCTTGCGCGACGACCGAGAACACCGCCATGGCAGACACCGCAAACGACGGCTTCGACCTGACCCAGTTCTACCAAATCTTCTTCGAGGAGGCGGGCGAGAACCTGGAGCAGATGGAGCAGCTCCTGCTCAACCTGGACCTGGATACGGTCGATGACGAAACCCTCAACGCGATCTTCCGGTGCGCCCACTCGATCAAGGGGGGGGCGGCCACCTTCGGTTTCGAGGACGTGGCCGAGCTGACCCACCAGATGGAGTCGCTGCTGGACAAATTGCGGCGCCACGAGCTGGCCCCCACCGCGCCGATGGTGGATGTGCTGCTGGAGTCGAGCGACGCCCTCAAGGGCCTGCTGGCGCGGCACCAGGGGCTGGGTGGCGAGCCTCCGGAGACGGCGGGGCTGGTGTCGCGCATCCGCGCGCTGGCCAGCGGCCAGGCCGCCACGGCCGCGCCGCCGCCCCCTCCGCCACCACCGCCTGCGGCAGAGCCCACCCCACGCGCCACGGCGGGTGGGATGCCGGCCCCCTCGCCCGCCGGCGCGCCGCGGCATCTGCAGGCCCGCATCGGCCCGCTGACCCGGCTGGACCAGGCCGACCCCATCAAGGAATTGTTCCGCGACATCGCGGGCCTGGGCACCATCACCGCCGAGCGCGACGAGGGCAACGTCCGCATCTACGAGATCGACACCACCAGCACCGACGACGAGCTGCTCGATCTGTTTGCCTTCCACGTCGCCCGCGAGCACGTCGCGCTGGTGCCGGCGGGCGCGGCAGCAACGGCGCCCGCAGCCGAGTCTGCAGCCGCCCCCGCCGCAGAAAGCACCCTGCCCGAGCACAGCCGCGACGTCATCGAGGAGGGCTACGGCCTGTTCGCCGGGGCCCCAGGCAGCCCTGTAGCGGGCACGCGAACGGACGCCAGCGGCACCCCGGTCCCAGCGCCGGACGAGGTGCACGGCTACGGCTTGTTCCCCGGCGCGCCCGGCAATCCGGTGACGCCCTCGGAACACGCCGCCGCGCTGCAGGCCGAGGCCGCCCTGCACACCGCCGCCCAGTCTGCGGGATCGGCGGGCGCGGCCCCGGCGCTCAGCGCCGATGCGCGGGCGCGTGAGTCCGCCAAAGCCGCGCGCAATGCCGCCAGCGCCCAGTTGGAGACGACGACGCTGCGCGTGTCCGTCAGCAAGATCGACCAGCTCATCAACCAAGTGGGCGAGCTGGTCATCACCCAGGCCATGCTGGCGCAGTACAGCCGCGATCTCGACGCGACGTTGCATCAGCAACTGCTGACCGGCTTGGCCGACCTGGAGCGCAACACGCGGGACTTGCAGGAATCGGTCATGTCGATCCGCATGATCCCAATGTCGGTCGTGTTCAGCCGTTTCCCGCGCATGCTGCGCGATCTGGCCGGCAAACTCGGCAAGAAGGTCGAACTGGTCACCCACGGCGAGGCGACCGAGCTGGACAAGGGTCTGATCGAGAAGATCACCGATCCGCTGACGCACCTGATCCGCAACAGTTGCGACCACGGCATCGAGCTGCCGCACGAGCGCGTCGCCAAAGGCAAGCCGGAGGTCGGCACGATCACTCTGTCGGCGGCACACCAGGGCGGCTCCATCCTGATCGAGGTGCGCGACGACGGCCGCGGCCTGTCGCGTGCCAAACTGCTGGCGAAGGCACGGGACAAGGGCATCCCCTGCTCCGACGACATGAGCGACGCCGAGGTGTGGCAACTGATCTTCGCGCCGGGCTTCTCCACGGCCGAGGTCGTCACCGACGTCTCCGGGCGCGGGGTCGGCATGGACGTGGTCAAGAAGAATATCGCCTCGCTGGGCGGATCGGTGGAGATCGACTCGGCCGAAGGCTATGGCATGAGCGTCAAGGTGCGCCTGCCCCTGACGCTGGCGATCATGGACGGCATGACGGTGCGCGTCGGCGAAGAGGTCTACATCCTGCCGCTGTCCTCCGTGGTCGAATCCTTCCAGGTCCAGGCCACCGACATCAACACCGTGGCCCAGAGCGCCCAGCTCGTCAAGGTGCGCGAGGAGTACATGCCGGTCATCGAGCTGGACCGCCTGTTCCAGGTACCGCGGCCTGCGGCCGACGCGTCGGCCAACAGCATCATGGTCGTGGTGGAGTCGGACGGCTCGCGCGTGGCGCTGATGGTCGATGAGCTGCTGGGACAGCAGCAGGTGGTGATCAAAAACCTCGAGGCCAACTACAAGAAAGTCCCCAACGTCTCGGGCGCCACCATCCTGGGCGATGGCAGCGTGTCGCTGATTCTGGACATTTCCGCCCTGGTGCGGCGCGTGCGCCAGTAACCCACGCCCCTTGCGATGATGCGCGACGACACCGCCACCCTGCAATCCCGCGAATTCGCGTGGACGGTGGCGGATTTCGACCGCATCCGGCAGCTCATCTACCGGCATGCCGGCATCAGCCTGCACGAGGGCAAGCAGGCCATGGTGTACAGCCGCATCTCGCGCCGCTTGCGGGAGACGGGACACGACAGCTTCCGGGCCTACCTGGACTGGCTGGAGTCCAGCCGCGATGCCGCCGAGTGGCAGGAATTCGTCAACGCGCTGACCACCAACCTGACTTCGTTTTTTCGGGAGAACCACCATTTCGTGGAACTGGCCCGCCTGGTCCGGGAATCGGCGGCCCAGCGCGAATGGAAAATCTGGTGCAGCGCCGCCTCTACGGGGGAGGAGCCCTACTCCATCGCCATCACGATGGCGGACGTGCTGGGCCTGCAGGGGGCCTTCCGAATCTGGGCCAGCGACATCGACACCCGGGTGCTGCAGACTGCCCAGCGCGGCGTGTACAAGCTGGAGCAGTTGCGCGCCGTCACCCCCGAGCAGTTGCGCAAGTATTTCTTGCGCGGCAAAGGCGCCAACGAGGGCCTGGCCCGCGTCAAGCCGGAGCTGCAAAAGCACCTGCAGTTCTTCACGCTCAACCTGGTCGATGAGGCGTGGCCCCTGCGAGAGGAGTTCGACGTGATCTTCTGCCGCAACGTCATGATCTATTTCGACCACACGACACAGCGGCAGGTGCTCGCGCGCCTGCACCGGCTGCTGCGCCCCCACGGCACCCTGTTCGTCGGGCATGCCGAGAACTTCAGCGACGCGCGCGACCTGTTCCGGCTGCGCGGCAAGACCATCTACGAAAAATTATGACGTCCTTGGTGCGCAGCCCCACGCATGTGCAGCAGCTCAAGGCTCACCCGCGCAAACCGGGGGAGGCGTCGTTCTTCTTTTTCGATCAGCACTTCAAGTACGCGGCGGTCAAGGTGCTGCCCGGCGAGTTTTTCGTCAGCGACGAGGATTTGCTCATCATGACGGTGCTGGGCTCATGCATCGCGGCCTGCATTTGGGATTCGCGGCTGCGCATCGGCGGCATGAACCACTTCATGCTGCCCGAGGGTGGGGCCGATACCTCGGGCCGGTATGGCTCCTACGCCATGGAACTGCTGATCAACGAACTGATCAAGCGCGGCTCCACACGCGAGTACATGCAGGCCAAGGTGTTTGGCGGGGGGGCCGTCATCTCGGGCATGACGAGCATGAATGTGGGGGAGCGCAACACCCAGTTCGTGCTCGACTATCTGGCCACTGAACGCATTCCGGTGGTGTCCAAGGACGTGATGGACATCTACCCGCGCAAAGTGGTGTTCTTTCCCGTCACGGGCAAGGCCATGGTAAAACGACTCGCCCATGCCCACCCCGAGACGCTGGAGACCCAGGAACGCCAGGGCACGGCAACCCGACTGGCACAGACGAACGCCGGTGGGACCGTGGACCTGTTCTGACACTCCGTATTTGGCATGACCTCCAAGATCAAGGTGGTGGTGGTCGACGACTCGGCGCTGGTGCGCAGTCTGCTGACCCAGATCATCAATCAACAACCGGACATGACCTGCGTCGGCGCGGCCGCCGACCCGCTGCAGGCGCGCGAAATCATCCGCGAGCGCAACCCGGACGTCATCACGCTGGACGTCGAGATGCCCAAGATGGACGGGCTGGAGTTCCTCTCGCGCCTGATGCGGCTGCGCCCCACCCCGGTGGTGATGGTCTCGACGCTGACCGAACAGGGCGCGGAGACGACGCTCAAGGCCCTGGAGCTGGGCGCGGTGGACTTCGTCGCCAAGCCGCGCATCGGTGTGAGCGCCGGGCTGCAGGAGCTGGCCGACGACATCGTCGACAAAATCCGCATCGCCGCCAAGGCGCATGTGCGGCGCCTGACCGCCGGCCCCGTCGCCGCCCCGGCCGCCGCGCCATCGAACCCAGCGGCCGCGGCCTCCAGCACCCCAACCGGAGTCGCCTCGGGCACCGGGCTGCTGCGGCTGTCGACCGAGAAGGTCATCTGCATCGGCGCCTCCACCGGCGGCACCGAGGCGATCAAAGAGATTCTGGTCGAGCTGCCGTCCGACGCCCCGGCGGTGGTCATCACCCAGCACATGCCGCCGGGCTTTACCGCCAGTTTTGCCGCGCGGCTGGATTCGCTGTGCCGCATCCGCGTGGCCGAGGCGCGCGACGGCGAGCGCATCCTGCCCGGTCATGCGTACATTGCTCCGGGCGGGCGCCAGTTCTCCATCGCGCGCAGCGGCGCCAACTACATCGCGGTGGTGGACGACTCACCGCCGGTCAACCGCCACAAACCGTCAGTGGAGGTGCTGTTTCGCTCCTGCGCGCGCGTCCTGGGGCCCAATGCCATCGGGGTGATGCTCACCGGCATGGGTGGCGACGGCGCCCAGGCCATGAAGGAAATGCGCGACGCCGGGGCCTACAACATCGCCCAGGACGAAGCGAGCTGCGTCGTCTTTGGCATGCCCAAAATGGCCATCCAGGCGGGCGCCGTCCAGGACGTGCTGCCGCTCAAGCAGATAGCCCGGGCCATCATGGAGCGCGTGGCCGCCTCGGGCGTGCGGCACCGCATCTGAAGACGACGCCCGACCGGCCGCGCTCAGGCCAGTTGGCCGCTCAGGCCAGCTGGTCGATTTGCCCGCCCGGCGCCGGTCGGTTGCCGGTGTCCGCGGCCGCGCCATAGTTCTGCGCCGCATCGTTGGGTGGCAGGTTGGCCAGCGGCCGGGTGTTGAGCTGGGTCTGCAACTCCTCCAGCCGTTGGGCGCGCTCTTGCGCAGCCTGGACGGCCTCCTGGCCAATCATCATGTCCACCGCCGCGCGGCTGGCCTTCCACATGTTGGGCAACAGATCCTTGATCTGGACGTCCATCGCCTCTTGAGCGGGGTTTTTGACCTCGGGGAAGTCCTTCTGCCCCGAACGCCCGGCGGCATCGCCGGGTCGCCCTGGGCGTGACTGCGCCTCGGCACGGCGTTGGGCGTCGGCATTATGGGCCTCCCGCGCCCGTTTGTCCCGCTCGGCCGCCCGGGCCTGCGCGGCTTCCTGATCGGTCGTTGCCAGGGCATCGGCAGCGCGAGGATTGTCACCCCCCGCTTTCTCCCCCCGGGCCGCGGGCAAAGGCAGTCCGGAGCGCTCCGGCGCCGCGCCATTCGCAAACCCATCGGCCCGCTGCCCCTCCTGCGCCGGGGAGACGGGCGCCAACACGGGAGGGGCGGCCAGCGCCTGCGCACGCGCGGCCTCGCCTTGCGGCGCCACGACGGCGCCGGCCGCATTGTCACGGGCCACGGCATTGCTGGGCCGCGCCGGGGTCACCGGCTGGGCCCGCACGGTCGGCGTCGATTGCGGCGCCGGTGCCACGGCAATCGATGAAATGGTCAACATGGCGCAACCCCCAACTCGTCTGTGCGCAAGGGCCACACTCCCCGCGCTCATCCGTGTTATCGACCAACTTGAGCCCGACTTTAGGGGGAAATCGCCCGTTTTTCAAACGATTGCCCCACGCCCCGCCATGGCGGGGCGCGCGTATGGCCTGCGAACCCGGCGGTTCGCCCCGCGCGGCAGGACGCCGCGGGGCGCAAGCCACGTAAAATGACAATGACTCTGACCCCGGCGCGCCCGCTCCGGCACAGACCCCAGACAGGCGCCCCCAACCCAAAGGACCCCCGATGGCGACACCCCTCCCGCTGCACGACCGCGACGGCAAGATCTGGATGGACGGCGAACTCGTCGACTGGCGCGACGCCAAGGTGCACGTGCTGACGCACACGCTGCACTACGGCTGCGGCGCCTTCGAGGGCGTGCGCGCCTACAAGACCGAGCGCGGCACGGCGATCTTCCGCCTGCAGGAGCACACCGAGCGCCTGTTCAACAGCGCCAAGATCCTGCGCATGAAGATCCCCTTCAGCATGGAGGAGGTCAACGAGGCGCAGCGCGCCGTCATCCGCGCCAACGGGCTGGAAAGCGGCTACATCCGCCCGCTGACCTGGATCGGGTCCGAGAAGCTCGGCGTCAGCCCCAAGGGCAACCGCGTGCACCTGATGGTGGCGGCCTGGGCCTGGGGCGCCTACCTCGGCGAGGAAGGGATGAAGCGCGGCATCCGCGTCAAGACCTCCAGCTACACGCGCCACCACGTCAACATCACGATGACGCAGGCCAAGACGGTGTCCAACTACACCAACTCCATCCTGGCCAATATGGAAGCCACCGACGACGGCTACGACGAGGCGCTGCTGCTGGACCCGGCCGGCTTCGTCTCCGAAGGTGCTGGCGAAAACCTCTTCATCGTCAAGAACGGCGTCGTCTACACGCCGGACCTGTCGGCCGGCGCGCTCAACGGCATCACGCGCAACACCGTGCTGCACATCGCCAAGGACCTGGGCGTGGAAGTGGTGCAAAAGCGCATCACGCGTGACGAGGTGTACATCGCCGACGAGGCCTTCTTCACCGGCACCGCCGCCGAGGTCACGCCGATCCGCGAGCTGGACCGCATCCAGATCGGCGCGGGCCAGCGCGGCCCCATCACCGAGCGTATCCAGAGCGCGTTCTTCGACATCGTCAACGGCCGCAACCCGAAGTACGCCCACTGGCTGACCCTGGTGTGACCCCCTATGAGCAGCCCGACTTCAGCCCCTGCCGTCGTCGAATTGGCCGCGCGCGATCTGAATGCGCACGGCGGCGTGATCTGCCCCAGCCCGAAGGCTGGCATGCAGCTCTGGAACGGCCACCCCCGCGTCTTTCTGGACGTGGCCAAAACCGGTGAGGTGCACTGCCCCTATTGCGGGACGGTGTATCGGCTGCGCGCTGGGGAACAGCCGGGTCACCATGGCTGACGGCGCGCACCCCGCGCCCGCGCATGCCCTCCCGTGAGTGGGTCCGCCGTTGACGAGCCGCCGCCGTCCTGGGTGAGTCGCCTGGTCGCGGCGGGTGCGTTCTTGCTGCCTGCGCTCAGTCTGGCCGTTCCGTCCGGGTACTCGTGGGGCGCACTGTGCCTGGTGGTCGCCGGCCTGCTGGCGGCCGCCCCCCTCCTGCATCGGCCGGGCGCATGGGCGACGCCATGGCGCTGGCTGCTCGGGTCGATTGCGGTGATGGGCTTGGTCTGGCTGCTGCGGCTGGACGTGGAATGGCATGCCCTGCGCGCAGGGGACTTCGACCGCTTTGCCAAATACCTGCTGGCGCTGATGGCGGCACCGGCCCTGATGCGGACGGCACCGCCACTGACCTGGACACTGCGCGGCTGCTGGGTGGGTGCTTGGCTGGCGGCCGCGGTGGCTGGCTGGCAAGTGCACGCCCTGGGCTTGGAGCGTGCGCATGGGGATACCAACGCCATCCAATTCGGCAACGTGGCCGTGCTGCTGGCCTTGTGGAGCGCGCTGGCGGCGCTGCGGGCCCGGACCCGGTGGGAGCGCTGGGCCGCCATCGGCGCCGTGCTGGCGGGCTCCTACGCCTCGCTGCTGTCGGGCGCACGCGGAGGCTGGTGGGTTCTGGCGGCCCTGTTGGCCGTGCTGGCGCTGGCCGCATGGCGGGGGTATCTGCCGAGCAGTCGCGTCCGCACTCCCCCGTCGAGTCCATCCCGCAGACGCATCGGAACCGTCGCCACGGTGACTGCCCTGACCGTCGGCGGACTGATCTGGGCCGTC
This sequence comes from Tepidimonas fonticaldi, assembly GCF_001675355.1. Classification (NCBI taxonomy): domain Bacteria; kingdom Pseudomonadati; phylum Pseudomonadota; class Betaproteobacteria; order Burkholderiales; genus Tepidimonas; species Tepidimonas fonticaldi. The sequence continues at coordinate 328,391 of NZ_LZDH01000056.1, read as the reverse complement.
AGCGATTCGTCGCTGGACCAGCGACTGGAAGCCCTGCAACGCGACCTGCAGTTGTACCGCCAGGGGGATGCGGAAACCTCGGTCGGCCACCGTCTGGCGCATTGGCGCCTGGCTTGGCAGATGGGGCTGGAGCGGCCTGGGCTGGGCTGGAGTGAGGCCGGCTACGAGCAGCGCAAACGCGAATGGGTGGAGGCCGGACAGGCCCCTGCCGTCGTGCTGCGCTTTGGCCATGCGCACCACGAATGGCTGGATCTGTGGGCCAAGGCGGGCTTGGTCGGCGTGCTCGCACTGGCGCTGTTCTACGGCGTGCCGGCGGCCATCCATGGGCGCCACCTGCGCCCCCGATACCCGGACGACGACCGCTCATGGGCCGCATGGGCCGGGCTGATGCTGGTGCTGGGCTACCTGGGCTTTGGCATGACGCAGGTGATGTTTGCGCACAACAGCGGCAACCTCGTGTATCTGTTCATGCATCTGGTGTGGGCCAGCATGGTCCTGCGGCCCGCCGCGGCGAAAGGTGACCGATGAACCCCCAACCGCCGCTCCAGGACGGGGCGCGGCCCCTGCGGGTGCTGCACTTCGTCTCGGGCGGGTTTTCCGGGGCGACCCAGGTCGCCATCGATCTGTGCGCGGACGACTCGGGCCTGCAAACGCTGCTGGTGCTGCGGCGCAAGCGGCAAACGCCGGCCCACCGCATCGACGAGCTGCGCCGCCGCGGCATCGCGGTGGAGACCGTGCCCGGCTGGCCCCATGCGCTGACCGTGTGGCGGCTGGCCCAGCTGTGCCGTGCGTGGCGCCCAGACGTGCTGGTGGCGCATGGCTTCAGCGACCATCTGTGGGGCCGCTGGGCGGGCCTGCTGGCGGGTGTGCCGCACCTGGTTCAGGTGGAGCACAATGTGCGCGAGCGGTATGGCCGGTGGCGGCTGTGGCAGTCGCGCTGGCTCGCGCAGCACACCGATGCGCTGGTCGGTGTCTCGGATGCGGTTCGGGATGCGCTCGTGCGGCTGGGGCATCCGGCATCGCGCTGCATGACCATTCACAATGGCATCGATCTGTCGCGGTGGTCGGCCGGTCGGCCGTGGCACGAACGGGAGGCCGCCGTCGTCATGGCGGCCCGGTTTGCCCGACAAAAGGACCACGAGACCCTCATCCGTGCCGCACGCGAACTGCTCGATCGCGGCACGCCCATGCCCTTCTATCTGGCCGGTGGCGGCAGCCGCCGCTGGCGGGAACGGGCCGAGCGCCTGGCCAAGCGGCTCGGCGTCACGCCGTGGGTGCATTTTCTGGGGCCGGTCAGCGATTTGCCGTCCCTCTACGGGCGGGTTCGCTATTGCGTGCTCAGCTCCCACTACGAGGGCCTGGGCCTGTCGCTGATCGAAGGGATGGCCAGTGGCTGCTGCGCCATCGGCTCGGACGTCGAGGGCATTCGCGAGGTGATCGACGATGGCCGCACGGGCGTGCGCGTCCCCCCCGGCAATGCCATGGCACTGGCGGACGCACTGACCGCGCTGAACGCGGCCCCCGACATGGGGCGTGCGCTCGCCCAAGCGGGCCAGCAGGATGTGCGGGCGCGTTTCGACCGGCGCTCGATGCAGGCGCGGTACCGGGAACTGCTGCTCCGCCTGGCAGCGGGCGATTCACCCACCGATCGGGCGGGCGGCGGCCTTCAACCCTGAGGGCGCCGCGCGAGCCCGGCGGGCAGGACCTGACGGCGCCGGTGCCATGCGTTGCGCAGCGAATAATCGAGCTGCGACGACCAGCGCCGCCAGCGCTCTGCCCAGGTCCGACCGGGTCGCCCCCCGTGCCAGATGCTGCTCGCTTCCGACCCGGCCCCCAGCGTCACGACACCGGGCACGACGCCCAGCACGCGCAGGTCCGCCTCCCACCAGTAGCGCACGTCCACGTCCACGGGCCGGCCGAACGGACGCCGGTGCTGCAGCAGCTTGGCGGCCCCGGTGCGGCTCAGGGCGTAGCCGTTGCTCATGCTGGGCACGCGGCGGTAGGCCACCAGCTGATGCGCACCGGTCAACGGCGTGGCGGCGGCCGGCCGCTCGTTGCGCCGGCTGTACAACTTGATCACATCCCACCCCTCGGGGGGCAGCGCCTCGATCGCCGCCAGCACATCGGCAACGGCGTCCGACAGCTCGACATCGTCCTCCAGCACGATCAAGGCGGGCGCGGTGGAGGCCAGCAGATGCTCGCAGGCCTTGAGGTGGCTCGCGTAGCAACCCTTCTCACCATCGACCAGCGGGCGGTCGAACTGGCGCTGGTTCAATGCCGGGTCGTACAGGCGGGTGCGACTGGCCTCGTCCAGCGCCGCCCATGCCACCGCCGGCAGGCGCTCGAACGGCAGCCCGCGGCGCCGCAGCATCGCCTCCATCGCCTGCCGCCGCTGGGCGTCGCGGTCGAGGTTGATGTAGACGACGGGCAGCATCGGCGTGGCCGAGCCCTCACGACACGATGTAAGCCCCAGCCCCCGTGGCCAGCAGCTTGCCGTCCGTCCCCAGGAATGCCATGCGGGTGGACGCCACGCGCGAGCCGAGGCGCAGCACCTCGGCCTCCAGCACGAAGGCCTCGCCGATGCCCGGGCGCAGGTAGTCGATGCGCAGATCGATGGTGCCCAGCTTGGCAAAGCGGTGCAGACGCTGGGCGGGGGGCTCGTCCATGTGGCGCGCGCCGATCGCGGCCATCACCGCCAGCCCGCCCATCGCGTCCAGCCCGGCGCTGATCACGCCACCGTGGATGCGGTTGTAGGCGAAATGGCCGACCAGCTCCGGCCGCATATCGATGCGGGCTTGCACCCGGTCGGCGGCAATGTCCGTGATGCGCAGGCCCAGCACCGTGTTGAAGACGATCTTCTGCTCGAAGATCTCGCGCACGCCTTCGACGAATTCGGGCTCGAAGGCGACGGGCGCCATCGGCGGATGTGTGATGCGCGTCACGGCCACCCCCTCCCTGTCACACCCGGCTGAAGTCGGGCGCGCGTTTCTCCAAGAAGGCCGAAAAGGCTTCTCTGGCGGCGGGTTCGCGCAGCATGCGGCCGAAGCTCGCGCCCTCCTCCGCCATGCGCTGCAGCACCGCGTCCTGCTGGGCGCTTTTCATCAGGCGCTTGGTCTCCACCAGCGACGACAGGGGCTTGGCGGCCAGCTTGCGCGCGATCTGCTGGGCATAGGCGTTGGCCTCGGTCGGCGGCAACACCTTGTTGACCAGCCCCACCTCCAGCGCCGCCTCGGCGTAGATCGGCTCACCCAGCATCAGCGCCTCGGCCGCGCGGTGGTAGCCGAACATCTGCGGCGCAATCAGACTGGAGGCACCTTCGGCGCACAGGCCCAGGTTGACGAACGGCATGGAAAACGCCGCATTGTCCCCAGCGTAGACCAGGTCGCAGTGGAACAGCATGGTGGTGCCGATGCCGACCGCCGGCCCGCACACCGCCGCGACCAGCGGTTTGGGGAACGTGGCAATGCCGCGCAGAAAGCGAAACACCGGGCTGTCGGTGCCGGCGGGCGGAGCGTGGAGGAACTCCTCGATGTCGTTGCCCGCCGAAAACATCGCCTCGTTGCCCTGAATGACGACGACGCGCACGGACGCATCCGCCGCCGAGCGGGCCAGCGCATCCGCCAGCGTGGCGTACATGGCGCTGGTCAGCGAGTTTTTGCGGGCAGGGCGGTTGAGGGTCAGCGTCAGCACGCCGCCTTCGGTGTGTTCGAGGATGTCGGTCATCGTGGTCTCCTGCACCATCATACCCGCTCGAAAATCCCGGCCGCACCTTGCCCCATGCCGACGCACATCGTCACCATGCCGTAGCGCAGCTGGTGGCGGCGCAGCGCGTGCACGACCGTGGCCGAGCGGATGGCGCCGGTGGCACCCAGCGGGTGGCCGAGCGCGATCGCGCCACCCATCGGGTTGACCTTGGCCGGGTCGAGCCCGAGCTGGTTCATCACCGCCAGCGACTGCGCGGCGAACGCCTCGTTGAGCTCGATCCAGTCGAGGTCGTCTTGCTTGAGGCCGGCGGCCTTCAACGCGGCGGGGATGGCCTCCACCGGGCCAATGCCCATGATGTGCGGCGGCACACCGCGGCTGGCATAGCCGACGAAACGCGCCAGCGGCTGCAGGCCGAAGCGCTGAATGGCGGCCTCGCTGGCCAGGATCAGGGCGCCGGCGCCATCCGAGGTCTGCGAGCTGTTGCCCGCCGTGACGCTGCCCAGCCCGGTGGGCGTGAGGTCGGCGCGGCGTGGCGTGGCGAACACCGGGCGCAGCTTGGCCAGGGCTTCCAGGGTGGTGTCGGCACGCGGGCCCTCGTCCAGATCGACGGTGCGGCGCTGGATGCCGACTTCGCCCCGGTCCAGGTCCAGCGTGCGCTCTTCCACCTCCACCGGCGTGATCTCGTCGCGGAACTCGCCGGCCTGCTGCGCGCGGATGGCGCGCTGGTGCGACTGCAGCGCGAATTCGTCCTGCGCCTGGCGCGACACCTTCCACTGCTGCGCCACCTTCTCGGCGGTCAGCCCCATGCCGTAGGCGATGCCGTAGTCGTCCACATCGTCGGTGTTGGCAAAGATCGCCGGGGAGAGGCTGGGCGTGTTGCCCATCATCGGCACCATGCTCATGCTCTCCACGCCGGCGGCAATCATCACGTCGGCCTCGCCGACGCGGATGCGGTCGGCGGCCATCTGCACCGCCGACAGACCGGAGGCGCAGAAACGGTTGACGGTGATGCCGCCCACGCTCTTGGGCAGACCGGCCAGCACCGCGCCGATGCGCGCGACGTTCAAGCCCTGCTGCGCCTCGGGGATGGCGCAGCCGCAGATCACGTCTTCGATGGCGGCCGGGTCGAGCGAGGGCACCTGCGCCACGGCGGCGCGCAACACGTGCGCCAGCAGGTCGTCCGGCCGGGTGTGGCGGAAATAGCCCTTGTGGGACTTGCCGATCGGTGTGCGGGTGGCCGCGACGATGTAGGCGTCTTGTCGGGTTTTCATGTCGGGTGTCTCCGCGGGTTCAGTTGCGCAGGGGCTTGCCGCTGTCGAGCAAGGCCATGATGCGGGCCTGCGTCTTGGGTTGGACGATGAGGGCGCAGAATGCCTCGCGCTCCAGCTTCATCAGATAGTCCTCGGACACCAGCGTGCCGGCCTCGACATCGCCGCCCGTGACCACATGGGCGATGCGGCTGGCGATGTGGAAGTCGTACGCGGTGATGAAACCGCCGTCGCGCATATTGACCAGCGAGCCCAGGATGGTGGCCTTGCCGCTGCGACCCGCCACGGGGAAGCGGCGCTGCAGCGGCGGCCGGTAGCCGCCCGTGGCCAGGGCCTGTGCCTCGCGCACGGCGACGAACAGCAGCTCGTCACGGTGCGGCACGATGACGTCGCTGTCCAGCAGGTAGCCGAGCTTGCGGCTTTCCAGCGCACTGGTGCCCACCGTGGCCATCGCCGCGGCCTTGAAGCCCTCGGTCAGGAACGGCAGCAGGTCGGTGCCGGTGCTGGCACGGGCGTTTTCCGCGGCGCGGCGGGCGAGGTAGGTCAGTCCCCCGGCGCCCGGGATCAGGCCGACGCCGACTTCCACCAGGCCCATGTAGCTTTCCATGTGCGCGACGCGCCGCGCACAGTGCACCGCCAGCTCGCAGCCGCCGCCCAGCGCCATGCCGCGCACCGCCGCCACCGTCGGCACCTGGGCGTAGCGCAGCCGCAGCATGACGCGCTGCATTTCCGCCTCCACGGATTCGATGGCCTGCACGCCCATCGCGGCAAACGCCGGCAGCGTGGCCTGCAGGTCGGCCCCGACCGAAAACGGCTCGTCGCCCGACCACACCACCAGGCCCGCGAAGCGCGCCTCGGCCTCCTCCACCGCGCGGTCCAGCCCTTCCACCACCGCCGGGCTGATGGCGTGCATCTTGGTCTTGAGGCTGGCGATCAGCACGTCGTCCAGCCCGGCGCGCGGCAGCGTCCACAGGCGGATCGCGTCATCCTCATAGACCGTGGCACCATCGGTGCGCCAGTCCGGCCCGCCTTCGCCGAAGACGCGCTCGCGGTAGAGCTGGCGCGCGTGCACCGGCAACGTGCGCGGCGGCTCGAAGCGGCCGGTGGCCGGGTTCCACGAGCCTTCCGGCTGGTGCACGCCGCCGCGCTCGGCCACCGGGCCCTCGAACACCCAGGCCGGCAGCGGCGCCGAGCACAGCGCGCGTCCGGCGTCGATGTCTTCCTGCACCATGCGCGCCACCTCCAGCCAGCCGGCCTGCTGCCACAGCTCGAACGGGCCCTGCTGCATGCCAAAGCCCCAGCGCATGGCCTGATCGACGTCGCGCGCCGTCTCGGCGATCGCCTGCAGGTGCAGCGCCGCGTAGTGAAAGCCGTTGCGCAGGATCGCCCACAAAAAGCGCCCCTGCGGCCCCTCGGCGTGGCGCAGCAGCTTCAGGCGCTCGGGCGCGGGTTTCTTCAGCATGCGGCCATAGACCTCGTCGGCCTTGGCGCCGGCGGGCACGTAGTCGCCGCTGGCCAGGTCGAAGCGCAGCACGTCGCGCCCGACCTTCTTGTAAAAGCCCGCCTTGGTCTTCTGCCCCAGGTGGCCCTTGTCGAGCAGCGCCTGCAGCACCTTGGGCGTCTCGAACGTCGGGTAGAACGGGTCGGTCTCGGGGCTGAGCTGGGTCTGCATCGTGCGGATGACGTGCGCCAGCGTGTCCAGCCCCACCACGTCGGCGGTGCGGAAGGTGCCGCTGGAGGCGCGCCCGAGCCGCTTGCCGGTCAGGTCATCGACGACGTCGAACGTCAGGCCGTGCCGCTCGGCCTCGATCATCGTCGAGAGCATGCCGGCGATGCCGATGCGGTTGGCGACGAAGTTGGGCGTGTCCTTGGCGCGCACGACGTTCTTGCCCAGCGTCGTGGTGACGAACCCCTCCAGCGCGTCGAGCACGTCGGTGCGCGTCTCTGGCGCGGCGATCAGCTCCACCAGCGGCATGTAGCGCGGCGGGTTGAAGAAGTGGATGCCGCAAAAGCGCGGCCGCAGTTCGGTCGTCAGCGGCTCGGCCAACTGGCAGATCGGCAAGCCCGAGGTGTTGGTGGCCAGGATGGCATGCGCGGCGAGGTGCGGCGCGATGCGAGCGTAGAGCTGGTGCTTCCAGTCCATGCGCTCGGCAATGGCCTCGATGACGAGGTCGCACTCGCCCAACAAGGCCAAGTGCTCGTCGTAGTTGGCCGGCCGGATCAGGTCGGCGTCGTCGGCCACGCCGAGCGGGCTGGGCTTCATTTTTTTGAGGTTGGCGATCGCCTGGCGGGCGATGGCGCTCTTGTCGGCGCCGTCTTTGGCCAAGTCGAACAGCACCACCGGCACCTTGACGTTGACCAGGTGCGCGGCGATCTGCGCCCCCATGACGCCGGCGCCGAGCACGGCGACGCGTTTGACGGTGAATCGGGACATGATGAATCCTTGCAATGGGCGGGGCGCGTCAGTTCGCGCGCACCCAGGTCTGCGTGCGGCCGATGAACAGGATGGAGCCGCGCACCTCCAGCTTGGCGCCGCCCTCCACGGGGGTCAGGCGCACGTTGTAGGTCTTGCCGTTTTCGGGGTCGAGGATGGTGCCGCCCTCCCAGACCGCCTTGCCCGGCACCTGCCGCACGCCGCGGATGATCTCCAGCCCGACGATGGGCTGGTCCTTGCGGTCGTCGGTGCAGGCGGTGCAGCGGCGGTTGGGGTCGGCGCCCTTGCGCAACAGCTTCTCGACGCGCCCGGTCAGCACGCCGTCCTGCTCGGTGATGACGACCTCGCTTTTGACTTCTTTGGTGTCGTCGTCGATGGTGTGCCACCGGCCGACGGGGGTGGGGTTGGCCCAGGCCGGGGCGGCCAGGGCCAGCAACAGGGCAGCGATGCGGTACCGCATGGGTCGTCTCCTCTGCGCGTGGGCGATCAGGCCAGTGCCGCGTCGGTGTCCATGAGCGCCGCGCTGCCGGAGCGGGCCAGACGCATCAGCGTCGCGGTCTCCGGGAACAGGCGCGCGAAGTAAAAGCGCGCCGTCTGCAGCTTGGCGGTGTAGAAGGGGTCGGTGCTGCCGGCAGCAATCGCCTTGAGCGCCACCGAGGCCATGCGCGCAAAGAAGTAGCCAAACACCAGGTGGCCCGCCACGCGCAGGTAGGGCACGGCGGCAGCACCGGCCTCGTCGGGGTTTTGCAGCGCCTTGAAGCCGATCTCGGTGGTGAACTTGGTCATCTGCTCACCCAGGTACGCCAGCGGGTTGATGAACTCGGCCATCTTTTCGTTGACGCCTTCTTCCTCCACCAGCGCGGCGACCAGCTTGCCGAACTTCTTGAGCGTGGCGCCGTTGTTGGCCAGCACCTTGCGGCCCAGCAGGTCCAGGCTCTGCACGGTGTTGGTGCCCTCGTAGATCATGTTGATGCGGGCATCGCGCACATACTGCTCCATGCCCCATTCCTTGATGTAGCCGTGGCCGCCGAAGACCTGCAGGCAGTGGTTGGTGGCCTCGAAGCCGTTGTCGGTGAGGAACGCTTTGGCGATCGGCGTCAGCAGGGCCAGCAGATCGGCGCTGTCCTTGCGCACCTTCTCGTCGGGGTGGTGCAGTTCCTTGTCCAGCAGCAGCGCGCAGTAGATCAACAGGGCCCGCCCGCCCTCGGCGTAGGCCTTGGCCGTCAGCAGCATCTTGCGCACGTCCGGGTGCACGATGATGGGGTCGGCGGGCTTGTCCTTGGCCTTCGGGCCCGACAGGCTGCGCATCTGGATGCGGTCTTTGGCGTAAGCCAGCGCATTCTGGAACGCCACTTCGGTCAGGCCCACCGACTGGTTACCCACGCCCAGGCGGGCCGCGTTCATCATCACGAACATGGCCTGCAGGCCCTTGTTGGGCTGGCCCACCAGCGTACCGACCGCGCCGTCCAGGATCATCTGACAGGTGGCGTTGCCGTGGATGCCCATCTTGTGCTCCAGGCCGCCGCAGTAGATGGCGTTGCGCTCGCCCAGGCTGCCGTCGGGGTTGACCAGGAACTTGGGCACCAGGAACAGGCTGATCCCCTTGCTGCCGGCCGGGGCGTCGGGCAGGCGGGCCAGCACCAGGTGCACGATGTTGGCGGCCAGGTCGTGCTCGCCGGCGGAGATGAAGATCTTCTGCCCGGTGAGTTTGTAGGTGCCGTCGGGCTGCGGCTCGGCCTTGGTGCGCAGCAGGCCCAGGTCGGTGCCGCAGTGCGGCTCGGTCAGGCACATGGTGCCGGTCCACTCGCCGCTGGTCAGCTTGGGCAGGAACAGCGCCTTCTGCGCCTCGGTGCCGTGGGCGTGCAGGCATTCGTACGCACCGTGGCTCAACCCGGGGTACATGGTCCACGCCTGGTTGGCGCTGTTGAGCATCTCGTAGAAGCACTGGTTGACCACGAAGGGCAGCCCCTGGCCGCCATAGGCCGGGTCGCACGACAGCGCGGGCCAGCCGCCGGCCACATACTGCTCGTACGCGGCCTTGAAGCCCTGCGGCGTGGTGACGGTGTGGGTGGTCTTGTCGAGACGGCAGCCCTCGGCGTCACCGCTGATGTTGAGCGGGAAAGTCACCTCGGCGGCAAACTTGCCCCCCTCCTCCAGCACGGCGTTGATGGTGTCGGCATCCACCTCGGCATGCGGCGGGCAGACTTTGAGCTCGTCGACGACGTGAAAGACTTCGTGCAGCATGAACTGCATGTCGCGCAGGGGCGGGGTGTACTGGGGCATGGTGGTCTCCTTGGACGCGGGTGAACGGTGGGGGGTTGAAGGGGCTGGCGCTCAGGGCTGGTAGCGCGCCAGAATGTTGTCGAAACCGGTGCGGGCATGGTGCAGCCCGGCCGGGCTGCGCAGAAAGCGCGCCTCGTAATGCAGCGCAAGGATCAGGCCGTGGATTTCGAAGGCGATCTGCGCGGGGTCGGCGTCGGCGCGCAGGTGGCCTTCGTCGATGGCGATGCGGATGGCGCGCCGCACGGCCGACTGCCAGGTGTTGACCGTGTCCACGAGCGCATCGCGCACGGGGCCGGGGCGGTCGTCGAACTCCACCGCGCCGCTGATGTAGATGCAGCCGGAGTCGATCTCCAGCGACGTCTGGCGCATCCAATGGTCGAACAACGCGCGCAGCCGCGGCAGCCCGCGGGGCGCAGCCAGTGCCGGGTGGAACACATCGCGCTCGAAGCGCGCGTGGTACTCGCGCACGACGGCGATCTGCAGCTCCTCGCGCGAGCCGAAGTGCGCGAAGACGCCGGACTTGCTCATGCCCATCAGCTCGGCGATGGCGCCGATGCTCAGACCCTCCAGCCCGACGTGCGAGGCCAGCCCGAGCGCCGCATCGATGATGGCGGCTTTGGTCTGCTGCCCCTTGTGCGGGGCGCGCCCGGCGCTGCGGCCGCGGGCGCGGGCCGCCGGGTGGGCGGCGTCGATGTCGGCCATGCAAGCCTCCAAAATAAAACGAACGGTCGTTCTATTCTAGAGGTAGACGAGGGGCTGTCAATCCCCAAATCCTAGGGAAAACCCTGGGTTTGACCTGCCCGGGCGCCAACCCAGTAGATCGCGCTGGCGCCCAGCATGAGCGCCAAAGCGCGGACCGTGTCAGTGCGAGCGGATCATCGTGCCGAAGGGCTGATCGCCCAGCACCTCCAGCAGGATGGCGTGCGGCACGCGCCCGTCGATGATGTGCACCGCCTTGACGCCGCTCTTGGCCGCATCCAGCGCGCCGGCGATCTTGGGGATCATGCCGCCGCTGATGGTGCCGTCGGCCACCAGCTCGTCGATGCGCCGCGGCGTCAGCTCGGCCAACAACTGGCCGTCCTTGTCCAGCACGCCGCGGATGTTGGTCAGCATCAGCAGCTTTTCGGCCTGCAGCACGGTGGCGAGCTTGGCCGCCACGACGTCGGCGTTGATGTTGTAGCTCTCGTTGTGCTCGCCAAAGCCGATCGGGCTGACGACCGGGATGAACTGGTCCTCCTGCAGCGCGCGCACGACGCTGGGGTCGATGGAGACGATATCGCCGACCTGGCCGACGTCGTGCTCGACGTTGGGGTCGTTGACGTCCACCATGCGCAGCTTGCGCGCGCGAATCATCGCGCCGTCGCGCCCGGTCAGGCCGACCGCCTTGCCGCCGGCGCGATTGATGAGGCCGACGATGTCCTGCTGCACCTCGCCGGCCAGCACCCACTCGACCACTTCCATCGTCTCGGCATCGGTCACGCGCATGCCCTGCACGAAGCGGCCCTCCTTGCCCAGGCGTTTGAGCAGCGTCTCGATCTGCGGGCCGCCGCCGTGCACCACCACCGGGTTGATGCCGACCAGCTTGAGCAGCACCACGTCCTCGGCGAACGCCGCCTGCAGCTCGGGGTCCGTCATCGCGTTGCCGCCGTACTTGATGACCATCGTCTTGCCGTGGTAGCGGCGGATGTAGGGCAGCGCCTGGGACAGGATTTCGGCCCGGTCCGGCGGGGCCACGTGGGACAGGTCGCGAGGGGTATGGTTCATGACGGATGGGGCGGCTACGATAGGCGTTCTGTATCTGGCGGAGGTCATTGTGCCGCAAGAAATCGAACTCAAGTTCGCCCTGCCGGGCGTGCGCGCCGACGACGCCCTGCAGCGCCTGCGCCGCCACCCGCTGTTGCGCCGGCGCCCCATGCGGCAGCAACGGCTGGTCAACCGCTATTACGACACCCCGGATGGCTGGCTGCGCACCCAGCGCTGCGCCTTGCGCATACGGGGGATCGAGGCACTGCCGGGAAAGGCGTCCCCGACCGGGCAGCCGACGCCAGACACACCTGCGAGGCGCACCTGGGAGCAAACCCTCAAGACCGCCGGCCACGGCAGCGGGGCCTTGAGCGTGCGCGGCGAATGGACCACGCCGCTGGCGCGGCCGGTGCTGGATCGGGCGGCGCTGCTCGCCACCGCGCTGGCGGCGGCCCCCGATCTGGCGCAACGGCTCGACGCCCTGCAGCCGGTGCACGAAACCCGCTGCCTGCGCACGACCTGGACGGTGCGGGGAGGCGACGGCAGCGTCGTCGAAGTCGCGCTGGACGCGGGGGACATCCGCGCGTCAGGCGGCCGGGCGCCGCTGCTGGAGCTGGAACTGGAGCTGCTGGCCGGCGACCCCGCCGCCCTGCACGCCCTGGCCGACGCGCTGGCCAGCGACCTGCCGCTGCTGCCTGCCCGCACCAGCAAGGCCGAGCAGGCCCAGCGCCTGGGCGATGGCACGCTCGATCAACCCGTCGTCGCGCGGCCGCTCGATCTGCCGCGCCACGCCGACCCGATAGCCGTCGCCCGCGCCGCGCTGGGCGATGCCCTGGGGCAGCTGTGCGACAACCTGCTGCTGGCGGCCCGCCACGACGACCCGGAAGCCGTGCACCAGGCCCGGGTGGGTTGGCGGCGCTGGCGCAGCCTGCTGCGCCTGCTGCGCCCGTGGCTGCCCGCCCCGCCGGCGCACGACGCGCTGCGCCCCTTGCTGGCCAGCCTGGGCACGGTGCGCGACCTGGACGTGGCGCTCACCGAGACGCTGCCCCTCTGGGGCCCGTTGTTCGTGGAAGACGACACCGCGCACCCCGACCGCCTGCGCGCCTGGCAGCAGGCAAGCCGGCGGCTGACCGCCAGCGTGCGGGCCGCCCGGCGGGCGCTGCGTGCGCAATTGAGCGATCCGGCGACCGCGCAGGCCTTGCTGGCCTGCGCCACATGGCTGCAGCAGTTGCCCGAACACGTCGAGGCCCCCGCCGGCTGGGCCGCCGAGCGCTTGGGCCGCTGGCATGCGCGACTGGCGCACAGTCTTCGGGAATCGACCCATCCCGCCGACGCCCAGACCACGACCGACGCCCTGCACGCCGCCCGGTTGCTGGCCAAGCGCCTGCGCTACGGGGCCGAAGCCGTCGCGCCCACCCTGCCCGACAAAGCCGCCCGGCGCGTCCATCGCTGGCAGCGCGACGCCCGCACGTGGCAAAGCCGCATCGGCCGCTGGCGCGATACCCAGCGCGCCGCCGAGCTGCTGGCCGAACACCGCGCCGATGCGGCCCTGACCGGCTTTTTGCGCGGGGTGGCGCTCGCCGGCCGGCGGGCCGAAGCGCACACCGGCGACTGATGCCGCCACCCCGATCCGGCGACGCCCCTTGCGCACCGGTCGGGCCAGGAACTCGCGGCGGCCTGTCAGCGTCCGACGATAACCCCGCCTCCAACATGGACAAAGCCATGCCGCCTCCCGAGCCGGCCCGCGCCGACGACAGCCGCCCCACCCCCGCGTGGCACGCCCTCGAGGGCGACGCGGTCTTGCAGCAGCTGCACACCACCGCGCGCGGCCTGAGCGCGGCCGATGCCACCGCGCGGCTGGAGCGCCACGGCGAAAACCGGCTGGCGGACACGCCACCGGTGCCGCTGTGGCGGCGCGTCGCGCGCCAGTTCGACAACCTGTTGATCTGGGTGCTGCTCGCCGCCGCCGCCATCACCGTCGCCATCGGGCACGGCATCGACGCCGTCGTCATCGTGGCGGTGGTCGTGCTCAATGTGACGATCGGCCTGATTCAGGAAGGCAAGGCCGAACGCGCCCTGGCCGCCATCCGCAACCTGCTCGCCCCCCGCGCGCACGTCTGGCGCGACGGCCATTTGGTGGAAATCGACGCCGCACACTTGGTCCCGGGCGACATCGTCCAGGCCGCCGCCGGCGACAGCCTGGCGGCGGACGTGCGCTGGCTGCAGGTGCACGAACTGCAGGTGGACGAAGCGGCGCTGACCGGCGAGTCCGTGCCCGTGGACAAGCGCGCCGACCCCGTCCCCACGGAGGCCATGCTGGGCGACCGGCGCAGCATGGGCTACGCGGGCACGCTGGTGACCCGTGGCCAGGGCCGCGGGGTCGTCGTGGCCACCGCCATGGCCACCGAAATGGGCCGCATCGGCCGACTGTTGCAGGACGTGGGCGACACGACCACCCCCCTGGTGCGCCAGATGGCCCAACTGGGCCGCTGGATCACGCTGGTCGTGCTGGCCGCCGCCGCGCTGCTGTTCGTGTTCGGCTGGTGGGTGCGCGGGCTGCCGGCACTGGACACCTTCATGGCGGCCGTGGGGCTGGCGGTGGCGGCCATCCCGGAAGGGCTGCCGGCCATCATGACCATCACGCTGGCCATCGGCGTGCAGCGCATGGCGCAGCGGCGGGCCATCGTGCGGCGCTTGCCCGCGGTGGAAACGCTGGGCTGCGTGACGGTGATCTGCTCCGACAAGACCGGCACCCTCACCCGCAACGAAATGACCGTGCAGCAGGTGGTGCTGGCCGACGGCCTGGTGGATGTGGAGGGCGTGGGCTATGCGCCGACGGGGGCGCTGCTGCGCGGCGACGTGCCGCTGCAGCCCGCCGAGCTGTGGCGCGAGGCACCCGCCCTGCTCGCGCTGGCCGAAGGCGCGGCCCTGTGCAACGACGCCGAACTCCTTCAGGGCGAAGGCGGCGCCAACGACTGGCGGCTGTCCGGCGACCCCACCGAAGGCGCCCTGCTGACGCTGGCGATGAAAGCGGGGCTGGACCCCGTCCGACTGGCTGAGGAGCGCCCGCGCGTGGGCGTGCTGCCCTTCGAATCCGAGCGCCGCTACATGGCCACGGCCCACCGCCGCGGCGATGGGGCCGGCACGCGCATCGACATCTGGGTCAAAGGCGCGCCGGAGCGGCTGCTGGCGATGTGCAGCCACGAGCTGGACGCTCACGGCCGCCCCCAGCCGCTGCGCCGCGCCGAGTGGGCCGATCAGGTCGAACGGCAAGCCCGGCAAGGCCGGCGCGTGCTGGCCATCGCCACCGGTACCCTGCCGAGCCACCGCCCGTTCACCCACGACGCCGTGGCCGGGGATCTGGTGCTCGTCGGGCTGGTCGGCATCATCGATCCGCCGCGCGAGGAAGCCAAAGCCGCCGTCGCGCAATGCCGTGCCGCGGGCATCCGGGTCAAGATGATCACCGGCGACCATGTCGTCACCGCCAGAGCGATCGCGCATCAGCTCGGCCTGGGATCGGGCGCCCCGGCGCTGTCCGGGCAGGCGATCGAGGCGCTGGACGACGCCGCGCTGCGCGAGGCCGTGCAAACCACCGACGTGTTCGCGCGCGCGGCGCCGGAGCACAAGCTGCGCCTGGTGCGCGCGTTGCAGGCCAACGGCGACATCGTGGCAATGACCGGGGACGGCGTCAACGACGCCCCCGCGCTGAAGGCCGCCGACGTGGGCGTCGCCATGGGGCACAAGGGCACCGAGGCCGCCAAACGCGCCGCTGCCATGGTGCTGGCCGATGACCATTTCGCAACCATCGCCCACGCGGTCGAAGAGGGCCGCACGGTGTACGACAACCTGCGCAAGGTGATCACGTTCTTGCTGCCGATCAACGGCGGCGAGTCGATCTCGCTGCTGGTGGCGGTGCTCTTTGGCCTGGCGCTGCCGATCGCGCCCGTGCAGATTCTGTGGGTGAATATGGTCAGCTCGGTGGCGCTGGCCATGGTGCTGGCCTTCGAGCCGACCGAAGCCGACGTGATGCGCCGCCCGCCCCGCCAACCGGGCGAACCCATTTTGAGCCGCTTCGTGCTGTGGCGCATCGGACTGGTGTCCGCGCTGTTCGCGGTGGGCATCTTTGGCGTCTACCGCTGGGCGCTGGATGCGGGCCACCCGGCCGACGTGGCGCAAACGCTGGCGGTCAACACGCTGGTGGCGATGGAGATTTTCTACCTGTTCAGCGTGCGCTACCTCAAGGCGCCGTCGTTCACCTGGACAGGCGTGCGCGGCACCCCCCGGGTGCTGGCGGCCGTGGCCGTCGCCTGCGGGCTGCAGGCGCTGTTCACCTACGCGCCCTTCATGCAGGGCTGGTTTGGCAGCGCGGCCCTGCCCCTGCCGTTGCTGGCCCTGAGCGCCGGCGCCGGCGTGGCCGTGCTGGCGGTGCTGGAGCTGGAAAAGGCGCTGCTGCGCGCGACGCGCTAGACTAGTGGGCTTTTCCCCGTCCAGCCCCTGGATCTACACCACGCACCGCTGACGCCCCATGAGCAAGAAAGTCTACATCCGCACCTTCGGCTGCCAGATGAACGAGTACGACTCGGCCAAGATGGCCGACGTGCTGGCCGCCGCCGAGGGCTACGAGCCCACCGATGACCCCGATCAGGCCGACCTGATCCTGTTCAACACCTGCTCCGTGCGGGAAAAAGCCCAGGAAAAGGTCTTTTCCGACCTGGGCCGCGTCAAGCACCTGAAGCAAAAAGGCGTGCTCATCGGCGTGGGCGGCTGCGTGGCCAGCCAAGAGGGCGAGGAAATCATCAAGCGTGCGCCCTACGTGGACGTGGTGTTTGGCCCGCAAACGCTGCACCGCCTGCCCGAGCTGCTGCGCCAGCGCCAACAGCAGGCGCGGCCGCAGGTGGACATCAGCTTCCCCGAGATCGAGAAGTTCGATCACCTGCCGCCGGCGCGGGTGGAGGGCGCCTCGGCCTTCGTCAGCATCATGGAAGGCTGCAGCAAGTACTGCAGCTATTGCGTGGTGCCGTACACGCGCGGCGAGGAGGTCTCGCGCCCGCTGCAGGACGTGCTGGTGGAGGTGGCGGGTCTGGCCGATCAGGGTGTCAAGGAGGTGACGCTGCTGGGCCAGAACGTCAACGCCTGGCGCGGCGAGGAGGGCGAGGACTTTGCGCTGCTGCTGGAGTGCGTGGCCGAGATCCCCGGCATCGAGCGCATCCGCTACACGACCAGCCACCCCAACGAATTCACGCCGCGCCTGATCGAGGCCTACGCGCGCATCCCGCAGCTGGTCAGCCACCTGCACTTGCCGGTGCAGCATGGCAGCGACCGCATCCTGATGGCGATGAAGCGCGGCTACACCGCGATGGAATACAAGAGCACGGTGCGCAAACTGCGCGCGGTGCGGCCGGACCTGAGCCTCTCGAGCGACTTCATCATCGGCTTTCCCGGCGAGACGGAGGAGGACTTCGCCAAGCTGATGCGGCTGGTGGAGGACGTGGGGTTCGACGCCAGTTTCAGCTTCATCTTCAGCCCCCGCCCCGGCACGCCCGCGGCCAACCTGCCGGACGATACGCCGCACGAGGTCAAGCTGCGCCGCCTGCAGACCCTGCAGAAGGCGCTGGAAGCGAATGTGGCGCGCATCAGCGCCAGCCGCGTCGGCACCGTGCAGCGCATCCTGGTCGAAGGCCCGTCGAAGAAGAACCCACAGGAACTGATGGGCCGCACCGCCTGCAACCGCATCGTCAATTTCGACGGCGGGCCCCACGGCCAGCGCCTCATCGGCCAGATGATCGACGTGCGCATCACGCAGGCGCTGCCGCACTCGCTGCGCGGGGAGGTGGTGGTGCGTGAGGCAGTCGCAGCCTGACGCCAACGGCCCCCAGCTGACACCGCATCGTCCACGGCGCGATCGCCCCCCGCACGGGCCCTGCCTCCCCCAACTGGGGGATGGTCTGCTGCGCTCCCCTGCCGCAGAATGATCGCGTCACACGAATGGCACGGTCTTGGGGAGTGGAGCGATGCGGCACAAGGACCGCAGGGTTGGGCGTGGGATCACGCTCGTGGAGTGTCTGGTCGGCTTGGCGGTGCTGGCCATTGTGTTGTCGGCCGGGCTGCCTGCCTACACCGGTTGGCGTGAATCGACCCGCTTGCGGGGCGCGGCCGATCGGTTACACAACGATCTTCGGCTGGCCCAGTCGGAAGCGCACCGGCGGCTGTCCAACGTGGCGGTGAGTTTTCGCCGCACGGCGGATGGGGGCTGGTGCTATGGCTGGCGGCTGGAGACCGCCTGCGACTGCGAACAGTTGCAGCACTGCGTCATCGACGGCACAGAACGGGCGGTGCGCAGCGACGACTGGCCGGGCATCGACCTCGCACCCGGAATCGCGGGGAACACCTTGATTTTCAACCCTCGCCGCAGCACCGTCACCGCCGGCCACATCACCGTGGTGGGTGCATCCGGCGACCAGCTTCGCGTGGTCGTCAGCGGCATCGGCCGCATCCGGCAATGCGCCCCCGGCGGGGGTCTGCTGGGCCTGTCCGAGTGCGAATGAGGCGCCTCGGGCAGAATGCGGACCGTCTGATCGCTGGAAAGCCGCATGCACCTCGCCACCTGGAACGTCAACTCCCTTTCCGTCCGACTGCCGCACCTGCTCGACTGGCTGGCCGACCATCCGGTGGATGTGCTGGCGCTGCAGGAACTCAAGCTCACCGATGACAAGTTCCCGGCCCAGGCGCTGGAACAGGCGGGTTACGCGGCCGCGTGGTTGGGTCAAAAGACCTACAACGGTGTGGCCTTGCTGGTGCGCTCGCCCGGCTCCCTGGGGGAGGTGCAGCGCAACATCCCGGGGTTCGAAGACGAACAGGCGCGCGTGATCGCGGCCACGGTCCAACCGGCATCGGGCATGCCACCGCTGCGCGTGATCGGGGCCTATTTTCCCAACGGACAGGCCCCGGGCAGCGACAGGTTTGCCTACAAGATGCGCTGGCTGGACGCGCTGCGCGCCTGGGTCGCGCAGGAACTGGCCCGCCACCCGCGGCTGGTGCTGATGGGCGACTTCAACATCACCGTGGACGACGACGACGTGTGGGACCCGGACGGCCTGCGCGACACCATCCACTGCACGCGCGAGGAGCGCGCGCAACTGCAGGCCCTCAAAGACCTGGGGTTGCACGACGCCTTTCGGCTGTTCCCGCAGCCACCCAAAAGCTATTCGTGGTGGGATTACCGGCAGCTCGCCTTCCCCAAAAACCGTGGGCTGCGCATCGACCACATCCTGATCAGCGACGCGCTCAAGCCCCACGCCGTGGCCTGCACCATCGACCGCGCGCCCCGCAAGCGCCCGCAACCCAGCGATCATGCGCCGGTGGTGCTGACGCTGGCCGTCACTCCAACCCCAGCTCCTGAATCTTGCGGGTGATGGTGTTGCGGCCGATGCCCAGGCGTTGCGCGGCCTCGATGCGCCGGCCCCGCGTCGCCTGCAGCGCCGTCTGGATCAGGCGAGTTTCCACCCGCCGGATCAAGGCGTCCCACACATCGTGGCGCCCCTCGGCCAGCAGGGCCATGGCCTCGGCCTGCAGCGCGGCCTCCCACGCCTGAGGCATGCCGGCCGCGGCCGAGGCGGGCGGCACCACGGCGCCCCCCAGCGCCCAGGCGGGGGGCATGGGCGCCTGCGGCGTTGCCGGGGCGTCGGATGGGACGGATAGGGCAGACGGGGCCGGTGCTGAGGCGGCTGGCTCCGCGGCGGACGGTTGGCGCCGCTCGTTCAGCGCGGCCAGCACTTCCGGGGGAAGATCCTTGACCTCGATGACCTGGGCCGGCGCCATCACCGTCAGCCAGTGGCACAGATTCTCCAGTTGCCGGACGTTGCCGGGGAAATCAAACGCGCTGAGGACCTCCAGCGCCGCGTCGGACAGGCGCTTGGGCTCCACCTCCAAATGGCGCGCGCTGTGTTGCAGAAAGAAGCGGGCCAGCAGCGGAATGTCCTCGCGCCGCTCGCGCAGCGGGGGCAGGCGCAGGCGGATCACATTCAGGCGGTGGTACAGGTCCTCGCGAAACGCCCCTTCCTTGACCCGCTGCTCCAGGTTCTGGTGGGTGGCGGCGATGACACGCACATTGGCCTTGATGGCGCTGTGGCCGCCGACGCGGTAGTAGTGGCCGTCCGAGAGCACGCGCAGCAGCCGGGTCTGCAGCTCGAACGGCATGTCGCCGATTTCGTCCAGGAACAGGGTGCCCCCCTCGGCCTGCTCGAAGCGGCCGCGGCGCAGGGTCTGGGCGCCGGTGAAGGCGCCGCGTTCGTGGCCAAACAGTTCGGACTCCAGCAAGTCCTTGGGGATGGCGGCGGTGTTGATGGCGACGAACGGCCCTTTGGCCCGCGGCGAATGCTTGTGCAACGCCCGCGCCACCAGCTCTTTGCCGGAGCCGGACTCGCCCGTGATCAGCACCGTGACATGGCTTTGGCTGAGCCGCCCGATGGCGCGAAACACGTCCTGCATGGCCGGAGCCTGCCCCAGGATTTCGGGCGTGGCGGCCAGGGTCTCCTGCGCCACCTCCTCGCGCTGGCTTTCTTCGACGGCGCGGCGAATCAGCTCCACCGCCTTGGGCAGGTCGAACGGCTTGGGCAAGTATTCGAACGCCCCGCCCTGAAAGGCGGCCACGGCGCTGTCCAGGTCCGAATAGGCGGTCATGATGATGACCGGCAGGGCCGGGTGCTGGCGCTTGACTTTCTCCAGCAGTTCCAACCCCGATCCGCCGGGCATGCGGATGTCGCTGACCAGCACCTGGGGGCCCTCGTCCGCGCCATCAGCCAGCGCGTCGAGGACGGCCTTGGGGCTGTCGAAGCTGCGCGTGGGCAGCTCCTCGCGCGCCAGCGCCTTTTCCAGCACGAAGCGGATGGAGGGGTCGTCGTCGGCAATCCAGATCGGTTTCATGCGCGGCACTTCCTGCTCGCCCCACCGCGCCACCGGATCACGGCAACGGGATGAGGATCTTGAAATCGGTGTATCCCGGTCGGCTGTCGCACTCGATGAGCCCTTGGTGCTGCTGCACGAACGTCTGCGCCAGGGTGAGCCCCAAGCCGGAGCCGCCATCCCGACCCGACACCAGCGGGTAGAAGATGCGGTCCTTGATCTCCTCGGGCACGCCGGGACCGTTGTCGATGACATGCAATTCCAGTGCCAGGCGAAAGCGCCGCTTGCCGAAGGTGACCTGCCGCTGCACGCGCGTGCGGAAGGTGATGCAGGCATCCCCCGCGGCGATGCGGTCCTTGAGGGCATGCGCCGCGTTGTGCGCCAGGTTCAGCACGGCCTGGATGAGCAGCTCGCGGTCGCCGCGGAACTCGGGGATGGACGTGTCGTAGTCCCGCACCACGCTCAGCCCGCGCGGAAACTCGGCCAGGATGATGGCGCGCACGCGCTCGCAAACCTCGTGGATGTTGACGTCGGCCATCACGGGCGCGCGCCGGTGCGGCGCCAGCAGCCGATCCACCAGCGATTGCAGGCGGTCGGCCTCGTGCACGATGACCTCGGTGTATTCGACCAGATCGTCGCGCTCGGCCAGCTCCATCTGCAGCAACTGGGCGGCACCGCGGATGCCCCCCAAGGGGTTCTTGATCTCGTGCGCCAGATTGCGGATCAGCTCCTTGTTCGCCTGGGCCTGCTCCAGCAGGCGCTCCTCGCGCTCCTGGCGGGTCTGCTGCTCCAGCGGCAGCATCTCGACGACGCGGTGGTCGGGCCATTCGGTGGACGCCAGCACCAAGTGCACCGGCAAGGGCTCGCGCAGCAACCGCTTGAGGTGGGTGTCGTAGCGGATGACGGCGTATTCGTGCCCGCGCGCGCCGTCCAGCGCGCTTTGCAGCAGTTCGGGCTGGGTCACCCACTCGGTCAGCGGCACGTCGGCCAGATTGCGGCGCGACAGGCCGATGGCATCCTCCAGGGCGTGGTTGGCATAGCGCACATGGCCCCGATCGTCCACCACCGCCACCAGGGTGGCCAGCAGGTCCAAGGCCGCAAAGCGCTTGTCGGCGCCGGCCGACCGCGATCGACGCGCTTCCATCGCGGTGTCAGCGCCCGCCGTCCAGACGACCGATCTCGCGGCGGATCGCAGCCACATCGGCCTCGGCCCGCTCGACCCGGGTGCGCAGCTCCTCCACCCGCGCCGTGTAGCGCGGGGAGTCGGTGCGCTCGTTGGCCAGCCGCGGCGGCTTGCCGTCGGCGTAATCGGCGCGGGCCTGGGCCAGGCGCTCCTCGGCCCGGCGCAGCTCCTGCTCCAGAATGCGGCGCGCCTCGGCGTCGCGCTGGCGCTGCTGGTCCGGCTCCACCCGCTCGGCGGCCGAGCGCGCGCCATTCGGTACGCCAGCCGATGCCGCACCGCCCGCCCCACCCGCGTTGCCCGGCGCCCCGCCGGCGGGACGGGTGCCTTCGACGATGGTCAGGTTGCCGCCCTGCATTTCACGGCAGCCGCGCGCCGCGGGGTTGGGGCCGGGGTTGTTGGTGTACTCGTTGCCACAACGCCAGATGGCGCTGCCTTGCGCCCAGGCCGCCCCGGCGGCGCACCACACGGCGGTCGCCCATGCGGCGGCCATGCCCGCCTTGCCCCATCGCCGAATGTTTTGCTGCAACGACATGCCAAGCCTGATCCACAGAATGCGACGCGACACAGTATCGTTCAAAACGGCTGGGGGCGGCACACGGCCGCCCCCAGGGTGATTCAGCAAGCCGCCTGCCGCGGGCGGCCCGTCCGCATCACAGGCTGAAGTACATGTCGTACTCGGTCGGCGTGACCTCGACGCGGGCGCGGGTGACTTCCTGCATCTTCAGCTCGATGTAGGCATCGAGCATGGAGTCGGTGAACACACCGCCCTTGGTCAGGAAGGCACGGTCCTTGTCCAGGTAGTCCAGCGCCTGATCCAGGCTGTGGCACACGGTGGGCACCAGCTTGTCCTCTTCCGGCGGCAGGTGGTAGAGGTCCTTGGTGGCGGCCTCGCCCGGGTGGATCTTGTTCTCCACGCCGTCCAGACCGGCCATCAGCAGCGCCGCGAAGCACAGGTACGGGTTGGCCATCGGGTCCGGGAAGCGGGCCTCGACGCGGCGCGCCTTCGGATTGGCCACGTACGGGATGCGGATGGAGGCCGAGCGGTTCTTGGCCGAGTAGGCCAGCTTGACCGGGGCCTCGAAGTGCGGCACCAGGCGCTTGTAGCTGTTGGTGGTCGGGTTGGTGATGGCGTTGAGCGCGCGGGCGTGCTTGATGATGCCGCCGATGTAGTACAGGGCGAAATCGCTCAGGCCGGCATAGCCGTCACCGGCGAACAGGTTCTTGCCGTCTTTCCAGACCGACTGGTGCACGTGCATGCCGCTGCCGTTGTCGCCGTGGTAGGGCTTGGGCATGAAGGTGGCCGTCTTGCCGTAGCTGTTGGCCACGTTCCAGATGACGTACTTGAGCACCTGCGTCCAGTCCGCACGCTCGACCAGCGTGCTGAACTTGGTGCCGATCTCGCACTGGCCGGCGCCGGCCACCTCGTGGTGGAACACCTCCACCGGGATGCCCAGCGACTCCAGGATCAGCACCATCTCGGCGCGCATGTCGTGCGTGCTGTCCACCGGCGGCACGGGGAAGTAGCCGCCCTTGGTGCGCGGACGGTGGCCGCGGTTGCCGTTTTCGAACTTGGTGCCGGTGTTCCAGGGCGCTTCGTACTCTTCGATTTCGTAGAAGCAGTTGCCCGGGTTGGTGCTCCAGCGCACGCCGTCGAACAGGAAGAACTCCGGCTCGGGGCCAAAGTAGGCGGTGTCACCCAGGCCCGACGCCTTCAGGTAAGCCTCGGCGCGCTTGGCGATCGAGCGCGGGTCGCGGTCGTAGGCCTTGCCGTCGCTGGGCTCGATGACGTCGCACTGCAGGTACAGCGTGGTCTCTTCGAAGAAGGGGTCGATGTTGGCGGTGTTGGGGTCCGGCATCAGCAGCATGTCGGACGCCTCGATGCCCTTCCAGCCGGCGATCGACGAGCCGTCGAACGCGTGGCCCGACGTGAACTTGTCTTCGCCGAAGGCGGAAATCGGCACCGTCACGTGCTGCTCTTTGCCGCGGGTGTCGGTGAAGCGGAAGTCGACGAACTTGACGTCGTTCTCCTTCACCATGTTCATCACGTCGGCGACGGTCTTGGCCATCAGTGTGCTCCTAAGAGGTTCGGGTCGAGGGAAAGGACTGAAGTCGGACAATGGAAAGCAGGTTCCATGCCAGATTCGCACATGGTGCATGCCGCCCCGGATGGACGCCAATGCACCATTTCAATGCATATTGCACGTTATCGGTGCGCCATATCAACGCACCAATTCGGGGCCCAGCCGCACGGGCATGGTCCGCAAGGCGTCCAGCATGGCCTCGTATGCGGCTGCTGCGGCAGCGTCGGCGCCCTTGACCCCGAGTTCGATGTGCCGCCCCCACTCCGGGTGGTCGACGCTCGGCAGGCTGAACACCTTGACCCCGGGGTGCTCGGCTTCGATGCGCTCCATCAGCGGGGTCAGCGTCGCCTCGATGCCGCCGAAGACGATGATCGAACGCTCGCGCTGCCGGGACTGCCCGAAATGCGCGCGGTAGCCCGTGTCGAGCACCCACTCGATCATCGGCCAGGCCATGACGGGAAAGCCCGGCACGAAGTGCACCGTCCCACCCCCGGGGCCGTCGCAGGCAAACCCCGGAATGCGGTTGTACGGGTTGGGGATGAGGCGCGCGCCCACGGGGAACACCCCCATGTTGAGGCGGTGCACATTGTCGGGGCGATCGGGCTCGAAGGGCACGCCCTGCTCCGCCGCGACTTCGCGCATGCGCTGCTCGATCAGGGCCTTGGCCTCGGGGTGCAGCACCGCCTCCACCCCCAGCGCGGCCGCGGCCGCCTGGCGGGTGTGGTCGTCGGGGGTGGCGCCGATCCCCCCGGTGGAAAACACCACATCGCCGCTGGCGAAAGCCTGCCGCAGCACCTCGGTGATGGCCGCGCGGTCGTCACCCACATAGCGCGCCCAGTCCAGGCGCAAACCGCGGGCGCCCAGCAGTTCGATGACCTTGGGCAGGTGCTTGTCCTGGCGCTTGCCGGACAGGATTTCGTCGCCGATGACGATCAGGCCGAAGCGCGGGACGGCGGCCGCAGCGGGGGATACGGGCGTCATGATGCAGGAGGAGAAGGAAGCGGGCGGGCCTCGACGTCGACGATGCGGTCCGCAGGGACGGGATGGGCTGCAGAAACCGTGGGGGCCGAGGACCCGGGCGGCACCGGCGGGGTTGTGGCCTCGCGCCGCAGCTCATCCAGCGCCTGCAGCAGATAGTGGGCATACCACAGCGACGCAAAGGCGAACACCAGCGCGTAAATCCAGATGGCCAGCGGCACGAGCAGCGGGGCCAGCGCAATGAACATCGCCCCGGAGGCCCACAGCACGCTGGGCGCCGCGCTGATCAGACCCGCAATCACCCCCATGACCAGCAAGGGCACGCGGTGGCGGGCCATGAGGGTGCGCCGCTCGTCCACCGAGGCATGTTCGGCCAGCGCATCGTAGGCGAACACGCGGTAGGTCAGCCAGCCCCAGATCAGCGGCGGCAGCACGAGCACCAGCGGCGGAATCAGCCAAAAGGGCAGCGAGACCACCAGCATCAGCACGGCCAGCACGGTGGACCACAGGGACCAGCCCACGCTGCCCAGCACCCCGCCGCCGCGGCGCCGCTGCAGGTCCGGGAAACGCCGCTGGGCGACCAGATCCACCATGGCGGGGGTCATGAAAAACGCCACCAGCAGCAGCGCCAACACGACGATCAGCGGCGTGGCCATGACGAGCACCAGCAGCGGTGCGACCACCGTCCGCAGCGCGCCCAGCCCCACGCTGTCCAGCCAGCCGAGCACGAATTCGACCAGCGACCACGTCTCCAGCCAGGCGAGCACGGCATCGACCGCCCGGTCCCAAAACCAGTAGCCCAGGGCAAACGCCCCCGCCACCATCAGCACCAGGGGCAGCAGCGACAGCGCGATGACCCGCGGGTGCAGGCAATACGCGACCGAGCGCCAGAACGAACCGAGCAGCACACGCATGTCGCAAGCATAACCGGCGATGCGGCCCGGGGGCTCTACCATCGTGGGCATGGAGCCGACTGCCCCGCTCAACCCGCCTCTTGCCGACTCAACCGCCGAGGTGTCGCTGGATCCGCCCATGCGCGTCGTCATCGACGGCGTGGGGCTGGAGGTCCAGGCGATTCGTCCGGCCGCCCCCCAGGCGCTCGCCCCCATCGTCTTTCTGCACGAAGGGCTGGGGTCGGTCGCGATGTGGCGGCAGCGCGGCGGCCACTGGCCCGCGGCCCTGTGCGCGCGCACCGGGCGCGCAGGCTGGATGTACTCCCGGCGCGGCTATGGGGCCTCCGACCCCATCCCCGACGTGCGCGGAAGCGGCCGGCACGGGCCGGATTACATGCACCGCGAGGCGTTCGACACCCTGCCCCGCCTGCTGCAGGCGCTGGGGCTGCAGCAGCCCGTGCTGGTGGGCCATTCGGACGGCGCGACGATCGCGCTGCTGCACGCCAGCCAGCACCGGGTGGCGGCCTGTGTGGCGATGGCGCCCCATGTCTTCGTCGAAGACGTGGCCCTGCGCGCGATTGCCGCCGCACGCGACGCCTACCCCCTGGGCCTGCGCGAGCGGCTGGCGCGCTACCACGCCGACGTGGACAACGCCTTTTGGCAGTGGAACGATGTTTGGCTCTCGCCGGCGTTTCGCGCATTCGACATCCGGGCGGCGTGCGGCCGGATCGCCGCACCGCTGCTGCTGGTGCAGGGCACCGACGACGAGTACGGCACCTTGGACCAACTGGACGCGATCGCGGCCGTCGCGCCCCAGGCCCAGCGGCTGGTGCTGCCGGCATGCGGCCACAGCCCGCACCGCGACCGACCCGACGCTTTGCTGCAGGGCGTCAGCGCGTTTCTGGACGCGGTGCCTTGACGCCCGCGGCCTTGCCGCCTGCCGCCTGGAGGGCGGCCACCTCGTCCGCACTCAACCAGCGCCATTGGCCGGGCGCCAAATCGGCGGGCAAGGCCACGGGGCCGATGGCGGTGCGGTGCAGCGCGTCCACCCGGTTACCCACCGCCGCCACCATACGCTTGACCTGGTGGTAGCGCCCCTCGGTCAGGGTCAGGCGCAGCCGGCTGGCGTCGATGCGCTCCACCGCCGCGGGCGTCACCGGTCGCGGATCGTCGTGCAGCACGACGCCAGCGCGCAGACGCTGGATCTGTCCCTCGTCCACCGGGTGGCGGCAGGTCACCTCGTACACCTTGGGGACGTGGTGGCGCGGCGAGGTCAGGCGGTGGATGAAGGCCCCGTCGTCCGACAGCAGCAGCAGGCCGGTCGTGTCCTGATCGAGTCGGCCAATCGCCTGCACGCCGTCGGCCGCTCCACCGGGGCGCTGGCGCAGCGGCGCGGGCAGCAAGGTGTGCACGCCCGGCCAGGCCGAGGGCCGGCGCGAACACTCGTAGCCGGCGGGCTTGTGCAGCATCAGGTAGGCCCGCGGCTGATATGTCCAGCAGACCCCTTCCACCCAAAACGGCAGGCCGGGGGCGAGCTCGTCCGGGGGCACCGGCTCGTCCGGATCGACGACGGGGTGCCGGCCGCCCCCCGCCGCCACCGCCCCGCTCAGGATCAGCGCCCGGCAGGCGCGGCGGGTGCCAAACCCTTGCGAATACAACACATCTTCCCATCGCATGGGGGGCGAGGATAGCGGGGATCGCGGCGGATGCGTCACAATCTGAATCGTTTCGTACTCCACTGCCCATGAAAGCGCGCATCCAGTCCCTGCTGCCCAGCCGCGAGCGCCTGCACGACATGCACTGGCTGCGCTGGCTTGCCCCCTACCTGCATCACCCCCGGCTGTGGCACATCAACCGCAAGGGGCTGGCGCTGGGGTTGGCGCTGGGGGTGTTTTTCGGGTTGTTGATCCCCGTGGCGCAGATCCCGGCCTCGGCCACGCTGGCGGTGTTGCTGCGCGCGAATGTGCCGGCCGCCGTGGCGAGCACGCTGGTGACCAATCCGGTCACTTTTGGGCCGGTGTACTTTGGGGCGTACAAGCTGGGCGAATGGGTGCTGCAGGCAGAACCCAGCGCGGCGTCCCCCCGCAGTGGTGCCGACGCCAACGCAGCGGCCCGCGGGGGCGCGGCGACCGACGGCGCTGGCGGGTCGTGGCTGGCCGACTTCTGGCACTGGATCACCGACGTGGGCACACCGCTGGTGGTGGGCTTGGCCATCGTCGCCAGCCTCACCGGCGTGTTGGTGTATCTGGCCGTCCACTGGGCGTGGATTTTGAAGGTGCGGCTGGCGCAGCGCCGCCGGCGCCATCAGCGCTTGGGCCACGCCCGTGCGCAGCGGGTACGGCGGTCCTGAGCAGAGGCCGGATCAGGTCAGCGCGGCCTGCTTCCAGGCGTGGCCGGCGGCGGCCTCGTCACCGCGCTGCTCGGCCAGTTCGGCCAGCGCGCACCAGCAGCGCCGGCGCAGATCGCGGTCGTCCAGGCCGCGCACCGCCTGCTGCAGCAGCGTCTGCGCCTTGCCCCACAAGCCACGGGTGCGGTACGCCTGTCCGGCCAAATATTGCAGACCGGCATCCGACGGGTTGCGCTGCTGGGCTTCCTCCAGCCGGGGCAGCCAGGCGGCATCCAGCCGCGTCAACCAGGGCTCGACCAGAGCGACAGCCCGCAGCCGATCCGCGTCCGTGAGGGTGTCGTACCCCGCCCAGGCCGTGCGGATGGCTTCGTCCACCGCGCGGGGCACCGGCCCCGTGGCATCGAACAAGCCCTCGGCCGCCAGCCGCTCGACATGCGACAGCAAGGCCAACGCCCGGGTGGGATCACGGCGCTCGTCGCCCTGCAGGCTGCGCCAGACAGCGGACAGGCTCTCCTCGTCGCGCGCATCGCGCAGGGCCTCGATCCACAGCCCACGCAGTACGGTGCGCACCGCCTCCGGCGAAAAGGCGCGGTGTTTGGCGAGCAGACGCGCCATGTCCAGCGCGGCACGGCTGTCGTGCCGCAATTGGGCCAGCCGCAGCCGCAGGCGCACCGCCTGGATGCGGCGGGCCGCCCCTTGGGGCAGTTCAGCCAGCCAGCGCGCCGCCTCGGCAGGATCCCGGGCCTCGATGGCCCACTCGGCGGCCCGCAGCAGCGCGCCCTCGCGGGCCTCGGGCGCGCCGCGGGCGCGCGTCGCATCGGTGGCCGCCGCCAGCCAGGCGTCGCGCTGTTCGCGCTGGCCCAGCTGCTGGGCGCTCTCGGCCGCGGTCAGGTGCGCCAGCACCCACAGCGCATCGGCATACGGGACGGTGTCCCGGTCGGCCGCCTGCAGGCGCGCGATGGCCTCGCGCGCCGCCCCCTGCGCGCGGACGAAGCGCCCGCCCAACTGGTGCCCCCAAGCCTGCAGCAGCAAGCCCACGGTGGCCCGCTCTTGCTGCAGGGCCCGCCAACGGCTGGCCCGGCGCGGCAGCTCGCGCAGCAAGGCGATGCCCCGCAAGGCGGCATAGCCCAACACGAAGGCGGCGAGCGCGACGATCAGCACCAGGTTGAGCGACACGTCCACCCGCCAGGGCGGCCAGAACAACGACACCGTGGCGGGGTTGTCGCCCATCAGCAGCGCGGCGACGACCGCGAGCGCCGCCACGAACAGCAGACCGAAGACGCCCTTCACCGCCCGCCTCCGCAGTCCGATGCCCCCTGGCGGGTGCGCACGGCCATGTCAGCGCCCTCCCGCCGCGGCGGACAGCGCCGCCAGCGTTTCGTCGGGCCGGGGCAGGGTCTCCTGCCGCAGCTCGCGCTGCAGCGCGGTCAGGGTGTCGAGCGCCTGGCGCATGCGCGGCGCGTCGGTCTCGAAGTAGCGCCGCAGGTGGCGCTCGACGGTGCGCACGTCGGCGCGCGCGCTGTCGAACTGCCGCGCGAGCAGGCCCAGCCGGGCGTTGAGCAGCATCAGGCGCACGTTCTCGCGCAGAAAGTAGGCCTGCTCCGGCGCGAGCAGCACGGCCTCGGGCTGGTCGATGCGGCGCAGCCGGACCAGGTCACGGGTGGCGACCTGGAGCCGCGCCCAGCCGGCTTCAATCCAGCGTTGGACGCTGACGCGGGCGCGCACCCACGCGGAGTCGGTCGCCGCGCCGCCCTCCCCGGCTGTCGGCGCTGGCGATGGCTCCTCCGCCGATTCGGGCGTCCCCGCGGGGCGGATCGGCTCGTCCAGCGGCGGGCCGGACCGCAGGGGCCACTCGTCCACGGCGCGGGCCAGCTCGTCCAACCGGGTGACCAAGGCGGGCACGTCCACCAACGACGCGGCCCGGATGCGCTCCAGATCGCGGGCGATGGCCCGCTGCACGGGGTTCAGGCGGGGCTGCGCGGCGCGCTCGATGCGCTGCTGGGCACCCTGCAGCGCCGTCACCACGGGCTGGACGCTGCCGGTGAGCTGGCTTTGCTGAATGGCCAGACGCAACGCCGCTTCCAGATCCTGCACCAGGGCATCGTCGCGGGAGCGCGACACGGACAGCATCAGCTCCTCGAGCTGGGTGCGCTGCAGTGACACCTCCGACAGCTTCACCTCCGCCACCCCGAGCCGGGCCTGCAGATCGGCCACCGCCGCCTGGGCCTGGTCGGCCAGCACCCGCGCCGCGGCCAGTTCGGCCTGGGCGTCGGTGGTGCGGCGCGCCAGCTCCTCCTGCGTGCGCGCCAGGCGTTGCCACAGCACCGCAGTCCCCGCCAGGGCCACCGCGGCGAGCCCCACGGCCACCGCGGCGAGCAGGCGCGAAGACCCACCCCCCGTGCCCGTCCGAGGGGCAGGCGGCGGGGTGGTGGCGGGGTCGGTGGAAATGGGGTCGCTCACGGCGACGATTCTAGGGCCTGCACGACGTCGGGCAGTGTGGGGCGGCAGGAGCGGACCTCACCGAAGCCCAGTGCCCGGGCCGCCTCGGCAATGCGCGGGTGGGTGGCGATGGCGCGGGCCCGCGACCATGGGGCCTGCGGCAGCAGGTCGCGCAAATGCCCGACCGCCTCGCTGCTGCTGAACAGCCACACCGCCCCATCCGCCACCGCCCGGCCGGCTTCGGCGCGTCGG
The DNA here is from genome assembly GCF_001675355.1 of Tepidimonas fonticaldi. Lineage (NCBI taxonomy): Bacteria > Pseudomonadati > Pseudomonadota > Betaproteobacteria > Burkholderiales > Tepidimonas > Tepidimonas fonticaldi. The sequence continues at coordinate 297,884 of NZ_LZDH01000056.1, read as the reverse complement.
GTCGCGTCCCAGGTGGGGGGTTGTCGCCGGTAGGCCACGACGGTGCGCACCGTGGCACCCGCGCCACGGCAACGCTCCAGCAGCCAGTTCCGCCCCGCATGCCCGTTGGCCGAAACCCCGCGCACGATCAACAGGCGGTGGCCCGGGTGCACCTGCGGCGCGATCACCGGCCACAGCGCCTCGGAATCCATTTGCGCCGCATCGGCCGGGGGGTGATCGATGGCCGCCGGGGCCACACCCCAGTCCCGCAGGGCGCGCACCGTGCCGGTGCCCGGCGCCCAGCAACGCAGCCCGAGCGCGGGGACCGGGACGGCGGCCTGACGCAGCGCCCCCACCGCGGCGGGGCTGACGAACATCGCGGCGTCCAGATCGGCCCAGTCCGCCACCGCGGCACGCAAAGCGGGCGGATCGGCGGCGGGGACGATGTCGATCAGTGGCAACGCCAGCACGGGCCAGCCCGCCGCACGCAAGCCCTGCACCCACGCACCGGCTTGATCGGCCGGCCGTGTGACGACGACCAACGGCCGCGACGCCTGCTCGGCGAACACGGCGTCACCCTGCGGCAACGATGCGCGCGCCCTGCGCGATCAGGCCGTGCGCCACGCGCTGCCCGGCCGCCTCCGCCGAGGCCAGGTCCGCCACCTCGGCCTCGACCACCGCGCGCAGCAGCGGCAAGACGGCATCGGACTCGGCCCAGGCGGCCTCGATGCGCAAGCGGGCCGGGCTGCCCGGCCCGGACGGAGCCGGCCCCACCCAGGTGGCGTGCGCCGCCAGCGGGACGGAACAACTCCCGCCCAAGGCGCGGGAGACGGCCCGCTCCGCGGCCACGGCGGCCCAGGTGGGCCAATGCCCCAGGGGCGCGAGGGCCGCCGCGACGTCGGCGCGTTCGGCCCGGATTTCGATGCCGAGCGCCCCCTGCCCGGCCGCGGGCAGCATCTCGGTCGGCTCGAACACGCGGCGGATGCGCGCCTGCAGCCCCAAGCGGCGCAAACCGGCCGCCGCCAGGACGATGGCGTGGCACTGCCCCTCGTCCAGCTTGCGCAGCCGCGTATCCAGATTGCCGCGCAGGGGCTCGATGCGGACGTCGTCGCGGCCCAGGCGGGCCAGCGCCTCGCGCAGCAGCACGACCCGGCGCAGGCTAGAGGTACCGATCACCGCCCCGGCCGGCAGGTCCTGCGGGCCGTCGCCGTGCGGGGAGACCCAGGCATCGCGGGGATCTTCCCGTTCCATCACACACGCCAGCCGAAAGCCCTCGGGCAGCTCCATCGGTACGTCCTTGAGCGAGTGGACCGCCAGATCCGCCCGCCCTTCGTCCATGGCCACTTCCAGCTCTTTGACGAACAGGCCCTTGCCGCCCACCTTGGACAGCGCCCGGTCCAGGATTTGGTCGCCCCGCGTGGTCATGCCCAGCAGGCGCACCCGGTGGCCCAGCGCCTGCAGGCAAGCGCGGACGTGTTCGGCCTGCCACAGCGCCAGGCGGCTTTCGCGGGTGGCGATGGTCAGGTCGAGGGCAAGCGAAGGGGCACCGGACGGCGCAGCGGCCGCCCCACAGGGCAGGGTTTGGGACATGCCGGGGATGCTAGCACGCCGCCCGTTCGGCCAGCAGCGCCTCGCGCACGGTGGCAAGCTGGCGGCGCGAGACCTGCAGACGCTCGCTGACACCATCCAGCCGCACCACCCAGCCGTCGAACGGCTCGCCCGGGTTGTCGCCGGTGCGCTCGTGCACCCGCTCCAGGGCGCGCACGCGCTCGCGCGCGACCAAGGCGTTGCGGTGGATGCGCAGCCAGCGCTCGGGCTGGGCCCGCTCGAACTCGTGCAGCGAGCCGTCGTAGATGTAGCTGCGGTCCCGCGTGCGCACGGTGACGTACTTGAGCTCCGCTTTCAGATAGACGACCTCGTCGATGGGCACGCGCTCGGTGCGCCCGCGGTCGTGGATGACGAGGCAAGTGCCGATGCCACCCGCGGGGCCCGATCCCGCACCGTCCGCCGCCGCATCCCGCCCGGCGGCACGCCAGCGCAGCGCCTTGTCCAGCGCCTGGCGCAAGCGCTCCAGCCGCACGGGCTTGGTCAGGTAATCGACGGCGTCCAGCTCGAACGCCCGAAGCGCATGCTCGGCGTGGGCGGTGACGAAGACCACTGCAGGCGCCCGCGCTCGGCCGCGCAGCAGCTCCGCCAGGCCCAGCCCATCCATGCCGGGCATCTGCACATCCAGCAGCAGCACATCCCACGGCTCGCTGATCAAACGCGCATAGGCCGCGCGGGCATCCGCCGCCTCCCCGACCTCGATCGCCCCGTCCAACCGCCCGAGCAGATCGCGCAGGCGTTCGCGCGCCAAGGCCTCGTCGTCCACCACCAGCACCCGAGTGACCATCGTGCGTACTCCCGCCGGGCCGGGCCGGCGCCCCCGGTAGAATCGTCGTTGCTCTATTTATACCCTTGCGCCCGGCTGTCGTCCATCGGCGCCCCACCCCACCCGTCCCGCCATGTCGCCCAATCAGCTCGATGCCAAGTCCCAGGCCTGGTCGGCCCTGTTTTCCGAACCGATGAGCGAGCTGGTCAAGCGCTACACCGCCAGCGTCTTCTTCGACCGGCGGCTGTGGCAGGCCGACATCCAGGGCAGCCTGGCGCACGCCGAGATGCTCGCGGCGCAGGGCATCATCAGCGCGCAGGACTGGGCCGACATCCAGCGCGGCATGGCGCAGATCCGCGCCGAGATCGAGTCCGGCCAGTTCGAGTGGAAACTGGACCTGGAGGACGTGCACCTCAACATCGAGGCGCGGCTGACGCAGCTGGTCGGCGACGCCGGCAAGCGGCTGCACACCGGCCGCAGCCGCAACGACCAGGTCGCCACCGACGTGCGCCTGTGGCTGCGCGACGAGATCGACGCCATCGCCACGCTGCTGCGCGAGCTGCAGGCGGCGCTGGTGGAGGTGGCCGCGCGGCACGTGGACGTGATCCTGCCGGGCTTCACGCACCTGCAGGTGGCGCAGCCGGTCAGCTTCGCGCACCACCTGCTGGCCTACGTGGAGATGTTCGCGCGCGACGAGGAGCGGCTGGCCGACGTGCGCCGCCGCACCAACCGCCTGCCGCTGGGCAGCGCCGCGCTGGCCGGCACCACCTACCCGCTGGACCGCGCGCGCGTGGCGCGCACGCTCGGCATGGTCGATGAGCGCGGCGAGCCGCAGCTGTGCCTCAACAGCCTCGATGCGGTCAGCGACCGCGACTTCGCCATCGAGTTCAGCGCCGCCGCGGCACTGATCATGGTGCACGTCAGCCGCCTGAGCGAGGAGCTGATCCTGTGGATGAGCCAGAACTTCGGCTTCATCCGCATCGCCGACCGCTTCACCACCGGCAGCTCCATCATGCCGCAAAAGAAGAACCCCGACGTGCCGGAACTGGCGCGCGGCAAGACCGGCCGGGTCGTCGGCCACCTGATGGGGCTGCTGACGCTGATGAAGGGCCAGCCGCTGGCCTACAACAAGGACAACCAGGAAGACAAGGAGCCGCTGTTCGACACGGTGGACACGCTCAAGGACACGCTGCGCATCTTCACCGACATGATCGGCGGCGAGCGCGACCCGGCCACCGGGCAGCGCTCAGGCGGTCTGACGGTGAACCGCGAGGCGATGGAGGCCGCGGCGCGGCGCGGCTACGCCACCGCCACCGACTTGGCCGACTACCTGGTCAAGAAGGGCGTGCCGTTCCGCGACGCGCACGAGACGGTGGCGCACGCCGTCAAGGCTGCCACCAGCCATGCCTGCGACCTGTCGGAGCTGCCGCTGGCGGTGCTGCAGGGCTTCCACCCCCTGATCGAGAAGGACGTGTACGACGTGCTGAGCCTGCGCGGCTCGCTGCAGGCCCGCAACACCCTGGGCGGCACCGCGCCGGCCCAGGTGCAGGCGCAGATCGAGCGCCACCGCGCCCGTCTGGCCCCTCTGGCCTGACCCCCCACCGGCACGCCGGCCCGCCCATCGGGCCGGTGCCCGCCGCTCAATCGGCCGATGGCGTCGGGGGCGGCGCGACGACCACCCGGTTGCGCCCGTGGCGTTTGGCCTCGTACAGCGCGCGGTCGGCGCGCGCGAGCAAGGCCTCCCAATCGGCGTCGTGCGGGTGCAGCAGCGCCACGCCGACGCTGACCGTCACCCGGATGGTGCGCCCGTGCTGCTGCAGCTGGCGCTGCTCCGCCAGTTGGCGCACGCGCTCCGCCGCCGCCTCGGCGGACGCCGGATCGCAGCGCGGCAGCAGCGCCACGAACTCCTCGCCCCCCAGCCGCGCCATCACATCCACCTCGCGCAGGCCGGCCGCCAGATCGCGGCCGAAGCCCGCCAGCACGGCATCGCCGACCGCATGGCCGAAGGTGTCGTTGATGGCCTTGAAGTGGTCCAGGTCGAACATCAGCAGCGCCAGCGGCTCGCCATAGCGGTGGGCGCGCAACACCTCGGCCTGGGCAGCCTCGGTGAAGGCGCGGCGCGTGCCCAGACCCGTCAGCAGATCGACCCGGGCCTGTCGCTCGGCCTCCTCTTTCTGGCGGCGCAGCTCTTCGGTGGCCACCCGCACGCGTTGCTCCAGACGGGCCTGGTCGGACGCCACGGCGTCGGCCATCGCGTCCACGCCCTGCGCCAGCGCATCCAGAATGCCGCGCCGCGCCGGGTCGGTGCGCGCATCCAGCTCGCCCCGGCCGATGTGCCCGACGACTTCGCTGATGTGCGCAAGCGGCCGGGTCACGCTGGCGGCAATGCGCTGCGCGAGCACACCCGCCAGCACCAACGCCAGCAGCGCCAGCGCGAGCGCCCAGCCCCAGAAGGCCTGGCGGTCGCGCTGCAGGCCACTGATGTCCAGGCGTAACACGACATGCCCCAAGGGCGGGCCCGACGCGGCAGACGACGCCTGCGCCCCTGCCCCGGGGTAGAACCAGTCGTCCCCACCCACGATCCGCTGCCGCACGGGCGCGATGACGAGGATGTCGGCCTGCCCGACCGTCACGATGTCGACGTCCCCCAGCATGGCCGGCGTGATGCGGACCTGCCCCACCAGCGCCCGCAGGCGCTGATCCCGCCCGTAGAGGGCGATGCCGAGCAGTTGCGCATCGCGCGCCCGCGCCCCTTCGACGAGTTGCTCCAGCGCCACGCCGTCGTCGGCGAACAGGGCAAACTCCGACGCCGCCGCGAGTTGCTGCGCGCTGGCCACGGCGCGCTGCTGCCAGGCGGCGGTGACGTCCTGGCGGTGGCGCTCCACCAGTCCGACGGTCAGCACCAGCAGCACCAGCAATGCCGGCAGCGCTGCGGCCCACCACAGCCGCCAGCCTATGCGTCGCCGCTGCTGCTGCCAGTTCATCCCCGCCCCTCCTGCCGATCGGCTTGGCGCAACGCCGCCTCCAGCGCGGCGGCCGTCGGCAACACCAGCTCCAGCGACCGAGCCACGGGTTCGTTGACCGCGACGGCAAAGTCGCGCGCCAGCGCCAGCGCGGGCAGTGCGCGCCCTTGCAGGGCGGCGCGCGCCGCCTCGGCAATCTGCCGGCCCGCCTGTGCCGGCGTGACCGCCAGCGCCAGCACGGCACCGGCCCGCACATGGGCAGGGGCATAGCTGACCACGGGCACGCGCCGGCGGTACGACGCGATCAGAATGTTCTGCAGTGCCTCCGGCGTAAAAATGGCCGGGTCGGGGACGGCCAGCAGCACATCGGCGGTCTCCAGCACCCGCCGCAGCGCCGGGGCCAGGCCCTCGCTGCGCACCGGCTCGATCTGCAAGTCCCGCCCCGCACGGGCGGCCCAGCGTTGCAACGCCTCCACGCTGCCCGCCACGGGCGTGCCGACCAGCAGACCCAGGCGGCGCCGCTGGGGCATGGCCTGCCGCACCAGCTCGCCATACCGCTCCACGGGTTGATCGAGCGCAATCACCGCCACCTGGCGGCTGCCGGAGGGGACCTCCGCCTCGATGGCGTGGCGTGGCACCAGGCCCGCGACCAGCGGCACCGCGGCCAGGGCGGGCTCGCGCGCACGTCGGGCCATCATGCCCCGCAAGGCGGCCGTGCCCAGGGTGACGATCACCCGGGGCGCATCGCGATCCGCCCCCGACCCCGCGACGACGCCGGCCTCCCACCCGGTCTGCTCCACCGCGGCCATGGCAGCCAACCCCTCGCGCACCGCGGTGGCGGCTTCCTCGTTCGCGGATCCGGTATCGGAAGGTACCAGCCACACGCGCGGCGACGACGCCACGCCGCGCCCCACCACCCCGAGCAGGGCCGCGCCCAACAGCAGCCGGCGCCGGCGCCAGCCCTCCCCCGTCGACGCCACCGGCCCGCTCACGCCCCCCTCACTGCGACAGGCGCCAGGTCAGGAACACGCGGCGATCCAGCACCCGCTCCGGGAGGAAGGCCGACTGCGCCCCGCCCAGGGACTGGACGGTGAAGGCCAGCTCGGATTCGGCATCGCCCAGGCGCCAGGTGCGCGCCAGCCGCACATCGACGCGCCCACGCCCGGGCAGCGAATTCACGCCGGGGCGCCGCCAGCTCATGCGGCTTTGCGCCGTCAAGACGACCGAGGCATCCCACCCCTGCGGCAGCCGCTGCCACCACCCGGACGTCAGCATGCGCTTGGGCGGCTGGCGCAGATAGTCGGCATCGATCCACTCGGTGTCCGTCCAGACTTGGCCCAGCCACACCTGCGTCTCGCGCGAGGGGTTCCAGCGCAACTGGTACTCCAGCGCGCGCAGCACGAAGCCACCCCGGTTGACGAAATCCCGCCGTTGGCCGCCGCGCGACACGGTTTCGATGTAGTCGCGCAGCCGCTCGCGCGCCAGCCGCACGTCCAGGGTGAGCTGTCGCTCGGGCCAGTGCCCCAGGTAGCCGACCTCCTGCACATCGAGTCGCTCGGGGCCGACCGTTCCGCTGGAGACAAAGGTGGCAATCTCGTACGGCGGCGTCGGGAAGCGATAGCGCACATTGGCCGAAAGATCGAACAGCGACGGATCGCGCTCCGCCCGCGTGACCCCCAGACGCAGGGTGTGGTGCTCGGCCACTTGATGGTTGACCATCAACCGCGGCCAGGCACTCGTGCCCAGGCGGCTGTGGTGGCTGGCATACAGCCCCGCGTTGAGCAGCCAGTCCGGTGCCAGCGCCCACTCGGCGGTGCCGAACAAGCGCCAGCGTTGCACGGACACGGCGGCATCGGTGTCGAACAGCGGACGTGACCGCGCGCGATCGTCGGACCAGCCGATCCCGCCCACGGTACGCCACGTGTCGCTCCACTGGCGCTGGTGTTGCACCTCCAGCGCGATGCGGTCTTCGCGACCGCCAAAATCCACCGTCACCGGCCGGATGGGCGCGTAGTCGAAGCGGTCCTCGATGTCGATGCGATCCCACGCCAGCGACCACTGCAGCGAATCGTGGGCCGACAGTTCCTGCCGCGCCACGCCGTGTGCGCACGTGTTGCGGTAGCGCAGCGTGCGCGGTGCATCGCCCGGGTTGCCCACGTAGCCGACGCCCAGCGCCAAATCCGACACCCCCGCCCGCCACGACCATTCCAACCCGGGGCCGGCGTTGCCGTCGGCCCGCCAGTGCAACTGGGCGATGCGGCGGTCGTCGTTGATGCCCCCGGTGGGCCGGTAGCCCTCGTCGCCGCGCCGGTGCGCGGTCAAGCGGTGAAAGGTGCCCGCGTCCTCCCACGCCAGCCCCGCCGTCACGTCGCGGATGCCGTCGTTGCCCAGCGTGACGGCCACGCGGCGCCGCTCCACGTCGGCGGCATGGCGCGTGACGATGTTGATGACGCCAAAGAGCGCGTTCGCGCCATAGGCTGCGGAATTGGTGCCGCGCAGAATCTCGATGCGCTCGATGTCATCAAGCGTCACCGTCATCAGCCCGCGCATGGTCCCGCCCAGATAGCCGCTGCTGTAGATGGACCGACCATCCACCAGCACGAGGTTGCGTTGACCGTACTCGTCCAGCGGCATGTGGTAGGCCGCGGTGACGTTGGCGCCGTTGAAACCGCCCACCATGTAGCCCGGCACCAGGCGCAGCAGATCGGTCACATCGCGGACGGGCGTGCGCCGGATGGTGTCGCGGTCGATCACCGTCACCGCCCCGGGCACGTCGTCCAGCGGCTGCGCCAGCCGCGTAACCGTCAGGACCTGCGGCAGCGGGGCGTAGTAATCGGCCTCGGTGAGCGGGGCTTCGGCCTGGGCGGCCGCCGTCAGCGCCAGCAAGCCGCCGGCCAGCGCGCTGCGACGGCCGAGGCGGGCGCGGCACGCCCCACCGGGACCGGCATCCCCGCACCCCCACCGACCCCGCGATCCGTCGTCATGCGCCACATGCGCCCCTTTGTGGTGCGGACGGCCGTCGCCCGCTTGGCAACGATATTACCTTGTCCGGTTGACCGTGGTCAGACCGGCGCGGCCTCGGCGCAACAGCCCAGGGACGCCGCCGGGGCGGCGGCAGGCTGCGGCTGCACCAGCTGGCGGTAGTAGGTCGGCAGCGCGAACAGCGCCGGGTGCACCTCGGCGTTGTAATACTGCAGGTCCGGCAGCGCCGCCACGCGCGCCTGCAGCGTGGCCGCATCCAGCGCGCGCGGCTGCAGCCGGTCGGAGGCGATGGCAAAGCCCCAGTACGCGCCGTAGAGCGGAATGTAGAGCCCGAACGGATGCACCTGCTCGAACACCGCGCGCAGCTCGGCGTTGATGCGGCGCACCTGCTGCGGCTCGAACACCGGGGTGCCGGTGTGCAGCACCACCGCCCCGCCCGGGTTCAGGATGCGCTTGAGCGAGCGGAAGAACGGTTCCTGGTACAGCGAGCCGGCCGGCGTCTCCGGGTCGGTCAGATCCAGCAGGATCAGGTCGAAGCGCTCCGCGGTCTCGGCCACGTACGCCAGGCCGTCGCCGATGCGCACCTCCAGCCGCGGGTCGTCGAAGACGCCGCGGTGCACCGCACGCAGATGCTCCTGGGCGATCGCCACCACGTCGCCGTCCAGCTCGGCCATCACGACGCGCTCGACGCTGCGGTGCTTGAGCACCTCCTCCGCCGCGCCGCCGTCGCCGCCGCCGATGATCAGCACGCGCCGCGGCGCGCCGTGCGCCACCGCGGCCGGGTGCACCAGGCACTCGTGGTAGTAGAACTCCTCGCCTTCGGAGGTCATGAAGTGCCCGTCGATGCGCATCGCCAGGCCGAAGCGCGGCGTGCGCATCAGCTCGATCGTCTGGTAGGGGCTGCGGCGGCTCAGCACACGCTCGCTGCTGGTGTAGCCATAGACCGCGTCACCGGCGTCGTTGAGCGCCTCCAGGATCGTCTCCGCCGGCGGGCGCTGCTCGCGGCCGCGCTCCAGACGGTGGATCTCGCTGCGGCCGGGCTCGAAGGCGGCCACGATCTCGCGCAGCAGCGCCTCGGCCTTGGCCGAGTTGTCGGTGGTGAAGTTGCAGACGTAGACGTCCAGCGTCACCGCGCGGCGCTCCGGCCACGTGTGCACCGCCAGGTGCGACTCCGCCAGCAGCAGCATGCCGGTCACGCCGCCGGGCTGGCCGTTGTAAGGCGGAAACGGATACCACTTCTCGTCGACCAGGGTCAACCCCACCCCGATCGTGTGGCGCCGGCACAGCTCGGCCAGCATGGCCGCATCGGTCAACAGACCGTCGGCCCCTCGGCAGTCGTACAGATCAGCCGTCAGATGAAGCCCTTGCATGGCTCGATCCCCCATCCAATCGTGTTGCACCACCAGACCGACTCTGGTCTGGACGAAACCCTCCATTCTACCGCCCCGGCCCACCAAAACCCGGCACGGCCTCCTCGCATGCCGTGGCACCGACCACGGCGCACCGCAAAAACGCCGACCGGCCCGCAAGGGGCCGGTCGATCAGGGAGGAAACGCTTGCGCGATCAGCGGAAGCGGGGCTGCGGCTTGGTCGCCAGCTCGCCCTGCACGGTCGCAAGATAGTTGGCGATCTGCTTCAACTCGGCGTTGCTGAACTGCTGCGTGATGCCAGCCATGATCGGATTGGCGCGGCCGATGTACGGGTTGCCCTGCACGTTGTACGACTTGAGGGCGACGTACAGATAGTCCGCATACTGCCCGGCGACCTTGGGGTAGCTCGGATCGATGGGCTTGCTGAAGTTGGCCCCATGGCACGACACGCAAGCGCCTTTTTCGAGCAGCGCGGCGACGGCCGCCGGGGCCGCCTTGGGCTGCTCGGGCGCGGTCACGCCGGGGTTGTGCCCAGCGTAGAACGCCGCCAGATCGGCGATGTCCTGGTCCGACAGCGAACCGGCGATGCCGCGCATCGTCGGATGCTTGCGATCGCCCTTGCGGTACGCCTGCAGCGCGCCCGCGATGTACGGCGCCGACTGGCCGGAGATCTTGGGGACCTTGTGGATTTCCGGAAAGCTGTTCTGATAACCCGGGATGCCGTGGCAGCCGATGCACATGGCCGCCTTGGATTCACCGGCTTTGACGTCCCCCGCGGGGGTCTGGGCATGTGCGCCCAGGGCAGCAACGACGGTCGCGCTTGCGACAACGGATTTCAGCAGAGTGGTCATCGTTTGGTTCATGTTGCAAGCACAATCGGAGGGACGTTTGACAAAAATCAACACGCGATTATATAGACTCGTTCCACCCCCTTCCCTCCCTAAAAACCATGCGTTTTACCGGCTCTTCCTCCTACGTTGCGACCCCCGATCTGCTGCTGGCCGTCAACGCCGCCATCCGGCTGCAGCGACCGCTGCTGCTCAAGGGCGAGCCTGGCACCGGCAAGACCATGCTGGCCGAAGAGGTGGCGAGGGCGCTGGACATGCCGCTGCTGCAGTGGCACATCAAGTCCACGACCAAAGCGCAGCAGGGCCTGTACGAATACGACGCGGTCAGCCGCTTGCGTGACAGCCAGCTCGGCGACGACCGGGTCAAGGACATCCGCAACTACATCGTCAAGGGTGTGCTGTGGGAGGCCTTTGCCGCCGAGCGCCCGGTGGCGCTGCTGATCGACGAAATCGACAAGGCCGACATCGAGTTCCCCAACGACCTGCTGCGCGAGCTCGACCGCATGGAGTTCCATTGCTACGAGACGCGCGAGACCATCCGCGCGCGGCATCGGCCGCTGGTGTTCATCACCTCCAACAACGAGAAGGAGCTGCCCGACGCCTTCCTGCGCCGCTGCTTCTTCCACTACATCAAGTTCCCCGAGCCGGCCACGATGAAGCAGATCGTGGAGGTGCACTTCCCCGGCCTGAAGGACGAGCTGGTCGGCGCCGCGATGCGGACCTTCTTTGACATCCGGCAACTGCCGGGGCTGAAGAAGAAGCCCTCCACGTCGGAGCTGCTGGACTGGCTCAAGCTGCTGGCCGCCGAAGACATTGCCCCGAGCGCGCTGCAGTCGGGCGACGGCAAGCTGGCGGTGCCCCCGCTGGTTGGCGCCTTGCTCAAGAACGAGCAGGACCTGGTGCTGTTCGAAAAGCTGGTGTTCATGAACCAGCGCAACCGCTGACACCCGCCCGCATCGGTGTGCCCATGACCCCACCCCAGACCCCTTGGTGCCAGCCCGTCACCCTGGTCGGCCAGCACGCCCGGCTGGAGCCCCTGGCGCCGACGCACCACGACGACCTGGTGGATGCGGTGCAGGACGGCGAGCTGTGGCGGCTGTGGTACACCGCCATCCCCCAGCCGCAGGACATGCGCGCCGAGATCGCACGCCGCCTGTCGCTGCAGGCGGCCGGCAGCATGCTGCCCTTTGCGGTCATCGCGCACAGCGGGCCGCTGGCGGGGCGCGCGGTCGGCATGACCACCTACATGCACATCGACGCCGCCAACCGGCGCCTGGAAATCGGCAGCACCTGGTACCGGCGGGCCGTGCAGCGCACGGCCCTCAACACCGAGTGCAAATGGATGCTGCTGAGCCACGCCTTCGAGGTGCTGGGGTGCATCGCGGTGGAATTCCGCACGCACTTCTTCAACCGAGCCAGCCGCGCGGGCATCGAGCGGCTGGGCGCCAAACTGGACGGCGTGCTGCGCAACCACCAGATCTGCACCCACCCGGACGCGCCGGGCAGCTTGCGCGACACCTGCGTCTACAGCATCATCGCCAGCGAGTGGCCGAGCGTAAAGGCGCACCTGCAGCACCAGTTGACGCGCCCGCGCTGACCCGCGACACCGCACCCCCATGCTGACCGATTTTTTCTACACCCTGCGCGCGGCCCGACTGCCCGTGTCGGTCAAGGAGTACCTCACGCTGCTGGAAGCCCTGCAGGCCGGCGTGGTCGGCCCGCTCAACCCCGAGGCCTGCTCGATCGACGACTTCTACTACCTGGCCCGCACCACCCTGGTCAAGGACGAAAAGCACTACGACAAGTTCGACCGCGCCTTCGCCGTGTACTTCCACGGGGTGGAGCAGATCGCAGACTTCACCAAAGACATCCCCGCCGACTGGCTGCGCCAGACCCTGGAGCGGCTGCTGTCCGAGGAACAAAAGGCCAACGCCCCACGGCTGGAATGGGACCAGTTGATGGAGGAGTTGCGCAAGCGCCTGGAAGAGCAGAAAGAGCGCCACGCCGGCGGCAACAAGTGGATCGGCACCGGCGGCACCAGCCCCTTTGGCCACGGCGGCCACAACCCGCAGGGCATCCGCATCGGCGGCAAGGGAGGCGGGCGCAGCGCCGTCAAGGTGTGGGAGCAGCGCAGCTACCGCGACTACGACGACACGCAAGAGCTGGGCACGCGCAACATCAAGATGGCGCTGCGGAGGCTGCGGCGCTTTGCGCGCGAGGGCTCGGACCTGGAGCTGGACCTGCCCGACACCATCCGCGCCACCGCGGCCAACGCGGGCTATCTGGACATCAAGATGGTGCCCGAGCGGCACAACCATGTGAAGGTGCTGCTGCTGATGGACGTGGGCGGCACCATGGACGAGCACATCCAGCGGGTGGAGGAGTTGTTTTCGGCCGTGCGGGCCGAGTTCAAGCACTTGGAGTTCTATTACTTCCACAACTGCGTGTACGACTATGTGTGGAAGAACAACCGCCGCCGCTTCGCCGAGAAACACCCCACCTGGGACGTGATCCGGCGCTACAACAAGGACTACAAGCTCATCTTCGTGGGCGACGCCACCATGAGCCCCTACGAAATCCTGCAGCCCGGCGGCAGCGTCGAATACAACAACGAGGAAGCCGGCGCCGAGTGGCTGCAGCGCCTGACGCACGCCTTCCCGCGCTTTGCCTGGATCAATCCCGAGCCGCAGGGCGTCTGGCAGTACCGGCAAAGCATCTCGATCATCCAGCAGCTGATGGGCGGGCGCATGTTCCCGCTCACGCTCAAGGGGCTGGAGGACGCGATGCGGCTGCTGTCCAAGTAAGCCGCCGGCCACCACATCCATGCTCGCCGATGGTGGCGAGCGGATGCGGGGTTGTCGGCGTGAACGGGTTCACCGGGCAGGCCGTCGTTGATGACGGCGGCCGCGCGTGCTACCCTTCGCAATGTAATAAGGCACCTTTATACGGGCGGATTGACGTCATTCGAGTGGTGTCTTGGGGTGGGGGTTACCGCCGACCTCCACCACACTTCGATCCAGCGGACTCTTGCCTCACTCACCAAGAGCTGACGTCTCTTGTCGTACAAGTAGCCTTCGCTGTCGGCGACATAAGCCGTTTGCTCTTCAGCCCGTCCTGCGCGCTTGAAAATGGTCATGACATCGATGCCTCCATTGACAAGCGTAGCGCTACACGCAACAATTTGCCTATGATCCGCTCGTTCCGGCATCGCGGACTGGAGGCGTTCTTTCGCACTGGCAACAAGGCCGGAATCCAGCCCCACCATGCAGGCAAGCTGCGCCTGATGCTGGCAACCCTGGACAACGCCACCGGACCTGCCGACATGGATGCAGCAGGGTGGCGCCTGCACCCGCTCACCGGCGACTTGGCTGGGCACTGGGCGGTTTGGGTGAATGCCAACTGGCGTCTGACGTTCCGGTTCGAGGGGACGGACGCGGAGGTCGTGGACTATCAGGACTACCACTAGGAGGCCGCAAGATGAGCGCCACCCGCATGCACAACCCGCCGCACCCCGGCGAGGTGCTGAAAGAATGGCTGCCCGACGGCATGACCGTCACGCAGGCCGCCCAATCCCTGCGCGTGGATCGCGTGACGCTCTCAAAGTTGCTGAACGGACGCTCCGGGGTGTCGGCATCGATGGCGCTGCGGCTGGCGCGCTGGCTGGGTACGTCCCCAGAGTTGTGGCTGGGACTGCAGACCCAGTACGACCTGTGGCGAGCCTCCAAACGCCGCCAGCCTGCCATCGAGCCGCTGCGCAAGGGCGAGGCGCTGGCAGCCTGATGAACACGGTAATCCCCCCGAAATCCAGCGCTCCGAGGCGTAGAGCTGTGCGGCCATGGCAGCCGCTGTTTCGGGGTGATGCTGAACAACCACCGCCACGGCTGCTGAGGCGGGGTGAGGGTGTGCAGGCCTTAACTTGGTCCGGGGACATCTTGGTGTAGACTGCCGGCCTTTGCGACGCGCCGCTTGCCTTCATACCAGATGATGCTGGCCATGTGCACTGCGACCGGTATCACTCGGTAGCAACCACCAACGCCAACATCACTGGTCATCGTGGGCCAACCTGAAGGCCCGACGTCAGAGCTTGCCGAATGTCCCGCCGTAGTTCAATGGATAGAACGGCCGCCTCCTAAGCGGCAAATCCAGGTTCGATTCCTGGCGGGGGGGCCAATGACGCTCAGCGCCCTATGGGCTGACCCCATCAGCACGCAGCCGCCTCTCCGCGGCGCAGGGCGCGGCTGAGCAGCACGACCGGGATCAAGCCCACCGCCACCAGCGCGAGTGCAGGCAAGGCGGCTTCGCCCAGGCGCTCGTCGCGGGCGAGCTGGTGCGCCACCACCGCCAGTGTGTCGCTGTTGAAGGGCCGCAGGACCAGCGTCGCGGGCAGTTCCTTCATCACATCGACGAACACCAGCAGCAGCGCGGCCAGCGTGGAGCGCCGCAGCAGCGGCCAGTGCACGCGCCACCACAGAGCGGCGCCCGCGACCCCGAGGGTGGCGGCGGCATCGTCCCAACTGGCGGGAATGCGGCTGTAGCCGCTCTGTACCGACTGCAGCGCCACTGCCGTGAAGCGCACCAAATACGCCCAGACGATGCCCAGCACCGTGGCCGTCACCCAGTAGGACACCGAGCTGTCCGGCCAACGGGCCTGTGCCCAGCCCACGGGCAGCAGCAGGCCGACCACGACCACGGCCCCCGGCACCGCATACCCAAGGCCCACCACAC
Organism: Tepidimonas fonticaldi; assembly: GCF_001675355.1. Classification (NCBI taxonomy): domain Bacteria; kingdom Pseudomonadati; phylum Pseudomonadota; class Betaproteobacteria; order Burkholderiales; genus Tepidimonas; species Tepidimonas fonticaldi. The sequence goes on along the minus strand of NZ_LZDH01000056.1, from coordinate 282,646 downwards.
GCACCGTCCACCGGTTGAGCGCGCTGGGCGCTCGCCGCACCGCGTGGGCCAGCGCGAGGGCCGCCCCCGTGGCGAGCAGGGCACTGCCCCCCGCCAGCAGCAGGCTGTTGCGCGCCCACCCGACAAAGGCGTGCCAGGGCAACTCATCCCAACCCTGCACCAAGGGGCGCAGCATGAAGGCCACCGGCAGCACGAAACCAAACACGACGGGCAGGCCGCACACGGCCCAGGCCAGCACCACCTGCCGGCCCGTCAGCCGCGCGGGCTGTGCATCGGCCCCCTGCCGCTGGGCGCGCGGAGCGGAAAACCGCAACCGCCGTTGCGCCCGCCGCTCTGCCCAGAGCAGCAGGGCCACGGTGGCCAACAGCATTAGGGCAAGCTGCGCCGCGGCGGTGCGGTCATCCATCACCAGCCACGCCTTGTAGATGCCGGCGGTGAAGGTCTGCACGCCGAAGTAGCTGACCACCCCGTAATCGGCGAGCGTCTCCATCAGCGCCAGGGCGATGCCGGCCGCGATGGCCGGGCGCGCCAGGGGCAGCGCCACCTCGCGCACACGGCGGCCGAGCGGTGCGCCCAGCAGCCGCGCCGCCTCCAGCAGCTGGGGCGCGCGCTCCGCCAGCGCCGTGCGCGCCAGCAGATAGACGTAGGGGTAGAGGGTGAAGGTGAACACCCAGGCCGCGCCCCAGGGGTTGCGAATTTCGGGGAACAGCCGGCCCTGCCAGCCGAACGCCTCGCGCAAGGTGGTCTGCAGCGGCCCGGAAAACTGCAGAAAGTCCGTGTAGGCGTAGGCCACGACATACGCCGGCATGGCCAGCGGCAGCAGCAGCAGCCACTCGGCCGTGCGCCGTCCGGGAAAGTCGAACAGCGTCACTGCCACCGCCGTCACCGACCCGACCAGCCCCACCGCCACCGCCACGCCCAGGCACAGCCAAATACTGGTCCACACGTACCCGGGCAGCACCGTGGCCGCCATCTCGCGAAGGACACTGGCGGATGCGGCATCCCACGCCAGCGCCGCCACGACCAGGGCGATGACCGGCAAGGCCAGCGCGGCGGCAAACAGCGGCAGCCCCGCCTGCGCCAGCGTCCGGCCCACGGGCCAGCGGAGGCCCGGCCGACGGGGCTGGGCCTCCGCGGGATGCGGTGCCGGGGGGTTGGTGGGCGGGCTATCCATGAGCGGGCGCAAATGAGAATGCGCATTATCTACAATGCAGGCATGGACCTCGCCGTCACCCAGGTTTCCGTGCGGTACCCGCGCGCGCCCCAGCCCGCCGTCGATGGCGTCACCCTGGGCCTGCGCGCTGGCGATATCGGTGTGCTCATCGGGCCATCGGGCTGCGGCAAAACCACGCTGCTGCGGGCGGTGGCGGGGCTGGAGCGCATTGCCGGCGGCACCATTGCGCTGGGGGGCGAGGCGGTCAGCGGCGACGGCGTGCATGTGGCGCCGGAACACCGGCGCATCGGCATGGTGTTCCAGGACTATGCGCTGTTTCCGCACCTGGATGTGGAGCGCAACGTGGGCTTTGGCTTGGCCCACTGGGACGCCGGCCAGCGCCGCGCCCGGGTGGCCGAGGCGCTGCGTCTGGTTGGGCTGGAGGGCCAGCAGCGGCGCTATCCGCACGAACTCTCGGGCGGCCAGCAGCAGCGCGTGGCGCTGGCGCGGGCGTTGGCCCCGCAGCCGCGCCTGCTGTTGCTGGACGAGCCGTTCTCCAACCTGGATGTGGATCTGCGCGAGCGGCTGGCGCACGAGATCCGCAGCATCATCAAGGCTGCGGGCATCACGGCGCTCTTCGTCACGCACGACCAGATGGAGGCCTTCGCGATCGGGGACGTGATCGGCGTCATGCACCAAGGGCGGCTGCACCAATGGGACGACGCCTATGCGCTGTACCACCGGCCGGCCACGCGCTTCGTCGCGGAGTTCATCGGGCACGGCGTGTTTGCGCCGGCGCGCATCTTGACGCGGGGCCAGCAGGTGGTGGTGGAAACGCCCCTGGGCGAGCTGGAAGACGTGGCCGAGTGCCCTCTGCCCAGCGCCTTCCCCGACGGGCTGTGCGAGGTGCTGCTGCGCGCCGACGATGTGGTGCATGACGACGCCTCGCCGTTTCGGGCCGAGATCGTGCGCAAGGCCTTCCGCGGCGCGGAGTTCCTGTACACGCTGCGGCTGGCCGACGGCCAATTGCTGCAGGTGCACGTGCCGTCGCACCACGACCATGCGATCGGGGAGTGGATCGGCATCCGCGCCGCGGTGGACCACGTGGTCACGTTCGCTCGCGGCGCCGGGGCGGCCGCCCCGCCCGCGCCGGCGGGGCGCCAGCCGGCGCCCGAGCCGGTGTGACGGCTGAACGGACAGCGACAGGTCAGGCCGCCGCCAGCAGGCCAGCGGCGCCGGGTGCGGTCTGGGGCTCGCGCGGCAGCAGCTCGCCGAGCACGCGGCACACCGTCTCGTGCTTGGCGTCCACCAGCTCCGCCAGCACGCGCAGCGGCGGCAGGCGGCCACGCAGACCCGCGGGCCCACCGGCGTCGCCCAGCACATCGGGCCGGGCCAGCAGCCGCAGCAGCGAGGCCAGCCGCTGACGCACCGAGCCGGTGCGCAGCAGCGCCATCGCATGCGCCCGTTCGGGCTGTTGCAGCAGCGCCTCGGTCAGCCAACGGGCGCGCTCGCCGTCGTGGACGGGCTGCAGCGGCCCGCGCACCGTGACCGGGGTAATGGCCGTGGCGCGCCAGCCGTGTGTCTGCCCTGCCAGCGCGTCGAGGCCAAGCCAGTCGCCCGGCTCGGCCAACATCACCAGCAGCGGGCCGTCACGGCCAATGCGGTCCAGCCGAACCAACCCGCGTTCGACGCGCCAGGGTCCGCCGCGGCCGCCGACCTCGAACACGGTCTGCTGGGGGGCCAGCACCACCACGGGTGCCTGGGTCAGGTCACTGGATGCCATCGAGGTACCACTGGCGCACGCGCGCAAACTGTTCCGGCGACAGGGTCGAGCGCACGAAATCGACGCAGCGCCCGCGCGCCTGCAGGTGCTCCTGCTCGGCCTGCACGAGCTGCTGGCGCAGCTCGTCGCGGCGGGCGGCGGGTGCGCCGTCCAGGATGGCCAGCCGCAGCTCGCCACGCAGCTCGCGGATGCGCTGGGTCAGCGCGATGCGGCGCGGCATCGCCTCCTTGCGGAACTGCCCCAGCGCCTGGCGCTGCGCGGCGGTGGCGGCGCGGCGCGCCAGGGAACGTCGAGCAGTCAGAACGGAGGTTTGCATCGGGGTTGCTCCTCTTCGGTGTCTCAGTGCCGGTGGCCGCCCTGCGGTCCGGCGCCCATGGCGCCGGGCTGCGCGCCCAGCGCCATCACCTTGGCCTGCACCTCCTGGCGCACGCGCTGGCCGGCGGCGTTCTCGAACACCAGCGTCAGCGGCACCGTCTCGCCGCCGGCGAGCGGGCGCTTGAGGTCCATCAGCATCACGTGGTAGCCGCCGGGCTTGAGCTCCACCGGCCGGCCGGCCGGCAGCGCCAGCCCCGCAATGGCGCGCATGCGCATCACGTCGCCATCCATCGCCATCTCGTGGATCTCGACGACGCCGGCCACCGGCGACTCGCCGGCCACCAGGCGCATGGGCTCCGGTGCGGTCAGGCGCATGAAGGCGCCGGTGGCCTTCTGCTGCGCGACGGTGCCGCGCACCCAGGGCTCGTCGATCTTGACGGTCTGCGCCCAGGCGGCGGCGGTGAGGGCCAGCAGCGCGCCGGCGGCGGCGCTGCGGATCAGATTGCGGGACATGGTCGGGGCTCCTTTCGGGGGTGAAAACGGAAGAAGGGTTGCGACAGGCACGGCATGGACCTCAGGCGCCCTCGCGCAGCAGCCACGCGATGTCGTGCGCGTAGTCGTCGGCGGTCTGCTCGTGCTTGAGCACGATGCGCAGGCGGCCCTGCGCGTCGATCAGGTAGGTCTGCGCCGAGTGGTCCATGGTGTAGCCGCTGCCGGTGGGCACCTTGGCGTAGTACACCTTGAACTCGCGCGCGGCGGCGGCGATCTCCTCCGGCGTGCCGGTCAGCCCAAGGAAGGACGGGTGAAACGCCGCCATGTAGTCGCGCAGCAGCGCGGGGGTGTCGCGCTCCGGGTCGACGGTGACGAACAGCAGCTGCACGCGCCCGGCGTCGGGCCCCAGGCGCTGCATCACCTCCACCGCACGCGCCAGCGCCGTCGGGCAGACGTCCGGGCACTGCACGAAGCCGAAGTACAGCATCACCACCTTGCCGCGGAAGTCCCCCAGCGTGCGGCGCTGGCCGTGCTGGCCGGTCAGGGTGAGCGTCCGGCCGTACGGCGCGCCGGTGACGTCGATGCCGCGCAGCGCGGGGCGATCGGCACCGCGCTCGCAGCCGGCCAGCCACGGGGTGGCCGCGGCCGCCAGCGCGGCGGCGTCCAGGCCGAGCCAGCGGCGCCGGGGCGCCGCGGCGAAACGTTCGGGGTTCATCGCAAACCTGCCTCCTGGGCGTCGTGACACGGGGGGCGCGCCCTGCGCGCAGCGACGGGCTGCGGGCGGCCACGGCGGCGGCGCCGGGGCGGGCCACAACGGCCCGCGCGCGGCGCGGCGTCAGACGGACAGGAGCGGAGGGGCGTGCGGCTGCGGCCGCGACCATGCCTGGGGTGGCGCGGCCAGGCGGGCCGCGTGGGCGACGGGCGCCGAGGGGTCGGCAACAGGCGGCAGACCGGCGCGGGCTTCGGACGGTGGCAAACCCAGCCCGCCGTGCAGCAGGCACCAGTCGCACGCCATCGCGGCCGCGGCGCCCTCGTCCGGCGCGGCGTCGCCAGCCGCGTCCAGCGTCACCCAGGCCATGCCGGTGCTGGTGCAGATCTGCACCCGCTCGCCAGCATGCGGCTCGCCCGCCCACGCCCGGGCGAGCGTGGGCGCCAGCGCTGCCCACAGCAGCGCCAGAAGGGCCAGCACAAGCGGCCAGCGGCGGTGACGGACGATGGCGTTCACTGTTGACATTGTAGTGAGCATTGCCCGAACGTGTGCTCGTTACACTTGGCGCGTCACGCCGCACGACCGGGGGTGCCCCGGCGGGTGGCGCCACACCTTTTTTCGTCCCTTGCGCATCACGCCACCATGACGCCCGCCGAACAAGCCCTGCGCGACGCCGCGCTCGAATACCACCGCACCCCGACCCGGGGCAAAGTCTCCGTCACGCCGACCAAGGCGCTGTCCAACCAGCGCGACCTGAGCCTGGCCTACTCCCCCGGCGTGGCCTATCCGTGTCTGGAGATCGCGGCCGACCCCAACAAGGCCGCCGACTACACCAGCCGCGGCAACCTGGTCGGCGTGGTGACCAACGGCACGGCCGTGCTGGGCCTGGGCGACATCGGCCCGCTGGCCGGCAAGCCGGTGATGGAGGGCAAGGGCTGCCTGTTCAAAAAGTTTGCCGGCATCGATGTGTTCGACATCGAACTGGCCGAGAAGGACCCGGACAAGCTGGTCGAGATCATCGCCGCGCTGGAGCCGACGCTCGGCGGCGTAAATCTGGAGGACATCAAGGCGCCGGAGTGCTTCTACATCGAGCGCCAGTTGCGCGAGCGCATGAAGATCCCCGTGTTCCACGACGACCAGCACGGCACGGCGATCATCTCGGCGGCGGCGCTGATCAATGCGCTGGAGCTGGTGGGCAAGGCCATCGGCGACGTGCGCATCGCCGTCAGCGGCGCGGGGGCGGCCGCGATCGCGGTGCTGGATCTGTTCGTCGCGCTGGGGGCGCGGCCCGAGCACATGCTGGTGTGCGACTCCAAGGGCGTGATCCACGACCAGCGCGAGGACGCGCTGGCCGGCCGGCTGGACGAATCCAAGCGCCGCTACTGCCGCACGACGGCGGCGCGCACGCTGGCCGATGCGGTGCGCGGGGCCGACGTGTTCCTGGGCTGTTCGGCACCCGGGGTGCTGACGGCCGAGATGGTGCAGACCATGGCCGAGCGGCCGGTCATCCTGGCGCTGGCCAACCCCGAGCCGGAGATCCGCCCGGAGGTGGCCAAGGCGGCGCGGCCCGACTGCATCATCGCCACCGGGCGCAGTGACTACCCCAACCAGGTCAACAACGTCCTGTGCTTTCCGTACATCTTCCGCGGCGCGCTGGACTGCGGCGCCACCCGCATCACCGAAGCGATGAAGCTGGCCTGCGTGCACGAGATCGCGGCCCTGGCCAAGGCCGAGATCAGCGACGAGGTGGCCGCCGCCTACACCGGGCAGGAGTTGCAGTTCGGGCCGGACTACCTCATCCCCAAGCCGTTCGACACCCGGCTGATCCTGCGCATCGCCCCGGCGGTGGCGCAGGCGGCGGCGGAATCGGGCGTCGCTGCGCGCCCGATCGCCGACATCGAGGCCTACCGCGACAGCCTGCAGCGCTTCGTCTACCAGACCGGCATCCTGATGAAGCCGGTCTTCAACGCCGCCAAGGCCGTGGCGCCCAAGGCCCGCGTGGCCTATGCGGACGGCGAGGACGAACGCGCCCTGCGCGCAGCCCAGCTCGCGCTGGAGGAAGGCATCGCCCAGCCGATCCTGATCGGCCGCCCCGCGGTCATCGAGGCGCGCATCCGCAAAGCGGGACTGCACCTGCGCCTGGGCGTCGATGTGGAAAACGTCAACCCCGAGGACGACCCGCGCTTCCGCCAGTACTGGGAGGCCTACCACCAGTTGATGAAGCGCAACGGCGCCACGCCGGAGGTGGCCAAGGCCGCGGTGCGCCGCTCCAACACCATCATCGGCTCGCTGATGGTGCACCTGGGCGATGCAGACGCCCTCATCTGCGGGCTGGTGGGCACGTACACGACGCATCTGGAGCGCATCGACGCCATCCTGGGGCGGCGCCCCGGGGCTTCGCTCTACGCCGCGCTCAATGCGGTCAACACCGACCGCGGGCCGATCTTCATCACCGACACCTACGTCAACGAGGACCCCAGCGCCGAACAACTGGCCGAAATCGCCTGGATGGCCACGCAGGAGGTGCAGCGCTTTGGCATCGTGCCCAAGGTGGCGTTCCTGTCGCACTCCACTTTCGGCTCGTCCAAGCGCGCCAGCGCGCGCAAGATGCGCGCCGCGCGCGATCTGTTCGTCGCCGCGCACCCCGAGATCGAATGCGACGGCGAGCTGCACGGCGACGCCGCGCTGGAGCCGGAGATTCGCGGGCGCTTCCTGTCCGACTCGACGCTCTCGGGCAGCGCCAACCTGCTGGTCTGCCCCAACCTGGACGCGGCCAACATCCTCTACAACGTCATGAAGACCACTACCAGCGGCGGCGTGACGGTGGGGCCGATCCTGATGGGCGTCAACGGCACGGCCTATGTGCTGACGCCGGCGGCCACCGTGCGCCGCGTGCTGAACATGACGGCCGTCGCAGCGGCGCGGGTGCGGGGCTGACGCGCGGCAGGCTCGCTCGTACGCCGCACCAACATGGCGCAGGATGCCGCTCCGTGGGGCGGCATCCTCGGGTTTGCCCGGATTCTGTATACAACAATGTGTTCAAAAATGAGGGCTCCGGCGGGCTTGGGGCTGGCACCGTTTTTGCAGCGTTGTGCGCGTGCTGGCGCGCCACTGCCGCCGGCACGCTCCCGCCTCCACCGCTTCCGGAGTCACCATGCACAAGCGCCACTTTCTGAAGACGACCGCTGCCCTGGCCATCGCCGCCGCCACCGCCAGCACCGCCCACGCCCAGAACAAGCCGGTCAAGTTTCAGCTCGACTGGCGCTTTGAAGGTCCGGCGGCCCTGTTTTTGCACCCGGCCAGCAAGGGTTACTTCCGCGATGCCGGGCTGGATGTGAGCATCGACGCCGGCAATGGCTCGGCCGGCACCGTAACCCGCGTCGCCTCGGGCACCTACGACATGGGTCTGGCGGACATGGCCGCGCTGATGGAGTTCCACGCCAACAACCCCGACGCGCCCAACAAGCCTGTGGCCGTCATGATGGTCTACAACAACACCCCGGCGGCGGTGCTGGCGCTCAAGAAGTCCGGCATCCGCGCGCCCAAGGATCTGAGCGGCAAGAAGCTGGGGGCGCCCGTCTTCGATGCCGGCCGCAAGGCCTGGCCCATCTTCGAAAAGGCCAACGGCGTGGGGCCCGTGACCTGGACGTCGATGGACCCGCCCCTGCGCGAAACCATGCTGGTGCGCGGCGACATCGACGCCATCACGGGGTTTTCGTTCACCTCGCTGCTCAACCTGGAAGCGCGCGGCGTCAAGACCGACGAGATCGTGGTCATGCCCTACGCCCAGTACGGCGTCAAGCTGTATGGCAATGCCATCATCGCCCATCCGCGGCTGCTGCGCGAGAACCCCAACGCCGTGCGCGCCTTCCTGGCGGCGTTTGCCAAAGGGGCGGGCGAAGTGATGGCCAATCCGGCGCAGGGCATCCAGGCGGTCAAGGAGCGCGACGGCATCATCAACACCGATCTGGAGCTGCGCCGCCTGCGCCTGGCGATCGATTCGGTCGTCGCCAGCCCCGATGCCCGCGCGGAGGGCTTTGGCCGTGTCAACGCCGGCCGTCTGGCGCTCATGGCCAGCCAGATTTCCGACGCTTACCAGACCAAGACCCGTGTGGACGTGAGCAAGGTGTGGGACGGCTCGTTCCTGCCCGACGCCGCGATGCTGAACGTGCTGCCCAAGCGGTGATCGCGCGATGGCCCCGCACGCCACCCCGCAACCAGACGCCCCCTTCGTCGAATTCGACGGCGTGTGGCTGGCCTACAACCAGACTCTGCTGGACAAGGGGCAGTTTGCCGTCGAGGACATACACCTGCAGGTGCGCCGCGGCGAGTTCATCGCCATCGTCGGGCCATCGGGCTGCGGCAAGTCCACGTTCATGAAGCTGACCACGGGTCTCAAGCGCCCTTCGCGCGGCACCATCCGCGTCGACGGGCAGCCCGTGGACGGGCCGCTGAAGATCTCTGGCATGGCGTTTCAGGCGCCCTCGCTGCTGCCCTGGCGCACCACGCTGGACAACGTGCTGCTGCCGCTGGAGATCGTGGAGCCGTTTCGCAGCCAGTTCAAGGACCGGCGGCGCGAGTTCGAGGAGCGCGCAAAGCGATTGCTCGCCTCCGTGGGCCTGGCGGGCTACGAGCGCAAGTTCCCCTGGGAGCTGTCGGGCGGCATGCAGCAGCGCGCCAGCATCTGCCGCGCGCTCATCCACGAGCCCAAAATGCTGCTGCTCGACGAGCCGTTCGGGGCGCTGGACGCCTTCACCCGCGAGGAGCTGTGGTGCACCCTGCGCGATCTGTGGGAAGCGCAGCGCTTCAACGTCATCCTCGTCACGCACGACCTGCGCGAATCCGTCTTTCTGGCCGACACGGTGTACTGCATGAGCAAAAGCCCCGGGCGCTTCGTCGTGCGGCGCGACATCCCGATCCCGCGCACGCGCGATCTGGAGGTCACCTACACACCCGAGTTCACCGACATCGTGCACGAGCTGCGCGGCCACATCGGTGCCATGCGCAAGACCGGCGCCCCCCTGCAGCAGTAACCGCCATGTCCCGCAAAACCCTGGAACGGCTCTCGCCCCTGATATTGCTGGTCGTACTGATCGCCCTGTGGGAGGCGATCACGCGCGGCTTTGGCGTGTCGGAGTTCATTTTTCCGAGCCCCTCGCGCATCTGGGAGCAGACGGTCGAACACCACACGGTGATTCTGGGCCACGCCTGGCGCACGTTCTGGGTGACCATGGCGGGCTTTGGCATCGCCATCGTGGTCGGTGTGCTGCTCGGCTTTCTGATGGGCTCCTCGCGCCTGGCCTACGCGGCCCTCTATCCGCTGATGACGGCATTCAACGCCCTGCCGAAGGCGGCCTTCGTGCCGATTCTGGTGGTGTGGTTTGGCATCGGCGTGGGGCCGGCGATCCTGACGGCTTTTTTGATCAGCTTCTTCCCCATCATGGTCAACATCGCCACCGGGCTGGCCACGCTGGAGCCGGAGCTGGAGGACGTGCTGCGCGTGCTCGGCGCCCGGCGCTGGGACGTGCTGACCAAGGTGGGGCTGCCACGATCGCTGCCGTATTTTTTTGGTTCGCTCAAGGTCGCCATCACGCTGGCCTTCGTGGGCACCACGGTGTCCGAGATGACGGCGGCCAACGAGGGCATCGGCTACCTGCTGATCTCGGCCGGCTCGTCGATGCAGATGGGGCTGGCCTTCTCTGGGCTGCTGGTGGTGGGCATCATGGCCATGGCGATGTACGAGCTGTTCAGCCTGATCGAAAAAAACACCACCGGCTGGGCCCACCGCGGCAGTCAGGCCGCCTGAGCCGCGTGCCGCCCCGCACGCCCGCCGCACCATGCCCTGGGACGCCCACCTGCATCTGCACTACCAGCGGCGAGGCGACACCACGGTGGCCCACCACCGCCACCACGGTCCGCTGCGCCTGTTCCACAGTCTGTATCCGGAAGGCCCGGGCATCTGCCACAACGTGATCGTCCACCCCCCCGGCGGGCTGGTGGAAGGCGACACGCTGCACGTGGCGGTGCAGGCGGACGCGGGCACGCATGGCCTTGTCTCCACGCCAGGGGCGACGCGTTTTTACCGCTCCGATGGCGAGCCGGCCACCCAGCGGGTGCACATTCGGCTGGAGCCCGGCGCACGGCTGGAATGGGTGCCGCTGGAGACCATCGCCTACCCCGGCTGCCAGGCCCGCAATGCGCTGGACGTGCAACTGGCGGCAGGGTCCGAATGGCTGGCCTGGGACGTGACGGCGCTGGGGCTGCCGGGCTCCGGCCAGCCCTTCGACCGCGGCTGCCTGCACCAGCGCCTGTGCATCGAGGGCCATTGGCTGGAGCAAGGCCGGTTGGACGCCGCGGATGCGCGCCTGCTCGACAGCCCGGTGGGGCTGGGCGGCCACCGCTGCCTGGGCACGCTGGTGCTGGCCAGCGGCACGCCATGGAGCCGCGAGCGGCGGGAGCGCCTGCTGGATGCGGTGCGCGCCGTCCTGCCCGACGGGCTCAACCCACTGCCGGCCGGCGCCACCTGCCCCAACGACCATGTGCTGGTGCTGCGGGTGCTGGGCCCGCTGGTCGAGCCGGTGATGGCCCTGGTGCAGCAAGGCTGGTCGGCGCTGCGGCAGGCGGCGTGGGGCCTGCCGGGGCAGCCGGTGCGGATTTGGCGGGTTTGAGGCGATCTTCAGATCGCCACGAGTTGGCGGATACCGCGGGCTTGCATCTCGGCGCCTGGCCCGCTGGCCACCACCTCGCCGCGCTCCATCACCAGATACTGGTCGGCCAGTTCTTCGGCGAAGTCGTAATATTGCTCAACCAGCAATACGGCCATGGGTTGGCCATCGAGCCCCTCGCGGGCCAGCTTTTTGAGCACTCGGCCGATGTCTTTGATGATGTTGGGCTGAATGCCTTCGGTCGGCTCGTCGAGCACCAGAAGTCGGGGGCTTGACGCCAAGGCGCGGGCGATGGCCAATTGCTGCTGCTGCCCGCCGGAGAGGTCGCCCCCACGGCGATTCAACATTTGCTCGAGCACCGGAAACAACTCGAAGAGTTGTGGGGCCAACGGGGTTCCGGCCTTCTTCGTGGCCTGGCCCATGAGCAGGTTCTCGTGCACGGTCAGGCGGGCGAAGATTTCCCGCCCCTGCGGCACATAGCCAATACCGGCGCGGGCGCGCTCGTACGGGCTGGCCTGGGTGATCGCCACGCCGTCCAGCAGGATCTGGCCGCTGCGCACCGGCACCAGGCCCATCAAGGCCTTGAGCAGCGTGGTTTTGCCCACGCCGTTGCGGCCCAGGACCACGGTAATCTCGCCCGCTCGGGCCTGCAGACTGACCCCACGCAGGATGTGCGAGCCGCCGTAGTACTGGTGGATCCGGTCGATTTGCAACATCCTCATCTTCCCAGATAAACCTCGATCACCCGCTCATCGGCCTGCACCTGGTCGAGCGTGCCTTCGGCCAGCACGGAGCCGTCACACAGCACCGTCACCTTTTCACTGATGGCGCGAATGAAGTGCATGTCGTGCTCCACCACCATGAGGCTGTGCCGGCCCTTGAGGCGCAGGAACAGTTCGGCGGTGCGCTCGGTTTCCTCGTCGGTCATCCCCGCAACAGGCTCATCCAGCAACAGAAGCTTGGGCTCCTGCATCAGCAGCATGCCGATTTCCAGCCATTGCTTCTGGCCGTGGCTCAGATCGCCGGCACGGCGCGTCAATGCGTCGCTCAGGTGGATGGTGTGCAGCACCTCCGCCAAACGGTCTTTTTGCTCGCCTGTGAGAGAGAAGCGCAGGCTGGACCACACGCGTTTGTCGGCAGCCAGCGCCAACTCCAAGTTCTCGAAGACGCTCAGCTCCTCGAACACGGTGGGTTTTTGGAACTTGCGACCGATACCCAGCGCGGCTATTTCGGGCTCGCTGTAGTGCAGCAAATCGATGGTCGAGCCAAAGAACACGGTGCCGCGGTCGGGCCGCGTCTTGCCAGTGATGATGTCCATCATCGTGGTCTTGCCCGCGCCGTTGGGGCCGATGATGCAGCGCAGCTCGCCTGGGGCGATGTCGAGGTTCAGTCCGTTGATGGCCTTGAAACCATCGAAACTGACGTGCACGTCCTCCAGGTACAAAATACGGCCGTGGGTCGTGTCCACTTCGCCGGTCTTTACGGGACGGGCGAATGGGGCACTGCGGCCACCCGCCTCGGTCTGACCGGTGGCGGGTATACCGTGCGCGCGTGCCAGGCGCTGCGCGCCCGCTTCCATGAGGTCCGGGGTCATGCGACGCCTCCCGCCTGGCCACGCATGCGCTGCAGCACCGTCCGTGCCACCCCGACCAACCCCTGCGGCATGAACAGCGTCACCGCAATGAACAAGCCGCCCAGAAAATACAGCCAGTACTCCGGGAAGTGCACCGTCAGCACGCTTTTGGCACCGTTGACGACGAACGCGCCAATGATCGGTCCGATCAGGCTGGCCCGCCCGCCCACAGCGGTCCAAATGGCGATCTCGATGCTGTTGGCAGGACTCATCTCGCTGGGGTTGATGATGCCCACCTGCGGGACGTACAACGCCCCAGCCACAGCGCACATCACCGCCGAAATCACCCAGATGGTCAGTTTGTAGGGCAAGGGGTCGTAGCCGCAGAACATGACTCGGCTTTCGGCATCACGAATCGCTTGCAGCACCCGGCCGAATTTGGAGCGCACCAGCCAGCTTGCCCACAGATAAAAGACCAGCAGGGTCAGCCCGGTGATGACGAACAACACCATGCGCGTTTCGGGGGTAGCCAGGGGCACGCCCAGAATGCGTTTGAAATCGGTAAAGCCATTGTTGCCGCCCAAGCCGGTTTCGTTACGGAAGAACAGCAGCATGGCCGCAAAGGTCAGCGCCTGGGTGATGATGGAAAAGTACACCCCTTTGATGCGTGACCTGAAGGCAAAGTAACCAAACGCAAACGCCAGCCCCCCCGGCACCAGCACGATCAGCAACAGCGTGGCGGCGAAACTGTCGCTCAGCGCCCAGTGCCAGGGCAGCGCCTTCCAGTCCAAAAACACCATGAAGTCGGGCAGCTCGCTGCCATACACACCGTCGGTGCCGATCTGTCGCATCAGGTACATGCCCATCACATAGCCGCCGAGCGCAAAGAACAGACCGTGCCCCAGGCTCAGAATGCCGGTGTAGCCCCAGATCAAATCCATGGCCAGGGCGCAAATGGCGTAACACATGATCTTGCCCAACAAACCGATCATGTAGTCGCTCAAATGCCAGGGGCTGTCAACCGGCACCCACAGATTGAGCACCGGGGCCAGCGCACAAACCCCTAGCAGCGCCGCAATGACCGCCCCCCAACCAGAGCGCGTCAGCAGCGGTCCCTTGGCGGGCCAGAGGACGATCGGTGTTGTGGTCGTCGTTGCAGTCATGGGTGGATTCCGTGTATTCCAAGGACAACTCAAGCCTGCCGCCCTTTGAGGGCGAAGATGCCCTGCGGCCGTTTCTGGATGAACACGATGATGAACACCAGCACCGCGATCTTGGCCAATACCGCACCGGCCCAGCCTTCGATGAACTTGTTGAGCAACCCCAGCCCCAGCGCGGCATACACGGTGCCTGCGAGTTGCCCGACGCCGCCGAGCACCACCACCATGAAGCTGTCGATGATGTAGCTTTGTCCCAAATCCGGCCCCACGTTGCCGACCTGACTCAGCGCCACGCCCGCCAGGCCCGCGATGCCAGACCCCAGCGCAAAGGCGTAGGTGTCGACACGCGCCGTGTTGACCCCCATGCAAGCCGCGATCGGCCGGTTTTGCGTCACGCCACGCACGAACAGGCCCAGCCGCGTTCGACCGATGAGCAGCGCTACGGCCACCAACACCGCCAACGCGAAGCCGATGATCACAATCCGGTTCCAGGGCAGTGTGAGATCCCCCATCACCACCACACCTCCGCTCATCCAGCCGGGGCTTTCCACCGCCACGTTTTGAGCGCCAAACACACTGCGCACCCCTTGCATGAGAATGAGACTGAGCCCCCAGGTCGCCAGCAACGTCTCCAGCGGACGGCCGTAGAGCCATCGAATGACGCCCCGCTCCATCACCGCGCCCACCAGCGCCGCAGCCAAAAACGCCACAGGCAGGGCCGCGAGCAAATACCACTCGAATGCGCCCGGCAAGTACTGCCTGAAGAGCCCCTGCACCACGTAAGTGGCGTAGGCGCCAATCATGATCAGCTCGCCGTGGGCCATGTTGATCACACCCATCAACCCATAGGTGATGGCCAGACCCAGGGCCGCCAGCAGCAGGATGGAGCCCAGGCTCACCCCCGTGAACAACTGCCCAACGACCTGGGCGCGAATCAAAGCCCGGTCCACCTGAGCCAGCGCTTGCGCCAGCGCGGCCTTGACGGCGGGGTCGGACTCCTGTTCCTGGCGCTGCGCCAGCCTGGCCCGCACGCTGTCCTGCCCCACATGCGCCAGGGTCTGAACAGCCGTCACGCGTTGCGCGGCATCGCCGCCCTCCAACCACAAAGCGGCGCGGGCCTCCTCCACGGCACGCCGGGCCCGACCATCCAGACGCGAAACATTTTGGGAAGCCAACGCGTTCTCGATCCAGGGCATGACCGACGCGTCCGGCTGGGCGATCAGGCTGTCCCGCAAGCGCAGCGCTGCCTCGCGCTGCCGCCTTGCGTCATCACCCAGCAGATCCAAGCCCGCCAGCGCGCGCTCCAACGCCCCCCGCAGGCGGTTGTTGACCATCGCGCTGGTGGCACCCTCGGCCGAGGCGGGGGCGCCCGTCACCGCGTCGATGGCGGTCTCCCCCTCCACAATGAGCACCTGCTCGCCACGCACCATCACCGCCTCGCGGGCCATGGCCCGAATCAGGGCCTCGGCCTGCGGGTCGCCGGACGTGGCCAGCCGGCCCATGACTGCGATGCGATCGGCGGTCTCGCCCTCGGCCAGGGTGAGTGCCTCCTGCGGCGTGAGCGCTCGCGCGGCGCCCGCCCATACCCACATCAGGCCCAGCCACAACACCCACAACCGGCGGCCCGCCGCCCACACGCGACGCAAACGCATCGTGACACTCCTGCTCAGGCGGACTTTTGCGGGGTGTCGGGCTTCTTGTCGTTGCCTTCGATGAAGGGACTCCAGGGCTGCGCACGCACCGGGCCTTTGGTCTTCCAGACGACGTTGAACTGGCCGTCGGCGCGCACCTCGCCGATGAACACCGGCTTGTGCAGGTGGTGATTCTTCTCGTCCATCTTGGCCTCGAATCCGTTCGGTGCCTTGAAGGTCTGACCGCGCATCGCCACACGCACCTTGTCCACATCGGTGGACTTCGCCTTTTCCACGGCCTGCTTCCACATATGAATGCCGATGTAGGTGGCCTCCATGGGGTCATTGGTCAGCGGCCGATCCTTGTGGCCAGGGATGTTTTTGGCCTTGGCGTACGCGGCCCACTTCTTGGTGAACTCGTCGTTGACCGGGTTTTTCAGGCTCATGAAGTAGTTCCACGCCGCCAGATGACCGACCAGCGGGCGGGTATCTACGCCGCGCAGTTCTTCCTCGCCCACGCTGAAGGCCACCACTGGCACGTCAGTGGCCTTGAGGCCTTGGTTGCCCAGCTCCCGGTAGAAGGGCACGTTGGAGTCGCCGTTGATGGTGGAGACCACGGCCGTTTTCTTGCCCTGCGACGAGAACTGCTTGATGCGGGCGATGATGGACTGGTAGTCGCTGTGGCCGAAGGGCGTGTATTCCTCCATGATGTCGCTGTCGGGGATGCCCTTGGACTTCAGGAACGCGCGCAAGATCTTGTTGGTCGTGCGCGGGTAGACGTAGTCGGTGCCGAGCAGCACGAAACGCTTGGCCGAACCCCCGTCGGCGCTCATCAGGTATTCCACCGCCGGAATCGCCTGCTGGTTGGGAGCCGCACCGGTGTAGAACACGTTGGGGCTCATTTCTTCGCCCTCGTACTGCACCGGATAGAACAGCAGACCGTTGAGCTCTTCGAACACCGGCAGCACCGATTTGCGGCTGACCGACGTCCAGCAGCCGAAAACCGCGGCCACTTTGTCTTTGGTCAGCAACTGGCGGGCGCGCTCGGCAAACAGCGGCCAGTTGGAGGCGGGGTCCACCACCACGGCTTCGAGCTTGCGCCCCAGCACGCCGCCCTTGGCGTTGATTTCTTCGACCGCCATCAGCACCGTGTCCTTCAGCACGGTTTCGGAAATCGCCATGGTGCCCGACAGGCTGTGCAACACCCCCACTTTGATGGGCGTGTTGGCGCGGGCGGGCCAAGCGGCCAGACTGCCCAGGGTGCCGACGGCCGCTGCGGCCGAAAGGGCTTTGAGGGTGGAACGACGTTTCATCATGGCAGGGCTCCAGTCGAGGTCAAGACGGTCAAGGTCAAACGAGCAATCCGACCGCGACACCACCGGTTGGACCAGCGCATCACGGACGGTTTGATGCTAGGGTTTGCCCTGATGACTGTCTGTACGCCGGGTGGCGTATGAGCCTCCGGCATGTCAGCCTGCCGCACGCTCGCTCAGGGAGGGCACACGCTGCAAGGCCATGGCTGCGGCAGCGGTTCGGGTTTCCACGCCGAGCTTGGCATGGATGCGCTCCAGGTGCTTTTTCACCGTCGCCGGACTCGCGCCCAGGATGTCGCCAATGTCACGATTGGTCTTGCCTTTGGCCACCCAGTACAGCACTTCGGCCTCGCGCGCCGTCAGGCCAAAGGTTTGCATCAGCCCCTGTAGGGCGCTGGCGTCCGAGGTTTCCTGCATCACGATCAGCCACTCGCCGCCCTCCCCGTTGGGGGCGGCGTCGGCCGGATCGCCCACGGCACGGTGCAAGCGAAACGTCAACCGCCGCGGGCCGTGGCTCAAGGTCAGGCGGGGCGGCTCCACGGGGGCAGTAGCGCCCTGCCGGACATCGGGCACGTGGCGACGCAACCATTGCAGCACGGGCTCGGGCGTCTCGGGCGCCTGGGTGCCGCAATAGCGCCACAAAAGCTCCCGGGCCAGCGGGGTCTGCCACATCAAGCGGCCATCGCGTTCCCGCACCGTCATGGTGGCATAGCCAAAGGCATCCAGAGCGTTGCGCGCCTGCTCTTGCTCCAACTCCCCACGACGCACCTGCCGCGCCGTGCGCAAATGCACCCCCATGCGGGCGATCACCTCTTGGGGTTTGACCGGCTTGGTCACGTAGTCCACCCCGCCCGCGTCCAGCGCCTGCAGCAGGTGCTCGGTCTCGGTCAACCCGGTCATGAAGATAATGGGAATGTGCGCCGTCTGCGGATCGGCCTTCAGGCGTCTGGCCACCTCGAAGCCATCCATGCCGGGCATGATGGCATCGAGCAGCACCACATCGGGCTGGGCCTGCCGCGCACGGGCGAGGGCGGCTTCGCCATCCAGGGCCACCAGAACCGTGTGCCCGGTTTCGTCCAGCGTGTCGTGCAAAACGGCCAAGTTTTCCGGCGCATCGTCCACGATCAGGACCACCGGGGGAACGTCTTCAATCTCGTGAGGGTTCCAACGCACCAAGCGCCTCCTGCAAGACCTGTTCAATCTGTTCAAACCGGAATTCACGTGCCCACACACGCAAGCGATCACCTGCGGGTCCGGGACACAGCTCGTCGAGGCAACGCACGAGGCCCCGGTAGTGGCCCAGCCGGGCAGATGCGATCAAGCCGCGCAAATCGGTCGCCGACAACGCACGCAAATCCGCCCAGCACGCTTCGTCGGACGAAGGCATATTGACGCTCTGGGCCGCGGTGGGCGCCGCGGCAGACGGCAGCCACGTCAATTCGAGCCGACGGGCCAGCCAGCGCAGCAAGTCGTCGCGCCGCACGGGCTTGACGAAAAAGTCCTCGGCACGCAGGCCAATCGGGTTGTCCAGCCCTTTGTCAAAGGCATTGGCGGACACAATGGCCCATGCCGGGGCCGGCCAGCCCTGCCCTTGCGCCAGGGAACGGATACGCGCCAGCGCCTGCCAGCCGTCCATGCCGGGCATGGCCAGGTCCATGAACACCGCATCGGGGCGCAGCCCGGCCTCCAGCAGGGCCAGGGCTTGTTCGCCACAGGCAGCCAAGTGCACCTCGAAGCCCAATGGGGCCAGCCAGCGTTGCAGCAATTGCCGGTCGTCTTCCTCGTTGTCCACGACCAGCAGGCAACGCCGCGGCCCGGCGTAGCCGTCCACCTGCAGCGGGCGGGCATCGGCCATCGCGAGCGCCTCGCCGTGCCATTCCGGCAGAAACAGACGCAGCCGGAACACACTGCCGCGCCCCGGTGTGCTGTCAACGGTCATTTCGCCCCCCATGAGGTCGGCCAGCATCCGGGCGATGGTCAATCCCAGCCCGGCGCCATGGGCGCCCGGCTGAGCCGCGGCCAATCCCCGGGCAAACGGCTCGAACACCCGCTCCCGCTCGGCCGCAGTCATGCCAGGCCCGGTATCGCAGACCTCGAACACCGCCATCTCGCGCACATACCGCACCCGCAAGGTCACGCCACCACGCACCGTGAACTTGACCGCATTGCCCAACAGGTTGATGAGGATCTGACGCAGCCGCCGGTCGTCGGCCCGCACGGCCTGAGGCCAGCGAGCAGGCGACTCGAAAGCAAACGACAGCCCTTTGGCCTTGGCCTGCAGCTCGAACATGCCGGCCACATCCTGCAACAGGGCCTTGAGGTCCAGCGGCCTGACGTCGAGGGTCAGGCGGCCCGCCTCGATACGGGCAATATCGAGCGTGCCTTCGATCAGCGACAGCAGATGCTCGCCACTGCGCAGGATGACCTGTACCGCATGGGCGCGATGGGGCGGCAGCGCAGCATCCTGCTGCAGGAGCTGGGCATAGCCCAGAATGCTGTTGAGCGGGGTGCGCAGCTCGTGGCTGATGGTGCTGACATAGCGCGTCTTGGCCTGGCTGGCCTGGTCGGCCTGTTCACGGGCCCGCTCGGCGGCCTGCTTGGCCTGCTGCAGGGCGGCGTCGGTGCGGCGGTGGGATTCGATCTCCTCCATCAGCAGCCGGGTTTGCCGGTTGGATTCCTCCTGCGCCACCTCGCGGCTCTTGTGCGCCAGCACCAGCCACCAGGCCACCACTGCCGCCACCATCAGCAAAGCCGCATACACCTTGATGAATCCGGCCTGCAAGGCCGCCAGTGCTTCCTCCCCCGCCGGCAAGGCCTCGGCCGACAGCAGCCGGTGCCACTCGTGGCGGTACAGCACGGCCAGCACCGCCGCCAGCACCGGCGCGATCACCAGCATCAGCAGCAGAAAATGCCCCAAACCGGCATCGACCCGAGGCCACCAGCGTGGCGGTAACAAACGGTGCAGCACCTGCTCCCACTGACGCGAGAGGCGTGCATGGGGTTTGCACGCGTCGGCACAGCGGGCGTCGAGCGTGCAGCACAGCGAGCAAATGTCGCCCTGATAAGCTGGACAGTGCGCCATGTCCGGCGCTTCGTAAGCCGACTCGCAGACCACACAATGCTTGAGCGGTGCCAGGGCCACGTAGCGGCCATCGAGCCCGACGTCGGAGTGATCGCGATTGGCGGGCTCGGGCTGGCGGGCCAGGTAGTAGCGGCCGCGGGTGGCCCAGGCAATCAAGGGCGCGGTCAAAAATGCCGTCACCATGGCCACCACCGCCGAGAACGCCTGTGCCATCGGCCCCATCAGGCCCAAATGCGCGGCCATGCCCAGCGCCGACGCCAGCGTCATGGCCCCCACCCCCACGGGGTTGACGTCGTACAGATACGCCCGCTTGAACTCGATGCCACGCGGCGACCAGCCCAAAGGCTTGTTGATGACGAGATCGGCCACCACCGCCATGATCCACGCGATGGCGATGTTGGCATACAGGCCCAGCACATCGCCCAGGGCCTCGAACACGTTCATCTCCATGAGCATGAAGGCGATGGCCGTGTTGAACACCACCCACACCACCCGGCCTGGGTGATGGTGGGTCAGCCGGGAGAAAAAATTGCTCCACGCCAAGGAGCCTGCGTAAGCATTGGTGACGTTGATCTTGAGCTGCGACACCACCACGAACAGCGCCGTGGCCGCCACGGCCCAGCCGTGGGGCAACAGGTATTCGTAAGCGGCCAGGTACATCTGGTTCGGGTCCACCGCACGTTCGGCGCCCCCACCGTGGCTGAGCACCAGATGGGCCAGCAACACACCGCCCAGCATTTTCAGCACGCCAATCACCACCCAGCCGGGGCCGCCGGCCACCACGCCCAGCCACCAGCGCCCCCGGGTGCGCTGGGTGGGCGGAGGCATGAAGCGCAAATAGTCGGCCTGCTCCCCCATCTGGGTGATCAGTGCCACCCCCACCGTCAGCGCCGCCCCAAACAAGTGCCACTGAAATGCACCGCCTTCGCCATCCGCCCCAGCATAGTGCGCCACCGCGGAAAACGCCTCCGGGTCCAGCCACGCCACGGCGACGAACGGCACGACCATCATCACCAGCCACAGGGGCTGCGTCCAGACCTGAAAGCGGCTGATGACCGACACCCCGTGCGTGACCAGCGGAATCACCACCAGGGCGCAGATCAGGTAGCCCCAAGCGGGCGGTATACCCAGCGCCAACTCCAGCGCATAGGCCATCACCGCGGCTTCGAGCGCGAAAAAGATGAAGGTAAACGACGCATAGATGAGCGAGGTGATGGTGGACCCGATGTAACCGAACCCGGCACCGCGCGTCAGCAGGTCCATGTCCACGCCATAGCGGGCGGCGTAGACACTGATGGGCAATCCCGCCAAGAAAATGATCAACCCGGTGACCACGATGGCCCAAAAGGCGTTCAGAAACCCATACTGCACCAGCAACGTGGCCCCCACCGCCTCCAGGATGAGAAACGAGGCCACGCCAAACGCCGTGTTGGCCACCCGCCACTCCGACCATTTGCGAAACCGCTGCGGGGTGAAGCGCAGGGCGTAGTCTTCCAGCGTCTCGCTGGCCACCCAGCTGTTGTAATCCCTCCGCACCTTGACGATGCGCTGGACAGGAACGGCATGTTCGACGGCTTCGGGCTTCACGCCTGCTCCGGGTGCAGCTTTCGTGCCATGCGCCATCCAGCGTATGGCGACCCGCCTCAGTCAACGGGCATGCTTTCCCCACCAAGGCACGCATATTGCAAGAGCCAGCGCATGGAACTCTCCCCCCGCGACAAAGACAAGCTGCTCATCTTCACCGCCGCGCTGCTGGCCGAGCGTCGGCGCGCGCGCGGGCTCAAGCTCAACTACCCCGAGGCGGTGGCCCTGATCAGCGCCTATGTGATGGAAGGGGCCCGCGACGGCAAGACGGTGGCCGAGCTCATGAGCGAAGGCCGCACCGTGCTCAGCCGCACCGACGTCATGGAGGGCGTGCCGGAGATGCTCGCCGACATCCAGGTCGAGGCGACCTTCCCCGACGGCACCAAGCTCGTCACCGTGCACCAGCCCATCGTCTGAACCGCTCCAGGAGCCCCGATATGCCCTTCACCGCCAAGCTCCCCCGCCTGCTCGCCCCGGCCCTGACCTGGCTGACCCACGCGGCCCATGCACACGAGGGCCACGGCCTGCCCGGCGCCCACTGGCACGCCACCGACGTGCTGGGCTTCGTGGGTCTGGCCGCGGCCATCGGTGCGGTCATCTGGTTCACCCGCAAATGAGGGAGCGCCCATGATCCCCGGCGAGCTTTTCATCGACGCGGGCGAGCACCCGCTCAACCCCGGGCGGCGCACCGTCACCGTGGTGGTGGTCAACACGGCCGACCGCCCCATCCAGGTCGGCTCGCACTACCACTTTGCCGAAACCAATGCCGCGCTGTCGTTCGACCGCGCCGCCGCGCGCGGCATGCGTCTGAACATCGCCAGCGGCACTGCGGTGCGCTTCGAGCCCGGCCAGCAGCGCACCGTCGAACTGGTGGACTACGCTGGCGCCCGCGCCGTGTACGGCTTTCGCGGCCTGGTGCAAGGAGCGTTGTGATGGCCAGCATTTCCCGCCGCGCCTATGCCGAGATGTTCGGCCCCACCGTGGGCGACCGGGTGCGCCTGGGTGACACCGCCCTGGTCATCGAAGTCGAGCGCGACCACACCCTGCAAGCCGGCGGCTATGGGGAGGAGGTCAAGTTCGGTGGCGGCAAGACCATCCGCGACGGCATGGGCCAGAGCCAGCGCAGCCGCGCCCAGGGCGCGGTCGATCTGGTCATCACCAACGCCCTCATCGTGGACCACTGGGGCATCGTCAAGGCCGACATCGGCGTCAAGGACAGCCGCATCGTCGGCATCGGCAAGGCCGGCAACCCCGACGTGCAGCCGGGCGTGGACATCGTCATCGGCCCGGGCACCGAAATCCTGGCCGGCGAAGGCCTGATCGTCACCGCCGGCGGCTACGACAGCCACATCCACTTCATCTGCCCGCAGCAGATCGAAGAGGCGCTCATGTCCGGCATCACCACCATGACGGGCGGCGGCACGGGCCCCGCCACCGGCACCAACGCCACCACCTGCACGCCAGGGCCGTGGCACATCGAGCGCATGCTGCAGGCGGCGGATGCCTTCCCCATGAACCTGGGTTTTTTGGGCAAGGGCAACGCCAGCCAGCCGCAGGGGCTGATGGAGCAGGTGGAGGCCGGCGCCATCGGAATGAAGCTGCACGAGGACTGGGGCACCACCCCGGCCGCCATCGACGCCTGCCTGGACGTGGCGGAGCAGACCGACACCCAGATCTGCATCCACACCGACACGCTCAACGAAAGCGGCTTCGTGGAGGACTCCATCGCCGCCTTCAAGGGCCGCACCATCCACACCTTCCACTGCGAAGGCGCGGGCGGCGGCCACGCGCCCGACATCCTCAAGGTGGTGGGCGAAGCCAATGTGCTGCCCTCCTCCACCAACCCCACGCGGCCCTACACCGTCAACACGCTGGAAGAGCACGTGGACATGCTGATGGTGTGCCACCACCTGGACGCCTCCATCGCCGAGGACCTGGCCTTTGCCGAAAGCCGCATCCGCAAGGAAACCATCGCCGCCGAGGACATCCTGCACGACCTGGGCGCCATCAGCATCATGAGCAGCGACAGCCAGGCCATGGGCCGGGTGGGCGAGGTCATCTGCCGCACCTGGCAGACCGCGCACAAGATGAAGGTGCAGCGCGGCTGGCTGCCCCCCACGCCGGGCCGCGACGAGCCGGTGGAGCAAAACGACCGCAACGACAACTTCCGCGTCAAGCGCTACATCGCCAAATACACCCTCAACCCCGCCATTGCGCACGGCGTCAGCCACATCGTCGGCTCGGTGGAGGTGGGCAAATGGGCCGACCTGGTGCTATGGAAGCCGGCTTTCTTCGGCATCAAGCCCGCGCTCGTCCTCAAGGGCGGCATGATCGCCGCCGCCGCCATGGGCGACCCCAACGCCTCCATCCCCACGCCGCAGCCGGTGCACTACCGGCCGATGTTTGGCAGCTTCGGCGGAGCCCTGCACAAAACGTCGCTGACCTTCGTGTCCCAGGCCGGGCTGGCCGCGGGCATCGGCCAGCGCTACGGCCTGCAGAAACCGCTGGTGGCCGTGCAGGGCTGCCGCACCATCGGCAAGCGCGACATGGTGCTCAACGACTACGCGCCGCGCATGGACATCGACCCGCAGACCTACGCCGTGCGCGCCGACGGGGTGCTGCTGACCTGCGAGCCCGCCGCCGAGCTGCCGCTGGCCCAGCGCTATTGCCTGTTCTGAACGCCGCCATGTTGACCGCCGCCCGCCTCATCCCCCGTGGCCAGGGCCTGGCCCCCGCCCTGCTCGACCGCAGCGCCTGGATCAGCCTGGACTGGGATCAGCGCCAGAAAAGCCGCTTCGACTGCGACGACTCGCACGGGCGCCGGGTGGGGGTGTTTCTGGCACCCGGCACGGTGCTGCGCGGCGGGGATGTGCTGCTCACCGAGGACGGGGCGCTGCTGCGCGTGCAGGCGGCCGCCCAGCCCGTCCTGCGCGTGACCCCATGCCCCGAACACGGCACCCCGCTGGACCTGCTGCGCGCGGCCTACCACCTGGGCAACCGGCATGTGCCGCTGGAGGTGCAAGCCGATCACCTGAAGCTCGAACCCGACCCGGTGCTGGCCGACATGCTGCGGCAGATGCACCTGATCGTGACCAAAACACGGGAGCCGTTCGAACCCGAAGCCGGGGCCTATGCCGCTCACTCCCATGGGCATCGCCACGGGCATTCCCACGAACACACCCACGGCCACCCGCACAACCTGCCCCCGCCGTGAGCACCCCGCCCGTGGCCGCCTCATCGACCCTTTTGCCCCTGCTCTGGCTGGCCTCGCCCGCCCTGCCGGTGGGCGCTTTCTCGTATTCCGAGGGGCTGGAAGCGGCGGTGGAGGCCGGCTGGGTGCATGACGAGGCCAGCGCCGGCGACTGGATCGAGGATCAATTGCACCTGAGCCTCGCCCGCGCCGATCTGCCCGCCACGGCCCGCGCCTGGTCCGCCGCGCGCGCGGGGGATGCGGCCGCCCTGCGGGCACTGGACGACTGGGTGCGGCACAGCCGCGAGACCGCCGAGCTGCGGCTGCAAACCGAACAGATCGGCCACGGGCTGTGGGCCTGGTTGGACAGCCTGGATGCGCGCCCGGCCGGCTGGTGGCCCCACCCCACGCCCCCGACCCAGCCGGTCGCCCTGGGGATGGCCCTGGCCGTGCAGGCCCATCCCGACACGCCGCTTGCGGATGCGCTGGCGGCCATCGCCTTCGGGTGGGCGGAAAACGCCGTGCAGGCGGCCATCAAAGCCGTTCCCCTGGGCCAGGCCGCCGGCCAGCGCATCCTGCGCCGGCTCGTCCAGCAGATCCCAGCCGCCGTCGACGACGCGTGCCGCCGCAGCCACGACGCCGACCCACTGGCCCTGCAGGCCTATACCCCCGGGCTGGGCGTGCTGTCCAGCCGCCACGAAGCCCAGTACTCGCGCCTCTTCCGCTCATGAACGCCCCCCTCGTCCCCCCCGCTGCCGCCCTGCACCACATCCCCGGCCGCACCAAACGGCTGCCCCCGCTGCGCGTCGGCATCGGCGGGCCGGTCGGCTCCGGCAAAACCACGCTGCTGGAGATGCTGTGCAAGGCGATGCGCAACCGCTGGGACCTCGTCGCCATCACCAACGACATCTACACCAAGGAAGACCAACGCCTGCTCACCCTCAGCGGCGCGCTGCCACCGGAGCGCATCCTCGGCGTGGAGACCGGCGGCTGCCCGCACACCGCCATCCGCGAGGACTGCTCCATCAACCTGGAGGCCATCGACCGCATGCTGCGCCAGTTCCCCAACGCCGACATCGTGTTCGTCGAAAGCGGCGGCGACAACCTGGCCGCCACCTTCAGCCCGGAGCTGTCCGACCTGACGATTTACGTGATCGACGTCGCCGCCGGCGAAAAAATTCCCCGCAAAGGCGGCCCCGGCATCACCAAGAGCGACTTGTTCGTCATCAACAAGACCGACCTCGCCCCCCACGTCGGCGCCAACCTGGACGTGATGGCCGCCGACACCGCCCGCATGCGGCCCGACCCGCAGCGCCGTCCCTGGGTGATGACCAACCTCAAGACCCTGCAAGGCGTGGACGAGGTGGTGGCGTTCATCGAACGGCGCGGGCTGCTCACCGCCTGAGCGCAGGGCTGGACTTCCGCAGCCACTACACTGCGGACATGGCCACCACCTACTTTGCCACCCTGCCAGAGCCATGGGGCTGGGTCGTCTCTGCCGTGCTGGGGCTCATCGTCGGCAGCTTCCTCAACGTCGTGATCCACCGCCTGCCGCGCATGCTGGAGCGCCGCTGGGCGGCCGAATGCGCCGCGCTGCAAGCGCCCGCCGCAGGCGGCACCGGGGATGCGGCCGCCCCAGCCCCGGAACGCTACGACCTGCTGGCGCCGCGCTCGCACTGCCCGGCGTGCCACACCCCCATCCGCTGGTACCACAACATTCCGGTACTGAGCTGGCTGGCGCTGCGCGGCCGTTGTGCGGCGTGCGCAGCGCCTATCTCCTGGCGGTACCCGCTGGTCGAGGGGCTGACCGGTCTGGCCTTCGCCCTGGTGTTTGCCCGCCACGGGGCCGGCGCGGCCACCGTCGCGTGGTGGGGTTTCATGGCGGCCGTGCTGGCCCTGGCCTTCATCGACTGGGACACGACGCTGCTGCCGGACGACATCACGCTGCCGCTGGTCTGGGCCGGTCTGATCGCCGCGGCCACCGGCCTGAGCGGCGTTGCGCTGCCCGATGCGCTGTGGGGCGCCGTTGCCGGCTATCTGTCGCTGTGGAGCGTCTACTGGGCATTCAAGCTGCTTACCGGCAAGGAGGGCATGGGCTACGGTGACTTCAAACTGCTGGCCGCGCTGGGAGCGTGGCTGGGCTGGTCCGCGCTGATCCCGCTGGTGCTGGTGGCCTCGGCCCTGGGCGCCGTCGTCGGGCTGCTCATGAAGGCTTCCAACGCCCTGCGCGAAGGCCGCTACGTGCCCTTCGGGCCCTTTCTGGCCTTTGGCGGTCTGCTGGTGTGGGGGGTGGGGCCGCAGCGCCTGCTGGGCGCGCTGGGGTTGTGATGGGCACGCCCCTGCGCATCGGGCTGACCGGCGGCATCGGCAGCGGCAAAAGCACGGTCGCGGCCATGCTCGCCGCGCTGGGCGCGACCGTGGTGGATGCGGACGCCATCTCCCGCGCCAGCACCGCGCCGGGCGGCGCCGCGATCGAGCCGATCCGGCAGGCCTTCGGCGATGCCTTCATCACGCCTGCGGGTGCGCTGGACCGCGACCGCATGCGCGCGCGGGTGTTCAGCGACGCCGACGCCAAGGCGCGGCTGGAGGCCATCGTCCACCCCCTGGTGCGGGCCGAGATCGACCGCCGCATCGCCGCCTGCACGGCCGACGCCATCGTGCTGGACCTGCCGCTGCTGGTGGAGTCGGCGGCATGGCGGCAGCGCTGCGACCGGGTGTGGGTGGTCGACTGCACGCCGCAGACGCAAATCCGCCGCGTCATGGCCCGCAACGGCTGGCCGCGTGAGCAGGTGCTGGCCGTGCTCGCCCAGCAGGCCAGCCGGGCCCAACGGCTGGCCGCGGCCGACGTGGTGATCGACAACGACGACGTCGATCTGGACACCCTGCGCGAGCGCGTGCGGCGCGCGTGGGAAGCGCGGGGATTGCCGCTATGATGCCCGCGTGATCCTGTACGAATACCCCTTCAACGAGCGCATCCGCACCTATCTGCGTCTGGAGCACCTGCTGCGGCGGCTCGCCGAACTGGTGGCGCGCACGCACCCGCTGGATCACCACTACGCGATCCAGACGCTGTTCGAGATCGTGGACGTCGGCGCCCGCGCCGACCTCAAAACCGAGATCCTGAAAGACCTGGAGCGCCACAAGCAGATCTTCAACGGCTATCGGGGCAACCCCGCCATCTCGGAGGCGGCGCTGGACCAGTTCATCGCCCGCATCGACACCTGCTATGCGGCCCTGCGCGACGACGAGGGCAAGGCGGGCCATTCGCTAGCCGGCATCGAGTGGCTGACGGCCATACGCAACCGCATCGCCATCCCCGGCGGCACCTGCGAGTTCGACCTGCCCGCCTACCACGACTGGCAACACCGTCCGGTCGAGCAGCGGCAGGCCGACCTGGCCCGCTGGGCGGGCGAGATCGCCTGCCTGGCCGAGCCCGTGCATCTGCTGCTGCGGCTGCTGCGCGAATCGGGTCTGGCGCAAAAGGTCTACGCCACGCACGGCCAATACCAGCAAAGCCTGCCGCAAAGCCGCACCTTCCAATTGCTGCGCGTGTGGCTGGACCCCGCGCTGCAGTTGATTCCCGAAATCAGCGGCAACCGGCTGCTGTTTTCGGTGCGGCTGCTGCGGCGCACCGACGACGGACGGCTGGAGCACGCCGCCGACGCCGAGGCCGAGTTCGAAGTCCACCTGTGTGCCTGATGCCGGCCAGCGCCCCGATGACGCAGCCCTTTGCCGCCCGCACCGTCACCTGCCCTGCCTGCGGGGGACCGTCGCGCTACGCACCCGACAACCCCTGGCGCCCCTTTTGCAGCGAGCGCTGCAAGCAACTGGACCTGGGCGCCTGGGCCAGCGAGCGCTTTCGCGTGCCCGACCCGACACCCCCCGATCCGGGCGAGCTGTCCGACGGCCGCCTCCCCTCGTGATCGCGCGGGCCGCGCCGTGAACCGCCTCACCCTCGAACGCCGGCAGGTTGGGATCTATGCGGCGGCCATCGCGGCGGGCCTGTTCACCGGCGGCGCCTGGCCCGACACCGCCCCCGTGCTGGAGGCGTGCCTGTGGCCCACGCTGGCACTGCTGCTGTATGTGACCTTCGTGCAGGTGCCGCTGTGGCACGTGCGCGATGCGTTTCGCGACCACCGCTTCATCGCGGCGATGCTGGTGGGCAACTTCGTCGTCTTGCCGGTGGTCGTGGCGGTGCTGCTCGCGGGGCTGCCGCCCGACCCCGCGGTGCGCCTGGGCGTGGCGATGGTGCTGCTCGTGCCCTGCACCGACTGGTTCATCACCTTCAGCCAACTGGGCGGGGCCAATGTCGCACGCGCCATCGCGACCACCCCCATCAACCTGCTGCTCCAACTGGCGCTGCTGCCGGTGTATTTGTGGTTGCTGCTGGATGCGCAGCCCCTCGTCGGGTGGGGATTGACGGACATCGCGCCCGCCCTGGGCGTCGTGGCCGTGGCCCTGCTGCTGGCGGCCGCGTCGGAGCGCTGGATCGAAGCCCGGCCGCCCACCCGGCATGCGTGGCGGAAACGGCTGGTGTGGTGGCCGGTTCCGCTGCTGGCCGTGGTGGTGTTTTTGATTGCGGGTGTCCAGGCCCATGCGGCCTGGGACGCTTTCGGCTCGCTGGCCGGGGTCGTCCCCGTCTTCGTCGTCTTTCTGCTGCTGAGCGGGGCCATCGCCAAGGTGCTGGCCCGCCTGATGCGACTGCCGCGCGATCAGGGCCGAACGCTCGCCTTCAGTCTGGGCACACGCAACTCCTTCGTCGTGCTGCCGTTCGCCCTCGCCCTGCCCCCGGGGTGGGAGGTGGTCGCCCTGATCATCGTCCTGCAATCGCTGGTGGAGCTGGTGGGGATGGTGTTCTACCTGTGGTGGATTCCCCGCCACCTGTTCCGGTGAACGGATCAGGCGTTGGCCTGAGCGGTCTCGGGGCCACCCTCTTGCGCCATCCAGCGCAGCAGCGGCCACGTGCCGGGCAGCACCGGCGTCACCGTCACCGGCAGCGTCTGCCAGGCAAACGCCTGCCCCTCGTGCATCTGCAGCTCGCCGCGCCAGTCGAACACGCGGCAGACGTGCAGCCGCACGCGCGCGTGCGGGTAGTCGGCCTCCAGCACGCGCCACGGGTGCGCCGACCCGATCGTCACGCCGATCTCTTCCTGCAGCTCGCGGCGCAGCGCCTGCTCCACCGTCTCGCCCGGCTCTACCTTGCCGCCGGGGAACTCCCAGTGCCCGGCGTAGGCCTTGCCGGGTGGGCGCGTGGTCAGCAGAAAGCGCCCGTCGCGGTCGAACAGCACGCCGACCGCCACGTCCACCACCGGGCGCGGGCCGGGCGCGCGCGGCCGGTCGGCATCGACCACCAGCACCTCGTCCGGCGCCGGCGCGGCGGGCGCGGTCATGCCCCCTCCGTTGGCGTGCGACCCGCCCAGTCGCGCGCGAACTGGTAGGCCACGCGCCCGCTGCGCGCGCCGCGCTCCAGCGCCCACACCAGCGCGGCGCGGCGCGCCTCGTCCCACTGCGCCTCGGGCACCCCGTAGGCGGCGAGCCACTGCCGCACCACGGCCAGGTATTCGTCCTGGCTGAACGGGTAAAAGCTCACCCACAGGCCGAAGCGCTCCGACAGCGAGACCTTCTCCTCCACCGCCTCGCCCGGGTGCAGTTCGCCGTCGTCGCCGTAGGTGGCGGCGAGGTTGTCGCGCATCTTCTCCGGCAGCAGGTGGCGGCGGTTGCTGGTGGCGCAGATCAGCACGTTGGGGCTGGCGGCGGCCACCGAGCCGTCGAGGATCGACTTCAGCGCCTTGTAGCCCGGCTCGCCCTCCTCGAAGCTCAGGTCGTCGCAGAAGACGAGGAAGCGCTCCGGCCGCGGCGCCACCACCTCGACGATGTCGGGCAGGTCGGTGAGGTCGGCCTTGTCCACCTCGATCAGGCGCAGGCCCTCCCCGGCGTAGGCGTTCAGACAGGCCTTGATCAGCGAGCTCTTGCCGGTGCCGCGCGCACCGGTCAGCAGCACGTTGTTGGCCGGCAGCCCGCGCACGAAGCGCTCCAGGTTGCGCTGCACCTTGGCCTTCTGGTCGTCGATGGCCTGCAGGTCGTCCAGCCGGATCGCGGCCACGTGCCGCACCGGCTCCAGCACGCCGTGCGCCCCGCGCTTGCGGTAGCGGAACGCCACCGAGGCACTCCAATCGGGGGCGCAGAGCGGCTGCGGCAGGATGGCCTCGATGCGGTCGATCAGCGCCTCGGCGCGCGCCAGCAACCGTTCGAATCGTTCGTTCATCGGCTCAAGGGGCTCAGCTGCGGTAGTCGGCGTTGATGCTGACGTAGTCGTGGCTCAGGTCGCACGTCCACACGGTCTCCGCGGCCGTGCCGCGCCCGAGGTCCACGCGCACGGTGATCTCGCTTTGCTTCATCACGCGCTGGCCGTCCTCCTCGCGGTAGGCCGGGTGACGCCCGCCGCGGGTGACCACGTGCACGTCGTCCAGGAACAGCTCGATGCGCCCCTGGTCCAGGTCCTCGATGCCGGCGTAGCCCACCGCCGCCAGGATGCGGCCGAGGTTGGGGTCGCTGGCGTAGAAGGCGGTCTTGACCAGCGGCGAGTGCGCGATGGCGTAGGCGGCCTTCAGGCATTCCTCGGCGTCGCGCCCGCCCTCCACGCGCACGGTGATGAACTTGGTCGCCCCCTCGCCGTCGCGCACGATGGCGTGCGCCAGCTCGCGCGCGACGTCCGTGACCGCCGCCTGCAGGGCCTGGCCGGCGGGACTGTCCAGCGACGTGATGCGCGGCAGGGCCGCGCGCCCGGTGGCCATCACGATGAAGGAATCGTTGGTGGAGGTGTCGCCATCGACCGTGATGCGGTTGAACGAGCCGTCGGCGGCGCGGCGGGCCAGCTCCCCGATCAGCTCCGGGGCCACCGGCGCGTCGGTGGCCACGAAGCCCAGCATCGTCGCCATGTTCGGCCGGATCATGCCGGCGCCCTTGGCAATGCCGGTCACCGTCACCGGCACGCCGTCGATCGTGACGCGCCGGCTGGCGGCCTTCGGCACGGTGTCGGTGGTCATGATGCCTTCGGCGGCGCGCAGCCAGTGCGCGCCATCGTCCGCCGCGTCGGCCAGCGCCGCCGGCAGCCCCGCCACGATGCGCTCGACCGGCAACGGCTCCATGATGACGCCGGTGGAAAACGGCAACACCTGCTGCGGCGCCACGCCGAGCCGCTGCGCCAGCGCGATGCAGACCGCGCGCGCGTCGATCAGACCCTGTTCGCCGGTGCCGGCGTTGGCGCAGCCGGTGTTGACCACCAGCGCGCGGATGCCCTGCCCCGCAGCCAGGTGCTCGCGGCAGACCTGCACCGGCGCGGCGCAGTAGCGGTTGCGGGTGAAGACGCCGCCCACCGCGCTGCCTTCGTCGAGCAGCATGACGGTGAGATCCTTGCGGTTGGGCTTGCGCACGTGCGCCTCGGCCACGCCCAGGCGCAGGCCGGGCACGGGCAACAGGTCAGCAGCGCCCGGGGGTGTGTACTGTACAGCCATGCCTCTATCGTAGCCGATGGCGTAGCGGCCCCCGCCCCGGACCCCCGCCCCGGACCCCCGCAGCGGTCAGGTGGTCAGGTGGTCAGAAGGTTTCCCAATCGCCATCGTCGGCCTTGGCCGACGCGCTGCCCGTCGCGGCGGGCGGCAAGGGGGCGGCGGCCGGGGTGGAACGCGGTTTGGACGCCCCCGCCGGCGCAGCCACCCGAGCGGGCGACGGCTTGGGGGCTGCGGGCGCGAGCGCGGGCCGGGACGCCGGGCGCGTCGGCGCGGGGATGTGCTGGGCCGCCGGCTCCACGCGGGCCGGGGACGCCTCGACCAACCGGCCGGGCCCGCCGTCGCCCGCCCCGGTGCGGAACTGCGACACCACGCGCAACAGGCTGTCGGCCTGCTGGCGCAGGCTTTGTGCGGCGGCGGCGGACTGCTCGACCAGCGCTGCATTCTGTTGGGTGGCCTGGTCCAACTGGCCCACTGCGGCGTTGACCTGCCCGATCCCTTCGCTTTGCTCGTTGGCTGCGGCGGCCACCTCGCCAATCATGTCCGCCACCCGCTGGATGCCCTGGACGATCTGCTCCATCGTCTGGCCCGCGTGCTGCACCTGCGTGCCCCCTTGCTGCACCCGGGCCACGCTGTCTTCGATGAGCGACTTGATCTCCTTGGCCGCCTGGGCGCTGCGCTGGGCCAGCTGGCGCACCTCGCCCGCCACCACGGCAAAACCGCGGCCCGCCTCGCCCGCGCGGGCCGCTTCGACCGCCGCGTTCAGCGCCAGGATGTTGGTCTGGAAAGCAATGCCATCGATGACGTTGGTGATGTCCGCAATCTTGCGGCTGGCGGTCTCGATCCCCTGCATCGACCGGGTCACTTCCTGCACCGCCTGCCCCCCTTCGCGGGCGGTCTGCGCCGCCTGACTGGCCAGTTGGTTGGCGGTGCGGGCCGCCTCGGCGCTGTGGCGCACGGCTTCGGTCAGCTCCTCCATGCTGGAGGCGGTTTGCTCCAGGCTCGACGCGGCGCTTTCGGTGCGTGCGGACAGGTCCTGGTTGCCGGCGGCGATTTCGGCGGCGCCGTGGTCCACACTGGTCGCCGCCTGGCGGATGCGCGCGACCGCCTCGACCAGCGCGGCCTGCATGCGCGACAGAGCCTGCAGCAGGCGGCCCACCTCGTCGCTGGAGCGGGCCTGGATGGGCCGGGTCAAATCCCCCTGCGCCACGGCTTCGGCCAGGGCCACCGCCTCATGCAGAGGCCGGGTGATGCTGCGCACGATGCCCACGGCCAGCAGCGCCCCCACCGCCAGCGCCGCGGCGATCACCGCCAGCACCGCATACTCGGTGACGCGCTCAGCGGCTTCCACATCGTCCCGGGCTTGCTTGGCCTCCTGCTGCAGCCCGCGGGCCAGCGCCCCGACCGCCTGGGTGTAGGCCTCCCCCTTTTGCTGAACCTGCGGAATCAGCCGCTCGATGGCGGGCAGGTCCTCGGACTCGATCGCGCGGGAGAGCTGATCACGCAGCGCCAGATAGTCATCGTGGACCTTGCCCGCCTGTTCGAATGCCGCCACCTGCCCGGTCTGGCGGATCTGGCGGCTCAAGGTTTCCTGCAGATCGTTGACGCGCTCGTGCGACTTCTCGATGTTGGCCTGGACGGCCCGCTTGAGCTCGGGATTCTGCACCCCGAAGCGGGCGATGATGACCTGACGCTGGTTCTGGACATCGGCCAACTGGCCCCACTCGGTCGCGGTGACGGCCAGTTCGTTCGCCCGCTCCGCCTGCGCGGTCTTGGGCGCCACCAGCCAGGCGCTGGTGCCCAGCAACACCCCCGCCGTGATGAGCATCCCCAGGGCCATCACGCCGACGGCCAACGCCAGCCGCACCCCGATCGTCAAGTTCTGCAAACGCATCACATGGCCTCCCGATTGCTCGCGGTTCCGTCAGGAGTGTAACGCGGGACGGTGGGCGCGCAAGACCGCGTATTCCCTACTCCACCCCGTATGTCCGGGGTGCGCGTCGCCCAAGGCCCACAGATGCCGGTCAGCTCAACCGCCCATGGCAGTGCTTGTACTTCTTGCCGCTGCCGCAAGGGCACGGGTCGTTGCGGCCCACGCGCGGCAGGGCGGCGCCCCCCGCCTTGTTGAGCAGCCCCTGATCGGCGGTGGTTTCGGCCTCGCCGGTTTCGGTGGGTGCGGTGTAAGTGACATTGCTCAGGCGCTCGGCGTCCTGCTCCAGGCGCTCGGCGGCGTCGCTCACCTGCTCGGGCGATTGCACCTTCACATTCATCAGCACGCGCGTGACTTCGTTGCGCACGCCATCGAGCATCTGCGCAAAGAGCTGGAACGCCTCGCGCTTGTACTCCTGCTTGGGCTGCTTCTGCGCATAGCCGCGCAGGTGGATGCCCTGGCGCAGGTAGTCCAGCGCGCTCAAGTGGTCGCGCCAGTGGCTGTCCAGGGTTTGCAGCAGCACCACCCGCTCGAAGGGGGTGAACGCCGCGCGGCCCGCGAGCGCCACCTTGGCCTCGTAGGCGGCGTGGCCCGCCTCGACGACCCGGCGCACGATGTCCTCGTCGTCCATGGCCTCGGCGCGCTCCAGCTCGCCGACCAGATCGACGGCCAGCCCGTACTCCTCGGCCAGGGCCTGTTGCAGGCCGGGCACGTCCCACTGTTCCTCCACGCTGCCGGCCGGCACGTACTGGCGGACCAGATCGGTCAAGCAGCCCTCGCGCAGCGCCGCGACCTGCGCCGACAGGTCCTCGGCATCGAGGATGTCGTTGCGCTGCTGGTAGATGACCTTGCGCTGGTCGTTGGCGACGTCGTCGTACTCCAGCAACTGCTTGCGGATGTCGAAGTTGCGCGCCTCGACCTTGCGCTGCGCGCTCTCGATGGAGCGGGTGACGATGCCGGCTTCGATGGCCTCGCCTTCCGGCATCTTGAGGCGGTCCATGATGGCGCGCACCCGGTCGCCGGCGAAGATGCGCATCAGCGGATCGTCCAGGCTCAGGTAGAAGCGGCTGGAACCCGGGTCGCCCTGACGGCCGGCACGGCCGCGCAACTGGTTGTCGATGCGGCGGCTTTCGTGCCGCTCGGTACCGATGATGCGCAGGCCGCCCAGGGCCTTGACCTTCTCGTGGTCGGCCTGCCACTGCGAGCGCAACGCCTCGATGCGTTGGGCGCGCGTGGCCTCGTCGAGGGACGCATCGGCCTCGACGGCGGCGATCATCTTTTCCAGGTTGCCGCCCAGCACGATGTCGGTGCCGCGGCCGGCCATGTTGGTGGCGATGGTGATCGCGCCGGGGCGGCCGGCCTGGGCGATGATCTCGGCCTCGCGCGCGTGCTGCTTGGCGTTGAGCACTTCGTGCGGCAGCCCCTCGCGCTGCAGCAGTTGGGAGATGACCTCGGAATTCTCGATCGACGAGGTGCCCACCAGCACGGGCTGGCCGCGCTCGTGGCAGTCGCGAATGTCGGCGA
Organism: Tepidimonas fonticaldi; assembly: GCF_001675355.1. Taxonomy (NCBI): domain Bacteria; kingdom Pseudomonadati; phylum Pseudomonadota; class Betaproteobacteria; order Burkholderiales; genus Tepidimonas; species Tepidimonas fonticaldi. Next base: position 247,034 of record NZ_LZDH01000056.1, on the reverse strand, counting down.
TGACGGCCCGGTACTTCTCGGCGGTGGTCTTGTAGACGCGGTCCTGCTCGTCGCGGCGCTGGCTGGGCCGGTTGGGCGGGATGACCACCGTTTCCAGTCCGTAGATCTCTTGGAACTCGTACGCCTCGGTGTCGGCCGTGCCGGTCATGCCGGCCAGCTTGCTGTACAGGCGGAAGTAGTTCTGGAACGTGATCGAGGCCAGCGTCTGGTTCTCGGGCTGGATGGCCACGCCCTCCTTGGCCTCCACCGCCTGGTGCAGGCCGTCGCTCCAGCGCCGCCCCACCATCAGGCGGCCGGTGAACTCGTCGACGATGACGATCTCGCCGTTTTGCACCACGTAATGCTGGTCGCGGTGGTACAGGTGCTGGGCCTTGAGCGCCGTCACCAGGTGATGCAGCAGGGTGATGTTGGCCGGGTCGTACAGCGACGCGCCCTCGGGCAGCAGACCGGCGCGCGCCAGCAGTTGCTCGGCGTGCTCGTGCCCTTGCTCGGTCAGGTGGATCTGGTGCGACTTTTCGTCGAGCGTGAAGTCACCGGGCTTGATCACCCCCTCGCCCGTGCGGGGGTCGGCCTCCCCCTCCTGCCGGGTCAGGGCCGGCACCAGCGTCTTGATGCGCTGGTACAGCTCCGTATGGTCTTCGGCCTGGCCGCTGATGATGAGCGGCGTGCGCGCCTCGTCGATCAGGATGGAGTCCACCTCGTCGACGATGGCGTAGTTCAGGCCGCGCTGCACCCGGTCGCGCGCCTCGTACACCATGTTGTCGCGCAGGTAATCGAAGCCGTATTCGTTGTTGGTGCCGTAGGTGATGTCGGCGGCGTAGGCGGCCTGCTTCTGCTCGCGCGGCATCTGGGGCAGGTTGACCCCCACGCTCAGGCCCAGCCACTGGTAGAGCTTGCCCATCCACTGGGCATCGCGGCTGGCCAGGTAGTCGTTGACGGTGACGACGTGCACGCCCTTGCCGGTCAGGGCGTTGAGGTACACCGGCAGCGTGGCCGTCAGCGTCTTGCCCTCGCCGGTGCGCATCTCGGCGATCTTGCCCTGGTGCAGCGCGATGCCGCCCATCAGCTGCACGTCGAAGTGGCGCATCTTCATGACGCGCTTGCTGGCCTCGCGCACCGTGGCAAACGCCTCGGGCAGCAGGGCGTCGAGCGACTCGCCGTTGGCCAGCCGCTGGCGGAACTCGGCCGTTTTGGCCTGCAACTGCTCGTCGCTCAGCGCGGCGAACGTCGGCTCCAGCGCATTGATGCGCGCCACCGTTTTGCGGTAACCCTTGAGCAGCCGATCGTTGCGGCTGCCGAAAATCTTGGTCAGGAACGGGATGGCCATACAAACCCCGCCGCGCGACCGCCCGGGGGCAGGCGCGGCTCAAGCAATTCTCGGATCGCTCCGCCAGCGGCGAAGCGCCATGACGCGCAGCCCGGGGGCTTGCGCACCCGGGACCGACAGTGCGGGCATTGTAGCCCCGCCTGCCCGGGGCTACCGGACGGGCACTCAGGACGCCTCGCGCCCCTGCACCCGCACCTGCAGGGTCTGCACCTCGCCGCCTGCGGAGCGGGCCGCCGCCAGCAACACCGGCGCGAGCTGCCGCACCTTGGCCGCCACCGACGGGTTGGCTGCGAGCAGGCACCACACCCCATCCTCCAACGGCCCGGCGGTCACCCGCTCGCGCAGCAGGGGGGGCAAATGCACGGCCACCCGCTGGAGCAGCCGCCGCGACACCCAGGCGCGCTCGGCCACATCGGCCAGCACGGGGTTGGCACGCACGGCCTGCTGCAGCGTCAACACGGACATGGATGGCCCCTCTCGCCGGCAGCGCTCACCCGCTTCACTGCGGTGCCTGGCCCACGGCGTCGCGCAGGCATTTCTGCGTGAAACTGGTCTTGGCCGCGCCGGCCAGCTTCTTTTCTGCCGCCCGGGCGTCGCAGGCGGTCTGGGCGTCTTGTTCGCACTTTTTCAGGAACGACGTCTTGGCGGCGCCCGCCAGCTTCTTCTGGGCCGCGGCCGCGTGGCAGGTGGGGCCTGCGCCATCGGCCGCAGTGGCGGCCCAGGCCGGGCTGGCCGCCAGGGCCAGCGCCGTGGCGCCGGTGATCAAACCCGTGGCGAGACGAAGGGACAGAATGCGCATGGGACGACTCCAGACGGTTGGGGCCGACACCCTGCCGGCCCCAGGCGGACAGTCTACGCCAGGATGCGCCCTTTGCCACGCCCGGTGGACCCCCACGCTGGCACCCAGACCGTGGCTCAGGGCGTGGGGCGCAGGCGCAGCAGCCGCCCGTCCGGCGCGTCGGTCAGCACATACAGCCAACCGTCCGGCCCCTGACGCACATCGCGGATGCGCTCGCCCAGTTCGGTCAACAGGCGGTGCTCGCGCACCACGCGCGTGCCGTCCAGCTCCAGCCGCACCAGGTGCTGGCCGCGCAGCGCGCCGATGAACAGGTGGCCGCGCCAAGCCGGGCCGTAGCGGTCACTGGTCAGCCACGCCATGCCGGAGGGCGCGATCGACGGCGTCCAGTGGTACAGCGGTGGCACCATGCCGGGCTTGTGCGTGCCTTCGCCGATGCGCCCGCCGCCGTACTGCTCCCCAAAGGTCACGACCGGCCAGCCGTGGTTGCCGCCGCGCTCGGGGCGGTTCAGTTCGTCGCCACCCTGCGGGCCGTGCTCATGCATCCACAGCCGGCCGTCGGGGCCCCAGGTGGCCCCCTGCGGATTGCGGTGGCCCCAGCTCCAAATCTCGGGCAAGGCGCCTGCGCGGCCCACCAGCGGGTTGTCGGGCGGGACAGCGCCGCCCTTGGTCACTCGCACGATCTTGCCGTGGTGGTTGTCCAGCGTCTGCGCATCGGCCATGCGGTGGTAGCGCTCGCCCAGCGTCAGAAACAGGGTGCCGTCGGGCGCCTCGACGATGCGGCAGCCGAAGTGCAGGCGGCTGGCGACGCGCGGCTGCTGGCGAAAGATCACCCGCAGATCCTGCAACCGGGTCGTATCCGCCGACAGAACCGCGCGCGCCAGGGCGGTGGAATTGCCGCGGCCCTGGGGATCCGGCTCCGCGTAGCAGAAATACAGGGTGCGGTTGCGGGCAAAGTCGCTGTCCAGCACCAGATCGAGCAAGCCGCCCTGCCCCGCTGCATCCACCCGCGGCAGACCCGCGATCGCCGCGCCCAGGCGGCCGTCGGCCTCGACCACGCGCAAGCGCCCCGGGCGCTCGGTGACCAAAAAACGCCCATCCGGCAAAAACGCCAGCGCCCAGGGGTGCTCCAGCCCGGTGGCCACCGCCTCGGCACGCAGACGGGCCGGCTCCGCAACGGCCGTCCGCGCTGGAGCTGCCGCCAGCGCCAGGGCCAGCCCCGCACCCAGCACCGCCCGGGGCAGCCCCCGCCACCCCGCGCGCCCCGCACACCAACGGCCGACAAAACGCATCGCCATGATGGCGGGATGGTTTCCGATCGGCCGCCGGCCGTCAAGCAGCCAAAGCCCACCCCAGGGCGGCCCACGTCGCCGCGAGCGGGCGCCGGAGAGGGAACTTCGCATTTAGCACTCGATCCAAGAGAGTGCTAACATGATGACCGATCCAGGAGAGGAGAGCCCATGACCGCGATGTCCCTTGCCCTCACACCTGCGTCCCACGCCGCGCCCGCGGCGTCGTGGTCCAGCACGTCGCTGACGCTGCCCCCGCTGGGCAACCTGGACGCCTACATCAGCGCCGTCAACCGCATTCCGCTGCTCAGCGCGGACGAGGAGCGCGACTGCGCCCAGCGCTGGCGCCAGCACCAGGACCTGGAGGCCGCCGGCAAGCTGGTGATGTCCCACCTGCGGCTGGTGGTGGCCATCTCGCGCCAGTATCTGGGTTACGGCCTGCCCCAGGCGGACCTGATCCAGGAGGGCAACATCGGCCTGATGAAGGCGGTCAAGCGCTTCGACCCCGCCCAGGGCGTGCGGCTGGTCAGCTACGCGGTGCACTGGATCAAGGCCGAAATCCACGAATTCATCCTGCGCAACTGGCGCATGGTCAAGGTGGCCACCACCAAGGCCCAGCGCAAGCTGTTTTTCAACCTGCGCTCGCTCAAGCGGGGCTTCAAGGCCGATGCGCTGGACGAGGATGCGGCGCGCGAGCGCCTGTCCGAGGCCGAGATCGATGTCGTGGCGCGCGAGCTCAACGTGCGCCGCGAGGACGTGATCGAGATGGAAACCCGCCTGGGTGGCGCGGACGTGGTGCTGGACCCCCTGCCCAACGAGGATGGGGAGGAAGCCTATGGCCCGATCGCCTACCTGGCCGACCACCGCCACGAGCCCACCGCGGTGCTGGAGGCGCGCGAGCGCGAGCGCCTGGGCTCGGAGGGCATCGAGCATGCGCTGGCGCAGCTCGACGAGCGCTCGCGCCGCATCGTGACGGCGCGCTGGCTGCAGGTCAACGACGATGGCACCGGTGGCGCCACGCTGCAGGAGCTGGCCGATGAGTACGGCGTGAGCGCCGAGCGCATCCGCCAGATCGAGGCGGCGGCCATGAAGAAGATGCGCCAGGCGCTGCGCGCGTACGCCTGATCCGCCCGGGGATCAGCCCTCGCGCCGCAGGGCCGGGAACAGGATCACGTCGCGGATGCTGGGGCTGTCGGTCAGCAGCATGATCAGCCGGTCGATGCCCACCCCGCAGCCGCCTGCCGGCGGCATGCCGTACTCCAGCGCCCGGATGTAGTCGGCGTCGAAGTACATGGCCTCGTCGTCGCCGGCGTCCTTGTTGGCCACCTGGGCGTGGAAGCGCGCGGCCTGGTCCTCGGGATCGTTCAGCTCCGAAAAGCCGTTGCCCACTTCCCGCCCGGTGATGTAGAGCTCGAAGCGCTCGGTGATCGTCGGATCGGTGTCGCTGGCGCGCGCCAGCGGCGAGATTTCGGTGGGGTGGTTGCAGATGAAGGTCGGCTGCCAGAGCTTGTCCTCCACCGTCTCTTCGAAGTACAGAACCTGCAGACCGGCCAAGCTGCGGCTGTCCAGCCGTTCCTTGACGGGGTCCAGCCCCAGGCGACGCAATTGCTCGCGCAGCCAGGCCGGATCGTCCACGCGCTCGCCCGCCTCGGTGTGCTTGAGGATCGCCTCGCGGATGGTCAGGCGTTCGAACGGCGCATCCAGGTCCACGTCCCGCCCCTGGTAGACGAGCCGGCCGCCACCGCACACCGTGTGGGCCACGTGGCGGATGAGCTGCTCGGTAAACGCCATCAAATCCACGTGGTTCCAGTACGCCGCATAGAACTCCATCATGGTGAACTCGGGGTTGTGGCGAACGCTGATCCCCTCGTTGCGGAAGTTGCGGTTGATCTCGAACACACGGTCGAAGCCGCCCACCAGCAGGCGCTTGAGGTAGAGCTCCGGCGCGATGCGCAGGAACATCTCCTGATCCAGCGCATTGTGGTGGGTGACGAAGGGCTTGGCGTTCGCCCCCCCGGGGATGGGGTGCAGCATGGGCGTCTCCACCTCCAGAAAGCCGTGCTGCACCATGAACTCGCGCAGGGCCGTGACGGCCAGGCTGCGCGCGACGAAGCGCTCGCGCGCCGCGACATCGGTCATCAGGTCGACATAGCGCTGGCGGTACTTCAGCTCCTGGTCGTGGATGCCGTGGAACTTGTCCGGCAGCGGGCGCAGGCTCTTGACCACCAGACGCAGCCGGTCGGCCTTGACGGACAGCTCGCCGGTGCGGGTCTTGAACACCGTGCCTTCGGCATAGACGATGTCGCCCAAATCCCAGTGCTTGAAGGCGTCGTAGGCGGCCTCGCCCAGCGCGTCCTTGGTGAGGTAGAGCTGGATGCGCCCGCCGGTGGGGCCGAAGGAGGCGTCCTGCACGGTGGCAAAGCTGGCCTTGCCCATGACGCGCTTGAGCATCATGCGCCCGGCGACGCTGACGCGGGCCTGCAGCGGCTCGAGCATCTCGTTGCTCATGTGACCGTATTCGGCCTGCAGGGCCTCGGCCGTGTGCTGCGGCCGCACGTCGTTGGGGAAGGCCGGCCCGGCGCCCTGCCCGGCAGCGGCACGCAGCGCCTGGAGTTTTTCGCGGCGCTCGGCGATGAGCTGGTTTTCGCTCGGGGCCTCGACGGGCGCGGGATGGACGGAATCGGTCATGGCACCACCGGGATGCAAAAAACAAAGGGTTTTGCGGCCCACACCGCAAAACCCTCGATTGTAGGCGGCCCACGCCGGGGGCCGCCGTGCCCGCATCGGCGGGCCGTCAGACGGCCGCTTCGCCCAGGTAGGCGGCGCGCACCTTCGGGTCGTCCAGCATGGCCTTGGCCTCGCCGTGCATGATGATCTCGCCCGAGTCCATCACATAGCCGCGGTCGGCCACCTGCAGCGCGCGGCGGGCGTTCTGTTCCACCAGCAGCACGGTCATGCCCTGCGCGTGCACGTCGCGCACCACCTCGAAGATCTTGTCCACCATGATCGGCGACAGGCCCATCGACGGCTCGTCCAGCAGCAGCAGCTTGGGGCGGCTCATCAGCGCGCGCGCCATGGCCAGCATCTGCTGCTCGCCGCCGGACATGGTGCCGGCGAGCTGGTCGCGGCGCTCCTTCAGGCGCGGAAACAGCTCGAACATGCGCTCGATGTCGCGCTGGATCTCGGCCTTGTCGGTGCGCACATAGGCACCCATCAGCAGGTTTTCGGTGATGGTCATGCGGGTGAAGACGCCGCGCCCCTCCGGCACCATGGCCAGCCCGCGCTTGACCAAATCCCACGATCCGGCCCCGCGGATGGACTGGCCCTGGTAGACGATGTCGCCGCCTTCGGACAGCAACATGCCGGTGATGGCCTTCATGGTCGTGGTCTTGCCCGCGCCATTGGAGCCGATCAGGGTGACCAGCTCGCCCTCGCGCACCTCCAGGTCGATGCCCTTGACCGCCTTGATGCCGCCGTACGAGACCTTCAGGCCCGTGACTTTCAACAGGGTGTTCGCCATCTCAGTGTCCTCCGGTGCCCAGGTAGGCCTCGATCACCTTGGGGTTCTTCTGCACCTCGGCCGGCGTGCCCTCGGCGAGTTGCTTGCCGTAATCCAGCACGGTGACGCGGTCGCACAGGCCCATGACCAGCTTGACATCGTGCTCGATCAGCAGGATGGTGCGCCCGTCGGCGCGGATACGGTCGATCAGCTCGCGCAGCTGCACCTTCTCGGTCGCGTTCATGCCGGCGGCCGGCTCGTCCAGCGCGATCAGCTTGGGGTCGGTGGCGAGAGCGCGCGCGATCTCCAGCCGGCGCTGGTCGCCGTAGGACAGGGTGCGCGCCTTGTAATCGGCGTATTTGGCGATGCCGACGTACTCGAGCAGCTCCATCGCACGCTCGGCGATGGCTTTTTCCTCGGCCTTGAAGCTGCGCGTGCGCAGGATGGAGCCGAAGATACCCGAGCGCGTGCGCACATGGCGGCCGACCATGACGTTTTCCAGCACCGTCATCTCGGCAAACAGCCGGATGTTCTGGAAGGTGCGCGCGATGCCGGCCTTGGCGACCTCGTGCACGGCGGTGGGCGTGTAGGGCTGACCCGCCAGCTCGAACGAGCCGCTGTCGGGCGTATACAGCCCCGTCAGCACGTTGAAGAAGGTCGTCTTGCCGGCGCCGTTGGGGCCGATCAGGCCATAGACCTGGCCGCGCTTGATCTCGATGCCGACGTCGGAGAGCGCCTGCAGGCCGCCGAAGCGCTTGGAGACGCCGCTGACTTTCAGGATGGTGTCTGTCATGGGGTGCTCCTCACTTGCTCAGCGCCTTGCCGTGCTCGGGCGCGGGCCACAGGCCGCGCGGGCGCAGCAGCATCACGATGATCATGGCCAGCGCGATCAGCAGCTGGCGCAGGATCTCGGGCGCCAGCCGTCCGTCGGTGAGGTAGTGCAGCGGACCGGCCAGGTGGCGCAGCAGCTCCGGCAAGCCGGCCAGCAGCAGCGCCCCCAGGATCACGCCCGGAATGTGGCCCAGACCGCCCAGCACGACCATGGCGACGATCATGACCGACTCCATGAGGATGAACGATTCCGGGTAGACGCCACGCATCAGCGAGGCAAACAGCACGCCCGCGACGCCGCCGAAGGTGGCGCTGGAGCCGAAGGCCGCGAGCTTGAGGTTGCGGGTGTTGATGCCCATGGCCTTGGCGGCGATCTCGTCTTCGCGGATGGCCATCCACGCGCGCCCGATGCGGGAGTTGCCCATGCGGTGCGCGATGATCACCGTCATCACGACGAAGAACAGGATCAGGTAGTAGTACAGCGTCACCGACTCGAAGGTGTAGGACCAGTCCCCGAGCGATATGGTCAGCCGCTGCCCCATGTTGTGGCCGAAGACCGTCACCGCATCGACACCGGCAATCCCCTTGGGCCCGTTGGTCAGGTTGATCGGGCGGTCCAGGTTGAGCATGAAGATGCGCACGATCTCGCCAAAGCCCAGCGTCACGATGGCCAGGTAGTCGCCGCGCAGCTTGAGCACGGGGTAGCCCAGCATCAGCCCGGTCATGCCGGCCAGAATGGCGGCCAGGAAGATGACGATCCAGAAGCTGAGGTGGATGCCGTTGGGGAACATCGCCGCAATCGCGGGGAAGTTGTCCGCCAGATGACTGGAGGCCAGCAGGCTGTAGAGGTAGGCACCGACCGCGAAGAAGGCGATGAAGCCCAGGTCCAGCAGGCCGGCGTAGCCCACCACGATGTTCAGGCCCAGCGCCAGCATCACGTACAGCAACGCGACATCGACGATGCGCACCCACGAGTTGCTGCCCGTGGCCTGCAGCAGCAGCGGCAGGACCAGCAGGCCGATGGCCGCCAGGGCAAAGACGACCAGCTTGGAAGAGGTTTTGGATTGGCTCATGTCAGCATCTCCTGTCCGGGCGCATCAGGCGCGGTCGGCCACCCGCTCGCCGAGCAGGCCCGACGGCCGCAGCGTCAGGACGATGGCCAGGACGATGAAGGCGAAGATGTCGGAATACTGGCTGCCCAGGAAGCCGCCCGTCAGCGGCCCCAGGTAGCCCGCCCCCAGCGATTCGATCAGGCCGAGCGAGATACCGCCGACCACGGCGCCGGCCAGGTTGCCAATGCCGCCAAAGACCGCCGCCACGAAGGCCTTGAGCCCCGGCATGAAGCCCATCGAGTGCTGCACCGTGCCGTAGTTGGACGCCCACATGATGCCGGCGATGGCCGCCAGCATCGCCCCGATGATGAAGGTGGCCGAAATCACCACGTCCGGCCGAATGCCCATCAGGCCGGCGACGCGCGGATTCTCGGCGGTGGCGCGCATGGCCCGGCCCAGGCTGGTCTTGTTGACCATGAACATCAGCAGCGACAGCACGATGGCGGTGGTGGCCAGGATCGTCACCTGCGTGGGCGAAATGACCGCCCCGCCCAGGTTGAACGGCTCGCTCGACAACAGCGTCGGGTACGACTTGGGATTGGGCTTCCACACGATCATCGCCAGCGTCTGCAGCAGGATGCTCATGCCGATGGCGGTGATCAGCGGCGCCAGACGCGGGGAGTTGCGCAGCGGCTTGTAGGCCAGCTTTTCGATCGAGAAGTTGATCGCCGCGCAAACGGCCATCGAGATCAACGCAGCCAGAACCAGCAAAGCCCAGCCGGGCATGCCGGGCACGGCCTCGCGGGCCTGGACGATGATCGTCCAGCTGGTCAGCGCGCCGATCATGAGCACGTCACCATGGGCAAAGTTGATCAGCCCGATGATGCCGTACACCATGGTGTAGCCAAGCGCCACCAACGCGTACATGCTGCCCAGCACCAGACCGTTGATGATCTGCTGTAGCAAAACATCCATGAGAGCTCTCCGTTGTGAGGAACCACCACCCCGGTGGCTGCTGGCCGACCGGGTTAGCAAAAAACCCGCCAGTTCCGGCCTGGGTGCGGCCTTGGGGCGGGTTCAGACTGGGCGGATTGTAGCGAAGGGTTTTTCGCCAACCGGTGCGTGTTTGCCCTAGCTGACCCGCCGAACCCTAGGGTTTACCCGGCAATTTCCGCGCCCACCCGGGGAAAACCAGAATCCCTATCAATGCAACTCCAAACGCATTAGAAACTCTAATGCTACTTACCGACCGGCGGCGCACCAGCCGCCGCCGCACGCGCCTCGGCGTTGCGCCGGCGCAGCTCGGCGAGCTTTTCGCCGATGCGCAGCTCCAGCCCGCGCGGCACCGGCTCGTAAAAGCGCGGCTCGGCCATGCCGTCGGGGAAGTAGCGCTCGCCCGCGGCGAACGCGTCCGGCTCGTCGTGCGCATAGCGGTAGCCACGGCCATGGTCGAGCTGGCGCATCAGCGCCGTGGGCGCATTGCGCAGGTGCAACGGCACCGCGCGTGTGCCGTCGCGCGCCACTAAGGTGCGCGCGGCCTTGTAGGCGGTATAGACGGCGTTGCTCTTCGGCGCCACGGCCAGGTACACCACCGCCTGCGCCAGCGCCAGCTCGCCTTCCGGGCTGCCGAGTCGCTCGTAGGTCTCGGCCGCGTCCAGCGCCAGCCGCAGCGCGCGCGGGTCGGCCAGCCCGACGTCCTCGGTGGCCATGCGCACCAGCCGGCGCGCGACGTAGCGCGGGTCCACGCCACCATCCAGCATGCGCACGAACCAGTACAGCGCCGCATCGGGGTCGCTGCCGCGCACGCTCTTGTGCAGCGCGCTGATGGTGTCGTAGAACTGGTCGCCGCCCTTGTCGTAGCGGCGCAGCCGCTCGCCCAGCGTCGCCAGCAGCCAGGCTTCGTCCACCTCCGCGCGGCCCTGCGCGCGGGCGGTAACGGCGAGCGTCTCCAAGGTGTTGAGCAGCCGGCGCGCGTCGCCGTCGGCATAGGCCACCAGGCGCTGCCGCGCCGCGGGGGCCAGGGCCGGGACTTCGCCGGTCTCCTGCGCGCGGTCGATCAGCGCCTGCAGGTCGGCTTCCGCCAGCGGCTGCAGCACATACACCGTGGCGCGCGACAGCAGCGCGGCATTGACCTCGAAGCTCGGATTCTCGGTGGTGGCGCCGACGAAGGTGAACAGGCCGCTTTCCACGTGCGGCAGGAAGGCGTCCTGCTGCGCCTTGTTGAAGCGGTGCACCTCGTCGACGAAAACGAGCGTCGGCTGGGGATGCAGCCCGTGGCGCGCGGCCTCGGCGCGCTCCACCGCGTCGCGGATGTCCTTGACGCCGCCCAGCACCGCGCTGATGGCGATGAACTGGGCGTCGAACGCCTGCGCCATCAGGCGCGCCAGCGTCGTCTTGCCCACGCCCGGCGGGCCCCATAGGATGCAGCTGTGCGGCCGGCCGCTTTCGAACGCCAGCCGCAACGGCATGCCGGGGCTGAGCAGATGCGCCTGGCCGACCACCTCCGCGAGCGTGCGAGGGCGCAGCCGTTCGGCCAGGGGAACAGGGGGTGTCGGGGCCATGCGGCGATTGTCGCCCAGGTGCGCCCCGCGGCGCGTCCACGGCTTGACCGTCCTTACCACGCGGTGGCACGATGGCCGCATGGCTTTCGACACCTGGCTTCTGTACGCGCTGGCGGCCTTGGGGCTGTCGCTCTCGCCCGGGCCCAATGGCCTGCTGGCCCTCACCCACGGTGCGCTGTACGGGCGGCAGCGCACGCTCTACACCATCGCTGGCGGGGCGCTGGGCTTCGTCGTGGTGATTGCGCTGTCGATGTTTGGCATCGGGGCGCTGCTGCAGACGTCGCTGGTCTGGCTCACTGTTATGAAGTGGGTGGGCGGTCTGTATCTGGTGTACCTGGGCATCCAGGTCTGGCGGGCGCCCCCGATCGGCATGGACATACGCCCCAGCCAGCAGCGGCGCTCGGGGCTGTCGATGTTCCGCCAGGGGCTGCTGTCGGCCGTCACCAACCCCAAAGGGCTGCTGTTTTTTGCCGCGTTTCTGCCCCAGTTCATCGACCCGCATCGCAGCCTGTGGGGGCAGTTCGCGATCATGGCCGGCACCTTTGCCGTCATCGAGGTGATCACCGAAACCCTGATTGCGAGCACGGCCTCGCGCCTGACGCCGTGGCTGCGCCGCGTGGGCCGGCACTTCAATCAGGCCTGCGGCGGCGTCTTCATGGCCATCGGCGCGGCGCTGCCCCTGCGGGGCTGAGGCGGCATCGGCCCGGGCAGCGCCCGGGCATGCGGGCCGGGGCGGCCGTCACTGGCGCAGCACCTCGGCGCCGGCGGGTGGCTGGAAACGAAAGTTCGCCGCCGTGAATTGGGTCGAACGGTCCAGGGGGCCGAACCGCATCACAGAGCGCTGGCCGAAGCTGTCCAGGATGTCCAGCACCTCCAGCTGGCCCTGGCGAAATCCGATGCGGATGCGCTGCACCTGGCCGTCGCGCGCCTTGGGCACGGCTTCCACCCATTGCAGCCCGTCGCGCGACTCGCCCGCCGACAGGGTGAACGCCTGACGCACGGCACGCAGATCGGGGGCGGCCGCCAGCAACGCGGCCGGGGTGTTGGCCAGCACATCGGCCTGCCGGCGCGCGGTCACCTGGTGGAGGTCCGGGTCGTACAGCCACAGCGTCTGTCCGTCCGCCACGATGACTTGCTCGAACGGCTGGGTGTAGCGAAAGCGAAAACGGTCCGGCCGCAAAAACTCGAATTCGCCGCGGCTGGTGCGGGTGCGCGCCACGGCCTCGCCGTCGCGCAGGGGGGCGGTCACGGTCTGGGTGAATGCGGCGCGGCCCTGCTGCACGCCGGACAGAAAGGTCTCCAGCTCGCGCAGGCCCTCGGTTTGGGCCCAGGCGGACAGGGGCAACCAGCCGAGGGCGGAACCCGTCAAGGCGAGCAGTGCGAAGCGTCGTTGCATGTTGCTTGGAAAGGGATGGGGGTGGCGGGGTTCCGCGCCTGCGCCGGGGCCGGCGTGCGGCGGCACACCGGCCTCATTCGGTGCGGCCGCCAACCAGGATGTCGCGCTGGCCGCTGGCGGTCAAGGCGCTCACGAGGCCGGCCTTTTCCATGTCCTCCAGCAGGCGCGCGGCGCGGTTGTAGCCGATCTTGAGCTTGCGCTGCACATAGCTGATGCTGGCCTTGCGGTCCTGCAGCACGATGGCCACGGCCTGATCGTACAGCGGGTCTTTCTCGCCGCCGCCCTCGCCTTCGCCGCTCTCGGCGCCACCGAAGCCGTCGCCGCCCGTGCTCTCCAGCACATCCTCCACGTAGTCGGGCTCGCCGTAGCGCTCCTTCAGGAAGGCCACCACGCGGTGCACCTCGTCGTCGCTGACGAAAGCCCCATGCACCCGGGTCGGGAAGCCCGTGCCGGCCGGCATGTAGAGCATGTCGCCCATGCCGAGCAGCGCCTCGGCGCCCATCTGGTCGAGGATGGTGCGACTGTCGATCTTGCTGCTGACCTGGAAGCTGATGCGCGTCGGGATGTTGGCCTTGATGAGGCCGGTGATGACGTCGACGCTGGGCCGCTGGGTGGCCAGGATCAGATGGATGCCGGCGGCGCGTGCCTTTTGCGCCAAGCGCGCGATCAGCTCCTCGATCTTCTTGCCGACCACCATCATCAGGTCGGCCAGCTCGTCGATGACCACCACGATGTAGGGCAGGCGCGCCAGCGGCTCGGGCGCCTCCGGCGTCAGGCTGAAGGGGTTGGGGATCGACTCGCCGCGCTGCGCCGCCTCGTCGATCTTGGCGTTGTAGCCGGCCAGGTTGCGCACGCCCAGCTTGCTCATCAGGCGGTAGCGCTTTTCCATCTCGGCCACGCACCAGTTCAGGCCGTTGGCTGCCTGCTTCATGTCGGTGACGACCGGCGCGATCAGGTGCGGGATGCCCTCGTAGACGCTGAGCTCCAGCATCTTCGGGTCGATCAGCAGCAGCCGCACGTTCTTCGGCTCGGCCTTGTAGAGCAGGCTCAGGATCATGGCGTTGATGCCGACCGACTTGCCCGAGCCGGTGGTGCCCGCCACCAGACAGTGCGGCATGCGGGCCAGATCCACCACCACCGGATGGCCGGCGATGTCCTTGCCCAGCCCCATCGTGAGCAGGCTGCGGGCCTCGTGGTAGACCTGCGAGCCAAGGATTTCGCTCAGGTGGATGGTCTGGCGCCGCGCGTTGGGCAGCTCCAGCGCCATCAGACTCTTGCCGGGAATGGTCTCGATGACGCGGATCGACACCAGCGACAGCGAGCGCGCCAGGTCCTTGGCCAGATTGACGATCTGCGAGCCCTTGACGCCGGTGGCGGGCTCGATCTCGTAGCGGGTGATGACCGGGCCCGGCTGCGCGGCCACCACCTGCACCTCGACGCCGAAGTCGGCCAGCTTCTTCTCGATCAGCCGGCTGGTCATCTCCAGCGTCTCGGGCGCCACGGTGGCCGGCTGCCGCGCCGGCGGGTCGAGCAGATCCAGCCGCGGCAGCGGCGACTCGCCGTCGGCGAACAGCGCCTGCTGGCGCTCCTTGACGGCGCGGGCGCTGGGCTCCACCTCGGCCACGGTGGGCTCGATCTGCAGCCGGGCGGCGGACTTGGGTGCCGCGCTGCGGGTGCCCCCCCGCTCGGGCGGTGCCGCCGTGGGTGCCTCGGCGCGCGGGCCTGCGTCGGCCTCGGGCGCCAGCGGCGGCACGTCGAAGTGCGGCTCGTGCGGGGGATGCGCCGCGCGCGCCTCGGCCTCCTGGCGGCTGCGTTCGCGCGCGGCCCGCCGGCCGATGCGCACATCTTCGTCCACCTCGCGCCGCTCCCGCCGGGCTTCGATCCACTGGTCCACCGCCGCGCCGATGCGCTCGGCCACCTGCGCCCACGAGAATCGAAACACCACCGCCACCGACACCGTCCACACGCCCAGCGCCACCAGGGCCGATCCGGTGTCCCCCAGCCAGCGCAAGGCGACCGGGCCGGCCAGCTCGCCCAGGACGCCACCGGCGATGCGCCCGGGCACCCAGGCGTCCCAGCGGGTCAGCCGGCTCCATTCGAGCACGCAGCTGGCCCACATCAACCCCACCACGGCCACGCCGAACGCCGCCGTGCGCCACGCGGGCGTCTGCCACCAGGCAGGCCCGGGCGGCGGTGCGGGCGTGGCGCGCAACCAGCGGGCCAGCGACGCCAGCCAGGCGCGCGCCCCCGCAGCCAGCAGCCACCAGACCGAGGCGCCGAACAGGTAGTAGCCGATGTCCGACACCCACGCCCCCAGCCGTCCGCCCCAGTTGCGGTAGCCCACCCCCGTGCCCGAGGTGGACCAGGCCGGATCGGCCGCATCGTGGCTGAGCATGGCCAGAAAGGCAAAGGCCAGCACCACTGCGCCCAGAAGCAAGCCCGTCTCTTGCGCGAATCGCTTCCAGCCCCTCCCCGGGGTGGCCAGGTCGGCGTTGAGGGCATTGACGGATCGGCTCATGGGCAAACGGGCAAGCTGGGTGGGCAACCCCGAGCTTAACCCGAGCGCGGCGCCCGACACCCCCGCACCTCCGTACAATCGTCGGCATGTCCACGCACGCCCACGTCCTCATCCTCGGCTCCGGCCCGGCCGGCTACACCGCGGCCATTTATGCCGCGCGCGCCAACCTCAAGCCGCTGCTGATCACTGGCCTGGCCCAGGGCGGCCAGCTGATGACCACCACCGAGGTCGACAACTGGCCGGCCGACGTGCACGGCGTACAGGGGCCGGAGCTGATGCAGCGCTTCCAGCAGCACGCCGAGCGCTTCGCGACGCAGATCGTGTTCGACCACATCCACACGGCCGACCTGTCGCGCCGCCCGTTCACGCTCACCGGCGACGCCGGCACCTACACCTGCGACGCGCTGATCATCGCCACCGGCGCCTCGGCCAAGTACCTGGGCCTGCCGTCGGAGCAGGCCTTCATGGGCAAGGGCGTAAGCGCCTGCGCCACCTGCGACGGTTTCTTCTACCGCGGGCAGGACGTGTGCGTCGTCGGCGGCGGCAACACCGCCGTGGAGGAGGCGCTGTACCTGGCCAACCTCGCGCGCAAAGTCACGCTGATCCACCGCCGCGACACCTTCCGCGCCGAGGCCATCATGGTCGACAAGCTGATGGACAAGGTGCGCGAGGGCAAGATCGAGCTGAAACTCTGGCACGTGCTCGACGAGGTGCTGGGCGACGACAAGGGCGTGACCGGCGTGCGCATCCGCCACGTCGAGTCCGGCACCACCGAGGAGCTGGCGCTGCAAGGCGTCTTTATCGCCATCGGCCACAGCCCCAACACGCAGATCTTCGCCGGCCAGCTGGAGATGAAGGACGGCTACATCGTCACGCGCGGCGGCCATGACGGCATGGCGACGATGACCAGCGTGCCGGGGGTATTCGCCGCCGGCGACGTACAGGACCACGTCTACCGCCAGGCCATCACCAGCGCCGGCACCGGCTGCATGGCGGCGCTGGATGCGCAGCGCTTCCTGGAACAGCAGCCCGCTTGAGCCGAGGCGCAACCTCCAGCATCGGCAACCCGGTATAATGTTGGGTTTGCTACGGCTAGACGGCCGCGGCAAATTGGCCGTCCGCGAGCCGGAGCCGTCCACACGCCGTGTATTGTCCAGACCATCCCGATGGGGCACTCCACGTGTGGCAGGCGGCACAACACAGGACGCGGACGAGGTGCCGACCCGGGGCGACCGGGTGGGCTGTTCTGACTGGAGTGACCAACATGGCACGTGTGTGCGAAGTCACGGGCAAAAAGCCCATGGTGGGGAACAACGTCTCCCACGCCAACAACAAAACCAAGCGCCGGTTTCTGCCGAACCTGCAAACCCGCCGCTTCTGGGTCGAGAGCGAGAACCGCTGGGTGCGTCTGCGCGTCTCTGGCGCGGCGCTGCGCCTGATCGACAAAGTCGGCATCGATGCCGTCCTGGCCGACCTGCGTGCCCGCGGTCAGGCCTGATCACCACATAGGAGTCCATCATGGCTGCCAAAGGCGGACGCGAAAAGATCAAGCTGGAATCCACCGCGGGGACCGGCCACTTCTACACCACCACCAAGAACAAGAAGACCACGCCGGACAAGCTGGCGTTCATGAAGTTCGACCCGGTGGCGCGCAAGCACGTCGAGTACAAGGAAACCAAGCTCAAGTGACCGGCCAGCCGGCCCGCGCGGCCGGCTGTCTGTCGAGCGGTTTTCCGATCACCGCAACAAAAAACCGCCAGCTTTGCTGGCGGTTTTTTTATCGCAGCCTCCGGTTCAGGCGGCCGCAGGCGCCAGACGCGCCGCGCGCAAACGCTGGGCAAAATCGCTCAGGGCCTGGATGCCGCTGTGCTCGGCCCGGTGAATCCACGCCTGCAGCTCGCGCGCCATCTGCTCGCGCGTCAGGGCGGTGTTGGACCACAGTTGGCGCAGCTCCTCGCGCATGGCGTGCATTTTGGCCAGGGTGGGCGCGGCGCCGAGCACCTGCTGCAGCTTGGCCCGCACCGGGGCCGGCACTTGGTCATCGTCGCGGTGCAGCCAGCGACGCGCCAGTTTCAACAGCGACTCGTCGCCGCCCATCTTGGCCCGCAGGGTGTCCCATTCGGCCTGCATGGCCGCCCGCATCTGGCGCGCATAGCGGGCCATCACCTCGTAGCGGTTGGCGACGATGGCCTCCAGCGTCTGCTCATCGGCCACCGGCTTGGCGTCACCAAAGGCCAACTTGGGCGGCACCTTCTTGGGCTTGGCCAGCCCCAGCTTGGCCAGCGCCTGGATGTACACCCAGCCAATGTCGAACTCGTACGGCTTGACCGAGAACTTGGCCGACGTCGGGAAGGTGTGGTGGTTGTTGTGCAGTTCCTCGCCACCGATGATCAGGCCCCAGGGCGAGACATTGGTGCTGGCGTCCGGCGCCTCGAAGTTGCGGTACCCCCAGTAGTGGCCGATGCCGTTGATGACACCAGCCGCCCAGAACGGAATCCACACCATCTGCACGGCCCACACGGCCAGCCCCGCGGCGCCAAACAGGGCGACGTCGATGATCAGCATCAGGCTGACGCCCAGGCGCGAGTGCCGGGTGTACAGGTGGCGCTCGATCCAGTCGTCCGGCGTGCCATGGCCATAGCGGCGCAGGGTTTCCTGGTTCTTGGCTTCGGCCCGGTAGAGCTCGGCACCCTCCCAGAACACCTTGCGGATGCCATACACCTGCGGGCTGTGCGGATCGCCCTCCTGCTCGCATTTGGCGTGGTGCTTGCGGTGGATGGCCGCCCACTCCTTGGTGACCATGCCGGTGGTCATCCAGAGCCAGAAGCGGAAGAAATGCGACACCGCCGGGTGCAGGTCCAGCGCGCGGTGCGCCTGGTGGCGGTGCAAAAACAGCGTGACGCTGACGATGGTGATGTGCGTGAGCACCAGGGTGAACAGAACGATCTGCCACCACGAGGCTGCGGTCAGCCCCTGGGCCAGGAAGTCGATGAACAGACTCCAGGCCGACTCAAATCCAGACATGCAATCCCTTTACGCGAACCCAGCAAACTTGCCGATACGTCGCCGCCCGCCCAACCCGGTTGCACACCAACCGGCCTGACACGGCGGCCACATTGGGCATTGTAGGGCGGGCGCCCGCCATCACCAAGCGGGCTGCCGCACCGTTCGGCGGCTGCCGGCGACCTCCGGCGCCCTTTTTGCCTTCGCACCGCCTCGGCACCCTTCGCCAGCCATCCCCCGCGCGAGCCCACGGCGTTTGCTTGGATACTGTTTTTTTGTACAGTATTGGTATGGCACCGAACCCCCTGCGCCACGACGTCTGGTGGGCCGACCAGATGGCCCCGGTCACGCTGGCCACCCACACGACCGGGTGGGCGGCGCTGGACGCCGTGCTGCCGGGCGGCGGATGGCCGCTGGGTGCCGTGGTCGAATGCGCGCTGGATGCCGACACCCTGCCCTGGCGGCTGCTGCTGCCGGCGCTGCAGACGGCCGCCCAGCAGGGCCCGCTGGTGCTGATCGGCCTGCCGCTGGAGCCCAACGCCCACGCCTGGGCCGCCCAGGGGGTGGCCCCGGAGCGGCTGCTGCGCCTGCAGCCCACGGGCGATGCCGACGCCCTGTGGGCGGCCGAGCAGGCGCTGCGCTGCCCCGACGTCAGCCTGTGCTGGGTGCATTGGCTGCGGCCGACGGCAGGGCTGGTGCGCCGGCTGCAACTGGCGGCCTCGACCGCGCAGCGCGACGGCACCCGGCCCGGCGCATGGCCGGCCCCGCTGGTGCTGGCCAGCCATGACCGGGCGCACGGCTTGCCCGCCTCGGCCGCACCGCTGCGGCTGGACATCGGCGCGGGCGATGCCGATGGCCTGACGGTGCACATCCGCAAGCGACGCGGCCCACCGCTGGCGCACCCCGTGCGGCTGCAAGCCCCGCTGCCACTGCGCCGGTTGCTGCCCCCATCCCCGCAGGAAGACCCCACCCGCCATGCCACCGAATGCCCTGTGGATCGCCTGCCTGCCCGCCTACGGCTCGTCCACCCCTGAACCCGCAGGCCCCTGGCTGGCCCGCTACGGCCCGCAGCCCGTACTGCACGAGGACGGCTGGCTGCTGGAGCTGTCGGCCAGCCAGCGGCTGTTTGGCGGGCGGGCAGCCCTGCTGCGGCGCCTGCGGCACGAAGGGGCCGCCTTGGGCTGGGGGCGGCTGGGGGCCGCGCCGACCGCCCTGGCCGCCTTGGCGGTCGCCCGCGCCACCCCCGCGGCCGGCGGCTTCGGTCACGCCCTGGGGCCGGACTGGTCGGCCCGGCTAGATGCGCTGCCCGCCAGCCACTTGGGCCCCGCCCGGCCGCATCGACCGGTGTTGGACGCCCTGGGGCTGCGCACACTGGGGGACTTGCGCCGCTGCCCGCGCGCGGGGCTGGCGCGCCGCACCGCGCCGGGCCTGCTGCAGGCGCTGGACGCGTTGTACGGTCAGGCACCGCTCGCCCTGCCCGGCTGGCAGGCACCGGAACGCTTTCACCAGACCCTGGCGCTGCCTGCCCCCAGCGCCGAGACCGCCGCCCTGGCCTTCGCGGGCCAGCGGCTGCTGGGCCAGTTGACGGCCTGGCTGCAGCAGCGGCAGGCCGGTGTGTTGCACTGGCGACTGGGCTGGCAGGGTCGCCCCGCGGCAACGGCCCTGGACTTCCGGCACCGGCGGCCCACGCGGGACACCCGGCTGCTGCGCTCGCAGCTCCACGACGCCCTGGCGCGCACCCGCCTCGATGCCGCGGTCGACGGGCTGTGGCTGGAAACCGTCCATGTCGTCCCGTGGAGCCCGGCATCTGCCACGCTGCTGCCGGACCGGCCAGCCGACGATGCCCTGAGCTGGGAGGCGCTGCTGGAACGACTGTCGGCCCGGCTCGGCCCGGCACGGGTGCAGACCGTGCAGCGCGCCGCCCATTGGGATCCGGCACGGCGTCAGCGATGGCGCGCCGCCCTCCAAGCCCCCCTGGAGACCGAGGGACGCCGCGGCAGCGACCATGCGGCTGCGGCCCCTGCGCTCGCCCTGGCCGCCATGGCCACCCTGTGGGAGCCCCCCTGGTGGCTGCCACAGCCACGGCGGCTGGACACCGGCCCCGACGGGCACCCGCGCCTGAAGGGCCAGCGCTTGCGGCGGGTGCTGGGGCCGCAGCGCATCGCCACCGGCTGGTGGGACACCCCGGTGGCATGGGAGATGGGCGTGGCCACCTCGGCAGATGGGCGCTGCTGGTGGCTGCACCGCCACGCCCAGCCCGGCCCAACCAGCCCGGGGGAGTGGCGGCTTGCGGGGGTGTACGCATGACCGCGCCGGCCGCCCTGTTCACGCTGAGCCACTTCAGCTTCCTGCGCGGTGCCGCCAGCCCCGAAACTTTGGTCAGGCAGGCCCACGCGCTGGGGTATGCCGCGCTGGCACTGACCGACGACAACACCCTGGGCGGGGTGGTGCAGGCCCACGTGGCCGCGCGCGCATGCGGCCTGCCGCTGCTCGTGGGCAGCCACTGGCGGGTGCGCTGGCCGGTGCTGCCGGGCGGCGGATTCACGCTGGTGGCCTGGGCGGCGGACCGGGCCGGCTATGGCCAGCTCAGCGCCTGGATCAGCCGGCTGCGCCAGGGCCAAGCCACTGCGGCAAACGGCCGGGAACGCCACACCGCCGTCGCCGCAGACCCGCAGGCCCTGCCGCTGCACACGGACATCGACGACGTCCCCGACCTGCCCGGCTGCCTGCTCATGGCCGTGCCCTGGGCCTGGGCGCTGCCATCGGCCGACGACACCGCCTGGGCCACCGGCCTGCACGCCCTGGGGGGCTGGCTGCGCGAGCGAGGGGCGGACCGGGGCTGGCTGGGCATCACGGCCGAGGGGCGGCTGGAGGATGCCGCCTGGCAACGACGGCTGCTGGCCGCCGCCGCCCGCGCCGGCGTGCCCGCCGTCGCCGCGCCCGAAGTGCGCATGAGCCACCCCGGCGAGCAGCCCCTGCTCGACACCCTGACCGCGATCCGGCTGCAGCGCCCGCTGGCGGAGTGTGGATTGGCCCTCAGCGCGAATGCCGAGGCGCACCTGTGGCCCGCCGCCCGCTGGCAGCGCCGCTTCGCCCCAGGTTTGATCGAGGCCACACGCGCCATTGCGCAGCGCTGCACCTTCCGGCTGGACGAGCTGCGCTACGAATACCCACCCGAGATCGTGCCCGAAGGCCGCTCGCCCGCGCAGCACCTGCGCGCTCTGGTCGAGGCCGGCGCGCGCCAGCGCTACCCCCAGGGGACGCCCGCTGCCGTACAGGCCCAGATCGCGCACGAGCTGGCCTTGATCGGCGAGCTGGCCTACGAAAAATATTTTCTGACCGTGCACGACATCGTGCGGTTTGCGCGCGAGCGCGGCATTCTGTGCCAGGGGCGGGGCTCCGCCGCCAACTCCGCGGTGTGCTACTGCCTGGGCATCACGGAGGTCGACCCCGCGCGCCACCCTGTGCTGTTCGAGCGCTTCATCAGCCGGGCGCGGGCCGAGCCGCCGGACATCGACGTCGACTTCGAGCACCAGCGCCGCGAAGAGGTCATCCAGTACCTGTACGCCAAATATGGCCGCGAGCGGGCCGCACTGGCCGCCAGCCTGATCCGCTGGCAGGGCCGCAGCGCCCTGCGCGACGTGGGCAAGGCGCTGGGATTTGCCCCCGACGCGGTGGACGCGCTGGCCCGCCAGTGCCGCCATCAGGCGCCACGGGATCTGGCCCCCGAGGCCGTGGCAGCCGCCGGTCTGCGCCCGGACGACCCGGCCGTTCGGCGCTGGCTGGATCTGGCCCAGGCCCTGGTGGGCGCGCCCCGGCACCGCTCGCAGCACACGGGCGGCTTCGTGCTGACCCGCGAGCCGCTGACCCACACCGTGCCGGTGGTCCCGGCGGCGATGCCGGGACGCACCGTCATCGAGTGGGACAAAGACGACATCGATGCGCTCGGCCTGCTCAAGGTGGACGTGCTGGCCTTGGGCATGCTCACCGCGCTGCACGGGGCGCTGCGGCTGGTCAGCCAGCGGCGCGGCCGCCCGTTCACCCTGGCCGACATTCCGCCCCACGACGACGCCACCTTCGCCATGATCCAGCGCGCCGACACGGTGGGCGTGTTCCAGATCGAGAGCCGGGCCCAGATGAGCATGCTGCCGCGCCTGCGGCCGGCCTGCTTTTATGACCTGGTGGTGCAGGTGGCCATCGTGCGGCCCGGGCCCATCCAGGGCGGCATGGTCCACCCCTACCTGGCTGCCCGCGAGCGCCAGCGCCGGGGCGAGCCGTTGGCCCTGCCCCAGGCGGAGCTGCGTCCCGCCCTGGAGCGCACGCTCGGGGTGCCGATTTTTCAGGAGCAGGTGATGCAGATTGCCATGCTGGCCGCCGGCTTTAGCGCCGAGGAAGCCGACGCCCTGCGCCGCAGCATGGGGGCCTGGCGGCGGCGGGGAGAGCTGGAGCGGTTCGAGCAGCGCCTGCTCGACGGCATGGCCGCGCGCGGCTACGCGCCGGACTTCGCCCAGGCCATCGTGCGCCAGATCCGCGGCTTTGGGGCCTACGGCTTTCCGGAAAGCCATGCCGCCAGTTTTGCGCTGCTGGCCTGGGCCAGCGCCTGGCTGAAGTGCCACGAGCCCGCGGCTTTTCTGGCGGCGCTGCTCAATGCCCAGCCCATGGGCTTTTATGCGCCCGCGCAGCTGGTGCAAGACGCCCGGCGACACGGCGTGGTCGTACACCCCGTGGATGTGCGGATCAGCGACTGGGACTGCACGCTGGAGCCCGCCCACGGCGCCCCGGACCCCGCGGTGCGGCTGGGGCTGCGGCTGGTCCACGGACTCGGGGAGGCGGCCGGACGGCGCGTCGTAGCCGCGCGCCGCGAATGCCCCTGGACCGACGTGGACGACCTGGCACGCCGCGCCGCCCTGGATCGCAGCGCGCTGCAGGCCCTGGCGCGGGCCGACGCCCTGCGCGGACTGGCCGGGCACCGACGCCGGCAGTGGTGGGCCGTCAGCGGCTGGCATGCACCGCTGGCGCTGGAGCGGGCAGCCACCGTCCCGACGATCCCCGCGGGGATGAACGGGGCGCACGAGAGCAACGGGCCGGACGACGCGGACTGGCAACCGCCCCCCGCCCCTTTGGGCGAGGAGGTCTGGCAGGACTACGCCGGCACCGGCCTGAGCCTGCGCGCCCATCCCCTGGCGCTGCTGCGCCCGCGGCTGCCCGCCGCGCAGTGGTTGCCCGCGCAGCGGCTGCGGACCCAGCCCCACGGCCGCCTGCTGGGGGCCTGCGGACTGGTCACCGCCCGCCAGAAGCCCGCCACGGCCCAGGGCGTGCTGTTCCTGACACTGGAAGACGAAACCGGCACGGTGCCGGTGATCGTCTGGCGCCGCGTGCAAGCACACTTTCGGCAGGCGCTGCTGCAGGGGCGGCTGCTGGCCATCCGGGGCCAATGGCAGCGCCAGGGCGACGGCGAGCATGCGGTCTGCCACCTGATCGCCGGGCATGTGCAAGACCTCAGCCTCTGGCTGGGCGAGCTGGCGGTGGCCAGCCGCGACTTCCACTGACCGCGGGGCGGCGTCAATCCGCCTTCAATCCCTTGGGCAGCGGAAAGCGCATGGTCTCCACCGGCCCGTCCAGGCGGCGCACGGCGGTGGCGCCCAACGATTTGAGGCGCTGCACCACGCCTTGCACCAGCGCTTCCGGGGCGGACGCACCGGCCGTCACCCCCACGCGGGGGGCCCGGGCAAACCACTCGTCGCGCAGCTCCGACGCGTCGTCGACCATGTAGGTGGGCACGCCCAGGCGCTCGGCCAGCTCGCGCAGGCGGTTGGTGTTGGAGCTGGTGGGGCTGCCCACCACGATGACGGCATCCACCTGCCGCGCCAGCGCCTTGACGGCATCCTGCCGGTTTTGCGTGGCATAGCAGATGTCTTGCTGCTTGGGCTCGCGCAGCGCGGGGAAGCGCGCGCGCACCGCCGCCAAGATCTCCGCCGTATCGTCCACGCTGAGCGTCGTCTGGGTGACGACGGCGATGCGCTCGGTCTGCGCGGGCTGCACCCGGGCCACATCGGCCACCGTCTCGACGAGGTGGATGCCGCCGTCGAGCTGGCCCATGGTGCCCTCGACCTCCGGATGGCCCGCATGGCCGATCAGGATGAACTCGTAGCCCTCGCGGCGCAGCTTGGCCACTTCCACATGGACCTTGGTGACCAGCGGACAGGTGGCGTCGAAGATCTGAAAGCCCCGGCGCTCGGCCTCGGCCTGCACGGCGCGGCTGACGCCGTGGGCGCTGAAGACCAACACCGACCCAGGCGGCACATCGGCCAAGTCCTCGATGAACACCGCGCCGCGCTGGCGCAGATCGTCGACGACGTGGCGGTTGTGCACGATCTCGTGGCGCACATAGACGGGCGCGCCAAACTTGGCCAGCGCGCGCTCGACGATCTCGATTGCCCGGTCCACCCCCGCGCAAAAGCCGCGCGGCTCGGCCAGCAGCACCTCCTGGACGGCGGCGCTCATCACAGCACCCCGATGATGTGGACCTCGAACCGCACTGGCTGGCCCGCCAGGGGATGGTTGAAGTCGAACAACACGGCCCCGTCGTCGCGCACCTCGCGCACGAGGCCGGCGTAGCTGCCCCGCCCGTCGGGGGTGGGGAACTGCACCACGTCCCCCGGGGCGTAGCGCTCGTGCGGATCGCCCAGCGCGTCGAGCAGCTTGCGCGCCACCCACTGCTGCATGTCGGGCTGGCGCTCGCCAAAGGCCTCGCCGGCCGGCAGGTCGATCACGGTGTGGGTGCCCTCCGCCAAGCCGAGCAGACGCTGCTCCAGCGCCGGCGACAACTCCCCCGCGCCGAGCGACAGCGTGGCCGGCTGGGCCGCGAACGTGTCGATGAAGGCGGTGCCGTCCGGCCCGGACAGGCGATAGTGCAGGGTCAGGAAGGAACCGGGTTGGACGACGGGCATGGTGGTCAGGCCGCACGGCGGCGCGCGAAAATGCGCATTGTAGAAAACAGGGAGGAAACCATGGTGCGTGAATTGCCCCCCGAGGCCCGTCCGCGCGAGAAACTGCTGGCGCGCGGCCCGCAGGCCCTGGCCGATGCGGAGCTGCTGGCGCTGTTGCTGCGCACGGGCCTGGCCGGTCAGCCCGTGCTGCACTTTGCCCAGGCGCTGCTGGACCGCTGGGGCGGCCTAAGCGGCTTGCTGCAGGCGACGCCGGCGCAACTGGCCAGCGTCAAAGGGCTGGGGCCGGCCAAGCGGGCCGAGCTGCTGGCCGTGACCGAGATGGTGCGGCGCGCCTTGAGCGAGCGGCTGCGCGAGCGCCCGGTGCTGGACGCACCGGCGGCGGTGATGGATGTGCTGCGGCTGCACATGGCCGACCGGGCACACGAGGTGTTTGCCGTGCTGTTTCTGGACAGCCAGCACCGCCTGATCGCGCTGGAGGAGCTGTTTCGCGGCACGCTGGACCAGACCAGCGTCTATCCGCGCGAGGTGGCCCTGCGCGCCCTGCACCATGGCGCGGCCGCCATCATCCTGGCCCACAACCACCCCAGCGGCGTGGCCGAGCCCTCGCGCGCCGACGAGGCGCTGACCCGCAACCTGAAGGCCGCGCTGGGCTTGCTGGACATCCGGGTGCTGGACCATTTCATCGTCACGCGCGCGGGCTGCACCTCGATGGCCGAGCGCGGGCTGATCTGAACCGCGCCTGCGCTGGCGCGCCCGCGACGCTGGCGGGACTTGCGGGACAATCGGCGCTGCCATGAAAGTGCGAACGCTGGCCGACCTGCGGCAGATTCAGAAGGCGATGGCCCAGCGCGCCGCGCAAGCCGCCGCGGCGCGGGCCGCCGCCGAAGCCGCCCGGCGCGAGGCCGAGGAGCGCGCGCAGCGCGACCGGCTGCTGTTCGAGCGCGCCGTCGGCCCCGTGCAGCGGCTGGCGCCGCACGGCCGCATCGAGCCGCAACGGCCGCGCCCGAGGCCGGTGCCGCACCAGCGTCAGGCCGACGAACGTGCGGTGATGCAAGCCGCCCTGAGCGACGAATTCGACGTCGAAACCCTGCTGCACACCGACGAACACCTGAGCTTTCGCCGCCCCGGCATCGGCCCCGACGTGACCCGCCGCCTGCGGCAGGGCCACTGGGCCATCCAGGCCGAGCTGGACCTGCACGGCCTGCGCACGGACGAGGCGCGGGAGCGGCTGGCGGCCTTCATCCGCGAGGCGCACAAGCACGGCCTGCGCTGTGTGCGCGTGGTGCATGGCAAGGGCCTGGGCTCGCCGGGCAAGACGCCTGTCCTCAAGGGCCGGGTACACAGCTGGTTGGTGCAAAAAAGCGAGGTGCTGGCCTTTGTGCAGGCCCGGCCGGCGGACGGCGGGGCGGGCGCTCTGGTGGTGCTGCTGCGCACGGCCAGCCATGGCCGGGCCTGAGCGGCAGGGTGGCGGTCACTGCGCGGCGCGGCGCAGCGTCTGCACCACGGGCGTGCGCAACACCCCGCGCAGGGTCCACCAGCCCGCCAGCAGCGCCAGCCCGGCACCCACCCCCGTCCCGGCCAGCGGCACCCAGCCGGAGACGCTCCAGTCGAAATCGAACACGAAACGCGCCAGCGCCCAGCCGACGGCCACCGCCACCGCCGAAGCCAGCGCCCCCGCCAGCGCGCCGACGCCGAGCAGCTCGGTGCGCTGCACCCGGCGCAGCAGACCGGACTGGGCCCCCAGCGCACGCAGCACGGCGTAGTCGCGCTCGCGCTCGGCGCGCGTGGCCCCCACCGTCGCCAGCAGCACCACCACCCCGGCCGCCAGGCTGAATCCGAACAAAAACTCCACCGCACGGATCACCTGCCCCAGCACACGCTGCACCTGGGCGACGGCGGCGCTGGTGTCTACATTGGTCACGTTGGGAAAGCGCTGCAACAGCAGCCGGTCGAACCCGGCCTGGGCCGGCGCGCGAAACGCGGCGATGTAGGTGTAGGGCACCTCCGCCGGCATGGACGGCACCGGAAACAGCGCAAAGAAATTCACATGCATCGAGGCCCAGTCCACTTTGCGCAGGCTGGTGATGCGCGCCTCGTGCGGCACGCCCGCGATGTCGAACGTCATGCGATCGCCCAAGCGCAGGCCCAGCGTCTCGGCCAGACCGGTTTCGATGCTGATGGCCCCCGCTTCGTCGGGCTGCCAGCGACCGGCGGCAAGCGGGTTGTGCGCCGGCAACTCGCGGCTGTAGGACAGGTTGAACTCGCGCTCGACCAGCCGCTGCGCGCGGTCGCCGCTGAATTGCTCCGGCCGCACGGGCTGGCCGTTGATGGCCACGAGGCGGCCGCGCACCATGGGGTACCAGTCGTAGCGGTCCACGCCCTGCGCCTGCAAATGGGCGCGGAAGGGCTCGGCCTGGTCGGGCTGGATGTTGATGACGAAGCGATTGGGCGCATCCGGCGGCGTGGCCTGGCGCCAACTGTCGATCAGGTCGGTGCGCAGCAGCACCAGCAGCACCAGCGCAAGCAGCCCCACGGCCAGGCTGGCCACCTGCACGACAGCGTAGGCCGGGCGGGCCGTGATCTGGCGGGTGGCCAGCACCAGCCAGCGGGGGGCATGGGTTTCGCGCACCAGCAGGCGCAAGGCGCCCAGCGCCCCCCAGGCGACGGCGGCAAAAATCCCCACCGCCGCCGCAAAGCCCCCGACCGCGATGACCCCCAGCGTCAGGTCCCGGCTGGCGGCCAGCAACAGGGCGGCAAAGCCCAGCGCCCCGCCGCCAAACACCGCCAGTGTGGCCGGCTGCAGGCCGCCCACGTCGCGCCGGATGACCCGCAGCGGGGGCACCCGCGCCAGTTGCAGGACCGGCGGCAACCCAAAGGTGGCCATCAAAACCAGCCCCACGCCCAGCCCCAGTCCCACCGGGGCCCACCCCGCCGCCGGCAACTGGGTCTGCATCAACCCGGACAGCCACCACACGAACACGAAGTGCACGCCAAACCCGACGGCCGTGCCGACCGCGGCCGCCGCCAGCCCGGCCAGCCCGAACGCGACGGCATAGGCGCGGGCCATCGTCGCCTGCGCCAAACCCAGCACGCGCAGCAGCGCGCAATCGTCCAGATGGCGCAGCGCATACTGGCGCGCCGCCACGGCCACCGCCACGGCGGCCAGCAGCGCGGCCAGCAGTGCGACCAGACTCAAAAATTGCTCGGCCCGCTGCAGGGTCTGCTGCAACTCCGGCCGGCCGGACTCGAAGCTCTCGATCTGGGTGCCGCGCTCGCCGGTGTCCGCCAAACGGGCCTTGGCCCATGCCTCGAACCGGCGCGCCGCCGCAGCGTCGCCGGCCACGACCAGCCGGTACTGGATGCGGCTGGCAGGTTGCACCAGGCCCGTGGCCGCCAGATCGGACTCGGCGATCAGCACGCGCGGCGCAAACGACAAAAAACCCGCGCCCCGGTCCGGCTCCAGCACCACGATGCGGGTCAGGCGAAACGGCCGGTCACCCAGCCACAAGGGCTGCCCCAGACGCAGGTCCAGGACTTCCAGCAACGCGGCATCCACCCAGGCCTCGCCCGCCGGCGGCGTGCCGGGGCCGGCCTGTCCGACCACGTCCTCTGGATCGGTCGTGGTGCGCAGTTCGCCGCGCAGCGGGTAGCCCACCGCCACGGCCTTGAGCGAGACCAGCCGCGCCTCGCCGCCGTCCGCATCGTCGGCGCGGGCCATGGTGGGGAAGGTCAGATGCCGCGTGACCGCCAGCCCCAAGGCCCGGGCCTGGGTTTCGTATTCGGGCGGCAGGGTATGGTCGCTGCGCAGCACCACGTCGCCCCCGAGCAGTTGGCGCGCGTCGCGCTGCAGGCCGGCCTGCAGGCGATGGGCAAAGAAAGCCACGGCCGTCAGTGCCGCCACCGCCAGCGCGATCGCCAGCACGAGCACGGTCAGCTCGCCGGCGCGCCAGTCGCGCCACAGGGCGCGCCAACCCAGGGTCCAGGCGGACGGGGCGGCGCGGGAGCGGTCGGTCGGGGTCGTCACGCGGGTACGACCGGGCGACGCCTCACTTGGTTCCGAAGATGCGGTCGCCGGCGTCGCCCAGGCCCGGCACGATGTAGCCGTGGTCGTTCAGGCCGCGGTCCACCGCCGGGGTGTAGATCGGCACGTCCGGGTGGTGGGCGTGGAAGTTGGCGATGCCTTCCGGGCACGCCACCAGGCAGACGAAGCGGATGGAACGCGGCGTCAGGCGCTTGAGCAGATCCACCGCCGCCACCGCCGAGTTGCCGGTGGCCAGCATCGGGTCGAGCACGATAACGTCGCGCTCCTCCATGCCAGAGGGCATCTTGAAGTAATACTCCACCGGCTTGAGCGTGGCCGGGTCGCGGTACAGGCCGATGTGGCCGACGCGGGCGCTGGGCAGCACCTCCAGCATGCCGTCCAGAAAGCCGTTGCCGGCGCGCAGGATCGAGGCCAGCACGGTCTTCTTGCCGTCGATCATGCGGCCGGTGGTGGACTCCAGCGGGGTTTCGATGGTCACCTCGTGGGTGGGGATGTCGCGCGTGACCTCGTAGGCCAGCAGGGCGCTGAGTTCGTGGATGAGCTGGCGAAAGGTCTTGGTGCTGGTGTCTTTGCACCGCATCAGTGTCAGCTTGTGCTGCACCAGCGGGTGATCGATGACGTGGACTCGACGTTCGGCGGCTTCACTCATGGCAGCGGAGTATCCCACACCAGCCGCTCAGGGTGGGTGTAGCACAGGAAGCGCGTGTGGGTGGCGCGGCCGATGGCGCACAGGCCCAGCCGCTCGGCCACCTCCAGCCCCATTTGCGTGATGCCGCTGCGCGACACGACGATGGGCACGCCCATCTGCGCGGCCTTCAGGATCATCTCACTGGTCAGGCGCCCGGTGGTGTAGAAGACCTTGTCGTCGCCGCGCAGCAGCGCGCCGCCCTGCAGCCAGGTCCAGCCGGCGATGGTGTCCACCGCGTTGTGGCGGCCGACGTCCTCGACGAAGATCAGCAGCTCCTCGCCCCGGAACAGCGCGCAGCCGTGTACCGAGCCGGCGCGCTTGTAGACCGAGTCCTGCTCGCGCACCGCGCGCAGGATGGCGTAGAGCTGCGACTGGCGCAGCCGGGCGTCGGGGTCGAGCTGGATGGCGTTGGCCGCCTCCATGACGCTGGCGAAGACGCTGCCCTGCCCGCAGCCGGTGGTGACAATGCGCTGCGCGGTGCGCGCCTCCAGTTGCGGCAACCCGGCGCGCGTGCGCACCGCGGCGGCGCCGACGTCCCAATCGACGGTGATCGACTCCACCTGCGCCGGCGACTCGATCAGCCGCTGGTTGCGCAGATAGCCCAGCACCAGCCATTCCGGGTACGCACCCAGCGTCATCAGCGTGACGAGTTCGCGCTTGTCGACGTAGACGGTGAGGTCGCGCTCGGCCGGGATGTGGATCGTGCGGCGCTGGCCGAATTCATCGACCACCTCCACCGCGCGCGTCAGCGGGGCGGCGGCCGCCGACAGGCGCGGGGGGCACGGCGCAGCCGACAGCGGCGCGCCGAACGAGGACGGCTCGGACAACCACATGGGGCAGTGGGCGGATCAGGACTTTTTGGCCGGCGCGGCGGCAGGGCCGGCCGGAGCGGCGGGCGCACCGGGTTCGGCAAACCGGCCCGGGTCGGCACACGCCGGCGCCCCCGCCGGCTTGGCCGCCTGCGGATGCTGCTTGAAGTAATGTTCGGCCGCACGCTCGGCGGCCTTGCAGGTCTTGAACGCATCGACCTTGGCCTGATACGCGGCCTTGGCCTTGGCCAGCTCGGCGGCGGCCTTTTGTTCTTCGGTCAAGGTCGGGGCGGGCAGTTTGGCCCAAGCGGCGGTGCTGCCCAGCAGCGCGGCCGTCAACAGCGCCAGCCGCCACGTCGGAGTGATGGATCGCATGGTTCGGTCCCTCCTGCAATGCTCAGGTGGTGGCGCGCGCCGGAGCCACGGGCTGCGCGGCCGGGGCACTGCGCTCAGCCGGGATGCGGCCGGCCTGGATGTCCTCGTACCAGAGCTGGTGGTGCTCGCGCGCCCAGGTCTCGTCGACGTAGCCGGTCTTCATCGCCCGGTAGGCGCCTTCGGTGCCGACCGTGCCCATGTAGATGTGGCCGATGAACAGCGCCACCATCAGCAGCGCGGCGCTGGCGTGGATCATGTGCGCCAGCTGCATGTGCGCACGCAGATACTCCAGCCCCGGCACCAGCTTGTCCAGCACCAGGCCGGAGCCGACCACCACCAGCCCGAGCACGAACACGCCGCCCCAGAACACGATCTTCTCGCCAGCGTTGAAGCGGTGCGACGGCACCTCGCGGTCGCCGAACAGGCCGCCGAAGCGCGTCAGCCACGCCCAGTCCTCGCGCCGCGGCAGGTTGTCGCGCACGAAGGTGGCGATGATGATGACCAGCGACACCGCGAACAGCGGCCCGACGAAGTTGTGCACGTTCTTCAGCGCGTAGGTCAGCCAGCCGAACAGCGTGGCGCCGACGACCGGCCGCAGCACGTACTGGCCCAGCGCCATCACCAGCCCCGACACCGCCAGCAGCACGAAGGCCGCCGCGTTGGCCCAGTGCGCCGCGCGCTCGAACGGCGTGAAGCGCTCGATCCTGCGCCCGGTCTCGGGCGCGTGCAGCTTCAGCGGCCCCTTGGTGAAGTAGAAGATCGCCACCGCCAGCAGTGCGATCAGCACCAGCGAGCCGCCGTAGGGCAGGATGACGCGGTTGCGCACCTGGCGCCACGCCTCGCCGGCGTTGGTGGCGGCCGAACCGGGGTACTGCACGGTGGGCTGGATCAGCACGCCGTATTCGCGGTACGGGAAGTTGACCACGCCCTCCACGCCCTGCCCCACCTGCCGCCACATCGGCGCGTTGTTGCCGGGCTGCACCTGGGCGCGTTCGGCGTTGTTCTGCGTCGCGTAGCCGGGCTGGCTGGCCGC
This sequence comes from Tepidimonas fonticaldi, assembly GCF_001675355.1. Classification (NCBI taxonomy): domain Bacteria; kingdom Pseudomonadati; phylum Pseudomonadota; class Betaproteobacteria; order Burkholderiales; genus Tepidimonas; species Tepidimonas fonticaldi. The sequence goes on along the minus strand of NZ_LZDH01000056.1, from coordinate 214,865 downwards.
GTCCACCAGCGTGCGCGGTTCCCCTGCGGGAGCGGGTGCGGCCGCCGGGGCCTGCTGCGCCAGCGCCGCAGCGGCCACTGTCAGCGAGGCGGCCAGCGCCGCCAGCCGCGCCAGCGCGCGCGCGGCCGGGATCGGGATCGTGCTCATGGCCACACCTCCGGCTTCACTGGGCGGCGCCGCCCGGCGGGCGGCTGTACTCGTTCTGGCCGTACTGGGCGCGCGCACGCAGGTGCTGCGCCCAGGCGTTGCGGTCACCCGCCTGCCAGCCCGAATCGGCAAAGGCGGGCGCCGTGCTGCCACGGTACGGCGGCTGGTCGGATTTGATGCCGGTGGCGGTCTGCGGCCGCTCGCAGCCGGCCAGCAGGGCCGCGGCGAGGACTGCACCGGCGGTGAGGGTGATGGGACGCGTGCGCATGATCAAGCCCCCGCCTTGGATTGCGTGCCGTAAGCCGTGCCCCAGCCCCACACCTCGGCGCCCTTGCCACGCTGCAGCACGCGGGTGCGGAAGATGTCGGCGATCACGTCGCCGTCGCCGGCCAGCAGCGCCTTGGTGGAACACATCTCGGCGCACGCGGGCAGCTTGCCTTCCGCCAGGCGGTTGCGGCCGTATTTTTCGAATTCGGCCTGGCTGCCATTGGCCTCGGGGCCGCCGGCGCAGAAGGTGCACTTGTCCATCTTGCCGCGCACGCCAAACGTGCCCTGCCCCGGAAACTGCGGCGCGCCGAACGGGCAGGCGTAGCTGCAGTAACCGCAGCCGATGCAGATGTCCTTGTCGTGCAGGACGACGCCCTCCTCCGTGCGGTAGAAGCACTGCACCGGGCAGACCGCCATGCACGGCGCGTCCGAGCAGTGCATGCAGGCGACCGAGATCGACTTCTCACCCGGCACGCCGTCGTTGAGCGTGACGACGCGGCGGCGGTTGACGCCCCAGGGCACCTCGTGCTCGTTTTTGCACGCGGTCACGCAGCCATTGCACTCGATGCAACGCTCGGCATCACAGATGAATTTCATGCGGGCCATGGTCTGCTCCTCAGGCGCGTTCCACGTTGCAGATCGTGGTCTTGGTCTCTTGCATCATGGTCACGATGTCGTAGCCGTAGGTGGTGGCGGTGTTGGCCGCTTCGCCACGCACCAGGGGCGCGGCGCCTTGCGGGTAGTACGCCAGCATGTCCTGCCCCTGCCAGCGGCCCGAGAAGTGGAACGGCAGGAACACATGGTCCTCGGCCACCCGCGGCGTCACCAGCGCCTGCACGTTGATGCGCGCGCCGGTCGGCGTCGTCACCCACACGCGGTCGCCGTTGCGGATGCCGCGCTGCGCGGCGGCGGCCGGGTGGATCTCGACGAACATCTCCTGCTGCAGCTCCGCGAGCCACGGGTTGGAGCGCGTCTCCTCGCCGCCGCCCTCATACTCGACCAGGCGGCCCGAGGTCATCACCAGCGGGAATTTTTCGTGCAGCTTGTCCTCGACGTTCTTTTGCTGCAGCGTCTTGTACAGGATGGGCAGGCGCCAGCGGTTCTTCTGGTCGTCGTGCGTGGGGTACTTGGCGATCAGATCCGGCCGGTTGCCGTAGATCGGCTCGCGGTGCTGCGGAATCGGGTCGGGGAAGTTCCACACCACGGCGCGCGCTTTGGCGTTGCCGAACGGGTGGCAGCCGTGGTTCTTCATGAACACGCGGATCATGCCGCCCGACAGGTCAGTCTTCCAGTTCTTGCCCTCGGCGGCTTTCTTTTCTTCCTCGGTGAGCTCGTCCCACCAGCCGAGTTTTTTGAGCAGGATGTGGTCCAGCTCGGGGTAGCCGGTGGTGATGTCGGCCCCCTTGGAGTGCGAGCCGTCTTCGGCCAGCAAGCTCACGCCGTCGCGCTCGACACCGAAGTTGGCGCGGAAGTTGCCGCCACCGTCCATCACATGCTTGGAGGTGTCGTACAAATTGGGCGAGCCCGGGTGCTTGAGCTCGGGCGTGCCGAAACACGGCCACGGCAGGCCAAAGTAGTCGCCGCTCAGGTCGTAGCCCGTCTCCTTGTCGACGACCTTGCCCTTGCAGCGCAGGGTCTTGACGTCGAAGGCCTGCATGTGGCGCATGTGGGCCTTTAGCCGCTCCGGGCTCTGGCCGGTGTAGCCGATGGTCCACACCCCGCGGTTGATCTCGCGCAGGATGTCCTCGGGCACCGGCTCGTCCATGCCGTTGACCTTCTGCAGCTTGACGTTCTTGACCAGCTCGTTGGCAAAGCCCAGCCGCTGCGCCAGCTGATACATGATCATGTGGTCGCTGCGGCTCTCCCACAGCGGCTCGATGACCTTCTCGCGCCACTGGATCGAGCGGTTGGACGCCGTACACGATCCGCTGGTCTCGAACTGCGTGGTCGCCGGCAGCAGGTAGACCGCGCGGTTGGGGTTGAGGTCGGCCGGATCGCCCGGCATCGCCGCCATCGCCGCGGTGGCCGACGGGTACGGGTCGATCACCACCAGCAGGTCCAGCTTGTCCATGGCCTTCTTCATCTCCAGGCCACGGGTCTGGGAGTTGGGCGCATGGCCCCAGAAGAACACGCCGCGGATGTTGGGCCCCTGGTCGATCAGCTCGTTCTTCTCCAGCACGCCGTCGATCCAGCGCGACACGGTGATGCCGGGCTTTTCCATCATGCCCTCGGCGTAGCGCGACTTGATCCACTCGTAGTCCACGCCCCACACGGCGGCAAAGTGCTTCCACGAGCCGGCCGCCAGCCCGTAGTAGCCGGGCAGCGAATCCGGGTTGGGGCCGACGTCGGTGGCGCCCTGCACGTTGTCATGGCCGCGGAAGATGTTCGCGCCGCCGCCGCTGACGCCGATGTTGCCCAGCGCCAGCTGCAGGATGCACGAGGCGCGCACCATCGCGTTGCCGATCGAGTGCTGGGTCTGGCCCATGCACCAGACGATGGTGCCGGGGCGGTTCTCGTGCAGCATGCGCGCCACGCGCAGCATCTGCTCTTCCTTGACGCCGCAGGCCTCCTCGACCTTGTCCGGCGTCCACTTGGCCATCACCTCCTCGCGCACCTTGTCCATGCCGTAGACGCGCGCCTGGATGTAGGCCTTGTCCTCCCAGCCGTTCTTGAAGATGTGGTACAGCAGCCCGAACAGGAACGGGATGTCGGTGCCGGAGCGGATGCGCACGTACTCGTCGGCCTTGGCCGCCGTGCGCGTGAAGCGCGGGTCGACCACGATCATCTTGCAGCCCAGCTCCTTGGCGTGCAGCATGTGCAGCATCGACACCGGGTGCGCCTCGGCGGCGTTGGAGCCGATGTACAACGCCACCTTGCTGTTCTGCATGTCGTTGTACGAATTGGTCATCGCGCCGTAGCCCCAGGTGTTGGCCACGCCCGCGACCGTGGTCGAGTGGCAGATGCGCGCCTGGTGGTCGCAGTTGTTCGTGCCCCAGAAGCTGACGAACTTGCGCAGCAGGTAGGCCTGCTCGTTGCTGTGCTTGGACGAGCCGACGAAGTACAGCGCATCCGGGCCGCTCTCGTCGCGCAGCTGCTTCATGCGTGCCGCGATCTCGTCCAGCGCCTGATCCCAGCCGATGCGCTGGTACTTGCCGTTGACCAGCTTCATCGGGTAGCGCAGGCGGTACTCGCCGTGGCCGTGCTCGCGGACCGAGGCGCCCTTGGCGCAGTGCGCGCCCAGGTTGATCGGCGAGTCGAACACCGGCTCCTGCCGCACCCAGACGCCGTTTTCCACCACGGCGTCGATGGCACAGCCGACCGAGCAGTGCGTGCAGACGGTGCGTTTGACCTCCACCTTGCCGGTGCCGGCGCCGGTGGCGGCTTTGTCGGCCGCCTTGGCACGCTGCACCAGCGTCAGCTGGGTGGCGGCGAGCCCCACGCCCAGGCCCAGGCCGGAGCGGCGCAGGAAAGCGCGCCGGTCTACGGTGGGCAGCGCGCGCGACAAGCCGTGGCGCAGGCGGTCGACGAAGGCGCCCTCGCCGCGGGAGCCAGCGGCGGGGCGATGCGAAGTGCGGGTGAGCAGCATGGCCGGTCTCCTAAAGGGACGGTCAGACGCGGGTGGTGTCGTAGTAGCGCTGTACGTGGGCGCTGGCGTGATAGCCGCCGCCGCGGCGCGGGGCCGGGGTCGGCGTGGGCGCCTCGGTGACGGAGGAACGGGGGGCGACGGGTAGAACGCTGACCGCAGCGGCGGCGGCGCCCACGGCGCCAGCGGCCGCAAACCAGCGGCGGCGACCGGGCAGAACGGGGGTCGGCTCGTGCTTCATCGGGGGGCTCCTCGGCGTCGGGAATCCAGGGTACGTGCCCGCTACGTTAACGCGCCACGGCGCATCTGACCAGAGGGCTGCGCCGCCCCCATCCCGACCACGCCGGCGCGGACCGTTCCAAGCCAAGCCGAGGGGATTTTGGAAGCAAGCCGCATTCCATCGTCGCATCACCATGCGCTGATGTTTGCTGCACCGCAACCACGAAGGCAAGACGGTTCGATCGATGCCCGGGCGCCCCGGAGCGCGCGACGCATCGACTCCACCGGGGCGACAACTTGTCGCGGACCCGCGCAGCCTGTCGCACGTCCGATCTGTCCCATACGCGACAGTAGTCGAGCAAAACGCTAGGGCTTTTTTACAATGGTGCGCCATGGCTGACCTGCGCGAGCCCCTCCCCACCGACCCCCCGTCCACCGCTGGGCAGGAGGGCAGTTGGCCCGAGGGGGCCATTCTTGTCGTCGACGACGAGCCGGGCATGCGCAACTTCCTGATCAAGACGCTGGCGCCGCGCTGCCGCTTCGTCGCCGCCGCCGCCAGCGCCGAGGAAGGCGAGCGCTGGATGCGCGCGCAGCGCTTCGACCTCGTGATCCTGGACGTGGCGCTGCCGGGGACGAGCGGCGTGCAGTGGCTGCAGGCGCTGCGCGAGCAGGGCTACGGCGGCGAGGTGATCCTGATCACGGCGTTCGCCTCGCTCGACACCGCCATCGAGGCGCTGCGCGCCGGCGCGTCGGACTTCATCCTCAAGCCCTTTCGCGTGCCGCAGATCCTCAACGCCATCCGCCAGTGCCACGAGCGTGCGCGGCTGCGGCGCGAGAACTTCGTGCTGCGCCGCCACGTGCGGCCGTCGCGCTCGGAGGGCACGCCGCTGATCGGCGAGGCCGCCGCGACGCAGGCGGTGCGCGCGGCGATCGAGCGCCTCGCACCGATGCCCAGCACCGTGCTGATCCAGGGCGAGTCCGGCACCGGCAAGGAGCTGGTGGCGCGCGCGCTGCACGAGCGCAGCCCGCGCGCAGGCGGGCCGTTCGTCGCCGTGCAGTGCGGCACGCCGTCGGCCGAGCAACTGGCGCGCGAGCTGTTCGGCCACGCCGCCGGCGGCCACGGCGGGCACGACGGGCTGTTCGTCTACGCGCAGGGCGGAACGCTGTTCCTCGACGAGGTGGCCGACCTGCCGCCGCCGGTGCAGGCCAGCCTGCTGCGCGTGCTGGAGGAGCGGCAGATCCGCCCGGTCGGCAGCCAGCAGACCGTCCCGGTGGACGTGCGCGTGATCGCCGCCACCAACCGGCCGCTGGCCGACGAGGTGGCCGCCGGACGCTTCCGGGAGGATCTGTACTTCCGCCTGCGCGTGGTGGACGTGACACTGCCGCCGCTGCGCGAGCGGCGCGAGGACATCCCGGCGCTGGTGCAGCACTTCGTGCAGACGCTGGCGCCGGCGCTGGGCGTGGCGCCGCTGGCGATCGACGCCGAAGCGATGGCGCTGCTGCAGCGCTACCGCTGGCCCGGCAACGTGCGCGAGCTGCGCAACTGGGTCGAGCGCTCGCTGATCCTCGGCGAGGTCAACGTCTCGGCGCTGTACCCGCCGCTGCGCGAGCCGCTGGCCGCCAGCCCCGGCGAGGCGCCGCTGGACCTGGAGACGCTGCAGCGCCGCCACATCCAGGCGGTGCTGGATTCGGTCGGCGGCGACAAGACGCGCGCGGCGCAGCTGCTGGGCGTGTCGCGGCGCACGCTGGAGCGGCGCGCGGCCGAGTGGGCGGCGCAGGACGGCCGCGGCCGATGAACGGCTGGCGACGCTGGCGTGCGCGGCTGGAGGCCTCGGTGCGGGCGCAGCTGCTGACGCTGGCGCTCGCGCCGCTGCTGCTGGCGCTGGCGGGCCTGCTGCTGGCGCTGGCGGCGTGGACGACGCTGGCCTACGACCGGCTGCTGCAGACCAAGGTGCGCGCCGACCTGGCGGTGGCGCGCGGCTACTTCGAGCAGGTGCTGCAGGAAGTGGGCAGCGGCACGCGCGAGGTGGCCGAGTCGCACGCGCTGCACCGCCAGCTGCAGCGGCTGGCCCCGCGCCGGCCGGCGGCGGCCGCGCCCGACGCCGAGCCGCTGCAGGCGTGGCTGGAGCAGGAACGCCAGCGCCTGGGGCTGGACGTGCTGGTGCTGCGCCCGCCGCACGACCCCGTGGCGCCGCCGGCGCAGGCGCGCGGCAGCGCGGCGCGCCTGGTGGTGTGGGAGCCGGCGCAGGTGGCCGCGCTCGCGTCGCACCTGCAGCCGCGGCTGGGCATCGCGCTGGTGCCGACGCGCAACGCCGCCCCCACCGCGCGCACGGTGGAGGAGCGCGCGCTGCTGATGCTGGCCAGCGCGCCGCTGCCGGACGACGCGCCGCTGCCCGGCTGGGTGCTGCACGGCGGCCTGCTGCTCAACCGCAACCTCGACTTCATCGACCATCTGAACCGCATCGTCTACCCGGAGGGGTCGCTGCCGTTCGGCAGCCAGGGCACGGCCACACTGTTCCTCGACGACGTACGCATCAGCACCAACGTGCGCCTGTTCGGCGACGAGCGCGCCATCGGCACGCGCGTGTCGCAGGCGGTGCGCGACGCCGTGCTCGGCGAGGGTCGCACTTGGCTGGACCGCGCCTTCGTCGTCAGCGACTGGTACGTCAGCGCCTACGAGCCGCTGACCGACAGCCTGGGCCGGCGCATCGGCATGCTCTACGTCGGCTTTCTGGAAGCACCGCTGCGCTGGGTCAAGTGGGGGGTGCTGGCCGGCACGGCGCTGCTGTTCGGGCTGGTGATGGCGGCGGCGGCGCGCTGGACGCTGCGGCGCGCGCAGGCGCTGGTGGAGCCGGTGGAGCGCATGGACGCCACGATGCGCCGCATCGAACGCGGCGACACCGCGGCGCGCGTCGGTCCGGTGGCGGCGCGCGACGAGCTGGGCGCGCTGGCGCAGCACCTGGACCGCCTGCTGGACCTGCTGGCCGAGCAGACCGCGCACTTGCGCGCCTGGGCCGAGACGCTGGACCATCGCGTCGCCGAGCGCACGCGCGAGCTGCAGGCCAGCCACGCCGCGCTGCGCCAGGCGCAGCAGCAGCTGATCCGCAGCGAGCGGCTGGCCACCATCGGGCAGCTCAGCGCCGGGCTGGCGCACGAGATCAACAACCCGATCGCCGTCATCCAGGGCAACCTGGACCTGCTGCGCGAGACGCTGGGGCCGGCGGCGGCGCCGGTGCAGGCGGAACTGGCGCTGATCGACGCACAGGTCGAGCGCATCCGGCTGATCGTCACGCGGCTGCTGCAGCACGCGCGGCCGACCGAGTTCGCCGGCTACGTGGAGCCGCTGGTGCTGCCGGCGGTGCTGGACGACTGCGTCGTGCTGGTGGAGCGGCCGCTGCAGCAGCGCGGCATCCGGCTGCGGCGCGACGACCGCGCCACCACCCCGGTGGCGTGCAACCGGCAGGAGCTGCAGCAGGTCATCATCAACCTGCTGGTCAACGCGGTGGAGGCCAGCCCCGACGGCGCCGAGGTGGAGCTGGCCAGCGGCGACTGGGTCGAGGACGGCACGCCGGTGGGCGCCTGGGTGGAGGTGCGCGACCGCGGCCCGGGCCTGCCGCCGGAGGTGCGCGCGCGGCTGTTCACGCCGTTCTTCACCACCAAGCCGGACGGGCACGGGCTGGGGCTGTGGGTCAGCCAGGGGCTGCTGGAGCGCTACGGCGGCCGGCTGGAGGCGGACAACCGCGCCGACGGGCCGGGGGCGGTGTTTCGCGTGCGGCTCTACGCCGAGCCGCGCGAGCCGCAGCCGCCGCCCGAGGCGGCCTGAGCGCGCAGCCAGGCAAGCGCCCACGCCAGCCCGGCCTGCAGCGCCTGCGCCGCCACGTCCGACGGCTGCGCACCGAAGTCGAAGCGGTGCGCCGCGCGCGTCACGCAGCGCCACCGCCAGCGGCATCTGCCCGAGCGCGTGCGTGGCGCACGACAGGCACGGGTCGTAGGCGCGGATGGCGACCTCGATGCGGTTGAGCAGCCCCTCGGTCAGCGCGCCCAGTGCGTGGCCAGCACCCGGTGCACCGGCCGCCCGCCGTGCGCGGCGACGAAGGCCTGCCGGCGCGCCTCGGCGCGCGGGGTCGGGATGAAGTCGCAGTTCTGCAGCCGCGCCAGCGGCCCGACGCGGTACCAGCCGAGCTGCGGGCCGAGCGCGCGGCGGTACGGGAACTTCATGTAGCTCCACGGCTGCACGGCCTCGTCGATCAGCTCGCGGTAGCGCTGGTCCTCCCAGCCGTCCTCGGCCAGGCGGCCGTCGGCCTCGCGCACGCGCAGCACGCCGTCGTACAGCTCCAGCGCCCCGTCCGGCCCCACCAGCGACAGCAGCGCCGCCGGCGTCTCGGCCAGCGCCGCCTCCTCGGGCGGCAGCGCGGTGGTGAGCCGCTGCGCCAGATCGACCGCCGCCTCGGCCCAGTCCAGCACCTGCGGCAGCTCGGCGCGCAGCGCGTCGCGCTCCTGCCGCGTCACGGTGCGGTTGACGCCGCCGGGCACCGAGCCGGTGCCGTGCACGCGCTTGCCGGCGGTGACGCGGATCACCTCCTGCCCGAAGCGGCGCAGCAGCACGCCCTGGCGCGCCGTGTCCGGGAAGGCCTGTGCCACCGCGGCGATGTGGCGCCGCGCCGGCTCGGCGTCGAAGCCGAACAGCAGGTCCGGCGAGGCCAGGTGGAAGAAGTGCAGCGCGTGGCTCTGCACGATCTGGCCGTGGTGCATCAGGCGGCGGATGGCGTCGGCCGCCGGCGGCACCGGCCAGCCGCCGACGACGCGGTCCAGCGCCTTGGACGCCGCCAGGTGGTGCGACACCGGGCAGATGCCGCACAGCCGCTGCACCAGCACCGGCACCTCCCAGTACGGCCGGCCGACGATGAACTGCTCGAAGCCGCGGAACTCGACGATGTGCAGCCGCGCCTGCTGCACGCGGCCCTGCTCGTCCAGCAGCAGCGTGACCTTGCCGTGGCCCTCCACGCGCGTCAGCGGGTCGATCGCCACGCGGCGCAGGCCCGTGGGGGTGGTGGCGGCGCCGTCAGTCATAGCGGATCAGCCCCCCGTGCAGCGCCGGCGCGCGGCCGGCCATCAGGTCCTGCAGCAGCTGCCAGAACGCATCCGCCGGCGGCGGGCAGCCGGGCAGCGCGTGGTCGATGCGCACCACCTCGTGCACCGGCAGCACGCGCGCCAGCGGCAGCGGCAGCTCCGGGTCGTCCGGCACGCGCTCGCCATACGTGGCGCGCAGCACCTCGCCGACGTCCAGGTGGTTGCGCAGCGCCGGCAGCCCGCCGGTGATCGCGCACGCCCCCACCGCCACCAGGATGCGGCACTGGGCGCGGAAGCGCCGCAGCACCTCGACGTTCTCGGCGTTGCACAGGCCGCCCTCCACCAGCCCGAGGTCGCAGGGCGCCAGGGTCTTGAGGTCGGTCAGCGGCGAGCGGTCGAACTCGACGCGCTCGATCAGCTCGAACAGCCGCTCGTCGATGTCCAGCAGCGACATGTGGCAGCCGAAGCAGCCGGCCAGCGACACCGTGGCCACGCGCCACTTGCGCGGCGCGGCACCGACGGTCGGGGGCGTGGAGGTCGGCGGCGGGCTCATCCGCGCGTCTCCGCATCGTCGAAGGGCCGGCGGCCGATCGGCTGCGCGAAGCCGACGCGCTTGGGCAGCAGCGCGCCCACCGGGCAGATGTGCGCCGCGGCGTCGTGCACCGACAGCGCGCTGTCGCCGAGCCGGCCGCTGGGGCTGTCGATCAGCAGGTGCGCGCCGAGCCCCCGCCCGCCGATGGCGAACACGCGCTTGCTGTCCAGCTCGTCGCTGGCGCGCACGCACAGCTGGCACAGGATGCAGCGGCCCGGCTCGAACCAGACGTCCGGGTGGCTGGCGTCGACGCGGCGGTCGGGGTCGAGCGCCTCGAAGTGCAGCTCGGTCATGCCGGCGCGCGCGGCGGCGGCCTGCAGCCGGCAGGCGCCGCTCCTCTCGCAACCCGGACAGAAGTGGTGCCCCTCGACGAACAGCAGCTGCAGCAGCCGCAGCCGCTGCTGCGCCAGCGCCGGCGTGTGGCACTGCACACGCTGCCCCGGCTGCGCCGGCGTCACGCACGCCGCCACCGGGCGGCCGTCGGCCAGCACGGTGCACAGCCGGCACGAGGCGCTGGGCGAAACGCGCGCGTCCCAGCACAGGTGCGGCACCTCGTGCCCGGCGCGCTGCGCCGCCTGCAGGATGGTGTCGCCCGGCTGCAGCGGCACGGCCGCGCCGTCGAACTCGAAGGTGGGCGACGGCGCGGTCATCCCGGGTGCTCCGTGGCCAGGTGGGCGGCGGCGTCGCGGCGGCCGGTGGCGCGCCGCGCCGGCTCCAGCAGCGCGTCCAGGTCGAGGTCGGGCTGAAAGTCCGCCGCCACGGCGCGCTGCGCGTAGGCGCCGGCGAAGTGCGCCAGCGTGTCGCGCAGCGGGTTGCAGGCCGACATGCCCAGCCCGCAGTGCGTGCCGCCGTGCAGCAGCGCGTCGAGCTCGCGCAGCCGCTCGACATCGAACGCCGAGCCGCGCCCGGCGCCTCGCGCCTGCGCCAGCTTGTCGAGCCGGCGCACCACCAGCTCGGTGCCGACGCGGCACGGCGTGCACAGGCCGCAGCTCTCGTGCGCGAAGAAGCGTGCGAAGTGGCGCGCCACCTCGAACAGGTCGCGCGAGCGGTCGAACACCATCAGCGCGCCGGCGCTGGGCAGATCCTCGAAGGCGATGGCGCGGCCGAACTGCGCCGCCGGCACGCAGGTGCCGGATGGGCCGCCGACCTGCACCGCCTGCGCGTCGGCTGCGCCGCAGTCGGCCAGGATGCGCTGAAGCGGCGTGCCGAGCGGGTACTCGTACACGCCGGGGCGCGCGCAGTCGCCGCTGACGCTGTGCAGCTTGGTGCCGGTGGACTGCAGCGTGCCGATCGCCGCCCACCAAGCGCTGCCGCGGCGCAGGATGTGCGCCACGGCAACGAAGGTCTCGACGTTGTTGACGACCGTCGGCCGGCCGAGGTAGCCGCGCTCGACCGGAAACGGTGGCCGGATGCGCGGCACGCCGCGGCGGCCCTCCAGCGACTCGATCAGCGCCGACTCCTCGCCGCAGACGTAGGCCCCGGCGCCGACGCGGATGACGACGTCGAAGTCGAAGCCGCGCACGCCGCACCGAGCGCCGGCAGCGGCCCCTCCGCGCCGCAGCCGCAGCACGCGCGCAAAGCCCTCGCGCGCGGCGGCCTGCTCGACGATGCGCAGCACGCTGCCGGCCAGGCTCGCCTCGTGCATCGCCGTGCCCGCCCGCGCGCGCCGCCGCGCTCACGCCATCTCGAAGGCCTGCGCCTCCACCTGCACGAAGGCGCGCAGCAGCTCCGCCAGCGCGGCGTAGAAGCGCGCCGCCGGATGCGCCTGCAGCGCGTCGCACAGCGCCGGCACCCACGGGTGCAGGTGGGCGGCGAAGAAGGCGTGCTGGCGCGCCAGGTTGCAGACCTCGGCGTCGTCGCCGGCGATCAGGAAGCGCATCACCTCGCACAGGAAAGCGAGGTGGTCCTCCGGCTCGCTGACGCCCTCGGCGCGCGCCAGGCCGAGCGCGGCCAGTTCCCCGCGCAGCGCCGCCAGCGGCTTGTCGTTCAGGAAGCCGCTCAGGTAATGCGAGGCGTACAGGACCACCTCCGGCTTGCCGACGCCGCCGAACAGCGCCTCGTACTCGTCGCGCACCTGCTCGGCCGACTGCGCGCGCGCCTGCGCCACCAGCGCCTGCCACGGCGCCTCGAGGAAGCCGCCGCGCGCCGGCGCCTCGGTCACGGCGACGCGCAGGCGCGCCAGCAGCTCGTCGGCCGGCGGGGCGGCCAGCAGCGCGGCCAGCAGGCCGTACAGCTCGGCGCGCGCGGTCTCCTCGTCGAAGGCGCGGGTGGGAAACGGCAGGGCGGATTCGGCCATGGGAGGGGTCGTCACAGGTCGGTGATCCTGACTTCGTGGCTGCTGGTGTGGAGGTCGATGACGCGGCAATCGCCGCACATCCGGAGCCGCTCGGCCGCCGCGCCCTGGAACATCGGGTGGGCACTCAGGCGCGCCAGCATCGTCTCCACGCCCTTGAGCGTGCCGAACGGCTTGCCGCAGCGGACGCAGTGAAACGGCGGCTGCTCGTGCAGCACGCGCGGCTCGCGCCGGCGCGCGTCCAGCCACAGGCGCGGCTGCAGGGTGATGGCCTTTTCCGGGCAGGTGCGCGCGCACAGGCCGCACTGCACGCAGTTCTTCTCGATGAAGCGCAGCTGCGGCGCGGCGGGGTTGTCCTGCAGCGCGCCGGCCGGGCAGGCGCCGACGCAGCTCATGCACAGCGTGCAGGCGTCGGGGTTCACCTGCAGGGTGCCCAGCGGCGCGCCGGCCGCGGGCAGCGCCACCACGCCGTCGGCCGGGCGCACCGGGGCGTGGGCGATCAGGTGCTCCAGCGCCAGCTCCAGCGTGGCGCGCTTGTCGGCCAGCGCCGCAAACGTCGCCGGCTGCGCCACGCCCTGCGCCGGCGCCAGCGAGCGCACCTCCGCATCGAGCGCGGCGAGGTCGCGCGCGTCGCGCGCCTGCAGCAGGCGCAGGTGCTCGCCGCGGTAGCCGAGCCCGTGCAGGATCGCCTGCGCCACCGCCATCTGCGCGCGCAGCGCCTCGGCGTACTGCGGCGCCTCCTCGTCGGTCAGCAGCAGCCACACCTGGCTCGCGCCCCAGGCGATCGCCGCCAGCCACAGCTCCAGCCCCGTGCTGGCGGTGTGCCACAGCGCCCACGGGATCACGCGCGCCGGCACCCCGTGCACGCCGGTGTCCAGCCGCGCGGCGCGCCCCCAGTCCTCCAGCAGCCGCTGGCCGGCGCCCTGGCTGTGCAGCAGCAGCGCGGCGTCGCGCCCGCCGGCGGCGCGGTGGGTGGCCAGCAGCGTCTTCAGCGCCCGGCCCTGGTGCGCCGGGTCGGGGTAGGCGAACGTCAGCGCGCCGCTCGGGCACACGGTGCTGCAGGCGCCGCAGCCGACGCACAGGTGCGGCTCGATGACGATGCGCTGGCGCTCGGCGTCGCTGCGGATCGCGCTGGCCGAGCACACCTCCACGCACGCCTGGCAGCCGACCTTCTCGTTGCGGGCGTGCGCGCACAGGCGCTGCTGGTAGCGGAAGAAGCGGGGCTTGTCGAACGTGCCGACCAGCTCGCGCAGCACCCACAGGCGCGCCAGCCGCGCCTCGGCGTCCAGCCCCGGCGGCAGGTGCACGTAGCCCTGCGGCGGCGCGTGCTGCGTGAAGGCCGGCGCCGGCCGCAGGTCCAGCACGGCGTCGAACTCGGCCTGCTGTTCCTCGGCCTCGCGGGCGAAGTCGATCGCCCCCGGCGCCTCGCAGACGCGCACGCAGTCGCGGTGCGCGCGGCAGGCGTTCAGGTCGACCTGGTAGTCCAGACCGATGGCGCCCTCCGGGCAGGCGGCGACGCAGGCGTTGCAGCGCGTGCACAGGTCCAGCGCGATCGGGTTGTCGTCCACCCAGCGCAGCGTGAAGGCGCCCAGCCACCCGGTGAGGCCCATGACACGGCCGGCCAGCACCGGAAAGCGGTGCGCCTGCGCCAGCGCGCCGCCGGTGCCCAGCAGCGTCACCTGCCAGACGTCGGCCAGCCGCTCGGCCAGCGCCTGCGCCACCTCCAGCGGGCCGATCACCAGCAGCCGCGCGCGGCCGCTGTCGTAGCGCACCGTGGGCACCGGATCCGGATCCGGCAGGCGCGCCGCGGCCAGCAGCGCCGCCATCTTCGGCGTGGCCTGGCGCGCGTCACGCGACCAGCCGCCGGTCTCGCGCAGGTTGACGAAGCGGATCGGCCGCACGTCGGCCGGCGGCACGCCCTCGGTGGCCTCGGCCAGCTCCGCGAACAGCCGCTGCTCCTGCGTGCAGGCCACCGTCAGCGGCGCGTCGGCGCGCGCGGCGCGCTGGAACGCCGCCGCCTCGCGCCGGCACAGCGCGTGGTGCAGCGCGACCGGCTCGCCCAGCGCGCGCGCCAGGGCGGCCTCGTCGATCGGTTGCGTGCGGTTGCAGGTGCAGGCGAGGATCGTCATCGGGCAGGCTCGGACGGCGGCGCCACGGCGGGCGCCGCCGGGGTGAGGTGGGACGTGGCCGCGTCGGACGGCGCCGCGGGCGGGTTGTCGTGCGCCGCGGCGGGGGAGGAATCGAACACGGTGCCGTCATTCAAGGCAGGGCTTGCCGCCAGGGCGGCGGGGCCGTCGCTGGCGGCTTCCTTGGGCTCGTCGAACAGCCGCATGAATTGCGCCGCCACCATGCGCCGCGCCAGCGCGGCCGGCAGCGGGTCGGGCCGGGAATAGTCGTCGATGTAGACGTCCAGCCCGTCCATCTGGTTGAAGTGCGGGTCGGCGAACAGCCGGCGCAGCGCGGCGTTGCGCACCTCGGGGGCCACCTCGGGACGCACGAACGGGCGGAAATCGGCCTCGGGCGTCAGGCGCAGCGCGTCCTGCAGCGTCGGCAGCGGCTCGGCGGGGGCAGGCGGGTTCGCGGGCGCGGCCGCGCCGTCCGGCGTGGCGGCACGCGCCGCCAGATCCGCGGGTGACGCGGCGGCAGGCCGGGCCTCGGACGCAGCGTCGTGTCCGGCGACCGGCGCGGAGGCCGGCGCCACTGTCGCCGGATCGGGCGGATCGAGCGGCTCGGGCGGCACGACCCCGGCGCGCGCCTGCGCCTTGCGGCGCGACCAGCGGGAAAGGAAGCCCTCGCCGTCGGCGCTCATGCCGGGCCTCCGCGGCGCGTCGCGCCGGTGCTGATGCGCGCCGGCTGGCCGAAGCGGTCGGTCAGCGGCTGAAAGCTCGCCGGCCGGGCGCGGCGCTTGGGCTCCGGCCGGTGGTGGCGGCGGGCGTAGTCGGCCAGCCACGCCACCACGTCCGCCGGGGCCGGCACCTGATCGACGCGCTCCTGCGCATCCAGCCAGCGGCCGGCGTCGTGGTAGCTCAGCGTCACGATCAGCGGCTGCGGCAGGCCGTCGTCGCCCTCCGGCTCGCGCCACAGCACCCAGAAGCACGGCGCCGGCGCGGTCACGTTGAGCAGGTAGCCCTCCGCATCCTCGGGGTGCAGCGTCACCGGCAGGCCGGCAAAGCCCCAGTGCTGCGCTCCCGCGGGCACGGCGGCGCCCGCCGCCGATTCCAGCGGCACCGGGCCGGCCTCGTCGGCCGCTACTGGCCACGTGGCGGTCGCCAAGCCCGCGGGTGCCTGCAGCACCTGCACGTCGGCCAGCACCCAGCGCCACGGCTGCCAGCGCGCCATCGGGCCGCGGACCGGCTCGCGGCGCATCACCACGCCGGTGCGCAGGCTGGGGCGATCAGCCGCATCGGGGGAATCGCTGACGGAGGTCGAGGGAGTTTCCACGCCGCGCAATGTAGCGCAAATCCCGCCCCCGACGCTGTCGCGGTCAATACGTCTCCAGGTGCAGCCGGCCACGCTCACGCAGGTCGGCGGCCAGCGCCTCCCAGTCCAGCCCGGCGCCGGTGGCGATGTCGCGCAGCGCCAGCAGCACGCCCTCTTCCATCGCGCGCAGGCCGCAGACGTAGAAATACGCATCCGGGTCCTGCAGCAACGGCACCAGTTCCGCCGCCGCCTCGCGCATCGCGTCCTGCACGTAGCGCTTGGGTTGCCCCGGCACGCGGCTGAATGCGAAGTGGATGTCGATGAAGTCGCGCGGCAGCTTCTGCAGCGGGCCGAAGTACGGCAGCTCCTGCGGCGTGCGCGCGCCGAAGAACAGCAGCAGCCGGCCGCCCTCGAACTTGCCGCTGGCGCGCAGGCGGCGGCGCCACTCGGTCATGGCCCGCATCGGCGCACTGCCGGTGCCGGTGCAGATCATCACGAGGTGGCTCTTCGGATGGTTCGGCATCAGGAAGCTGCTGCCAAACGGGCCGATCACCTCCACCGTGTCACCGACCTGCAGATCGCACAGGTAGTTGGACGCCACCCCGCGCACGGGGTGGCCCTGGGGGTCGGCCAGCACGCGCTTGACCGTCAGCGACAGGTTGTTGCGCCCCGGGCGCTCGCCGTTGCGGGGACTGGCCACCGAGTACTGGCGCGGATGGTGCGGCCGGCCCTGCGCGTCGGTGCCCGGCGGGATGATGCCGATCGACTGCCCCTCCAGCACCGGAAACGGCATGTCGCCAAAATCCAGCACGATGTGGTGCGTGTCGTAGTCGGAGCCAACCTCGGTGACGCGCAGGTTGCCGACGCAGGTGGCGCGCACCGACTTGCGTGCGGCGCGCGGCCCGTACAGATGGGTATAGGGGTGAGCGGCCGACCACGGTGGCAGCGTCGCCCCAAGCGTCGCCCCAAGCGCCGCCCCCGTCAACGCCGCCGCCTGGGGCTCCACCGTGGCCGAAGCCGCGGACGCCTGGACCGCGCGCTCCACCACTGCCTGCGCCTCGGCCGCGGCGGCTTGGGCGTCCCCGCCCAGCGCCGCCAGCGCCTCCTCGCTCAGCGGGGCGGGCAGCTCGTCCCAACCCAGCTGCTCGGCCAGCGTGTAGGTGCGCGCGCGCGGCACGACGCGCCAGTTGTCGATGGCCCCCGTCGGGCACGGGGGCACGCACGCCATACAGGCGTTGCATTTGTCCGCATCGACCACGTAGTTGCGGCTGTCGTGCGTGATCGCCCCGATCGGACACGTCGCTTCGCAGGTGTTGCAGCGGATGCAGATCTCGGGGTCGATCAGGTGCTGCTGCACGACGGTGGCGGGGGCGTCCATCAGTTGAACCGCACGTATTCGAAGTTGACCGGCTGGCGGTTGATGCCCATGACCGGCGGCGCGATCCAGTTGGCAAACTTGCCCGGCTCCACCACGCGGCCCATCAGGCTGGCGACGTAGGCGCGGTCCTCCGCGGTGGGCAGCCATTCGGCCACGCGCTCGTTCCACTCGGCGTCGCTGACCACGCGGCCATCGGGGCTGACCTTGACGCCGGCCAACGTGCCGATGTTGCGGTGGAAGGCCTTGTGCGGCACTTTCAGGCGGAAGGGGATGCCCGCTTTCTCGATGATGCGGTTCCAGCGATCGACGCCGCCCATCGAATCCTTGATGTAGTCGTCGCGCAGCACCTCGTTGAGGGCGTTGAGCATCGGCACCTCTTTCTCGACGAGCTGGCCGTCCACCACGTCCAGGATGCGGTAGGTGTCGTGCTTGAGGCGGTGGTCGTCGGTGCGCTTGCCCTCCTCGAACCGGCCCTTGAGGCCCGCGCTGTAGAACGTCGCGGCATTGCTCGACTGGTCGGCGCCAAACAGGTCGATGGTGACGCTGTAGTGGAAGTTCAGGTAGCGCTGGATGGTGGGCAGATCGATCACGCCCGCGGCGCGGATGCGGCCGACGTCATCGGTCTTGAGCTGGTTCATCACCTCGCAGGTGCGCTGGATCACGCGGCCCACGCCCGACTCGCCCACGAACATGTGGTGGGCCTCCTCGGTCAGCATGAACTTGGTGGTGCGCGCCAGCGGGTCGAAGGCGGACTCGGACAGCGCGCAGAGCTGGAACTTGCCGTCGCGGTCGGTGAAGTAGGTGAACATGAAGAAGCTCAGCCAGTCGGGCGTCTTCTCGTTGAAGGCCTGCAGGATGCGCGGGTTGTCGGCCTCGCCGGAGCGGCGCTCCAGCAGCGCCTCGGCCTCCTCGCGGCCGTCGCGGCCAAAATATTTGTGCAGCAGGTACACCATGGCCCACAGGTGGCGCCCCTCTTCCACATTGACCTGGAACAGGTTGCGCAGGTCGTACTGGCTGGGGCAGGTCAGGCCCAGGTGGCGCTGCTGCTCCACCGACGCCGGCTCCGTGTCGCCCTGGGTGACGATGATGCGGCGCAGATTGGCCCGGTGCTCGCCGGGCACGTCCTGCCAGGCATCCTCCCCCAGATGATCGCCAAAGTGGATCTTGCGCCCCGGCTCCGCCGGGTTCAGGAAGATGCCCCAGCGATAGTCCGGCATCTTGACGTAGCCGAACTGCGCCCAGCCTTGCGGGTCCACGCTGACGGCGGTGCGCAGGTAGACGTCAAAGTTTTGCGAGCCGTCGGGCCCCATCTCCTGCCACCACTGCAGGTAGTTGGGCTGCCAGTGCTCGAGCGCGCGCTGCAAGGTGCGGTCTTCGGCCAGGTTGACGTTATTGGGGATCTTTTCGCTGTAGTTGATGCTCGACATGGTGTGCTCCTGCTGCGGATCTCTGCGGTGGACTGTCGTTCGGTTGCGGCTGGCTCCACCGGGAAACCCACCGCACAACGCGCTCGCGCCTCAGACGCGATTCCAATCGAACTGGGCCTTGTCGCCTTTGCCGTACACCTTCAGCGCGCCCTTGTCGCCCACCGCATTGGGGCGCTGGAAGATCCAGTTCTGCCACGCCGACAGGCGGCCAAAAATGCGGGTGAGCATGGTCTCGCGGCCACCAAAGCGCAGGTTGGCCTCCAGGCCGGTCAGCGCATCGGGCGACATGGCCGAGCGCTCCTCCAGCACCAGGCGGATTTCGTCCGCCCAGTCGATGTCGTCCAGCGCGGCGGTCACCAGCCCCAGCGCGGCGGCCTCGTCGCCATCCAGCGCGCGGCCGATCGCCGCCTGGGCCGCGGCCAGCGGCGCAGCCTCGTCGTAGAAGCGGCGCTGCAACCGGGTCTGGTCGTTGACCATGGGGTAGCGGCCAAAATTGGCGTCGTGCAGCGTCAGGCGCGGGGCGCGCTCGGGCGCGTCGGGCAGCACCAGCATGTAGCTGCGATCGGCCGCAAAGGCCAGTTCGGCCAGCGTGCCGGCAAAGCACGACCCGGGCTCCAGCAGCGCGATCAGGCTGCGCGACGACACGTCCAGCCGCGCCAGGGTGCGTCGCAGCAAGCCGGTCGTGGCGCGCACGAACCAATGGCCCGCATGCGCCTGTAGCGCGTCGTCGCAGGCCAGCACCGCCGCCGCGTCGCCCTCGGTGCGCAGCACCCAGGTGCCTATGGTCAGCTCGTTGGTGCGCAGGTGCAGGATGGCGTCGTCCAGCTCCCGCCCCATGGCCAGCGGCCACCAGTCGGCGCCGGCGGCCTCGATGCCCGCGATGTCCGTGGGCTGCGGCTCCGCCGGCGCGCGCACGGTCAGCGTCGCCACACGGCGGGCCCGGTCGATCGCCACCTCGACGTGCCGGTAGGTCACGCCGTCCGCACCCCAGGTGCGCTGCAGCGGCGGCAAGGCCACCCCGCGCGCGTCGGCCGGGCGGTCGCTCTGGGCCGCCAGCCGCTCGGCGCGCTCGCGCACCGTCTGGGCAAACACCGCCGGCTTGGCCACCGCATCCACCAGCCGCCAGTCCACGGCACGCTGGCCGCGCACCCCTTCGACGCTGGTACAAAAAATGTCGGCCAGGTCGTGGCGCACCTTGCGCTTGTCGGTCACACGCGTCAGCCCGCCCGTGCCGGGCAGCACGCCCAGCAGCGGCACCTCGGGCAGGCTCACCGCGCTGGAGCGGTCGTCCACCAGCAGAATTTCGTCACAGGCCAGCGCCAGCTCGTAGCCGCCCCCGGCGCAGGCGCCATTGAGCGCCGCCAGAAACTTCAGGCCATCGTGGCGGCTGGAGTCTTCCATGCCGTTGCGCGTCTCGTTGGTGAATTTGCAGAAATTCACCTTCCACGCATGGCTGGACAGGCCGAGCATGAAGATGTTGGCGCCGGAGCAGAACACCCGGTCTTTCAGGCTCGTCACCACCACGGTGCGCACCTGCGGGTGCTCGAAGCGGATGCGGTTGAGCGCATCGTGCAGCTCGATGTCCACGCCCAGGTCGTAGCTGTTGAGCTTGAGCTTGTAGCCCGGCCGCAGCCCGCCGTCCTCGTCGATGTCGAGCGCCAGGGTGGCGATCGCCCCCTCCACGCTCAGGCGCACATGGCGGTACTGGGTCGGGTGCGTCTGGTAATCGACGACCGGGTTGGTGTTGGGATTCTGGGTCATGGCGGGGTCCTGCGTTCGGGGGCTGCGCAAACATGCATTTCGCTGCATGCTTGATGTGCATCATAGTGCATACATTCGGCCCACGCAAGCCCCGGCGTGCCGTCCGCCGATCAGGACAAACCCGTAGAGCCGGTCAGCTTTCGCGGTGCAGCAGCGCGTACACGCCGTCGCGCAGGCGCACGAAGGTGTCCTCCAGCGGCTGCGCGCTGGTGTCCACGGTCAAATCGGCTTTGGAATAGAAGGCCGAGCGCCCCGCCAAGATGCGCTTGAGGTCCTCCATCGCCTCGGCACTGGCGGCCATGGGGCGCAGGTCGCCCTGGGCGGCGACGCGGCGCATGTGATCGACCGGATCGGCTTTGAGCCACACCGTCGTGCAGTGCTGCAGCAGCAGATTGAAATTGGTCGAGTCCGACACCAGGCCGCCCGGCGTGGCGATCACCACCTCGGGATAGATCTGGATCGCCTCCTCCAGCGCCCGGCGTTCGTAGCGCCGATAGGCGGTCGCGCCGTACAGGTTGTGGATTTCGCTGATGCTGCAACCGGCAAACTGCTCGATCTCGCGGCTCAGTTCGATGAAGGGGTAGCCCAGCGCTTCGGCCAGTCGCCGACCCAGCGTGGACTTGCCCGCGCCGCGCAAACCGATCAGCGCAATGCGCGACTGGCGGCCCGTGGCATCGACCCCGGTGGAGCCAAACAGCTCGGTGAGCTTCAGGCGCGCGCGCCGCAGCTCGCCCTCGTCGCGGCCCTGCAGCAGCTCGCGGATCAGCAGCCACTCCGGCGACGAGGTGCTGACATCGCCCAGCAGCTCCGCCAGCGAGCACTGCAAGGCCCGCGCCACCTGCAACAACACCAGGATGGACGCATTGCCCGCCCCGTACTCCAGGTTGGCCAGGTGCCGCTCCGACACATCGGCCGCCAGAGCCACCGCCTTGCGCGTCATGCCGCGGCGCGAACGCAGGGTGCGCACACGCTCGCCCAGCGCCACCAGAAACGGCACCCGCGGCTCACCCCCGGCCGGGTCGGCCTCGGGCTCCGTGCCCACGGGCAGGGTGAGCTGCAACACCGCATCCGGCCGCGCCTCGGTCAGGGGTTCGGGCGGGCGCAAGGCGTCAGACGTGGGTGACATGTCGTTCTCGTGGGGATTGCATCGGCAGATCGGCCTGCCCGTCGACCGCATCGAATCGGGAAAACCCCAAGTCTATCGATTCACCACAACATGCAGTTTAGTACATACTGCAGCACAGGCACGATCGTGCATTTATACCCGCAATCTCGAGGCCTGAACAGCATGCCGCTGCATGCGCCCCGCACAACCACACGACCGAGGAGACTCCGCCATGTCCGCCGCCCTGCCGCCTGCGCCACCCGAGCGATTCAACTTCGCCGCACACCTGCTGACCCTGAATGCCGCGTGGCCCGAACGCACGGCCCTCATCGACGACCACGAGACCGTGACCTACGGCGAACTCGCCGAGCGCGTGCGCCGTTGCGCGGCGGGCCTGCGCGCCCTCGATCTGCGGCGCGAAGAGCGCGTGCTGCTGCTGATGCACGACAGCGCCGACTGGGTCGTGGGCTTTCTGGGCTGTCTGTACGCCGGCGTGGTGCCGGTGGCCGTCAACACGCTGCTGACCGCCGACGACTATGCCTACCAACTGCGGCACGCACGGGCCCAGGCGGCACTGGTGTCCGCCCCGCTGCTGCCCACGCTGGCGCAGGCGATTGACGCGCTCGACCCAGGCGCGCACGAGGTGCGGCACATCGTCGTCTCGCAGCCCGGCACCGCCCTCCCCGCCGATGTGGCCGGCGTGCCCTGTCACCCGTGGCCCGCCTGGCTGGCGCGCCAGGCACCGGACGGCGCTCCCACCGACACCGCTGCGGATGAGCCGGCCTTCTGGCTGTACTCCTCCGGCTCCACCGGCCGCCCCAAGGGCACGGTGCATACCCATGCCAACCTTTACTGGACGGCCGAGCTGTACGGCCGCCCCGTGCTGGGCCTGACGGCCGACGACCGGGTGTTTTCGGCGGCCAAGCTGTTCTTCGCCTACGGCTTGGGCAACGCGCTGACGTTTCCGCTCAGCGTGGGGGCTTCGGTCGTGTTGATGGCCGAACGCCCCACCCCGCCAGCGGTGTTCGCCCGCCTGACCGGGCGCACGCCCACGCTGGCGGGCCAACGCCCGACCGTGTTCTACGGCGCGCCCACCGGCTACGGCGGCATGCTCGCCCACCCGGACCTGCCGCCGCGCGAGCAGGTGGCACTGCGCCTGTGCTCCTCCGCCGGCGAGGCGCTGCCGCGCGACATCGGCGAGCGCTGGACCGCGCACTTCGGGGCCGAAATCATCGACGGCATCGGCTCCACCGAGATGCTGCACATCTACTGCTCCAACCGCCCCGGCGACGTCGTCTACGGCACCAGCGGCACCCCGGTGCCCGGCTACGAGCTGGAAATCCGCGGCGAAGACGGCCGCCCGCTGCCCGCCAACCCGGACGGCTCTATCGACATCGGCGACCTGTACGTGCGCGGCCCCAGCGCCGCGCTGATGTACTGGAACAACCGCGACAAATCGCGCGAGACCTTCCAGGGCGCCTGGACGCGCACCGGCGACAAGTACACGCGCGACGCCAGCGGCCGCTACATCTACGCCGGCCGCAACGACGACATGCTCAAAGTCAGCGGCATCTACGTCTCGCCGTTCGAAGTGGAAGCGACCCTGGTGCGCCACCCCGCGGTGCTGGAGGCCGCCGTCATCGGCGTGACCGATGCCGAGGGCCTGACCAAGACCAAGGCCTACGTCGTGCTGCGCCCGGGCGCCCAGGCCACGGTCGAAGACATCCAGGCCCACTGCAAAGCCCACCTGGCACCCTACAAATACCCACGGTACGTGGAATTCGTACCCGAACTGCCCAAGACGGCCACCGGCAAGATCCAGCGCTTTCGGTTGCGGGAGCGGGAGGCGATGGGTGCGAAGGGTTGAGTTACCGACCTCTCAACCTGGTGGGCACCTACCGATGGCCTGTCACGAGCAGACGCCTCTCACCTCTTCTAGACGGACACGCCCAACGGCGTTGAGCAAAAGCCGTAAACCGTCTTGGCCACCCTGGACGCATATCAGCCAATTCCCCGCCTGAAAGGCGCCGGTCCTCAGATGCGCGCGGCCATTGGCCCGATACGACACATAGCGCGGATCAGTCGCGGCCAGCCGAACGACAACACCAGAAGCCGATCCCGTGCGCACGCTCAGCAGGGGTTCACCTTCGGTGCGCGCACCATCTCGGTCGGCATCTGCGAAGCTGATCCAACCATTGGACCAGTTCGATGAGGCCTGACAGGAACGCCCATCCGCACTGGGACAGACGGTTACCACTGCACGCCGCTGCATCGCCATAGACCGAGCAAGAGCCATGTCCGCTTGCAAAGCCACAGCGACGGCGTCCAGTCTCTGGCGGCGGATCCACCGCTCGACGGCGGGAACACTCAACCCTGCCAAAACCGCAAGAACGGCCGTGACCGCAAGAACCTCCTGCATCGACCAGCCACGACCGAGCGAACGAACGCTCGACCCTCCCATCCCTGTCGCCCTCCCCTCTACGCCGATCGCCCGGACGCATCCGCTCATCCGTCGGCGGGCTCGTTCACTAGTTGTGCTTCTATCATCGCGCACATGGTCACGGATTGCAATCTCGCCCGCACTTGCGCCCCACGCTCCTCGGTGGCCGTGTACACACGTGAACGGAGCAGCGGTGTGACCCTCATCGAAGCCATGGTGACCGTCGCGATCTTGGCCATCTTGGCAGCGATTGCCATCCCCAACATGCGGGATTGGATCGTGCGCTCCCGCATCCAGAATACGGCCAACGCGATGCGCGATGCGCTCGCCAATGCGAAGTTCGAGGCGATCCGTCACGGTCGATCGGTCGAGTTTTGTACTGACGCAGCGAACCGACGTTGGCAGGTCCGATTGACCGGTCCTCAGATACAAGTTTTGCGACAAGGCGAATGGCCGGCCAGCGTTACGGTCACACCAGATGCGAGTTTGATCCCGTCAGGGGGAGAACATTGCTTGGTGTTCCGTCCAACCTCCATTCCCAACCATGATCCCGGCGAGCTGTGGCGCGCCTCCATGGACGGCAAGACTTGCGCTATAGAGGTATTGTCCAACGTCGTGCGACTCACACCACCCGATTGCCCATGAGCATTCATATCTCCCTCTCGCGCCCCCAACGCGGCCCCCAAAGAGGGGGTAGCCTCATAGAGGTCATGGTGGCGGTTCTGGTGGTCTCGGTCGGTTTCATCGGCATGGCCGCTTTGCAGCTACAGACGCTGCGCAACGCACAAAGCAGCGTCCAACGCACGCAAGCCGCCGCACTCGCCTACTCGATTTTCGAAACCATGAGGGCCGCCATCGACGTTAATGCCATCGCCACTCCTGATACGGTGCTTAGCAGCTTCAGCATCGCCAAGACATGCACTCGGCAAAACGGCACTACGTTGACGCCATCCCAACGCTGGATCAACAGCATAAAAGACACGATTGGCGCAGACGCCAGCACATGCGGGCAGATCGCTTGCAGCGGCCGCGCATGTACCGTCTCCATTTTCTGGAACGATGAACGGGCAAGCGGCGACCGAACAGCTCTGCGCGATTTCGCTTACGTTGCCCGCGCCACATATTGAGGGAGGCGCTCGTGCCGCAACACTGTTTTCATCCTCAACAAGAGCGCAGCTACCGTCGTTGCCATCGGGGCCTGAGTGGGTTTTCTCTCGTTGAGCTCATGGTAGCTCTCGCCATCGGGGTTTTCCTGTTGCTCGTGCTCACCGGCTACTTTCTCTCCCAACGCGAGACGGCCCGACTGACCCGTGATCTCTCATTTCAGCAGGAGAACGTGCGCGTCGCCTACGAACTGTTAGCGCGCGACATCCGCGAGGCACGATACACGCCTTGCGGCATGACCACGATGCCCCCTGGCATCAACTCTGGAGCACTGCACACCACCCTGACGACGCCTTTAGAGGTGATTGATGCCACAAGGCCACTGCCTGCCCCCTTCACCAGCTACAACTCCGACAGCCCACGCCGCGCGAATGGAACGGCCGCGCTGCTGGTGCGTTACGCGCGCTCGGACACGGTGACCGAAGCAAACGTGACAGCAACGAATGCCGTGGAAATTACCAGAAATCCTAACAACACCCGTTTCGAACCTGGCAACCGGGTAATCGTATGCAATCATTGGGGGGCCATCAGCGCCACCGTCGCGTCCGCGAGTGGATCCACAATTACGTTAAACGTCCAGCAAGGCACGCTCAACACGGATTTCAGGCCCGCAAGATTGGCGGCTCTCGAAGAGCGCCTTTGGTTCGTTGGCCGCGACGGTGCTGGCGGCTGTACCGGAGCTGACGCCAACCAATGTCAACTATTCGGTGCGGTTGCCGGTCAAGGTGCCCAAGAGTATGTACAGGGCGTCAGCGCTCTCATGATGACAGAGCTCTGCGAGGCAGGCACTGGAATGACCCCTTGCTCGGCAGTCCCCACAGCACCCAATCGTCTTGCTCTCAGCATCGACCAACTCACCGCAGCGACCCACGCCCGAGGCGCGGGACAGATGACGATGACCATACAGCCGATCATCGGCCTGCGCAACCCGATGTGAATCATGAACGACTGCCGCACGCTACGCCGGACATGCCCCCCACGGGGCGGTGCTTTGCCGCTTGCCTTGATACTTCTGCTAATACTCACCATGGTCGGCGCTGCCACGGTCCACACCGCCATCACACAGGAAAAGCTGGCCGGTGCCGTGGCCGACCGGCAACGCACGTTTCAGGCCGCCGAATGGGCTCTCCGGTGGGGAGAGCAGCAAGTCTGGCTTACCCCCCCCACCACCGTCGTCAACAACGCCACCGGCTGCACTCCGATGAACGAGGTGACCGATGGAGGGCGGCCCGAAGGATTTGCCCTGCGCGTCTGCGGCGGGCGACTCATCGATGCGGGACGCTGGATACCGTGCGGACCACCGAGCTCCAACCAGCGCCGGTGCGCAAGCTACCTGATCATCGCCGAAGCCCAACCCGCGAATGGTGCGGCATTGGTTCGACTCGAATCCATCCTGCTGCTCGAAGAGAACTGACCGCTCCTGGAGGAATACCACTATGTCCCCGATTCGCCGCTGGACGGCCGCCACGCTGGCCACCCTCTTGGTTCATCATCATGCATGGGCAGCGCTGAACATTCCGAACGCCCCGCTGCAATTGATGACGGGCGTCGACCCCAACATCATGCTACTGCTCGATGACTCGGGATCGATGCAATTCGAAGTCATGCCGGACAACGAAATTCTGGCTCAAACCTACTATCTTTACCCGCCTGTCAGCGGGGTCTATGGACCCGATCTTTACACGATTCGGGTTCCATCGTTCAACACAACGAACAACCCCTACGGGGCAATTGTTCGAAGCCCCGCATTCAACACCATCTACTACAATCCCGCCATCACCTACCGGCCCTGGCTACGGTCGGACGGAACGACTTTTCCTGACGCAACCAAGACCTGCGCCCCTCACAACCCATTCAACACCAGTCTCGGATGCCGGGATTTCACCCAATCTGCATCTGCCAATATCCGGTGGGCGAGCTGTAGTAGCGCAAGTAACTGTCCAGCCCCCACCAACACTTCAAACCAAACCTATTGGCCAGCAGTCTATTTCCGCTATAACGGCGGTCCAAAATGGAATACAGGATCTTACACGAGGGTAGAAATACGATCGCGGACCGCAACTTACTCTGGCGATGGTAGAGAAAATCGCACGGACTGCAGCAACGGAGTTTGCACATACGAACAGGAAATCAAAAATTTCGCCAACTGGTACACCTACTACCGTTCACGGATCTTGGCCACTCGGGCTGGCGCCGGTCGGGTTTTCGCCACTCAGGGGGGGAACCTGCGCGTGGGTTTTGCCACGCTGAATGCTGCCAGCCGAACCGTCGACGGCGTGAGCACATCCAACATCGTCCGGGGTGTTCGACCGTTCTCAGGGACGGATCGACAAAATTTCTTTTCCGACCTCTACGGCTGGGATATCCCTGCAGCGGCAACGCCCATCAGGCCAGCACTGGATGCGGTGGGGCGCTACTACAGCCGCAGCGATGACCGCGGCCCCTGGAGCACGACACCGGGTCAAAGTGGTGGACAGTTGTTGAGCTGCCGGCGCTCGTTTGCCGTCCTCATGACTGATGGGTATTGGAACGGTGACTTCGCCAGTGGCGGCGCTCGTTCGGACAATGACAGCACCGACGGTCCGGCTCACACCGGGCCGGACGGACGCAGTTACACCTACACCGCTCGCAGCCCGTTTCGCGATGGCCGCTCCGACACGCTTGCCGATGTCGCCATGTTCTATTGGAAAAATGACCTGCAACCAAGTTTGGCGAACAACGTCCCCACCGACCCCAAAGATCCTGCTTTTTGGCAGCATATGGTGACCATGGCCATCAGTTTGGGACTGAGCGGCTCCAGCATTGATCCTGATGCCGCCTTTGCGGCGATCGACACCGGTGCCACCATCAACTGGCCGGACCCTCAGGCCTCGGATACCAGTGGAGGGGCTGCATATCCTGCCCGTCTTGACGACCTTCTGCACGCGACGGTCAACGGTCGCGGGGCATTCGTCAGCGCCCAGAATCCGTCGGAGCTTGAGGAGGGATTCCGCCGGGCATTGAACGATATCGCCAACCGTTCGGCCTCAGGCAGTGGGATGGCGGCCAATGCACGGCGGTTGGTTGCGGACGCCAAGATCTATCAGAGTGAGTTCAATTCCACCCGATGGTCGGGCGACTTACTTGCATACCGAATAACGGCCACAGGCGTGGTACGACCACCCATTTGGCGTGCATCCGAACAACTACCCGCACCCTCCTCTCGCCGCATCTTCACACTCAATGCATCAGGGCAAGGCATCGCCTTCACGTGGTCTAATTTGAGCTCTGCCGACCGAACAGCCATCGGATCCGAGGCCATTCTCAACTATATCCGAGGTGATCGCTCCAACGAGGTCGCCAATGGCGGGACCCTACGCAACCGAGCCACGCCTCTTGCCGATTTCATCAACTCCGAACCCGTATTTCAGGCTTTGGTGGGGAGTGCCGGCGTCGTCTACATCGGTGGAAACGGCGGCATGCTACACGCCTTCGACGCTAACACCGGCCGGGAGCTGTTTGCGTACGTACCCCGAGCGCTCCTTAGCGCGCTCCCAGACTTGGCATCGACGGGCTATGGTCACCGCTTCTATGTTGATGGCCAACTCCGCTTGACGACGAAGAATGAGATCGCTTCCCGCACGATCCTGGTCGCGTCTGCCGGACGGGGGGCCAAAGGTTTCTTTGCCTTGGACGTATCTAACCCAACCAGCTTTGGATCTGGGAACATTTTGTGGGAACGTCTTGATCAATCCGCTACCGCCGAACCGGACATGGGGCACGTGATCGGAACGTTTGAACTGGCCAGAGCAAATAACGGTCGCCCAGTGATCATTACTGGCAACGGCTATAACAGCCCGAACGGCAAGGCTGTACTGTTCGTGATCGACGCAGAAACCGGCTCGGTCGTACGAAAAATCGACACCGGTGTTGGTGGCGACAACGGGATGGGCCCACCAACCTTGGTGGACGAAGACGGAAACGGAACAGTGGATACTGTTTACGCGGGCGATCTCAAGGGAAACCTTTGGAAGTTTAACCTGAGTTCGGGTACACCAACGTCATGGGGCAACCCTATCAGTAGCAATCAACCACTCTTTACTGCGACGACGTCCTCAGGACAAGCACAACCGATCACGGCGGCTCCTGCATGGGCAATGCCTCCCTCATATATTGCTACCCCTTTACAGGGGAAACGCTTCGTGTTTGTAGGTACGGGCTCCTATTTTCGCAACGAAGACAAAACTGACACACAAACCCAGACCATCTACGGGGTGATTGATCAAGGCATCAAGGTCTCGAGGTCGCAACTGGTACAACGCGCATCTCCGTCCGAAAGCACGTTTGCTGGCGAAACGGTCCGAACATTCGGAACAGGCTCATATAACGACTACTTCAATACGTCGGGTCAACTCACCCGTTACGGTTGGTACATAGATTTCAACACCAAGCCTGGCGAACGTTTCATTCTGCAACCACAGATTCAGCCCTCGCGACAGTTGGTTCTGGATTTTTCGTCTATCATACCCAGCCAGAACCCTTGCACGCCCGCATTGAGCGGCTACAGCAACTTCGTCGACCCATTTATAGGAGGCGCCTTGTCATTCGGATACGCCGATATCAACCGAAATAACAATTTCGACGACGACAAGATCAATTCTCCCAGCGGTACGGTTTTCATTGG
Organism: Tepidimonas fonticaldi; assembly: GCF_001675355.1. Taxonomy (NCBI): domain Bacteria; kingdom Pseudomonadati; phylum Pseudomonadota; class Betaproteobacteria; order Burkholderiales; genus Tepidimonas; species Tepidimonas fonticaldi. The sequence continues at coordinate 185,336 of NZ_LZDH01000056.1, read as the reverse complement.
GGGTCGAGCCACCATGGACCCCATACTCGGCAGCAACCCGATCTTTGCCGGAGGGGGGACCGACCCCAACACGGGACCGATCAGCGGAGGATCAGGCCTGCCTACTCCGCAGATCAATCGGATCGCCCGCTGCGAACAATTGGGCACAGCAATACAGGCATCAGGCGGCCCCAACCTTCTGCTGCGCACCTACAATTGCCGCAGTGCGTGGCGAGAGCTAGTGGATTGATGGAGACCAAGCGGGAGTTTTTTGCATGAAATGCGTACACACGCGGGCAGCCGGATTTACCCTGTTGGAGCTGATGATTGCGGTGGCAATCATCGGCATTCTGGCGGCCATCGCTTACCCCAGCTATACTGAATACGTACGCACGAGCCGACGGGCGGCAGCAGCCGCGTGCTTGCTCGATTGGGCGCAAATGTTGGAACGCCACCGCACCGTTACTTTCTCATACTTAAATCCCCCTCCGGTAACCAACATCAACTGCGCAGGCAACAGTGAAAGTGGTCGGTTTTACGACTTCGTATTCAAGGACGGTCAACCCAAGGCCAACGAGTATGTTCTCATCGCAAGACGCAGAGCGGGCTCTCAGACCAGCGATCGATGTGGTGATTTGATTTTAGACCATCTGAGTCGACGCTATATCGAGAACGAGGCCAACGGTGTCACCGCGACCGACTGTTGGCGCCAGTAGGTGGCGGTCAGAAATTTTTCCCCATTCAACCGATTGCATCGAGTGTCTGCTCACCAAGGCTCGACATTTCAAACCACAGAGCACGTGTTCTGCAATCGACGGGCTCACTGGCATCCAATCGATCTGACTTCATGCCCTTCACTCGTCGCAAGCTACCCATCGGCATCCAGACCTTTGCCAAGATCCGCCTGGAGGGGCACTACTACGTCGACAAGACCCCGCTGATCGCGCGGCTGGCGGACCAGGGTGGGGCCTACTTCCTCTCCCGCCCGCGCCGCTTCGGCAAGAGCCTGCTGCTGGACACCATCGCCGCGGCGTTCGAGTGTCGGCGTGAATTGTTCGACGCGCACGACGGCGCGGATGGCACCGCAGCGCGCGAGAAGCTCTTCCTCGCCGACCACTGGGACTGGGCCAAGCCCCACCCGGTGATCCGCCTCAGCTTTGCCGAAGGGCGGCTGGAGCGCCGGGACGAGCTCGACCGCCACATCCGCCGCCAGCTGCGCGAGCAGGCGCAGCGCCTGAGTGTGGAACTCAGCGATCCCGACGACATCCCCGGCAGCTTCGCCGAGCTCATCACCCGCGCCGCCGAAGCCCACAACCGCCAGGCCGTGGTGCTGGTCGACGAGTACGACAAGCCCATCCTCGACAACCTCGAGGCCCCCGACCTCGCCCGTGCGATGCGCGAGGGGCTCAGAAACCTCTACAGCGTCATCAAGGGCCGGGATGCCGACCTTCGCTTCGTGCTGCTGACGGGGGTGTCCAAGTTCAGCAAGGTCTCCATCTTCTCGGGCCTGAACAACCTCTACGACCTGACGCTGGATCCGGAATACGGCACCGTCTGCGGCTACACCGACGAGGACATCGACACGGTGTTCGCGCCGGAGCTGCAGGCTGCTGCAGCCGAGGGCCAGGCGCTGGATCGCGAGGAGATCCGGCGCTGGTACAACGGCTACCGCTGGGGGCCGGTGAGCGTCTACAACCCGTTTGACGTGTTGTTACTGCTGCGCAGCCGGCAGTTCCGCGCGCACTGGTTCGAGACCGGCACGCCCACCTTCCTCGTCGAGTGGCTGCGGAACCGGGGCTTCTACACCCCGCAGCTCGAGCGGCTCTACGCCAGCGAGCAGCTGCTGTCGGCCTTCGACGTCGAGGCCATCGAGCCCGAGGCGCTTCTGTGGCAGACCGGGTATCTCACCATCGACGGCCAGGAGCGCCGCGGCGCCACCAGCGTCTACCGCCTGCGCGTGCCCAACCTTGAGGTGCGCAGCGCGCTCAACGAGGCGCTGCTGCTGCGCGGCTGGTATCCGGGCGGGGGGCGGCTGACGGCGCTGACGCTGCACCTGCATGACCTGCTGGTCCGCGGTGACGCCGAAGGCCTACGCGCGCACTTCGAGCGCCTGTACGCCAGCATCCCGCACGACTGGGTACGCGCCAACCCCATCGCCCAGTACGAGGGCTACTACGCCAGCGTCTTCTACAGCCACTTGGCCAGCCTGGGCCTGGACATCGTGCCGGAGGAGGTCTCCAACCCCGGCCAGTGCGACCTCGTCATCCGCCACGCCTGCCGCGCATGGGTGATCGAGTTCAAGGTCATCGACGGTGAGGAGCCGACCGGCGAGGCGATGCGCCAGCTCAAGGCCCGCGACTACGCCGCCAAACACCGCGGCGCGCCGGGCATCCACGAGGTGATCGAGCTCGGCGTGGAGTTCAGCCGTGCCCGGCGCCAGATCGTCGGGTGGGAGGTCGAGCGGTCTGCCGGTATAACACGGCCATGAACACCGCTGCCCGCCGCAAGCTGCCCATCGGCATCCAAACCTTTGCCAAGATCCGCCTGGAGGGGCACTACTACGTCGACAAGACCCCGCTGATCGCGCGACTGGCGGATCAGGGTGGGGCCTACTTCCTCTCCCGCCCGCGCCGCTTCGGCAAGAGCCTGCTGCTCGACACCATTGCCGCAGCGTTTGAGTGTCGGCGCGAATTGTTCGACGCCCACGACGGCGCGGATGGCACTGCCCCGCGCGAGAAGCTGTTCCTTGCCGACCATTGGGACTGGGCCAAGCCCCACCCGGTGATCCGGCTCAGTTTCGCGGCCGGGCGGCTGGAAAAGCGCGAACAGCTCGACCGCCACATCCACGCCCAGCTGGAGGCCAACGCCCGCCATCTGGGGGTCGAGCTACCGCCGCCGGACACGGACGTCCCGCTGCGCTTCGACGCCCTGATCGAGCGCGCCGCCGAGGCGCACGCCCGCCAGGCCGTGGTGCTGGTCGACGAATACGACAAGCCCATCCTCGACAACCTCGAAGCCCCCGACATCGCCCGCGCGATGCGCGAGGGCCTGCGCAACCTCTACAGCGTCATCAAGGGACGGGACGCCGACCTGCGCTTCGTGCTGCTGACGGGCGTGTCCAAGTTCAGCAAGGTCTCGATCTTCTCGGGTCTGAACAACCTGCGCGACATCACGCTGTCGCCCGAATACGGCACGGTCTGCGGCTACACCGACGCGGACATCGACACCATCTTCGCGCCGGAGCTCGAGGCTGCCGCCGCGGAAGGCCAGCCGCTGGACCGCGAGGAGATCCGGCGCTGGTACAACGGCTACCGCTGGGGCCCGGTGAGCGTCTACAACCCGTTCGACGTGCTGCTGCTGCTCGCCGAACGGCAATTCCGCGCGCACTGGTTCGAGACCGGCACGCCCACCTTCCTCGTCGAGTGGCTGCGGAACCGGGGCTTTTTCACGCCAAAGCTCGAGCGGCTGCTGGCGGACGACGACCTGCTGGGGGCGTTCGACGTGGAGCGTATCGAGCCCGAGGCGCTGCTGTGGCAGACGGGGTATCTCACCATCGACAGCCAGCAACGCAAGGGCAGCCGCACCGTCTACACCCTGCGGGTGCCAAACCAGGAGGTGCGCTACGCCCTCAACGACCGGCTGCTGAAGGCCTGGATGCCCGATGCCTCGCTGGTCAGCCGCCTGGCCAGCGACCTGTACGACCTGCTCACCGACGGCGATGCCGAAGGCCTGCGCGCGCACTTCCAGCGCCTGTACGCCAGCATCCCAAATGATTGGTATCGCAACAACCCCATTGCCCAATATGAAGGCTATTACGCCAGCGTCTTCTACAGCCACCTGGCAAGCCTCGGGCTCGACATCGTGCCGGAGGAAGTCTCCAACCCCGGCCAGTGCGACCTCGTCATCCGCCATGCGGGCCGCGCGTGGGTGATCGAGTTCAAGGTCATCGACGGCGAGGAACCCACCGGCGAGGCGATGCGCCAGCTCAAGGCCCGCGACTACGCCGCCAAGCACCGCGGCGCGCCGGGCATTGCGGAGGTGATCGAGCTCGGCGTCGAGTTCAGCCGCGCCCGGCGCCAGATCGTGGGGTGGGAGGTGGCATGCGCCTGAGCGAAACGGAGCGCGCCGTCATCCGCGACACCGTGCGCGAGCTGTTCGGCCCGCAAGCGCGGGTGCGGCTGTTCGGCTCGCGCACCGACGATGCGGCGCGCGGCGGCGACATCGACCTGCTGATCGAGTGCCCCGAGCCGCTGCCGGACCGCGCCGCGCGCACCCATCGGCTGGTCGCCCGGCTGCAGATGCGCCTGGGCGACCAGCGCATCGACGCTCTCGTGGTTGACCCTGCCACCCCCGCCACCCCCATCGTGCGGGTGGCCCAGCACACCGGCATCGCCGTATGACGACCCCGACTGAACCCATCGCGCCGCCCACGCCGCTGGAGCGGTTTCTGGCCACCCTCGACATCGTGCACCGCGAGGGCACCCACCTGCTCTGGAGCCTGCAGCGGCTGTTCGGCGCGGGCGAGCCCGACGCCGACTGGGTGCGGATGCTGGAATCCCGCCCGGAGGATGCCGAGCGACTGGAAGCGTTCGTCTCGCGCTTTGGCCGCATGCAGGACACGATCGGCGACAAGCTGCTGCCGCGCTGGCTGGCGGCCCTGTCGGAGCGGCCCGCCAGCATGATCGAAAACCTGCGCCGCGCCGAACGACTGGGCGTGCTGGACTCCGCGGAGGCGTGGATCGCGGCCCGCAACCTGCGCAACCGGCTGGTGCACGAGTATCAGACCGACCCCGAGACCTTCGCGCAGGATCTGCGGCTGGCCGAGGACGCGGCCCACCTGCTGCTGCGCACCTACGACCGCCTGCGCGAGGACGCCCACCGGCGACTGGACGTGGCGCCGGACCGGCTGCCGCCGGCGCTGGACGTCAAGGTTTGACGTCATGATTTGATGCCATCGGCGCCGCCCGGCCCCTTCGCGTGGCGCCCGCGCCACGGGCGCACGAGCCAACATCGCGCAGATACTGCAGCTGGCACGGATGGTGCTACGATGATCTTGACCCCGTCGACCACGGGGCCAATGTGTCCATCTCTGGAGGTTGAAACCATGAAACGTGTCCAACAGGGCTTCACGCTCATCGAACTGATGATCGTCGTGGCGATCATCGGCATTCTGGCAGCTGTGGCGCTGCCGGCTTATCAAGACTATACCGCGAAGGCCAAGACTGGTAACGCGATTGCTCAAGCGGACGCTGTCAAGCTCGCTATAGCCGAAGCCTACAGCGCGACCGGCAGTGCCACGTGCCCGACGACATTGCCGAGCGGAGTCTCTTGCAACAACGGAACAATTACATCCACCTATGATGGAGCGACAGTCACGATGACGCTCAGCGCGTCAGCTGCCAGTATTTCATGGACGTGCGCCCCCGGATCAGGGGCAAAAGCAGTCAAGGGTTGCGGCCTCTGATATCTTAAACAGAGGAGAGGGGGCGCCTGATGCGACCCCCATTCACATGATCAATGCAAGAGAAACATACAGCCTGCTGATCTCTATCCTTGCATTAGTTTGCCTCTCCTTAAGTTATTTGCTTCCACTCCACCTGCCTCCGTGGACCACCTTCCACGGAGAATTTTTATTTTTTTGCTTCATCGCACTATTATTTTCCGGCAAGATTTTGCCCGACCTCACCAAAACATCGTCCACCACAACACAAAAAATAATCTTTGTCGTTACCGCATTCACGGTCATCCAGAGCTTGTCATCAGATCCCGCGACGGAGCTTTTCATCTTTCCAGCGTTTGCATCCGTCTCTGTGATGGCATACCTCACCGGAGGCACATATCAGACGCACACCAACGATTTCTTGCCTGTCGTAGTCACATTACTTCTTACCGCTCTGATCTCATCGGCGATCGCCATCCTGCAGTGGTCCGATTTTTTGGACAAGGACAGTTGGGCAGCTGGTGCAGCCTTCCTTACCCCCAACCAAGGAACCGGGCGAGCGGTAGCGAACATCGGGCACCCCAACAACCTCGGCACGCTTCTGGTCATCGGGCTGTGGTGTGCGCTGTGGGTGGCGCAGCAGCCCGCGGCGCAGCGGCTCGGGCGGCACGTCCGGACCCTGCTGCTCGCGCTGGTGGTGGCCGTGCTGACCTTCGGCGTCTACCTGAGCGGATCGCGCACCGCGCAGCTGAACCTGCTGCTGGCGCCAATGCTGACGGCGGCGTGGCTGCTGTGGCGGCACGGGCACCTGCGCCACGCCCTGCTGGCGTGGGTGGCGGTGCCGGCCGCGCTGCTGTTCGCGTTCCAGGCTGCCACGCCGGTGTTCACCGAATGGCTCGGGCTGCCGAGCCCGCCGGAGGACCGCCCCCTGACGCAGGACAGCCAGCGGCTGCGCCTGTGGGCGATGGCGTGGACGGCCGTGCTGCAGCACCCGTGGATCGGCAACGGCCCGGCGGCAATGGCGCAGGCGCACCTGGAACTGAGCCCGGTGTACGGGGCGATCGATTACAGCATTGCTGCGCACGCGCACAACACGGTGCTGGACCTGCTGCTGATGTTCGGCCTGCCGGCGGGAGGGGCGATCGCCGCCGCGGTGGCGTGGCTGTGGTGGCGCGCCGCGCGCGGGGCGCACGATCCGCAGCGCTGGCTGCCGTGGCTGATGGTGACGGCGATGCTGGTGCACGCGCTGCTGGAGTACCCGCTGCATTACGGGTTCTTCCTGTGGCTGATGTGCCTGCTGCTGGGGTACCTGACGGGGCAGCCCGGCCGCCCCGTCGCGCTGCGCTGGCCGCTGGCCACGGGCATCGGCTGGCTGCTGGCGTGCGCGCTGGTGGCCTACCCGGTCTGGCGCGGCTACGTGGAGGTGGAAAAGCTCTACACCCTGTTCCGGCAGCAGGGCGCGGCGGCCGTGCGCGCCGCGCTGCCGGACGCGCACCCGTTCTCCAAGGCGCTGTACCCGGGGCTGCTGGCGCGGGTGGACTGGCTCAGCCGCCCGGCGGCAAGCCTGAGCAACCTCACCGACGCCGAGCTGGCGGCCCTGGAGCGCACCACGCGGAATTACCCGCTGCCGGGCCTGCTGTGGCGCACGGCGGTGGCGTACGGCTTCCGCGGCGATGCGCAAAAGGCCGCCTGGTACGGGGAGCGGCTGTGCGCGATGTTCCACCCCGGCCTGTGCAAGGCCGCGATCACGGACTGGCCGGCCCTCGGCGCCGGACGTGCGGACTGGCCCGAGCTGCCGTGGGCCAGGTGGCTGCTGGCCCCAGTTCCCGGCCGGCGCTGAACCGCCCGCGGCCGGCCCGCGTGACCTCCCTCACGTCCCCTGACTGACCCTGATCGTCGGAAACTTGCTCGAATAATCCTTCGCCTTCGCGGCCACGGCAATGGCCACCTGCCGCGCCACGGCCTTGTACAGCGCGGCGATTTCGCCGTCCGGGTCTGCCACGACTGTCGGGCGGCCGGCATCGGCTTGTTCGCGGATGCTGCGGTTCAGCGGCAGCGCGCCCAGGTAGGCGACCTCCAGCTCGGCCGCCATGCGTTTGCCGCCGTCGGCGCCAAAGATATGCTCCGCATGGCCGCAGTGGGGGCAGACGTGCACGGCCATGTTTTCCACGATGCCCAGGATGGGCACCCCCACCTTCTGGAACATGGTGATGCCCTTGCGCGCGTCCAGCAGCGCAATGTCCTGCGGCGTGGTCACGATCACCGCGCCGGTGATGGGCACGCGCTGCGACAGGGTCAGTTGAATGTCCCCGGTCCCCGGGGGCATGTCCACCACCAGGTAGTCCAGATCCTTCCAGTTGGTCTGGCGCAGCAGTTGTTCCAGCGCCTGCGTGGCCATGGGGCCGCGCCAGATCATGGCCTCGTCCTTGTCCACCAAAAAGCCGATGGACATGACCTGCAGGCCATAGTTTTCCAGCGGCTCCATGGTTTTGCCGTCCAGGCTTTCGGGCCGGCCTTCGATGCCCATCATCATGGGCTGGCTGGGGCCGTAGATGTCGGCATCCAGCACGCCCACGCGCGCGCCCTCGGCCGCCAGGGCCAGCGCCAGGTTGACGGCCGTCGTGCTCTTGCCCACCCCGCCCTTGCCCGAGGCGACGGCGATGATGTTTTTGACCTGCGGCAGCAGTTGCACCCCGCGCTGCACGGCGTGCGCCAGGATGCGGGTGTTGATCTGCACCGACACGTTGTCCACCCCGGGCACGCTGCGGGCGGCGGTCACCAGCGCGCGGCGCAGATCGGCCAGCTGGCTTTTGGCGGGGTAGCCCAGCTCCACCTCAAAGGCCACGTCGCCCCCGGCGATTTGCAGGTTTTTCAGGGCACGGGTGGTGACGAAGTCCTTGCCCGTGTTGGGATCGACGACGGCTTGCAGCGCTTGCAGCAGCGCTTGTTGGTTGACGCTCATGGGGGTGCAGTCTCCGAAGGTTGGGCCACGCTGGGGCCGCGTTGGGGCCATGTCCGATGGCGCGAGTCTAGCGGCTCGCACACGGGGCGCTTGCCCCTGCGCGCGCAGTGTCCTCATTAGAATCCCGGACTTGTCCGCCGTTACAGGACCGTTACAGGACCGCTCCATGCCCTCGCGCCGTTTCTTCGTCACCACCGCCCTGCCCTACGCCAACGGCCACTTCCACATCGGCCACATCATGGAGTACATCCAGGCCGACGTGTGGGTGCGCACGCAGCGGCTGCTCGGGCACGAGGTGCACTTCGTCGGCGCCGACGACGCGCACGGCGCGCCGATCATGATCGCGGCGGAGAAGGCCGGCAAGACGCCGCAGCAGTTCGTCGCCGACATCGCCGCCGGCCGCGCGGCGTACCTGGACGGCTTTCACATCCGCTTCGACAACTGGCACAGCACCGACGCGCCGGAAAACCACGAACTCGCGCAGGCCATCTACCGGGCGCTCAAGGCTGCCGGGCTGATCGAGCGGCGCACCATTGAGCAGTTCTACGACCCGGTCAAGGGCATGTTCCTGCCCGACCGCTACATCAAGGGCCAGTGCCCGCGCTGCGGCGCGGCCGACCAGTACGGCGACTCGTGCGAGGCCTGTGGCGCCGTCTACACCCCCACGGAGCTGAGGAACCCCTACTCGGCGCTGTCGGGCGCCACGCCGGAGCTGCGCCAGTCGGAGCACTTCTTCTTCCGGCTGTCGGACCCGCGCTGCGTGCAGTTCCTGGAGGAGTGGACCTCCGCCCCCGGCCGCCTGCAGCCGGAGGTGGTCAACAAGATCCGCGAATGGTTCGCCAAGGACGAGGACGGCCGCGGGGGCCTGGGCGACTGGGACATCAGCCGCGACGCGCCGTACTTCGGCATCGAGATTCCGGACGCGCCGGGCAAGTACTTCTACGTCTGGCTGGACGCGCCGATCGGGTATCTCGCCAGCCTGAAGAACCACTTCGACAAGGGTCAGGCCGCCAACCACTGGCACGCGCCGTCGCGCACGACGCAGACGTTCGACGAATTTATCGCCGACCCGGCAGTGGAGCAGATCCACTTCATCGGCAAAGACATCACCTACTTCCACACGCTGTTCTGGCCGGCGATGCTGCACTTCTCCGGCCGCAAGACGCCGACGCAGGTGTTCGTGCACGGCTTCATCACCGTCAGCGGCGAGAAGATGAGCAAGAGCCGCGGCACCGGCATCGACCCGCTGCGCTACCTGCGCCTGGGCCTCAACCCGGAGTGGCTGCGCTACTACCTGGCCGCCAAGCTCAACCCGCGCGTGGAGGACGTGGACTTCAACCCGGAGGACTTCGTCGCCCGCGTCAACAGCGACCTGATCGGCAAGTACGTCAACATCGCCTCGCGCGCGGCGGGCTTCATCGCCAAGCGTTTCGAGGGGCGGCTGGGCGCCATCGCGCCGGACGGCGAGGCGCTGCTGGATGCGCTGCAGACCGCGCTGCCGGCGGTGGCCGAACTCTGGGCCGAGCGCGAGTACGGCAAGGCCGTGCGCGAGATCATGGCGCTGGCCGACCGCGTCAACGCCTACGTGGACCAGAACAAGCCGTGGGAGCTGGCCAAGCAGCCGGAACTCGCCGCGCGGCTGCACGACGTCTGCACCACCTGCATCGAGGCGTTCCGCATCCTTACCGCGATGCTCAAGCCCGTGCTGCCGGCCACCGCCGAGCGGGTGGAGGCCTTCCTGCGCTGCGCGCCGCTGGACTTCGCCAACGCCGCGCGCCCGCTCGGCGCCGGGCACGCCATCGCCCCGTACGAGCACCTGATGCAGCGCGTCGACCCCAAGCTGCTGGACGCCCTGTTCGAGCCGCCGGCCGCAGACACCGCCGCGGCCGCCGCAGACACCGCGCCGCTGCCCGGCGGCGAGCCCATCGCCCCGACGATCACGATCGACGACTTCGCCAAGGTGGACCTGCGCATCGCGCGCATCGTCGCCTGCGAGCGGGTGGAGGGCTCCACCAAGCTGCTGCGCCTGACGCTGGACGTCGGCGAGGGCCGCACGCGCAACGTCTTCTCCGGCATCGCCTCGGCCTACGCGCCGGATCAGCTGGTCGGCAAGCTGACGGTGCTGGTGGCCAACCTGGCCCCGCGCAAGATGAAGTTCGGCGTCAGCGAAGGCATGGTGCTCGCCGCCAGCCACGCCGACGGCCAGGCCCACCCGGGGCTGTTCATCCTGGAGCCGCACGCCGGCGCTGAGCCGGGCATGCGCGTGCGGTGATGCGCGCTCTGCATCCGTTTCGTCCCCGTCTGCTCGATGACCTGCGCGCCTACGACCGGGCGCGCCTGATGCGCGACATCGGCGCCGGCGTGACCGTCGGCGTCGTCGCGTTGCCGCTGGCCATGGCGTTTGCCATCGCCAGCGGCCTGCAACCCACCGCCGGCCTGTGGACCGCGATCATCGCCGGTTTCATCATCGCCGCGTTCGGTGGCACATCGGTGCAAATCGGCGGGCCGGCTGGCGCCTTCATCGTCATCGTCTATGGCATCGTCGAGCGGCACGGCGTCGGCGGGCTGCTGGTGTCCACCTTCTGCGCGGGGCTGCTGCTGTTTGCCATGGGCTGGCTGCGCCTGGGGGTGCTGGTGCGCTTCGTGCCGGTCAGCGTCGTCATCGGCTTTACCAACGGCATCGCGGTGCTCATTGGGCTGTCGCAGTTGCGCGACGCGCTGGGGCTGCAAGTGGCCAAGATGCCGGCGGATTTTTTCGGCATCCTGCACACGGTGGGTGGGGCGCTGTCCACGGTCAACCCGTACTCGGTGGCGCTGGCGGGCCTGTGCGTGCTGGGGCTGTTCGTGTGGCCGCGGCTGTGGGCCACGGATTCGGCCTTTCGCCAGCGGCTGGACGCGCTGGAGGGCGTCAGCGCGCTGCGCGCCACCTCGCGTCTGCCGGCGCCAGTGGTGGCCCTGGTCACCCTGTCGCTGCTGGCCTGGGCGCTGCAGTGGCCGGTGGACACGATCGGCAGCCGCTTTGGCAGCATCCCGCAGGGGCTGCCCGCGCTGGTGTGGCCCGACGTGTCCTGGCAAACCGTGCGCCAGCTCGTCACCCCGACGCTGACCATCGCCTTGCTGGGCGCCATCGAGTCGCTGCTGTGCGCGCGGGTGGCCGACCAGTTGCACGGCGGCCGCAAGCACGACCCCAACCAGGAGCTGATGGCGCAGGGCATCGCCAACGCGGTGGTGCCGTTCATCGGTGGCATGCCGGCCACGGGCACCATCGCGCGCACGGTCACCAACATCCGCGGCGGGGCCACCAGCGGCGTCGCGGGCATGGTGCACGCGGCGACGCTGGCGGCCATCGTGCTGCTGGCCGCACCCCTGGCGCGCCATGTGCCGCTGGCCGTGCTGGCGGGCATTCTGCTGTTCGTGGCGTGGAACATGGGCGAGTGGCGCGAGTTTGCGCGCCTCAAGCACTTCAGCCACCACTACCGCCTGATGCTGCTGAGCACCTTTGCCGTGACGGTCATCTTCGACCTCACGGTGGCGGTGGAGCTGGGCCTGGTGCTGGCGGTGGTGCTGTTCGTGCGACGGCAAAGCAGCCTGTTCCGCGTCACGCTGCACCGGGCCGATCCACAACGCATCGAGGCGGAGCTGTACGGCTCGCTGTTCTTTGGCGCCGTCACCAAACTGGATGCTTTGATTCAGGCGGTGGAAGCGGCCGATGCGGGCGTGCAGGTGCGCCTGGACGCCCGGCACCTGATGCTGCTGGACACCACCGGGCTGGATGCGCTGAGCAGCCTGCACGACGCCATCGAGCGGCGCGGCGGCCGTCTGGTCATCGACCATTTGCACGAACAGCCGTTGTCGTTGATGCGCCGCACCGGCTTTCTGTCGCGGCTGGCCGGCTGGTCGCCCCTGCCCCCGGCGGCCTAAAATCGCCGGCTGACGCGACGCCCACGAGAACGCCCATGAACCCGCTTGGTCTGCCCGACTACGTCTCCGACGCCACCCAGTTCATCGAATCGCTCAAGCGCAGCAAGCCCGCGCTGGAGGCCGAGCAGCGCGCCGGCCGCGCCCTGCTGTGGGACCGCCCGCAGGACCGCGACTTCTGGCGCGAGGCGCAGCGCGCGCGCGTCCCGCAAAAACCCTACGTCTACCAGACCGAGCCGTCGCTGAAGTGAGCGGCCCGCCGGCCGAGCTGCCCCCCGCGCCCGAGGCGGTGACCGCGCAGCCCGAGGTCATCGATCAGGTGGCCATCGCGCGCCTGTACGGCGAGCCGCTGTTCGCGCTGCCGCAGGATCTGTACATCCCGCCGGATGCGCTGGAGGTGTTCCTCGAGGCCTTCGAGGGGCCGCTGGACCTGCTGCTGTACCTGATCCGGCGGCAGAACTTCAACATCCTGGATATCCCGATGGCCGAGGTCACGCGCCAGTACCTCGGCTACGTGGAGCAGGTGCGCGCGCACAACCTGGAGCTGGCGGCCGAGTATCTGCTGATGGCGGCCATGCTGATCGAGATCAAGTCGCGCATGCTGCTGCCGCCCAAGCCCACGCCGGACGGCAGCGAGCCGGAGGACCCCCGCGCCGAGCTGGTGCGCCGGTTGCTGGAGTACGAGCAGATCAAGCTCGCCTCGCGCAGCCTGGACGCGCTGCCCCAACTGGGGCGGGACTTCTGGCGCGCGCAGGTGCACATCGAGCAGTCGCTGGCGCCGCGCTGGCCGGACGTGTCGGTAGATGATTTGCGCGCCGCCTGGCGCGACATCCTGCGCCGCGCCCGCCTGGTGCAGCGCCACACCATCACGCGCGAGGCCCTGTCCGTGCGCGAGCACATGAGCCTGGTGCTGCGCACCCTACAAGGCCGCCGCTTCGTGGAGTTTGGCGAGCTGTTCGATCCGGCGCGCGGCGTGCCGGTCGCCATCGTCACCTTCATCGCCATGCTCGAACTGGCCAAGGAGCACCTGATCGAGCTGACCCAGGCCGAGGCCTACGCCCCCATCTACGTCCGGCTCGCCTACGTGCCGTCCTGAGCCCCCCGCACCGGACCCGCCATCGCCATGAACCCATCCCCGCCCACGGCCGCCCCGGCCCACCACGTCTACGACGCGCTGATCATCGGCAGCGGCCTGGCCGGCCTGACCACCGCGCTGCTGCTGCCGCCGAGCTGGCGGGTCGCCATCGTCACCAAGCGCTCGATCACCGACGGCTCCAGCGGCTGGGCGCAGGGGGGCATCGCCGCGGTGCTGGCGGAGGACGACAGCTTCCAGGACCACATCGACGACACCATGGTCGCCGGGGCCGGCCTGTGCGAACCCGAGGCGACGCGCTTCACCGTCGAACATGCGCCCGAGGCCATCGCCTGGCTGCGCGAGCTGGGCACGCCTTTCACCGTCGAGGGCGACGGCCTGCACCTGACGCGCGAGGGCGGACACAGCCACCGCCGCATCGTGCACGCCGCCGACGCCACCGGCGCGGCCGTGCAGCAAACGCTGATCGAGCGGGTGCGCGCGGCGGCCAATATCGACGTGTTCGAAACCCACGCGCTGGTGGACCTGATCCTGAGCGACCGCCACGCCGAGTGCCGCGAGCTGCCCCGGCGCGTGCTGGGCGCCTATGTGCTGGACGTGGCCACCGACCGGGTGGAGGTGTTCGCGGCGCCGCACACCGTGCTGTGCACGGGTGGCGCGGGCAAGGTATACCTCTACACCTCCAACCCCGACACCGCCACCGGCGACGGCATCGCCGCCGCTTGGCGCGCCGGCTGCCGGGTGGCCAACATGGAGTTCATCCAGTTCCACCCGACCTGCCTGTACCACCCCAAGGCCAAGAGCTTTTTGATCAGCGAGGCCGTGCGGGGCGAAGGCGGCATCCTGAAGCTGCCGCCGCACCTGGGCAGCCGCCGCTTCATGCCGGACCACGACCCGCGCGCCGAACTCGCCCCGCGCGACATCGTCGCGCGCGCGATCGACTTCGAGATGAAGAAGCACGGCATCCCGTGCGTGTACCTGGACATCTCGCACCAGCCGTCGGCCTTTTTGCACGAGCACTTCCCCAACATCCTCAAGCGCTGCGCGGAGCTGGGCATCGACATCACGCGCGAGCCGATCCCCGTGGTGCCGGCGGCACACTACACCTGCGGCGGCGTGGTCACCGACCTGCGCGCGCGCACCGACCTGCCGGGCCTGTACTGCGTGGGCGAGGCCAGCTACACCGGCCTGCACGGCGCCAACCGGCTGGCCAGCAACTCGCTGCTGGAGTGCATGGTGTTTGCGCGCGCGGCGGTGCGCGACATGGTGGCCCAACCCCGCCCCGCCCCCATCGCCGCACGCCCCTGGGACGACAGCCGGGTGATCGATGCAGACGAGCAGGTCGTCATCAGCCACAACTGGGACGAACTGCGCCGCTTCATGTGGGACTATGTGGGCATCGTGCGCACGGACAAGCGGCTGGAGCGCGCGGCCCACCGCATCGCGCTGCTGCAGGCCGAAATCCAGGAGTTTTACGCCCGCTTCCACGTCAGCAGCGACTTGCTGGAGCTGCGCAATCTGGTGCAGGTGGCGGACCTGATCGTGCGCTCGGCCCAGCAGCGCAAGGAAAGCCGCGGCCTGCACTACAGCCGCGACTACCCCTATACCCTGCCCGAGGCCCGCCCCACCATCCTGGTGCCCGACCCCCGATGACACCCCCGCGCACCCCCTGGACGGCCTACGGCGCCCTGGCCGCCAGCATGGCGCTGGTGGGCAGCTACGTGGCCCTGTCCAAACCGCTGGTCGCGGCCATGCCGGTGTTTTTGCTGGCGTGGCTGCGTTATTTGATCGGCGCCGCGGCCATGGCGCACTGGGTGCGCCGCCCCGCGCACGAGGCGCCCCCCGGCCGCCGCACGCACGCGCTGCTGTTTTTGCAGGGGCTGCTCGGCAATTTTTTGTTTTCCATTTGCATGCTGTATGGCGTGAGCCTGACCACCGCCAGCGCGGCCGGGGTGATCATGGCGGCCATCCCGGCCGTGGTGGCGCTGCAGTCCGCCCTCTTCCTGCGCGAGCGGCTGGACAGCCGGGCGCTGGCCGCCATCGGGCTGGCGGCGGTGGGGATCGGGCTGTTCTCGCTGGACAAGGGGGCCGCCGCGCACACGGCAGCGGCCGCCAGCGCCACCTGGATGGGGCTGCCGCTCGCGGTGTGGGGCAACCTGCTGGTGCTGGCTGCCGTCTGCTGCGAGGCGGCCTACGTCGTCATCGGCAAGCGCCTGAGTGCCCAGATGGGCCCCAAGCGCATCGCAGCCCTCATCAACCTGTGGGGGCTGGCGCTGATGACGCCGCTGGGCCTGTGGGCCGCCCTGGACTACGACTGGGGGCGTATGGGTGCGCCGCTGTGGGCGCTGCTGGTGTTTTACGGCCTGGCGGCCAGCGTCTGGACCGTGTGGCTGTGGATGACGGGGCTGCGCCACGTCTCCGCCGCGCGGGCCGGCGTGTTTACCGTGATGCTGCCCATCAGCGCCGCGACCATCGGGGTGCTGTTCATGGGCGAGCGGCTGACGCTGCTGCAGTGGCTGGCCTTCGGGGTCGCGCTGCTCGGCCTGATCGTGGCGACGTGGCCCACGCGGGCCACACCGCCCGTCACGCGCACCACAGACCCGTCGGCTGGGTGATGCCCATCCACAGCGCCCAGCCGGACGTGGCCGCCAGCGCCAGCCCAGCCAGGCGTATACCCCACCCGCCCGATCGGGCATCGCCCAGCCGCAGCAGCAGCCACGGCCCGGCGACCAGCGACACCATGGTCCCGACGGCAAAAGCCGCCATGATCGCCGCGCCTTCCAGCGCCGAGGCGGACAGCGACGCCACCAGCAGCGCCGAATACAGCAGCCCGCAGGGCATCAGCGCCCAGCCCACGCCCAGCACCGCCGGAGCGCGGGCACCCAGCCGGCTCATCACGGGCCGGGCGCGGCGCCAGACGGCCTGCGCCCAGCCGTCCAGAAAGGCCGGCTGACGGGCCTGCACCACCAGCAGCAGCCCCAGCAGCAGCGCGGCGACGTGCATCATGGTCCACACCGGGCGCAGCACCACCGTCTGCTGGCCCAGCCACCCCATGCCCTGCACCGTACCCCCGGCCAGCGCGCCGAGCACCGAATAGCCCACCAGGCGCCCCAGTTGCCACGTCCACAGCGCCTGACGCGACCGGGGCGCCGCGGCCCGGGCAATCCCGGCGCACGCCGCCCCGCACATGGCCACGCAGTGCGGCCCCCCCACAAGGCCCATCACCAGGGCCGACAGCGTCATGGAAGCGAGCATGGGCGCATGCTATCAGCCCCGCACGGTCACGGGGCGGGACGGGGGGTCAGATGATCTTGGAGAAACGCGCGCGGTCCTGATCGACCTGCAGGTAGCGGTCGAACACCATCGCAATCGCCCGCACCAGATACCACCCCGTCGCGGTGACCTCCAGGTGCGCATCGTCCACGCGCACCAGCCCGTCGCGCTCCAGGGCGCGCAACTGCTCCAGCTCCCGCGCAAAGTGCGAACGAAAATCCACCAGATGCGCCAGGTTGATGGACTCGAAGTCCACCAAACCCTGGCACATGATGGCCATGATGACGCTGCGGCGCAGCAGATCTTCGCGTGTCAGCGCCAGTCCGCGCACGATGGGCAGCCGCCCCTGGTCCAGCGCGTCGTAGTACTCGTCCAGCGTCTTGGCGTTCTGGCTGTAGGTGGCGCCGATGCGGCCGATGGCCGACACCCCCAGCGCGATCAGATCGCAGTCGGGCTGGGTGCTGTAGCCCTGAAAGTTGCGGTGCAGCCGCCCCTGCCGCTTGGCCACCGCCAGCGCGTCGTTGGGCAGGGCAAAGTGGTCCATGCCCACATACACATAGCCCGCCGCGCTCAGGTGGTCCAGCGACAGCGACAGCATCGCCAGCTTGTCGGCCGGGCTGGGCAACTCGGCCACGACGATGCGCCGCTGCGGCTTGAAGCGCGCCGGCAGGTGCGCGTAGGCATACAGCGCAATGCGGTCCGGCCGCAGGCGCTCCACCTGCTCCAGGGTGTGGCGGAAGGACTCCGGCGTCTGCTGGGGCAGGCCGTAGATCAGATCGACGTTGATGGACTCAAAGCCCAGCTCCCGCGCCGCGGCGACCAGGGCAAACACCTGCTCCGCCGGCTGGATGCGATGCACGGCCTTTTGCACGGTGGGATCGAAATCCTGCACGCCAAAGCTCAGCCGGTTGAAGCCCAGCTGGTGCAGGTGCGCCAGGCGCTCGGCCGTCACCGTGCGGGGATCGACTTCGATCGAGTACTCGCCCCCCGGCACCAGCTCGAAGTGGCGGCGGATCATGGCCATCAGGTCGGCCAGTTCGGCATCGCTCAGGAAGGTGGGCGTGCCGCCCCCCAGGTGCAACTGGCTGACCCGGTGACCACGGCCAAAGTGGTCGGTCTGCAGTTCCAGCTCGCGCGAGAGGTAGCGCAGATACTCCGCCGCCTTGCCGTGGTGCTTGGTGATCACCTTGTTGCAGGCGCAGTAGTAGCACAGCGACTCGCAAAACGGGATGTGCACATAGACCGACAGCGGCAGCGCCATCGAGCCGGCGCGGCGCTGCTCGAGCGCCTGGATGTAATCGCGCTCGGTGAACGCCTCGACGAAGCGGTCCGCCGTCGGGTAGGACGTGTAGCGCGGGCCGGGGATGTCGAACCGGCGCAGCAGGGCTTCATCGATGACGTGCTTCATGGGCATGGACTCCATTGGGAGGGTAATGTGCCCCAGGACGGCCCCGCGGCCCTTGACGGGAGTCAAACCCACTGCACACCGATGCCCGCAACGCCCACCGGGACAAAACGCTGCGGGCACGCCGACCGGTTGTTATCATCGGTCGCATTTGGCAGTCCCCCATTGGACAGTCCCCCTTCGGCCTGCGGGCCGGCAACGCCACAGCGCCCATGGATCTGCACAGCATCAAAGTCGCCTGCTCCAGTTGCAATCTGCGCGAGCTCTGCATCCCCGTCGGCCTCAACCCCGGGGAGATGGAGCAGCTCGACAACCTGATCGCCAATCGGCGGCGCGTGCGGCGCGGCGCGGCGCTGTTCGCGGCGGGCGATGCGTTCACCTCGCTCTACGCGGTGCGCTCGGGCTTTTTCAAGACCAGCGTGACGACGGCGGACGGGCGCGACCAGGTCACGGGCTTTCAGATGGCGGGGGAGATCCTGGGCCTGGACGGCATCGTGCAGGACAAGCACTCCTGCTCCGCGATCGCGCTGGAGGACGCCGAGGTGTGCGTGTTGCCGTTCGACAAGCTGGAGCAGCTCTCGCGCGAATTCAGCGCGCTGCAGCACCATGTGCACCGCATCATGAGCCGCGAGATCGTGCGCGACCAGGGCGTCATGTTGCTGCTGGGCAGCATGCGCGCCGAGGAGCGGCTGGCGGCCTTCCTGCTGAATCTGGTGCAGCGCCTGCACGCGCGGGGGTTTTCCAAATCCGAGATGGTGCTGCGCATGACCCGCGAGGAAATCGGCAGCTACCTCGGCATGAAGCTGGAGACGGTCAGCCGCACCTTCTCGCGCTTTCAGGACGACGGGATCATCGAGGTCAAGCAGCGCTATGTGCGCATCCTCGACCCCGACGCGCTGGGCGCCATCGTCAACCACGCCAGCCCGGACGGGGACTGACGGCGCCAGCCAGTCCCCTCGAGCGCAGTCCTATCGAATGCAGACCGCTCAGGCGCAGCCGCCGCAGCGCCCGTCGTCGCACGACGGGCGGGGATTGGCCACCGCCCCATCGCCCCGGACACAGTCCGCGGGACGCTGATCCGGCGGAACCGGGCAGCGGTTGACCTCCCACGGCGACAAGGACAACAGCGTCGTGAGCGCGCCGGCCGCCATGGTCAAGCCCCAGAAAACAAAGAAGGCCAGGGTATAGACGGTCTGTCGCGACCACCCGAGCGACTCCCCCGCCCAATGCAACTCGCTGGGATCGACGAAGGCGAACACCACCATTTCCATCACCGCCGCCATCAGGAAGGCGGGCCAGGCGATCCACATCACGCGTTGGGCCAACATCATGCACTCCTCTCGGGTGTGGCCCCGGCGGGGCCTCAATCTTTTTTGGGCAATGCCGACGACACGGCGTGGTTGCGGCCCTGGTTGGCCGGCAGCAGGGCCTTTTCGGCCTGCAGCCGCTCTTCCGGGGTCATCCGATCGGGCGCCACGACGGCGGGCGCCGGGGCGGCCTCGCGCGGCAGCACCGTATCCGCGTTGCGCACCGCGATCGTGACCGTCACCAGGGACGCCACCACCACGACCAGCGGCCCCCCGATCACCATCCAGACATACGGTTCACGGTACCACGGGCGTGCCGGGGACGGCGGGGCGGGCGTAGGGGCGGTCATCGTGGACATAGTGTAGGCCTTGGTGTATCGCTCTTGGGTTCGAAGCCCCCCGGGGGTTTTCCCGGGGGTTGGCGTCAACGGGGCACCACGAAGGTGGTCTTCTCCCGCACATCGATCGTGCCATCCGGCGTGCGGAAGCCGAATGTGATGGGATGCGAGCCGGCCTGCAAGCCTGGGGGCACCTGCACCCGCACGGCGACCGAGCGCACCTCGGTGGGCAGCAGATGCACGCTGCGCTCGGAGGTGACCTCGATGCCCGGCAGCCCCTCCACCGTCACGGCCAGCTCGCGCTCGTGCTCCGAGGCGTTCATGAACTGGATGCGGTAGACGTTTTCGATGCGTCCCATCTCCACCATGCGCGCGAGCGCCCCGCGGTCGCGAATCACATCGACCTTCAGCGGCACCCGCAACCACAAGCTAACCCCCAAAGCCGCCACAATGGCCAACAGGATCGAGCTGTAAATCAAAACGCGCGGACGGAAAACGCGCCGAATCATTTGCGCCTGGCTCCACCCACGCTCCATGCCATTTTGCGTGGAGTATTTCACCAGGCCTTTGGGATAGCCCATTTTTTCCATCACCTGGTCGCACACGTCGACGCAAGCTCCGCAGCTAATGCACTCGTATTGCAAGCCATTGCGAATGTCGATGCCCGTGGGGCAAACCTGCACGCACAGCGTGCAGTCAATGCAGTCGCCCAGGCCCAGCGCCTTGGGGTCGGCCGACCTCTTGCGCGCGCCGCGCGGCTCGCCGCGCTTGGCGTCGTAGGTCACGATCATCGTGTCCTTGTCGAACATCGCGCTCTGGAAGCGGGCATACGGGCACATGTATTTGCAGACCTGCTCGCGCATGAAGCCCGCATTGCCGTAGGTCGCAAAGCCGTAGAAGAAGATCCAGAAGGTTTGCCACGGCCCCAGGTTCCAGGCCAAAAACGCCGCGCCCAGGTCGCGAATCGGCGTGAAATAGCCGGCGAACGTAAAGCCCGTCCACAGCCCAAAGACGATCCACGCCAGATGCTTGCCGCCCTTGCGGGCCACCTTGTTCAGGATCCAGGGCTGCTGATCCAGGCGCATGCGCGCCGAGCGGTCGCCCTCGAAGAGCTTTTCCATCCACAAATAAATTTCGGTGTAGACCGTCTGCGGGCAGGCGTAGCCGCACCACAGTCGCCCGGCGATCGCCGTGAACAAAAACAGCAACAGCGCCGATACCACCAGAATGCCCGTCAGGTAAATGAAATCCTGCGGGTACAGCACCAGACCAAAAATATAAAAACGCCGCGCCTCCAGATCGAACAGCACGGCCTGCCGGTCGTTCCAGGCCAGCCAGGGCAATCCGTAAAAAACAATTTGGGTCAACCACACGAAGACCCAGCGCCACTTGGTAAACAACCCCGTCACCGCCCGCGGATAGATCTTTTTGCGGGCCGCGTACAGGGAAACCTCGACCTCTTCATCCGACGGGGTCGGGCCTTGGGGCGTGTTGGCAGCGCTGGTACTCATGGCAGTATTCGGTACGAATCAAAAAAACCGGGAGGCGGGCCACACAGGCGCCGCCCCCCGGCGACGGGATCAGTTCGGATTCGACAGCTTCCAGACGTAGCCCGTCAGCACATGGATTTGCGCATCGGTCAGCAAGGCATTTTGCGCCGGCATGACGTTGGTCTTGCCCTCGTTGATCATTTTAATGATCGCCTCTTCACCCCAACCGTGCAGCCAGATCTGGTCGGTCAGGTTGGGCGCGCCGGTGGCATGCATGCCCTTGCCGTCCGCGCCGTGGCAGGCCGCGCAGGCGCCCCACTTGGCGGCCCCTTGCGTGGCGCGCACGCTGTCGTGCGGGCTACCGGACAGGCTCAGCACATAGTGCGCCAGGTTGCGAACATCCTCGGGCGTGCCGACCGCTGCCGCCATCGGGGGCATGATGCCCTGGCGGCCTTCGGCAATGGTTTTGTGGATGTACTCCGGCTGCCCGTCACCGCCCAGCCAGTCGGCATCGGTCAGGTTGGGGAAGCCCTTGCTGCCGCGGGCGTCCGAGCCGTGGCACTGGGCGCAGTAGTTCATGTACAGCCGCTCGCCGACCGCCATGGCCTGCTGGTCCTTTGCCAGATCCTTGGAATCCATGCCCTTGAACTTGGCGTACAGGGGCTCGATCGCCGCCAGGGCCTTGGCCCGCTCGGCTTCCCACTGGCCCTGGGAGCTCCAGCCCAGTTGGCCCTGCACCTTGCCGAACATCGGGTACATCAGGCCGTAGGCCAGGGCAAACACCACGGTGATGATGAACAGATACACCCACCAGCGCGGCAGGGGGTTGTTCATCTCCCGCAGGTCGCCGTCCCACACGTGGCCGGTGGTGTTGTCCGCCGCGGGCGTGACCTTGGTCTTGCCGCTGGCCCACAGGAAAAACGCGCAGGCCAGGATACTGATCAGGGTCACGCCGGCTACGAAGAGGTGCCAGAAGTCACTGGTGAAATCGCTCATGATGGTTCTCTCCTGACGGGCCTCACTCGTCGCGGAAGGGCAGTTGGGCCGCTTCCTCGAAACGCTCCCGGTTCTTGCGGGACCAGGCCCAGGCCCAGATGCCGATGAAGGTCACGAAGCTCAGCACCGTGACGATGACGCGCAGATCGTTGACATCCATGATCTCGCCCCCTCACTGCGCCGCATCGGCTGCGGCTTGACCCGCGGCGGACTGGGCGGTCTTGGTGGCCGGCTGCGCCAGCTTGTCCCACGAGCGGGCGGTCCCCAGACCCTGCAGGTAGGCGATGAGCGCCTCCAGCTCGGTCTTGCCCTTGACCTCTTCCGTGGCCTTGGTGATCTCTTCGTCCGTGTACGGCACGCCCAGTTGACGCAGCGCGCGCATCTTGACGGGCAGCGCGTCGGCGTCCACGGGGCGGCGCTCCAGCCACGGGTAGGCGGGCATGTTGGACTCCGGCACCAGGTCGCGCGGGTTGATCAGGTGGATGCGGTGCCACTCGTCGGAGTAGCGGCCGCCCACGCGCGCCAAGTCCGGACCGGTGCGCTTGGAGCCCCACTGGAACGGGTGGTCGTAGACGAACTCGCCGGCCACCGAGTACGGGCCGTAGCGCAGCGTCTCGGCGTGGAACGGACGCACCATCTGCGAGTGGCAGACGTAGCAGCCTTCGCGAATGTAGATGTCACGCCCGGCCAGCTGCAGCGCCGGGTAGGGCTTGACGCCCTCGATCGGCTTGGTCGTGGAGTGCTGGAAGAACAGCGGCACGATCTCGACCAGACCGCCCACCGCCACCACCAGGGTGATGAGGACGATCATCAGGAAGTTGTTGGTCTCGATGCGCTCGTGACCGCTCGGCTGGTGTTGTGCGTTGGCCATGGTGTCCTCCTCAGGCGTGCGCGGGGGCAGGGATGGCCACCGGGGTAACCTTGCCCTGGGCCGCGGTCTTCCAGACGTTCCACGCCATCACGCACATGCCGGCCAGGTACAGCACGCCGCCCAGCAGACGGATCACGTAGAACGGATAAGTGGCCTTGACCGACTCGACGAAGGTGTAGGTCAGCGAGCCGTCCGGGTTGACCGCACGCCACATCAGGCCCTGCATCACACCGGCGATCCACATCGCAGCGATGTAGAGCACGATGCCGATGGTCGAAATCCAGAAGTGCAGCTCGATGGCCTTGATGCTGTACATCTGCTTCTGGCCGAACAGGCGCGGGATCAGGTAGTACAGCGAGCCCATGGTCACCAAGCCGACCCAGCCCAGCGCGCCGGAGTGCACGTGGCCGATGGTCCAGTCGGTGTAGTGGCTCAGGGCGTTGACGGTCTTGATCGACATCATCGGCCCTTCGAACGTGGACATGCCGTAGAACGACAGCGACACGATCAGGAAGCGCAGGATCGGGTCGTCACGCAGCTTGTGCCAGGCGCCCGACAGCGTCATGATGCCGTTGATCATGCCGCCCCAGCTCGGCGCCAGCAGAATGAGCGAGAACACCATGCCCAGCGACTGCGCCCAGTCCGGCAGCGCGGTGTAGTGCAGGTGGTGCGGACCCGCCCACATGTAGGTGAAGATCAGCGCCCAGAAGTGCACGATCGACAGCCGGTAGGAGTACACCGGTCGCTCGGCCTGCTTGGGGATGAAGTAGTACATCATGCCCAGGAAGCCCGCGGTCAGGAAGAAGCCCACCGCGTTGTGGCCGTACCACCACTGCACCATGGCGTCCTGCACACCGGCGTACACCGAGTACGAGTGCGTCAGGCTGGTCGGGATCTGGATGTTGTTGACGATGTGCAGCATCGCCACGGCGATGATGAAGGCGCCGTAGAACCAGTTGGCCACATAGATGTGCCGCACTTTGCGGGTGCCCACCGTGCCGAAGAACACGATCGCGAAGGCCACCCACACCACGGCCACCAGAATGTCGATCGGCCAGATCAGTTCGGCGTATTCACGGCTCTGGGTGTAGCCCAGCGGATAGGTGATCGCCGCCAGCACGATGACGGCCTGCCAGCCCCAGAACGTGAACGAGGCCAGTGCCGGCGCAAACAATTGCGTCTGACAGGTACGCTGCACCACGTAATAGGCAGTGGCGAACAGGCCCGAGCCGCCGAAAGCAAAAATCACCGCGCTGGTGTGCAGCGGGCGCAGCCGGCTGTACGTGAGGTACTCGATGCCGAAGTTGAGCTCCGGCCAGGCCAGTTGTGCGGCAATGATGACGCCGACCAGAAAGCCGACGATGCCCCACACCACGGTCATGATGGCGAACTGCCTCACGACCTTGTCGTTATAGACCCCCGTCGCGGGGGCCGCCGTGGTTGCAGACATAGGTAACACTCCTGTTGTGAAAATCACCCAGGCGCAGTATCCGGGAGCCCTCCCCCTGCGCCCTTGACATAGGTCAATCGTGGCGCAGGATGCGCTCGCCTTCGCGCTCGACGTTGTCGAATTGGCCCGAGTGCAGCGCCCACCAGAACAGGCCGATGATCAGCAGCACCAGCACCACCGACAGGGGCACCAGCAGGTAGAGGATTTCCATCGTTCGATTCTCCCAGTCATGGGGGGTAGGCGCCCATCAAGCCGGCGCAGGGGCTGTGGCAGGTGACGGTACACCGTCGGCCACCGGGGCGCCGCGCCGCCCCAGCCGCATCGCGTTGCCGATGACCAGCAGCGAGCTGGCCGCCATGCCCAGCCCCGCCGCCCACGGCGGCATGACGCCGGCCACCGCCAGCGGCACGGCCAGCGCGTTGTAGCCGGCCGCCCAGGCGAGATTCTGGCGCACGACGCGCAGCGTCGCGCGCGCCATCTCCACCGTGCGCACGATGTCGGTGAGCCGCCCGCTCTGCACGACCAAGTCGGCGCGCGTCTGCGTCAGCGGCGCGCCGTGGCCGAGCGCGAACGAGACGTCGGCCGCTGCCAGCACCGGGCCGTCGTTGAGGCCGTCGCCGACCATCGCCACGCGCCGCCCCTCGGCCTGCCAGCGGTGCAGCGTGGCGAGCTTGTCCTCGGGACTGGCGCCGGCGACGACGTGCTCGATGCCGAGCGGCCGCGCCACGCGCTGCACGGCGCCGAGCCGGTCGCCCGACAGCAGCCGCACCTGCAGCCCGAGCGCGCGCAGCCGCTCGATCGCCTCGCGCGCCTCGGGGCGCACGCCCTCGTCGAGCACGAAGGTGGCCAGCCACCCCCGCTCGTCACACAGATACGCGCACGGCACGTCGGCCAGCGTGCGCCCGCTGGCCACCAGGGCCGCTTCGTCCAACCCGCAGTGCGCCGCCGAGCCCAGCCGCCACGTCCGGCCGTCCGGCCCCTGCGCCGTCAGGCCCCGGCCGGGGGTCTCGCGCACTTCCCACGCCGGGGCGTCGGGCGCCTCGCCGGCGGCGGCCACCAGCGCGCGCGACACCGGGTGCAGCGAGGCGCGCGCCAGCGGCAAGGCCGCCGCCAGCGCCTGCGCGCGCGTCACGCCGGGGCACGTCAGCACGTCGCGCACCACCACGCGGTCCTGCGTCAGTGTGCCGGTCTTGTCGAATACGACGGTGTCCACCGCCGCCAGCGCCTCGAACGCCTGCAGCCGCCGCGTCAGAATGCCGCGGCGCGCCAGACCGCCGGCCGCGGCCAGCATCGCCGCCGGCGTGGCCAGCGACAGCGCGCACGGGCAGGTGACGATCAGCACCGCCACCGCCACTGCCAGCGCCCGGCTGGGGTCGAACTGCCACCAGTACAGCCCGGCCAGCCCTGCCGCCAGCAGCACCGCCACCAGGAACGGCGCGGCGACGCGGTCGGCCAGCCGCGCCAGGCGCGGCTTGTCGGTGCTGGCCTGCTCCATCAACGCGACGATCTGCGCGAAGCGCGTCTCGCGCCCGACGCGCTGCAGCCGCACGCGCACCGTGCCGCCAAGGTTGTGGCTGCCGGCCACCACCGCCTCGCCGCGGCGGCGCGTCACCGGGTGCGATTCGCCGGTCAGCAGCGCCTCGTCCACCGTGGCGGCCTCCGACAGCACCTCGCCGTCGCCCGGAAACGCCTGCCCGGCCTGCACGTGCACCACGTCGCCGGCCTGCAGGCGCTTGAGCGACACCGCCTCCAGCGCGCCGTCGGCGCGCTCGCGCTGCACCACCTCCGGCAGGCGGTTCATCAGCGCGTCCAGGGCGCCGGCGGTGCGATCGCGCAGCTTGTACTCCAAGTAACGCCCGCCGAGCAGGAAGAACACGAACATCGTCAGCGAGTCGTACCAGATGTCGTGCCCCCACGGCCCGGTGGGATCGAAGGTGGCCAGCGTGCTGACGACGAAGGTGATCAGGATGCCCAGCGACACCGGCACGTCCATGCCGATGCGCCCCTGACGCAGGTCGCGCCAGGCGCTGCCGAAGAACGGCCCGCTGGCGAACAGCAGCACCGGCAGGCTCAGCACCCACGACGCCCAGCGCAGCAGCTGCAGCAGGTCGGCCGGGATCTGGCCCGGCTCGGTGACGTACTCGGGCCACGTGTACATCATCACCTGCATCATGCAAAAGCCCGCGACGAACAGCCGCCACAGCGCGCGGCGCGTCTCGCGCGTGCGCTCGCTGACCGCAAAGGCCTGCTGCATCGGCAGCAGCCGGTAGCCGACGCGGCCGACCGCCTCCGCCAGCTCCGACAGGCGCGTGCGCGCCGGGTCCCAGCGCAGCGTCAGGCGCCGCGTGGCGGCGTGCACCTGCGCTTCCAGCACGCCGCCGCGGCCGGCCAGCGCCGCCTCCACCGTGTCGGCGCAGACGGCGCAGTACATGCCCTGCACCACCAGCGTCGATTCGCAGACGGTGCGGCCGCCCTCCTCACGCGTGTCGGTGAAGTCGCGCTGTTCCAGCGGGTCGTCCAGCACGCGGAAGTCGTCGTGCACCTCCAGCGGCCCGCGGTGGCCGCCCCACACCCCGGCCAACGGCGTGCCATCCCCCGCTGCAGGGACGGACGCCCCTGCAGCCGCTCGCGGTGGCGGGGCTGTTTCGCTCATTGCCGAACGGTACCCGATCGACCGGCACACAGGCTTGACCTAGGTCAAACCCCGACTCGGGGCGCGTGTTACCGTGCCAAGATGGTAGGCAGTTACGGGCGGGCCCCGCAGGCCGGCCGTATTGCTTTCAGAGGAGACCCTGCATGTACCAGCGCATCCTGGTAACCACCGACGGCTCCAAGCTGTCCGACCGTGCCGTAGAGCACGCCATCGCCCTGGCCGACCTGACGGGGGCGGAGCTCGTCGCGTTGCGCGTCGTGCCGCGCTACCCGCAGACATATTTCGAAGGGGGGGTGGCGCTTGGCACGCCCGAGGTGCGGCAGATCGAAAAGCAGTGGGAGGACGAAGCGCGCCAGACGGTGGCCGCCGTCAAGACGCTGGCCCAGGCACGGCAGGTGAAGGTCAAGCCGATCACGGTCAAATCCGACCTGATCGCCGAGGCCATCATCGCCGCGGCCAAGCGCCACAAATGCGACCTGATCGTGATGGCGTCGCACGGGCGGCGGGGCATCAAGCGGCTGCTGCTGGGCAGCGAGACACAGCAGGTGCTGACGCACTCGCACATCCCCGTGCTGGTGCTGCGCTGAAGCGAGCACCGCCCGCCGTTCAGGCGGCGAAGCTGTCGCGGTAGCGCTCGCGCAAAAGGTTTTTTTGCACCTTGCCCATGGCGTTGCGCGGCAGTTCGTCCACCACCACGCAGCGTTTGGGCACCTTGTAGTTGGCCAGGCGCGTGCGCAGCGTGGCCAGCACGGCGTCCGGATCGATACGGTGGCCGGGCTGCGCGATCACCAGGGCCACGCCCACCTCGCCAAAATCGGGGTGCGGCACACCCACGACGGCGCTTTCGGCCACGCCGGGCAGTTCGTTGATCGCGCCCTCCACCTCCGCCGGGTAGACGTTGTAGCCCCCGCTGATGATGAGATCCTTGCTGCGGCCGACCAGCGTCAGGTAGCCGCGCTCGTCGATGACACCGACGTCGCCGGTGCGAAACCACCCGTCGGCGGTGAACTCGGCGCGGGTTTTGTCGGGCATGCGCCAGTAGCCCTGAAACACGCTGGGGCCGCGCACCTGCACACCGCCCACCTCGCCGGTCGGCAACGGCCGGTCGCCATCGCCGACGATGCGCAGCGCCACCCCCGGCAGCGGAAAACCCACGGTGCCGCCGCGGCGCTCGGCCTGCCCACCGTAGCGGGGGTCGGGCGTGCAGGGGTTGGAGGTGAGCATGATCGTCTCGCTCATGCCGTAGCGCTCCAGAATGGTGTGGCCGGTGCGCTGCTGCCAGGTGCGAAAGGTCTCGATCAGCAGCGGCGCCGAGCCGCTGATGAACAGCCGCATGTGCGCGCAACGCTCGGCGGTCAGCTCCGACTCGGCCAGCAGCCGGGTGTAGAGCGTGGGCACCCCCATGAAGACGGTGGCGCGCGGCAACCAATTCAGCACGGTGCACGGGTCGAACTTGGCCGCCCACAGCATGGGGCTGCCGTTGAGCAAGGCGCCGTGCACCGCGACGAACAGCCCGTGCACGTGGAAGATGGGCAGCACATGGATGAGCACGTCGTCCGGGCGCCAGTCCCAGTAGCGGCGCAGCACCTCGGCATTGGCGAGCAGGTTGCCGTGCGTCAGCATCGCCCCCTTGCTGCGCCCGGTGGTGCCGCTGGTGTAAATGATGGAGGCCAGCGCCTGCGCCCCGACCGCGGCGGGCACCTGCTGGTCCGGCTGGTGCGCCGCGCGGTCCAGCAGCGTGCCGCTGCGATCGGCCCCGAGTGTGAACACCGCCCGCGCGCCGCGCCGAAACACCAGGGCGCTGACCCAGCCAAACCGCTGCGGGGCGCAGACGACGACCGCGGGCTCGGCATCGTCGATGAAGTACTCGACCTCGGCCGCCGGATAGGCGGTGTTGAGCGGCACATAGACATGGCCCGCGCGCAGGGTACCCAGGTAGAGCATCAGCGCCTCGACCGACTTGTCCACCTGCACGACCACGCGGGAGGCGGGCGGCAGATCCAGCCCCGCGAGCAGGTTGGCGATCATCGCGCTGCCGCGCTCCAGGTCGCGCCAGGTGTAGACGAGGCCCTCGTCGGTCTCGATCGCGGGGGTGTCCAGATCGGCGGGGAAGCCGGCGCGCAGCGCGGCGTACAGATTGGTCACGGATGCGGTGTCCATCGTCGGGGTCATCAGAGGGCAACAGGCGTGCGGCGCGCCCACAGCCACAGGGCCACCCCCGCCACGACCATCGGAAGGCTCAGCCACTGGCCCATGCTCAGGCCCAGCGACAACAGGCCCAAGTGGGCATCGGGCTCACGGAAGTATTCGGCGGCAAAGCGCATCACGCCGTAGCCGGTGAGGAACGCGGCCGATACCTCGCCGACGCGGCGAGGCCGGCGCGCAAACGCCCACAGGAGCACGAACAGCAGCAACCCCTCCAGCGCAAACTGGTAGAGCTGCGATGGATGGCGCGGCAGCGGGCCGGCGGCCGGGAATACCATGGCCCACGGCAGATCCGGCGGCGCCGGCCGGCCCCACAGCTCGCCGTTGATGAAGTTGCCGATGCGGCCCAGCGCCAGCCCCACGGGCACGCACGGTGCGACGAAGTCCATGACCTGCAGCCACGGCCGCTGCTGGCGGCGGGCCCACCACGCCATCGCCAGCAGCACGCCGAGCAGCCCGCCGTGGAAGCTCATGCCCCCTTCCCAGACGGCGAACACCCGCCACGGCTCGGCCAGGTAGGTGAGCGGCTTGTAAAACAGCACATACCCCAGGCGCCCGCCCAGGATCACCCCCAGCACGCCCCAAAACAAAATGTCCTCCACATCGCGCGGCTGCCAGCCGAGCGTTCGGTAGGGCTCGTGCCGCAGGCGCCGTCGCCCCAGCCAGACGAACATGGCGAAGCCGGCCAAATACATCAGGCCGTACCAGTGCACGGCCAGCGGCCCGATGCGAATGGCCACCGGGTCGAATTGGGGATGCATCAACATGCGCCGATGGTACGCGATGGCCGCCGACGGCCGCCCGTTATCATGGTGACGATCGGATGACAGAACACATGTCCGCACGAAGGAGGGACACCATGGAAGTCCGCACCGACGACCAGCGCCGCTACCACCGGGTGCGGGCAGTCTTCGAAGAGGCGTTCGAACTGTGCCGGCCGCTGCTGGATCCCCACCAGGGCATTGCCGGCCATGCCCTCACCCATCACGTTCCGTTGCGGGTGCGGGAGCATTTTCCGGATTTGACGCAGGAAGAGGTCCTGGTGCTGTCCGTCGCGCTGCGTGCCGCCTGGACACGCAGACGCGTGCGCGGCTGACCGGGCGTCAGTCGTCCAGGCCGGACAAATCCCGCACGGCACCCCGATCGGCGGACGTGGCCCAATGCGCGTAGGCGCGCAGCGCGGCCGAGACCTTGCGCGCACGCGGCTTGGCCGGCTTCCAGCCGAGGCGGTCCTGCTCGGCGCGGCGCGCAGCCAGTTCCTCGTCGCTGACCAGCAGCTCGATGCTGCGGCGCGTGACGTCGATGCGGATGCGGTCGCCGTCGCGCACCAGCCCGATCGTGCCGCCGGCGGCCGCCTCCGGCGAGACGTGGCCGATCGACAGCCCCGAGGTGCCACCAGAGAAGCGCCCGTCGGTCAGCAGCGCGCAGACTTTGCCCAAGCCCTTGGACTTCAGGTACGAGGTCGGGTAGAGCATCTCCTGCATGCCGGGGCCGCCGCGCGGGCCTTCATAGCGGATGACGACCACGTCGCCGGGCTGGACCTGATCGCCCAGAATGCCCTCCACCGCCGCGTCCTGGCTCTCGAACACGCGCGCCGGCCCTTCGAAGACGCGCAGCACCGAGGTCGGCACGCTGGTGGTGTAGCGCAGCTGCTCGACCTCGAACATGCTCTCGTCGATGCCGGCGGTCTTGACGATGCAGCCGTCCTGCGCCAGGTTGCCGTACAGCACCGCCAGCCCGCCGTCGCGCGAGTAGGCATGCTCCACCGAGCGGATGCAGCCCTCGCGGCGGTCCAGGTCCAGCGTCGGCCAGCGCGTGCTCTGGCTGAACGGCTGCTGCGTCGGGATGCCGGCCGGGCCGGCACGGTAGAAGGTGCGCACCTCCTCCGACTGGGTGACCATCACGTCCCAGTGCGCCAGCGCCTCCGCCAGCGTGGGGCTGTGCACGGTGCGGGCGTTGGTGTGCAGCAGACCGGCGCGCGCCAGCTCGCCGAGGATGCCCATGATGCCGCCGGCGCGGTGCACGTCCTCGATGTGGTACTTGTTGGTGTTGGGCGCCACCTTGCACAGCGTCGGCACGCGGCGCGACAGGCGGTCGATGTCGGCCATGGTGAAGTTCACCTCAGCCTCGCGCGCGGTGGCCAGCAGGTGCAGCACGGTGTTGGTGGAGCCGCCCATCGCGATGTCGAGCGACATCGCGTTCTCGAACGCCTCGAAGGTGGCGATCGAGCGCGGCAGCACCGAGGCGTCGTCCTGCTCGTAGTAGCGGCGCGCCAGCTCGACGATCAGCCGGCCGGCGCGGCGGAACAGCTGCTCGCGGTCGGCGTGCGTGGCCAGCACCGTGCCGTTGCCCGGCAGCGACAGGCCCAGCGCCTCGGTCAGGCAGTTCATCGAGTTGGCGGTGAACATGCCGGAGCACGAGCCGCAGGTCGGGCAGGCCGAGCGCTCCACCTCCGCCACGGTGGCGTCGTCCACCTGGGTATCGGCAGCCATCACCATCGCGTCGACCAGGTCGAGCTTCTTGATCTGCACGGTCTGCTCGCCCGGCACCGCCAGGCGCACCTTGCCGGCCTCCATCGGCCCGCCGGAGACGAATACGGTCGGGATGTTGAGGCGCATCGCCGCCATCAGCATGCCCGGCGTGATCTTGTCGCAATTAGAGATGCACACCAGCGCGTCGGCGCAGTGCGCATTGACCATGTATTCCACGCTGTCGGCGATCAGCTCGCGGCTGGGCAGCGAATACAGCATGCCGTCGTGGCCCATCGCGATGCCGTCGTCGACGGCGATGGTGTTGAACTCCTTGGCCACGCCGCCGGCGGCCTCGATCTCGCGCGCCACCAACTGACCCAGATCCTTCAGGTGCACATGGCCGGGCACGAACTGCGTGAACGAGTTGGCCACGGCGATGATGGGCTTGTCGAAGTCGCCGTCCTTCATGCCGGTGGCGCGCCACAGGGCGCGCGCGCCGGCCATGTTGCGGCCTTGCGTGGTGGTGCGGGAGCGGTAGGTGGGCATGGATCGATGGGGGATGGGATCAGGGGATGGCGGCTGCGCGGGCAACCGCCGCTCGGGTCTACCGCGTCATTGTGCCAGCGCAGCCGCCGGCCGGCGACACACGGGGTGGATCATCAGGGACGGGACTTCGGGGGCCGCAAGCTGGCGCGGGCTTTCTCGAGGCGGGCCGCCTTGCGGGCCTCGTCGCGGCGCATCGCGCGGCGCTTGGTGTAGCCCGACCAATCCGCCCACCACCACCACAGCGCGGCCAGGGCAAACGGCGCGAGCACCCAGGTCCATGACCACTGCGCCACCGGGCCGATGGCCGCCCACTTGAGAATCAGCAAGACCACGCCCAGCACGAGAAAGCCCATGGCCGCACTCCTGGAACCGAGCGGCGAAATCCCTGTGTAACCCCAGGAATCGCCCGCGGACGTATCGTTTGCAACAAGCTGTAAAGACGGATTGTGCCCGACGGGCGTCCCGCTAGAATGCCTTCCGTCTGCCGCTCCTTCCTCAACCTTCACGGGAAAGACACCATGAAACGCGCTCTGCTCATCCTGGCCGCGACCGCTGTCGTCTCCGCGCCGGCCCTGGCCGACGAAGCCCTGGCCAAGGCCAAGAACTGCATGGCCTGCCACTCGGTCGACAAGAAGCTGGTCGGCCCGGCCTACAAGGACATCGCCAAGAAGTACGCTGGCGACGCCAAGGCCGCCGACATGCTGGCCACTAAGATCCAAAAGGGTGGCTCGGGCGTGTGGGGCGCCATCCCGATGCCGGCCAACCCGCAGGTCAACGACGCCGAAGCCAAGAAGCTGGCGGCCTGGGTGCTGAGCCTGAAGTGATGCGCCGGTCCGCCCGGCCCGGCCGGGCGGTGGACGGTGGCTCGCCAGCCACAAAAAAGCCTCGCGGATCGCGAGGCTTTTTGTTTTGCCGCCCGTCGGCGGCCGCCGCAGCGCCGGCGTCAGTTGGTCTTGGCCAGCTGCTCCAGGATGTGCGGGTTCTCCAGCGTGGAGACGTCCTGCGTGATCGCCTCGCCCTTGGCGATCGCGCGCAGCAGGCGGCGCATGATCTTGCCGGAGCGGGTCTTCGGCAGGTTCTCGCCGAAGCGGATGTCCTTGGGCTTGGCGATCGGGCCGATTTCCTTGGCCACCCAGTTGCGCAGCTCGTTGGCGATCTGCTTGGCCTCCTCGCCCTGCGGCAGCGGGCGCTTGAGCACGACGAAGGCGACGATGGCCTCGCCGGTCAGGTCGTCCGGGCGGCCGACCACCGCGGCCTCGGCGACGAGGTCGGTCTTGGCCACCAGCGCCGACTCGATCTCCATCGTGCCCATGCGGTGGCCGCTGACGTTGAGCACGTCGTCGATGCGGCCGGTGATGCGGAAGTAGCCGCGATCCTCGGAGCGCACGGCGCCGTCGCCGGCCAGGTAGTAACCCTTGAGCTCCTCGGGGAAGTAGCTCTTCTTGAAGCGCTCCGGGTCGCCCCAGATGGTGCGGATCATCGACGGCCACGGCTTCTTGACGACGAGGATGCCGCCCTGGCCATTCGGCATGTCGTTGCCCTGCTCATCGACGATGGCGGCGAAGATGCCGGGCAGCGGCAGCGTGCACGAGCCCGGCACCAGCGGCGTGGCGCCCGGCAGCGGCGTGATCATGTGGCCACCCGTCTCGGTCTGCCAGAAGGTGTCGACGATCGGGCAGCGTTCGCCGCCGACGTGCTTGTAGTACCACATCCACGCCTCGGGGTTGATCGGCTCGCCGACCGAACCCAGGATGCGCAGCGTCGACAGATCCCAGTTGCGCGGGTGCACCTTCTCGTCGGTGTCGCTGGCCTTGATCAGCGAGCGGATGGCGGTGGGCGCGGTGTAGAAGATGGTGGCCTTGTGGCGCTCGATCATCTGCCAGAAGCGCCCGGCGTTGGGGTAGGTCGGCACGCCCTCGAAGACGATCTGCGTGGCCCCGGCGGCCAGCGGCCCGTAGGCGACGTAGGTGTGGCCGGTGATCCAGCCGATGTCGGCGGTGCACCAGAAGACGTCGCTGTCCTTCAGGTCGAAGGTCCACAGCATGGTCTGCTTGGCCCACAGCAGGTAGCCGCCGGTGGAGTGCTGCACGCCCTTGGGCTTGCCGGTGGAGCCGGAGGTGTAGAGCACGAACAGCGGGTGCTCGGCACCCACCCACTCGGGGGCGCATTCGGTGGGCTGACCCGCCAGCGCCTCGTGCATCCACACATCGCGGCCGGGGACCATGGCGCAGGCGGTGGCGGTGCGCTGGAAGACCACGACGTG
Organism: Tepidimonas fonticaldi; assembly: GCF_001675355.1. Taxonomy (NCBI): domain Bacteria; kingdom Pseudomonadati; phylum Pseudomonadota; class Betaproteobacteria; order Burkholderiales; genus Tepidimonas; species Tepidimonas fonticaldi. Next base: position 150,676 of record NZ_LZDH01000056.1, on the reverse strand, counting down.
GCGCACCGACTCGCACCCGCCCATGGCGATGCCTTCGTCCACGATGGCCTTCAGGGGCAGCTCCTTGCCGCCGCGCATCTGGTAGTTGGCGGTGATGACGGCCACCGCGCCGGCGTCCTGGATGCGCTCCTGCAGCGCCTTGGCCGAGAAGCCGCCGAACACCACGCTGTGCGTGGCGCCGATGCGCGCGCAGGCCTGCATCGCCACCACGCCCTCGATGGTCATGGGCATGTAGATGACGACGCGGTCGCCTTTCTTGACGCCCAGGCTCTTGAGGGCGTTGGCAAACTGGCTGACGCGCGCCAGCAGTTCCTTGTAGGTGACGCGGGTGACCGCCCCATCGTCGGCCTCGAAGACGATGGCCGTCTTGTTCTCGACGGGGGTGCCCATGTGGCGGTCCAGGCAGTTGTACGAGGCGTTCAACTCACCGTCGGCAAACCACCGATAGAACGGCTTGTTGGACTCGTCCAGCACCTGGGTGAACGGCTTGTGCCAGACCAGCAGCTCGCGCGCGCGGCGGGCCCAGAAGCCCTCGAAATCGGCCTCGGCCTCGGCACACAGGGCACGGTAGGCGTCCATGCCGGACACGCGCGCCTGGGCCGCCAGCGACGGATGGGGATCGAAAACGCGGTTTTCCACCAGCATCGAAGTGATGGCAGAGGTCGATTCAGCCATGTCGGGGGTCTCCTCAGGACGTTTGGAATGGGGACAACGACAGCCGGCAACTGTGCAGCGGGTCTCTGACGAGGCCCTTACGCAAAGGCGCAGCCCGCCGGCACGGCAGGCCCCGCCACTACAATTGGCGCGCCAGATCCGTTACCGAGCGCTTCATGACCCAGCTAAACAAGCCGATCCCGCCGCTGCCGAAACTGATCTTCGCGAGCCGCTGGCTGCAGCTGCCACTGTACATCGGCCTGATCGTGGCGCAAGCGGTGTATGTGTACCACTTCTGGGTGGAATTGGTGCACCTGATCGAGGCGGCGTTTGGCAACGCGGCTGCGCTGGACAAGCTGGTCACGAGCATCGGCTACGTCACCTCGGCCAAACTGGACGGCCTCAACGAAACCATCATCATGCTGGTGGTGCTGGCCCTGATCGACGTGGTGATGATCAGCAACCTGCTGATCATGGTCATCGTCGGCGGTTACGAAACCTTCGTGAGCCGCCTGCGGCTGGAAGGGCACCCGGACCAGCCGGAGTGGCTCAACCACGTCAACGCCGGCGTGCTGAAGGTGAAGCTCGCCACCGCCATCATCGGCATCAGCTCGATCCACCTGCTCAAGACCTTCATCAACGCCGCCAACTACACCGACAAGGTGCTGCTGTGGCAGACCGTGATCCATGCGGTATTCCTGCTGAGCGCGCTGGCCATCGCGTTGACCGAGAGGCTGATCCACCACCCGGGCGACGACGACCACTGACGCCCGCCCCCGTCGCGCCGTGCCGGGGATGGCGCGGCGCGCTGCCGTTACGTCAAGGGAACCCACCATGACCGCCATCCGCCAGGAAGACCTGATCCAGTCCATCGCCGACGCCTTCCAGTACATCAGCTTCTACCACCCGCTGGACTACATTCAGGCGCTGGGCAAAGCCTACGAGCGCGAGCAAAGCCCGGCCGCCAAGGACGCCATCGCCCAGATCCTGACCAACAGCCGCCTGAGCGCCGAGGGCCACCGCCCGATCTGCCAGGACACCGGCATCGCGGTCGTGTTCCTGAAGGTGGGCATGAATGTGACCTGGCCCGACGCCACGATGAGCGTGCAGGACATGGTCAACGAAGGCGTGCGCCGCGCCTACCTGAATCCGGACAACCCGCTGCGCGCCTCGGTGCTGGCGGACCCGGCCGGCGCGCGCAAGAACACCAAGGACAACACCCCGGCCGTGGTGCACTACGAGATCGTGCCCGGCGATGGCATCGAGGTCATCTGCGCCGCCAAGGGTGGCGGCTCGGAGAACAAGACCAAGATGGTCATGCTCAACCCGTCGGACTCCATCGTGGACTGGGTGCTCAAGACCGTGCCGACCATGGGCGCGGGCTGGTGCCCGCCGGGCATCCTGGGCATTGGCATCGGCGGCACGCCGGAGAAGGCCATGCTGCTGGCCAAGGAATCGCTGATGGCGCCGGTGGACATCCACGAGTTGATCGACAAGAAGCGTTCCGGCGCCGCGCTCACCCGCGTGGAAGAGCTGCGGCTGGAGTTGTACGAGAAGGTCAACGCGTTGGGCATCGGTGCGCAAGGGCTGGGGGGCCTGACGACCGTGGTGGACGTCAAGATCCTGGACTACCCCACCCATGCGGCCAGCCTGCCGGTGGCGATGATCCCCAACTGCGCGGCCACGCGCCATGTGCACTTCCACCTGGACGGCAGCGGCCCGGCCAAGCTGGAACCCCCGAAGCTGGAAGACTGGCCCGCCGTGACCTGGACACCCGACACCCAGAGCGCCACCCGTGTCAACCTGGACACCCTGACCAAGGAGGAGGTGGCGTCCTGGAAGGCGGGGCAAAAGCTGCTGCTCAACGGCAAGATGCTCACCGGCCGTGACGCCGCGCACAAGCGCATTGCCGACATGTTGGCCAAGGGCGAGAAGCTGCCGGTGGACTTCACCAACCGCGTGATCTACTACGTCGGCCCGGTGGACCCGGTGCGCGACGAGGTGGTCGGCCCCGCCGGCCCCACCACCGCCACCCGCATGGACAAGTTCACCCGCATGATGCTGGAGAAGACCGGGCTGATTTCCATGATCGGCAAGAGCGAGCGCGGCCCGGTGGCCATCGAGGCCATCCGCGACAACCGCAGCGCCTACCTGATGGCCGTGGGCGGCGCGGCCTATCTGGTGGCCAAGGCCATCAAGGCGGCCCGCGTGGTGGGCTTCGAGGACCTGGGCATGGAAGCCATCTACGAGTTCGAGGTGCAGGACATGCCAGTGACCGTGGCCGTGGACGCCACCGGCAACAGCGTGCACCAAAGCGGCCCGGCCGAGTGGCGCCAGCGCATAGCCAGCGGCGAGTTCAAGGGCATCGCCGTGACGGCGGGCTGATCGATCAGTGCAGGTGCCGCGGCTTGCGCGGGCCACCGTGCCCGCCGCCGGGGCCTGCGCCGCGCGGAGGGCGGCCGAGCTGCAGCGAGTTCACCATGGCGTCGAAGCGGCTGGAGAACAGGCGGTCGATGGCCTCGACCACGCCGCCCAGCTCGGAGGCGTCGAAATGCCGCTCCATCAGCTGCACGACATCCTGCACCAGCAGATCGCGCTGCACCTGCATGATGGCCGCCGGCGTCGGGCCGACGAAGCACATCAGAAAATCGTCGCGCGCCTCGGCATCGGGCGGGGCCTCTTCCTCGTCGAAATCGAGGTCGTAGAACGACACCTCGATCGCCGCGCCAGTGGCCGCGATCTCGTTGAGGCCCATGCAGGCCTCCTCGATGGCCAGCCGAAAATCGTCGTCGCCTTCGATGGTCCAGCACATCTGCAGGACGTGCTCCTGCGGGTCGAAGCGGATGCCCGGTTCTTCTTCGTAGGAACTGGCTGCGGCATCGATCAGCGAGCGCGCGCCGACATACTTCCACAACGGCCGCAGCGCCTCCTGGATATGGGTGTAGTCCACGTCATCACGCAGGCGGATGTCGCCATGCACGTGGATCTCGAACGGAGGGTTGTCTTGGCTCATGGTCGCCACCGCTGGGTCAAAGCTGCGATTGTACGGCGGGGGTCTGGAGGCAAGCGCAGAAAAGTACCACCCGGCCAGCGGGCGAAAGAAGCAGACCGGTATGTTAACGCTTGGCGTTTACCGCTCAATGGTAAACTCATCGACATGATCCGGTCGTTCCGCTGCCGCGACACCGAAGCGCTTTTCGCCGGGCGGTCCGTGCCGCGCTTCGTGAACATCCGAGCCGTGGCGGAGCGTAAGCTGGCGATGGTGCACCGCTCCGCCCGGTTGGATGATCTGCGCATTCCGCCCAACAACCGACTCGAAGCCTTGCACGGCGACCGCAACGGGCTGCACAGCATCCGCATCTATGACCAGTGGCGGGTGTGTTTCCGCTTCGTCGATGGCGACGCCTACGACGTCGAGATCGTGGACTATCACTGAAAGGGGCAGATACCATGGACACTGTGGCGCCGGGCATGCGGCCCATCCATCCTGGCGAGGTGCTGCGGGAGGAGTTTCTCATCCCGCTGGGGCTGACGCCCCACGCGCTGGCGCTGGCACTGGGGGTGCCCGCCACCCGCATCAACGACATCGTGCGGGAACGCCGCACGATCACGGCGGATACGGCACTGCGACTGGCAGCGTTCTTCGGCAACAGCGCGGAGTTTTGGATGGGGCTGCAAGCCGATCACGACATGGCCGTGGCACGCGCGACTTTGGCCGATGCCCTGGGGCGCATTCGCCGCTTCGAAGGCACCGCGGCCGCTTGAGCCCCGGGCGAGCCGAGGGCCGGACCCCCGATAGAATCGTCACCCGCAACCGGTATGCGGGTGTGATGGAACCGGTAGACATACAGGACTTAAAATCCTGAGGCCGTCAGGCCGTGCGGGTTCGAGTCCCGCCACCCGTACCAACCGTATTAGCAGAGCAAAGCCAGGCTCAAACGCCCAGCAATCGGCGCGCCAGCACCGCCTGCATGTCCCGGCGACCATCGACGATCAGGTAGATCACGACCCGGCTGCCCAGGACGCGATAGATCACCCGGTAAGGCTTGAATGCCGTCTGGCGGTAGTCCTTGATGCCCAGCGCAACGAGTTCCTGGGGATAGCTGCCGCGCTCAGGAAACTGGGCGAGCCCGTCCACGACCTCCATCAAGCGGTCGAGAACGTGGTTGGCGTTGGCCACACTGTCGAACTCGGCGATGTGGTCGTAGAGCGCCTCCACGTCCTGCTCTGCACCCTCGGTCAGCAGGACAACGTAGCGCGTCGGCCTGCCGACCATCAGGCCGTGGCCCGTTTTGCGCGCAGGCGCGCCACGACATCGGCGACCGGCTTGACGCGACCGGCCTCCACGTCCTGCTGCCCCAGCGCCAGGATCTTCAACAGGACCAACGTCTCCTGCGTTTCCTCGAAGGACGCCACGTCCTGCAGCACGGCCTTGGCTTCACCGTTCTGAGTGATGACCAGGGGCTCGCGCTGTTCGGCAAGCCGGGTGAGCACCTCGGCGGCGTTGGCCTTCAGGTAGCTGATGGGCTTGACTTGAGATGAGTAGCGCATGGCGGTTTTGTCGTGATGGATGAGACAGAATATAGACCTTTAAAGGTCTGACGGCAATCTTCTGTTTCTGTATAAGTCCGCCCAGGCGCCCCCTTCAACCACGCCGCTGCCACGCGACGGCAAAAAAGCCGTCCGTGCCATGGCGGTGCGGCCACAGGCGCAGGGCGCCGTCTTCCACCACTGACGCCGGGTCGTCCACGCGGGCATCGGCCAGCGGCGCCTGGGCATCCAAACGCACGAAGTCGCCGCGCAGAGCGGTGGTGAAGGCGTCGGCCACGGCCTCGTTTTCCTCCACCAACAGGCTGCAGGTGGCGTAGACCAGGCGACCGCCGGGGCGAACGAGTGCCGCCGCGGCGGCCAGAATGCGCTGCTGCAGGGCAGCCAGCTCGGCGACGGTGGCGGGGGTGTGGCGCCACATCAGCTCCGGATGGCGCCGCAGGGTGCCCAGCCCGCTGCAGGGCGCGTCCACCAGCACGCGGTCGATCTTGCCGGCCAGGCGCTGCAGACGCTCGTCGCGTTCGTGCGCGATGGCCATGGGGTGCACCTGGGTCAGCCCGGCGCGCCGGGCGCGGGCCGGCAGGGCGTCCAGGCGGCGGGCCACGGTGTCGAAGGCGTACAGGCGGCCGGTGTCGCGCATATCCGCCCCCAGGGCCAGGGTTTTGCCGCCGCCACCGGCGCAGAAGTCGGCCACGGTTTCGCCACGACGGGCACCAACCAGCGCCGCGATGAGTTGCGAGCCTTCGTCCTGGACTTCGATGGCACCACGGGCGTAGGCCTCCAGCCCCTGCAGGGGCACGCGGGCGGGTAAGCGGATGCCCCACGGCGCATGCGGCGTGGCTTCGGCAGGCAAGCCCGCCGCTTGCAGTTCCGCCAACACGGCAGGGCGCTTGGCCCGCAGCGCATTGACACGCAGGTCCAACGGGGCGGGCCGGCGCAGAGCCGCGGCCAGGGCGTCGATCTCGGGCCCGACGGCGCTGCGCAGGCGCTCGATCAGCCAATCGGGCAGGCCCAGGCGTACCGTGTCGGGGACGGGCGTCAGGTGCACCGCGCGAGCGCGCGCCTGCCAGTCGCCGACTTCGGCGGCGGCGGACGCATCGGCCTCGGCCAACGCCGGCAGGGCCGCATCCGGCCAGGCCAGCCGGATGACGCTGTCGCACCAGCCGGGTTGGATCCGGCAGCGCGCCACATCCAGCGGCGCACTGCCCTGCCCCTGCAAGGCCGTGGTCAAGGCATGCCAGCGGGGCAAATCGCGCAGCGCGGCGTAAAGGGCATCGCCCACCGCTTGGCGCAGGCGCGGGCCGACCCGCTGCGGGCCGCGAAAGGCGTCGGCGAGCAGCGCATCGGGCGGCTGCTGGAAGCGCAGCGTCTCCTGCAACAGCCGGGCGGCCAAGGCCAGGGGCGCCACGGCGGCGGAACGGCGTGCTGACGGACGGGGGGAGCGGGACATGGGGCGATTGTCGCCGACGGCCCGCGGGCACGGGGTACGGGGCGCGGGCATGGGGGGCGCCGGGGCTGCGGGATAATGGCGCCCCATGCCAGACCTCGCCTCCGAGGTGCGCCGCCGGCGCACCTTCGCCATCATCTCGCACCCCGACGCGGGCAAGACCACGCTGACCGAAAAGCTGCTGCTGTTTTCGGGCGCCATCCACATCGCCGGCAGCGTCAAGGCGCGCAAGGCCGCGCGCCACGCCACCAGCGACTGGATGGAGATCGAGAAGCAGCGCGGCATCTCGGTGGCCAGCTCCGTGATGCAGATGGAGTACCGCGACTGCGTGATCAACCTGCTGGACACGCCGGGCCACCAGGATTTCAGCGAGGACACCTACCGCGTGCTCACCGCCGTGGACGCGGCGCTGATGGTGATCGACGCCGGCAACGGCGTGGAGCCGCAGACGCGGCGGCTGCTGCAGGTCTGCCGCGCGCGCAACACGCCGATCCTGACCTTCATCAACAAGATGGACCGCGAGGTCAAGGCACCGCTGGATCTGCTGGACGAGATCGAGCGCGAGCTGGGCATGACGGTGGTGCCGTTCACCTGGCCGGTCGGCATGGGCAAGCTGTTCCACGGCGTGTGGGACCGCCGCGCCGAGCAGATGCGCGTCTTCGCCCCCGGCGAGGACCGCCGCGGCGGCGACGAGGAGATCCTGGCCGGCCGCGACAATCCCGCCATCGCGCAGCGCTTCGGCGCCGAGTGGCAACAGGCGCAGGAGGAGCTGGAGCTGGTGGAAGGCGCCACCCCGCCGTTCGAGCACGCGGCGTTTCTGGCCGGCACGCAGACGCCGATGTTCTTCGGCTCGGCGATCAACAACTTCGGCGTCAAGGAGGTGCTGGACGCGCTGGTCGATCTGGCGCCGCCGCCGGGGCCGAAGCCCGCGCTGCAGCGCGAGGTGGCGCCGACCGAGCCCAAGTTCAGCGGCGTGGTGTTCAAGATCCAGGCCAACATGGACCCTGCGCACCGCGACCGCGTGGCCTTCGTGCGCGTGGCCAGCGGCCGCTTCGAGCGCGGCATGAAGCTGCGCATCACCCGCACCGGCAAGGAGTTCAAGCCCAACACGGTGGTGTCGTTCCTGTCGCAGCGGCGCGAGCTGCTGGAGGAGGCCTACGCCGGCGACATCATCGGCATCCCGAACCACGGGCTGCTGCAGCTGGGCGACACGCTCACCGAGGGCGAGGCGCTGCAGTTCACCGGGCTGCCGTTCTTCGCGCCGGAGATCATCCGCAGCGTCGAGGTGGCCGACCCGCTGCGCACCAAGCAGCTGCGCGCCGGCCTGCAGCAGCTCGGCGAGGAAGGCGCGATCCAGGTCTTCCGGCCGATGGCGGGCTCGGTGCTGCTGCTCGGCGCGGTGGGGCAGCTGCAGTTCGAGGTGGTGCAGCACCGGCTGGAGACCGAATACGGCGTCAAGGCGCGCATCGCCGCCAGCCCCTACCACGTGGTGCGCTGGGTGACCTGCCCGCCGGAAAACGGCGGCGAGGCGGAACTCAAGCGCTTCATCGACGCCAACATCCACCGCATGGCGTGGGATGCCGTGGACGCGCCCGCCATTCTGCTCGACCACGCCGCCACGCTGCGCGCGGTGGAAGGCAACTGGCCCAAGATCCGCTTCCACGCGATGCGCGAGCACGCTGGCCTGGTGTTCCACAGCGCCTGACCGCACCCAACCCGCCGTCACCATGCGCCTGTTTGCCCCCCTGTACGAACGTGCCCTGCGCTGGGCGCGCCACCGCCACGCGCCGCGCTACCTGGCGGCACTGAGCTTTGCCGAGTCGTCGTTCTTCCCGGTGCCGCCGGACGTGATGCTGGCGCCGATGGCGCTGGCGCAGCCGCAGCGCGCCTGGTCGCTGGCGTGGCTGACCACCTGGACCTCGGTGCTGGGGGGGCTGGCCGGGTATCTCATCGGCTGGCTGGCGTTTGCGGCCCTCGAGCCGTGGCTGCGCGGCAGCAGCTACTGGCCGGCCTACCAGCAGGCGGTGGCGTGGTTCGACGCCTGGGGCGCCTGGGCGGTGTTCATCGCCGGCTTCTCGCCGATTCCGTACAAGGTGTTCACCATCGCCGCCGGGGCGCTGGCGATGCCGCTGCTGCCGTTCGCGCTGGCCTCGCTCGTCGGGCGGGGGGCGCGCTTCTTTCTGGTGGCCGCGCTGATGCGCTGGGGCGGCGCGCGCATGGAGCCGCTGCTGCGCCGCCACATCGACCGCATCGGCTGGGCGGTGGTGGCGCTGGTCGCCGTGGGCGCGGCGGTGGCGTACACCTGGCGCTGACCACCCCGCCACTCACACCGACCCCGCCCGCTCCACGACCAGAATGCGCGCCGGCCCCTGCGGATGGGCCACGTGCTCGCAGCCGACCTCGGCAAAGAAGACGTCGCCCGGCTCCAGCAGGCGGCGGTGCTCCTCACCGGCCTCGCGCCAGCGCATCTCGACGCGGCCGTCGAGCACGGTAAACACCTCCGCCCCATCGTTGACGTGCCAGCGGTAGGGCGCGTCGGTCCAGTGCAGACGTACGGTGATGCCGTCGAGCTGGGCGATGTCGAGCGCGCCCCAGGCGCGCTCGGCGGTGAAATCACGGGGGTGGATGATGGTGGGCATGGGGGGCTTCCAGGGTGGCTGGGGCGGTCGTTGCACGAGGTCAGTACGGCCGGCCGTCCTTGTGGGTAAAGACCCAGCGGCCATCGACACGCACGGCCCGCAGGTCATCGTCGGGGTAGTGCACCGTGTCGCCGGGGGTTCGATCGCCGATCTCCAAGTAGACCACCGTTTCGGCGGTCGGGTTGACGAGCTGGTGCGCATCGCCCGAGCCGGCGGCAAAACCGGCGCACATGCCAGGGGCCAGCGGCGTGTCGCCGGCATCGGTGCGCAGCACGGGGTGGCCTTGCAGGATGTAGACGAATTCGTCCTGCTGGCTGTGCCCGTGGCGCAGCGACGAGACCGCACCCGGCGCCAGTTCGGTGAGGTTGACACCGAAGCGGCTGAGCCCGAACACGTCGCCCAGCGCCCGCTTGATGCGGCCGGCCATGCGGGCGGCGAACGGCGGCGGGTAAAGCGAGGGCTGGGCGCGGGGCGGCACGTCGAGGGCAGCGACCGCCACTTCAGACGCGGGAGCGGATCCGACCGGCATGATGGCATCTCCTGGAAGGGGTAGGATGGGCACGACGATTCGTCGCACACCCTGGGTATCCTGCGCCATGTATGCTGCCGGCACAATAGCCGCCGCTTCGATCTCAGTCTCGGCCCGCATCGGCGCCATGATCGTGGGCGCGGCCGCAGCGCGGGGGGTGGCGGCCGATGGGTTGATGGCCGCAGCGGGGTTCGAGGCGGCCTGGCTGGACGATCCGAACGCGCGCATGCCCCTGGCGGTGGAAACCCGCCTGTGGGACGAAGCGGCGCGGCGCAGCGGCGACGTGGCCTTCGGGCTGCATGCGGCGGCGGCGATCCGCCCGGGCATGTTCCAGGTGCTGGACGCGGCGGTGCTGCGGCGCCCGGTACCCGCGGCCGATGCGGAGCTGTCGCGCATCGTGACCGCCCATGCGGACGGCCTGCTCGAGCGCCTCGGCTCCCCGGCCGCATCGTGGTCCGACCGGGTACGGCGTGCCTTGCTGCAGGGGCTGGACGGCGAGCGCGCGACCTTGCCCGCCGTGGCCCGCCAGCTGGGCCTGAGCGAGCGCAGCCTGCAGCGGCGGCTGCGCGACGAGGGTACGGGGTTTGCCCCGCTGCTCGACGCGGTACGGCACGAGCTGGCCCTGCGCTGGGTGGGCGAGGGTCGGCTGGCGCTGGGCGAGGTCGCCTACCTGCTGGGGTTTTCGGAGCCCAGCGCGTTTCACCGTGCCTTTCGCCGCTGGACGGGCACCACGCCGCAAGCGATGCGCCGGGGAGCCGCCCAGCCCGCGACAAATACCGACGGCCCGGCCTCGACGGATCCTCGCTGAGGTCATCGCAGCGGGGCCGTGCGGGCCAGAAACGCCAGCAGCGCCGGTGCGACCTGCTCCGGCACTTCCAGATGCGGATAGTGGCCCGCGCCTTCCACCAGGACGGGCGCGGCGCCCAACTGCTCGCCCAGCCAGCGCGCCTCGGCCACCGGATCGGGGAAGTCGGAGTCGCGCGTGCCCATCACCACCAGCGCGGGCACCCGGCTACGTCCCACGATCGCCTCGGTGTCGGCCTTGGAGAGGCCCACCATCGTGCGCAGCGCCGCCATGCGCCCCGGCTCGCGCAGGTTGGCCGCCAGCGCGGCGCGCGCCTGGGCGTGATCGTCCGGCTTGCGCAGGGGGAACAGGCTGTCCCAAAACGCCATCCAGAAAGCCGTGCGCCACGGGCCGGCGAAGCCAACCGCCACCGCCGCGCGCGCCCACCACGGCGGCTCGCCGTCGCGCACCACCGGCCCCAGCAGCACCACGCCGCGCACCTGCGCCGGCATCTCGTGCGCGGCCCACAGCGCCGAGCCGGCGGCAAACGAGTTGCCCAGGATCACCGCCGGCCCGGCCTGCAGGTGCCGGATCAGCTCGAGCGCATCGAGCCCGACGGCGCGGGACGAATAGTCGCCCCAGACCACCGACGAATCGCCATGGCCGCGGATGTCCATGGTGACGACGCGGTAGCCGGCGCGCCACAGCAAGGGCCGCAGCGCCCGGTATTCGCTGCGCAGATCGCCCATGCCGGGGATGGCCAGCACCAACGGCCCAGGGCCGCCGGTGTCGTCGTAGGCGATGCGGCCGTAGGGCAGGTCGAGGTAACTGGTGACAAGGGGCGGCACAGAGGCAGGGGCGGCTGCCGCGCACAGCGGCAGGGTCAACGCGGCGGCGGCGCAGGTGCGGGCAAACATTCGGCCAACGGCGGACATGAGAACGGCTCCAGAGGGGCGGACAAAGACCAGGGCCCCACTGTGCCGGATGCGGCGCGCCCCGGCGATGACCGACGGCGCCAGACGATGGACGTCAGGCGCCAGCGTCGCGCAGCCAGCGCTCGATGGCGCGCGGGTAGATCAGGTGCTCCTGCGTCAGCACGCGCGCGGCCAGCGTCTCGGGCGTGTCACCGGGCAGGATCGGCACCACCGCCTGCTCCAGGATCGGGCCGTGGTCCAGCTCCGCCGTCACCAGGTGCACGGTGGCGCCGGCGAAGCGGCAGCCCGCCTCGATGGCGCGCCGGTGCGTGTGCAGCCCCGGAAAGGCCGGCAGCAGCGACGGGTGGATGTTGAGGAGCCGCCCGGCGAAGCGCTCGACGAAGCCGGGCGTGAGGATGCGCATGAAGCCGGCCAGCACCACGAGCGCCCGGCCGTCCGGGTCGAAGCGCGCGATCGCTTCGGCCAGCGCCGCGTCGAACGCCTCCCGGCTGGGGTAGGCCTTGTGGTCCACCACCGCGGTCGGCAGGCCCTCCCCTTCCGCCCAGGCCAGCCCTTTGGCGTCGGGCCGGTTGCTGATGACGGCGGCGACGAACGCCCCATGGCGCTCGCGCCAGCGCTGCGCCTGCGCCGCGCGCACGATGGCCTGCATGTTGCTGCCGGTGCCGGAGATCAGAATCACCAGCGGGCGGGGGGTCGGTCGGGGGGCTGCGCTCATGGCCCGGCAGTGTAGCGGCTGGCGCTGTCGCGCCCCCGACAGCGCAAAACCGAACGACCGTGCATAAACAGGGCTTCGACCGACGAGGAGACGATGCATGGATCTGGCATTCACGCCCGAGGAACTGGCCTTTCGCGACGAGGTGCGGGCCTGGATCGCGGCGCACCTGGCCCCCGAGCTGGCCGCCAAGGTGCACGCGGGCCTGCGCCTGAGCAAGGACGACATTCAGGGGTGGGCACGCATCCTGGGCCGCCAGGGCTGGCTGGCCTACCGCTGGCCCGTGTCCTTCGGCGGGCCGGGCTGGACACCGGTGCAGCAGCACTTGTTCGACGAGGCCCTGGCCGAAGCGGGCGCCCCCCCGATCCTGCCGTTCGGCCCGGTGATGGTGGCGCCCGTCATCATGGCGTTCGGCACGCCGGAGCAGCACCGGCGCTTTCTGCCCGGCATCGCCAGCGGCGAGGTCTGGTGGTGCCAGGGCTACAGCGAGCCGGGCTCGGGTTCGGACCTGGCCAGCCTGCGCACCCGTGCCGAGCGCGACGGCGACCACTACATCGTCAACGGGCAAAAGACCTGGACCACGCTGGGCCAGCACGCGGACTGGATTTTCTGTCTGGTGCGCACCAGCACCGAGGGCAAGCCACAGACAGGCATCAGCTTCCTGCTCATCGACATGAAGTCGCCCGGCATCACCGTGCGGCCCATCCGGCTGCTGGACGGTGAGTACGAGGTCAACGAAGTCTGGTTCGACAACGTGCGCGTGCCGGCCGACAACCTGATCGGCGAGGAAAACAAGGGCTGGACCTACGCCAAGTACCTGCTGTCGCACGAACGCGCCAACATCGCCGACGTCAACCGCGCCAAGCGCGAGCTCAAGCGCCTCAAGCGCCTGGCGCAGACCGAGGGCGTGTGGGACGATCCGCGCCTGCGCGACCAGATCGCGCTGCTGGAGGTGGACATCGTCGCGCTGGAAATGCTGGTGCTGCGCGTGCTCGCGGCGGAAAAGAGCGGCAAGCCCGCGCTGGACATCGCCGCGTTGCTCAAGATCCGCGGCAGCGAGATCCAGCAGCGCACCACCGAACTGATGATGCTGGTCGCCGGCCCGATGGCCCTGCCCTACCTGGAGCACGCGCTGGAGGGGCACGCCACGGCCGCCGCCCTGGGGGGTGACCCCACGCTGGCCCCCCTGGCGCCGCGCTACTTCAACATGCGTAAGACCACCATCTACGGCGGCAGCAACGAGGTGCAGCGCAACATCGTCGCCCAGACGCTGCTGGGCTGATCCCCGATCCTGGAGACCGTCATGGATTTCGATTTCACCGACGAGCAAATCCAGCTGCGCGATGCCGTGCAACGCTGGGCCGACAAAGGCTATGACTTCGAGCGCCGTCGCCGCATCGTCGCGGCGGGGGGCTTCGACGCCGATGTCTGGCGCGAGCTGACCGATCTGGGCCTGACCGGACTGACCGTGCCCGAGGCGCACGGGGGGCTGGGCCTGGGCCCGGTGGAGGCCATGGTCGTCATGGAAGCGCTGGGCCACGGCCTGGTGATGGAGCCGCTGGCGCAGACGCTGCTGGCCGCCGCCGTGCTGCAGCGCCATGCCGACGCCGCGCTGCAGGCCGACTGGCTGCCGCGCCTGGCTGCGGGCGACCGGATGGTGCTGGCGCACACGGAGCGGCGGGGCCGGCACCGGCTGGACCACTGCACCACCACCGCCACGGCCGACGGGGCGGGCTGGCGGCTGGCGGGCACCAAGCATGTGGTGCCGGCCGGGGACCGCGCCGATGCCTGGCTGGTGCCCGCGCGGCTGGATGGCGCGCTGGCGCTGTTTTGTGTGGAACGGGGCGCCCCCGGCGCCGCCGCCACCGGCTACGCCACCCAGGACGGCAGTCGGGCCGCGGATCTGGTGCTGGACGGTGCGCCGGCCCGGCTGGTCAGCCGCGACGGCGACACCGCGCTGGCCTGGGCCGTGGACGTGGGCATTGCGCTGGCCTGCGCGCAAGCCGTGGGCGTGATGGACCGCACCCTGGCGCTGACGCTGGAGTACCTGAACACGCGCAAGCAGTTTGGCGTGCCGATCGGCAGCTTCCAGGCGCTGCGCCACCGCGCAGCCGACATGAAGATGGAACTGGAGCTGGCCCGCAGCATGAGCTACTACGCCACGCTCAAGCTCGGCGAGCCCGCCCCGCTACGCCGCCAGGCGCTGGCACGGGCCAAGGTGCAGCTCGGGCGATCGATGCGCTTCGTGGGCCAGCAGGCGGTGCAACTGCACGGCGGCATTGGCGTCACGGACGAGTACGTCGTCAGCCACTGCTTCAAGACGCTGACGCAGCTGGAGCTGACCTTTGGCGACACGCTGCACCACCTGGGCGAAGTCGCCGCCCGCATGACGGACGAGGCCGGCGTGGCGGCCTGAGCGCCCTGCCCCATGGGCGTCGGGCGGCTGGTGATGCAAGCCGCTGCCGCGCAGCTCACCCCCGTGACGCTGGAGCTGGGCGGCAAATCCCCGGCCATCGTGGGCCCGGGCGCCGATCTGGCGCAAGCGGCCGACCGCATCGCCACCGCCAAGGGCTGGAACGCCGGGCAAACCTGCATCGCGCCGGACTATTGTCTGGTGCCACGTGCGCGGCAGGCCGACTTCGTGGCCGCCCTGCGCCAGAGTGTGCGGCGGCGTTGGCCGCTGGGCGAGGCCGACCCGGACTACACCGCGCTGATTTCCACCGCCGCCTGGGCACGCATGCAACGGCTGGCGGAAGAAGCCGCGGCGGGCGGTGCCACACTGGTGCGCCCGGGATGCCGGGCCCACCGGCACGCGCTGCATGGGGCCGGTCGCCGTGCTGGACCCACCGGCCGACTGTGCGCTGATGCGCGAGGAAATTTTTGGCCCGCTGCCGCCCATCGTTCCCTACGACGGCGGCGTGGAGTCGGCCATGGCCGCGGTCAACGACTGCATGCTGCACCAGCCCCAGCACGGTCTGCCGTTTGGCGGCATCGGGCCCAGCGGCATGGGGGCCTACCATGGCCGGCATGGGTTCGACCGGTTCTCGCACCTGAAAGGGGTGTACCTGCAGCACCCGCTGGTGGGCGCGGTCTTCGACCGCTGGGTGCGGCCGCCCTACGGTGCCTTCAGCGCGCGGCTGCTGCGCTGGATGCTGCGGCGCTAGGGCTTCACCCCCCCCACCAGCCGGCGCGCCACCCCCACACGGCCACGGCCAACGCCGCCAGCAGCGGCACCAGCCAGCGCCAGGGCGACGGCGCGTCGGCATCCGGATCCGCCCCGCCGCGCTGGGCCCCGGGGGGCAGCGTCGCCAGCGCGGTCAGCCGCACGCCAAAGGGGATGCTGATGCGGGCGCGAATATTCACGGCCCAGCCGTTGGCGTCCAGAAGGGGACCGATGTTGCGCTGCCGCAGCTTGAGCCACGCCAGCAGCACCGACGGCCCCGAGATCAGCACCATCAACCCCAGCACCACGAGCGGCATCTGCCACCAAGCCAGTTGCAGGAAGCCCGTGACCACGGCGGCGAGCGCCGTGCCGATCGCCCCGAGCGCCAGACCGATCGCGGCGAAGATTCCCGCAAAGCGCGCGATGTCGAACGCCTGCTGTCCGGCAGGCTTGGCCGCGGGCTGTTGCACGGCCTCGGCGCCCGCCCCCACCCGCTCTGCCGCCTGGGCCTGCACCGCCTGCTCGCGGGCCGCGGCGAATTTGCGCACCTGCTCGCCGATCAGCCGCGCGATCCGTTTGTAGGGGGCCCAGAAGGCCTCGCGCACGCTGATCGGGTTTTCCACCACGCGCACGACGCGCGCGCTCCAGTCCCGCCCCTGGCGATCGACGAACACCCCGTTGCGCCCCGGGACCATGAAGTCCGGCGCATCGCCGGCGGTCAGGGCGGCGACGATGGTCATCGGCGGCTCGCCGGCGCGCTCGCAGTGGCAGTACAGCAGATACAGCCCGCTGTAGGCGGCGAGCTGCGCATGTGCGGCCGCATCGGCCACGGGCAGACACAGCTGGCATTCGCGCTGGTCGATGAACAGCGTGCCGGCCTGGAAGGCGGCCGGCTGCGTGCCACCGTAAAAGTCCGCAAAGTTGACGACGTTGCGCAACAGGACGCCCAGATCGCGGCGCCACAGCAGCAGGCGCTGCAGCGCATCCAGACGATCCGCCAGCGCGGCGGCCTCGCGATCACGCGCCATCAGGGCCCGCAGCCGCGCGGGCACATCGGCGGTGCGCCACTGGGCCAGGGTATCGGCATCCCAATCGGCAACCGGCGTGTCCGGGCGTGCCGCCGCCCACGCGCGCCAGGCACCCAGGCGCTCGCGCAACCGTGCCCAGTCGTCGGCCTCCAGGGTGTCGCGCTCGCCCAGCAACGGGGCGACGGCCTGCTCGCGCAGCGCGGCGATGGCCGCCGCCCAGGCGGGGTTGATGCCGTCGCGCAGCGGCAGCACGGCCGACGGCTGCACATGGGCCAACGGCAAGGCGGCGAGTTCGGGCCGATCCGGGCTGAGCGCCTGATCGGCCAGGGCCTGCACCTGATCGGGCGTCCAATCGAGGGCGGCCGCGGCCCGGGGGTCGAACGCGGCCAGCCGACAGCGGGTGAAGTGATCCTCCACCTTGGCCGCCACGGCATCCACCGCGTGCAGCGCCGCGGCCATCGCCTGCGCGTCGCCGGGCGGCCGGGCTGCCTGCCACGCCAGCACCGCGGCCACGTCGGCCTCGCACGCGGCCAGCGCCTCGGCGTCGATGCCGGGCTGGCCGCTGCGGTCGGGCGTCGCCCCGCGTGCGGCGGCGATCCGCTCCACCCAGTCCGCCAGGCCCGCGTCCTCCGCACGGGCCAGATCGGCCGGCACGACCCCGTCGCCGTTCGGCAACGCCGGGGGGAAGACCTGCGCCAGGTCCGCCATGTCCGACGCCTGCAGCGCCTCGGCGCCCGGGCGGCCCGCGCGCACCAGCAGTTCGCGCGCGGCGGCCTGCAGCGCCACCCCCTCTTCGTCGTCGGTCAGTGCCGCCAGCGGCAAGGCATCGCCGGGCGCGAAGATGAGCGCCGGATCGCGCAGCCGCTGGCACACCCAGCGCACGGCGTCACGCACCTCGGGCAGCCGCACGCGGCCGTCGCTGTCGCTGTCGAGCGCGGCCAGCGTCTGCGGCGCAATGGCCAGCCCTGCGGTGGGGCAGGCCAGCGCCGCCCACAGCTTGGGGTCCAGCTCCGCCAGGGCCCACAGGTCGGCGGCATGGTCCAGCCGCACCTGCTCCACGCCGCCGGCGCGGAAGAAGCGCCAGCGGTGGGCGTCTGCGGCAGCGGTGGCACGGGCGTCCGGCATGGAGGACTCCTACGCGACGGAAGGGGATGATCGGGGCGACGCGGTGGAGCCATCGTAACCGGCTTTTCCGCGCCATGGGCGCTGGCGTGCAGCAGCGCAGACCCGGCCCAACCTGGGCGGGCGCGCCTTGCGCCGTGCGGTCAGGCGTGCAGGCGGGAATGCCGCGGCAGATGCGCCATCAGAAACTCCATCTGGTCCGCCAGGATGCGGCGGTTGCGCAGGATGAAGTCCTCCCACAGGCTCGGCATGTACGGCGCGTACAGCAGCGGCATGTGCGCCTGCTCGGGCGTGCGGTTGCCCTTGCGGTGGTTGCAGGCGCGGCAGGCGGTCACCACATTCATCCAGTGGTCACGCCCGCCCTGCGCGAGCGGCCGGATGTGCTCGCGCGTCAGCAGGGCGTCGTCGAAGCGGTCCCCACAATACGCGCACAGGTGCCGGTCGCGGGCGAACAGCTTGGCGTTGGACAGCGACGGCACGATGTCGAACGGGTTGATCGCCGTCTGGCCCCGGGTGCCGATGATGGAGTGCACCGCCACCACCGACTGCTGGCCGGTGCGCGCGTTGTGCCCGCCGCGAAACGTGGCGATGTGCGCCCCCGCCACCCAGCGCACATCGCCGGCGGCGTAGTGCAGCACGGCCTCCTCCAGCGTCAACCACGCCTGCGGCAGGCCTTGCCCGGTCAGCTTCAGCACCCTCATGGCTGTGTCATAGTAACGCGCTTTGGCGACGTTCGCGTGACAGCCGCCCGCCCACCACATGAAGATCACCTACGGCCTGCACAACCTGCGCCAGCGCCCCGCCGTGTCGCGGGCGCTGACCATCGGCAACTTCGACGGGGTGCACCGCGGTCACCAGGCGATGCTGGCGCTGCTCATCAACGAGGCGCGGCACCGCGGCGTGCCATCGTGCGCCGTCACCTTCGAGCCGCATCCGCGGGATTTTTTCGCCGCCCGCCACCGCCGTCCGGAACTGGCGCCCGCGCGCATCGCCACGCTGCGCGACAAGCTGGCCGAGCTGCGCCGCTGCGGGATCGACGAATGCGTGATCCTGCCGTTCGACGACGCGCTGGCCGGGCTGTCGGCCGATGCGTTCGTGGACGAGGTGCTGGTCGGCGCCCTGGGGGCGCGGTATGTGCTGGTGGGCGACGACTTTCGGTTCGGCGCGCAGCGCCGCGGCGACTACGCGCTGCTCGATGCGGCGGGCGAGGCCCGGGGTTTCGACGTCGCGCGCATGATGAGCTACGAGGTGCACGGGCTGCGCGTGTCCAGCTCGGCCGTGCGCGAGGCGCTCACCGCCGGCGACATGGCCCGCGCCGCCGCGCTGCTGGGGCGCCCCTACGCCATCAGCGGGCACGTGGTGCACGGGCGCAAGCTGGGCCGCGCCCTCGGCGAGTCGGCCTCCGGTCACGGGGACGGCTTTCGCACCCTCAACCTGCGCTTCGACCACTGGAAGCCGGCCGCCAGCGGCATTTTCGTCGTGCAGGTGTATGGGCTGGATCCGGCGCCCGACGCCGCCCCCCTGCCCGGCGTGGCCAACCTGGGCGTGCGCCCCTCGCTGGATCCCAACGACGTCAACGGCGGCCGCGTGCTGCTGGAAACCCACTGTCTGGACTGGCCCGAGCGGGTGCGCGCCGCCCTGGCGCACGCCCCGGTGCCGGGAGAGGCCTACGGTAGAATCATCCGCGTCGAACTGCTGCACAAGCTGCACGACGAACGCCGGTACGACAGCCTGGATGCCCTGACCGCCGGCATCGCACAGGATTGCGCCGATGCCCGCGCCTGGTTTGCCGCGCACGGCCCCACGCCCGCCCGCCCATCATGACCGACCGCCGCGACTCCGCCCCGGCCCCCGACTACGGCCACACGCTCAATCTGCCGGACACCCCTTTCCCCATGCGCGGCAACCTGCCGCAGCGCGAGCCGGACTGGGTGCGCCAATGGGAGGCCCAGGGCATTTACCGCCGTCTGCGCGAGGCGCGCCGCGGCGCGCCCAAGTTCATCCTGCACGACGGTCCGCCGTATGCCAACGGCAAGATCCACATCGGCCACGCGGTCAACAAGATTCTCAAGGACATGATCGTCAAGGCCCGCCAGCTCGCGGGCTTCGACGCGCAGTACATCCCCGGCTGGGACTGCCACGGCCTGCCGATCGAAAACGCGATCGAGAAACTGCACGGCCGGGGCCTGAGCCGCGACGAGATGCAGGCCAAGGCGCGCGCCTTTGCCACCGAGCAGATCGACCAGCAGCGCGCCGATTTCAAACGCCTGGGCGTGCTGGGTGACTGGGAGCGGCCCTACCGCACCATGGACTTTCGCAACGAGGCCGAGGAGATCCGCGCCTTCAAGCGCGTGATGGAGCGGGGCTTCGTGTACCGCGGGCTCAAACCCGTGTACTGGTGCTTCGACTGCGGCTCGTCGCTGGCGGAGTTCGAAATCGAATACGCCGACAAGCAGAGCCAAACGCTGGACGTCGGCTTTCTGTGCGCGGAGCCGGACAAGCTGCTGCAGGCTTTCTTCCGCGACAGCGGGCTGCCGCACGCCAGCCCCGCCGGTCTGCAGGGGCGACCCATCTTCGCCGTCATCTGGACCACCACCGCGTGGACCATTCCGGCCAACCAGGCGCTCAACCTCAACCCCGAGCTGCTCTACGCCCTGGTGGACACGCCGCGCGGCCTGCTGGTGCTGGCCGAGGCGCTGGTCGAGTCCTGCCTGCAGCGCTACGGCCTGGAGGGGGCGGTGCTGGCCACCGTGCCCGGCCGCGCGCTGGAAAAGCTGAACTTCCACCACCCGCTGGCCCATGTGCACCCGGGCTACGACCGGCTCGCCCCCGTCTATCTGGCCGACTATGCCACCGCCGACGACGGCACGGGCATCGTCCACTCCGCGCCTGCCTACGGTGTGGAGGACTTCAACTCCTGCGTGGCGCACGGGCTGGCGCTGGCCGACATTCTGAACCCCGTGCAGGGCAACGGCGTGTATGCGCCGGAGCTGCCCCTCTTTGGCGGACAGTCCATCTGGAAGGCGGCCCCGGCGATCATCGATACGCTGCGCGAGGCGGGTCGCCTGTTCGCCACCCAGACCATCACGCACAGCTATCCGCACTGCTGGCGCCACAAGACGCCGGTGATCTACCGCGCCGCGGCCCAGTGGTTCGTGCGCATGGATGCGCCCACGGCGGCCACGCGCGGCATCTTCGCGACTGACCCAGCGCCGCGCACCCTGCGCGAGATGGCGCTGGAGGCCATCGAGCACACCCAGTTCTACCCGGAAAACGGCCGCGCACGGCTGCGCGACATGATCGCCAACCGGCCCGACTGGTGCATCAGCCGCCAGCGCAGCTGGGGCGTGCCCCTGCCCTTCCTGCTGGAGGTGGACAGCGGCGAGCCGCACCCGCGCACGCCCGAGATCATCGACCTGGCCGCCGAGGTGGTGGAACAAGGCGGCATCGAGGCGTGGAGCAAGCTCACCCCCGCCGACATCCTGCAGCGCATTCGCGACGGCGGCGACCCGTCCCGCTGGAGCAAGAGCAACGACATCCTGGAGGTCTGGTTCGACTCCGGCACCACGCACACGACGGTGCTCAAGGGCAGCCACGCCGGTGCCGGCCACGACAGCGGCCCGGAAGCCGACCTGTACCTGGAAGGCCACGACCAGCACCGCGGCTGGTTCCACTCCTCGCTGCTGACGGCCTGCGCCATGTACGGCCGCGCGCCGTACCGCGGCCTGCTGACCCACGGCTTCACGGTGGACGGCCAAGGCCGCAAGATGAGCAAATCGCTGGGCAACGTCGTCGCCCCGCAGGAAATCAGCGGCAAGCTCGGTGCCGAGATCATCCGCCTGTGGGTGGCGGCGACCGACTACTCCGGCGACCTGGGCATCGACGACAAGATCCTGGCGCGCGTGGTGGACGCCTACCGGCGCATGCGCAACACCCTGCGCTTTCTGCTCGCCAACATCAGCGACTTCGACCCGCAGGCCGATGCGGTGCCCACGGAGCAGATGCTGGAAATCGACCGCTGGGCGCTGGCGCGCACCGCGCAATTGCAGGCCGAGATCCTGGCGCACTACCACGTCTACGAATTCCACCCCGTCGTGGCCAAGGTGCAGGTGTTTTGCTCCGAGGATCTGGGGGCGTTCTATCTGGACGTGCTCAAGGACCGCCTGTACACCACCGCCCCCAAGAGCCTCGCGCGGCGCAGCGCCCAGACCGCGCTGCACCAGATCACACATGCCATGCTGCGCTGGATCGCGCCCTTCCTGTCGTTCACCGCGGAAGAAGCGTGGGCGCTGGTCGGCACCCCGGTCAACGGCTCGCCCTCCATCTTCACGGAGACCTACTTGCCGCTG
This sequence comes from Tepidimonas fonticaldi, assembly GCF_001675355.1. Lineage (NCBI taxonomy): Bacteria > Pseudomonadati > Pseudomonadota > Betaproteobacteria > Burkholderiales > Tepidimonas > Tepidimonas fonticaldi. The sequence continues at coordinate 128,766 of NZ_LZDH01000056.1, read as the reverse complement.
CCCACGCCCGACGAGGCGCTGCTGGCCAAGTGGGCGCGCATCCTGGCGGTGCGCGATGCGGTCAACAAGGCCATCGAGGACGAACGCAGCGCCGGACGCATCGGCCCCTCGCTGCAGGCCGAGGTGACGCTGACCCTCCCGCCCGAGGACCATGCGCTGCTGGCCACGCTGGGCGAGGATGCGAAGTTCGTCTTTTTGGTGTCGGCACTGACCCTGCAGGCCGGGGCCGCCCTGGCGGTGCAGGTGACGCCGTCGCCGCACGCCAAGTGCGCGCGCTGCTGGCACTGGCGCGCCGACGTCGGCCACGACGCGGCCCACCCCCACCTGTGCGGGCGTTGCACCAGCAACCTGCACGGCGCCGGCGAAGCCCGGCACGCGGCCTGACGCCCGCGCCGCCCCATGGCCAAGGCCTCGTCCAAAGGCATGCTGACCTGGCTGGGGTTGGCGTTCCTGATCCTGCTGCTGGACCAGATCAGCAAAGGGCTGATCCTGGTCTTTTACCGGCTGGGCGACGCCACGCCGGTAACGTCGTTCTTCAACCTCGTGCGGGTGCACAACACGGGGGCGGCCTTTTCGTTCCTGGCCAACGCCGGGGGCTGGCAGCGCTGGTTTTTCATGGCCATCGGGGTCGGGGCGGCCATCTTCATCGTCTGGATGCTGCGCGCCCACGCCGGCCAGCGGCTGTTTGCCTTTTCCCTGTCCTGCCTGCTCGGCGGCGCGCTCGGCAACGTCATCGACCGCATGGTCCACGGCTATGTGGTGGACATGCTGGACTTCCACTTCCGCTGGCTGACCCCGCTGTTCCCCGGCGGGCACTTTCCGTCCTTCAACCTGGCCGACACCGCGATCACCATTGGCGCCATCGGCCTGATCCTGGACGAGATCCTGCGCGTGCGGCGCAGCCGCTGACCGAAGGAGCCCCCATGCCATCCCCCCTTCGCCGCTGGATCACCGTCGCCGCGCTGTCGCTGGCCACCATCGGCTGGCAAAGCACCGCGCTGGCCCAATCCACCCCGGCTGCCCCGCCCACCGTGGCCGCCGCCGCCGACCTCAAGTTCGCGGTGGAGGAGGTCGCCAAGCTGTTCGAGCAGCGCACCGGGCAGAAGCTGCGGCTGGTGTTCGGCTCGTCCGGCAACTTCTACTCGCAAATCCTGCAGGGGGCGCCGTTTCACCTCTTCATGTCGGCCGACGAGGACTTCGTCTTCAAGCTGGCCGACGCCGGCAAGACGCTGGACCGCGGCCGACTCTACGCCTTCGGGCGCATCGGCATCATGGTGCCGAAGGGCTCGCGCCTGAAGGCCGACGGCGAGCTGAAGGATCTGGCCGCGGCGCTGAAGGACGGGCGGCTACGCAAGTTCGCCATCGCCGCGCCGGACCACGCCCCGTACGGCAAGCGCGCCAAGGAGGCGCTGCAGCACGCCGGCCTGTGGGAGGCGATCGAGCCCAGGCTGGTCTACGGCGAGAACATCGCGCAGACGGCGCAGTTCGCCACCTCCGGCTCCACCGAGGGCGGCATCATCGCGTTGTCGCTGGCCAAGGCGCCGCAGGTCGCGGCGCTGGGCGACTTCGCGCTGATCCCGGAATCGTGGCACAGGCCGCTGGCGCAGCGCATGGTGCTGATGAAGGACGCGCCGCCGGCTGCGCGGCAGTTCTACGACTTCCTGGCCACGCCGCAGGCGCAGGCCATCATGGTGCGCTACGGCTTCGCGATGCCGCAGCGGTGACGCCGCGATGGACTGGCAGGCGCTGATCCTGTCGCTGGAGCTGGCGGCGGCGACCCTGCTGGTGCTGCTGCCGCTGGGCCTGTGGATGGGGCGCTGGCTGGCTCGCGCCAGCTTCGTCGGCAAGTCGCTGGTGGAGGCGGCGGTGGTGCTGCCGCTGGTGCTGCCGCCGACGGTGCTGGGCTACTACCTGCTGGTCTCGCTCGGTGCCGCGTCGCCGCTGGGCGCCTGGATGCTGGAGCACTTCGACATCCGGCTGACGTTCAACTTCCTGGGGCTGCTGATCGCCTCGGTGGTGTTCAACGTGCCGTTCATGGTGCAGCCGATCCAGCGCGCCTTCGAGGCCATCCCGGCCAACCTGACGGAGGCCGCCGCGGTGCACGGCCTGTCGCGCTGGCAGACGCTGTGGCGCGTGGAGCTGCCGCTGGCCTGGCCGGGGATCCTGTCGGCCTCGGTGCTGACCTTCGTGCACACGCTGGGGGAGTTCGGCGTCGTGCTGATGGTCGGCGGCAACATCCCCGGCGAGACCAAGACGATCGCCATCAGCATCTACGACCGCGTGCAGGCGTTCGACCTGCAGGCGGCCGACCGCATGGCGCTGCTGCTGCTGGTGCTGTCGCTGGTGGCGGTGGCGGCGTCGTTCTTCGCCGCGGCGCGCACCGCGAAGCGTTGAGGGCCCGGTCATGAGCGGTGCCTTGCACGTCGAGATCGACCAGCACGAGCCGATGCCGCTGCACGGCGCGGTGCAGTGCCAGCCCGGCGAACTGCTGGCGCTGGTGGGGCCGTCCGGCGCGGGCAAGACCTCGCTGCTGCGCTGCCTGGCCGGGTTGATGCGCCCACAGCGCGGCGTCATCCGCGTCGGCGACGAGGTCTGGGTGGACACGCAGGCCGGGGTGTTCGTGCCGCCGCAACGGCGCCACGTCGGGCTGGTGTTCCAGAACTACGCGCTGATGCCGCACCTGAGCGCGCTGGACAACGTGGCGCTGGCGCTGCTGCACCGGCCGCGCAGCCAGCGCCGCGCCGAGGCGGCGCGCTGGCTGGAGCACGTGCGCCTGACGCCGCAGCAGATGCAACGCCGGCCCGCCAACCTCTCCGGCGGGCAGCAGCAGCGCGTGGCGGTGGCGCGGGCGCTGGCGCGCCAGCCGCGTTTGCTGCTGCTGGACGAGCCGTTCTCGGCGGTCGATCAGATGAACCGCCAGGGCCTCTACGGCCTGCTGGCGGACCTGCGCAAGGATCTGGCGATCCCGATCATCCTCGTCACGCACGACATGGTCGAAGCGCGCCACCTGGCCGACCGGCTGGTGGTGATGGATCAGGGCCAGGTGTTGCAGAGCGGCACGCCGGCGCACATCTACCGCAGCCCGCGCAACGCACGCGTGGCCGATCTGTTGGGCGTGCAGAACCGCTTCCAGGGCGTGTGGCTCGGACCCCGCGACGAGGCCGACCGCGCCGCCGACGCCGGCTGGCTGCAGTGGCACCTGGCGGATGGCAGCCCTTCCCCGCTGCAGCTGCGCGTGCGCGACAAGGGCAAGATCCCGCCGGGGCAGCGCGTCACCTGGGTGGTGCAGGGCGACGGCCTGCACCTGGACGGCGAGCGCGCCGCCGGTTCCTACACCCCCGGCACCTGCGAGCAGGCACTGGCCACCACCGTGCGCACGGTGCGCAACCTGGGCGAGACGACGATGGCCAGCGCCAGCGTCGATGGCCTGCCGGGGGTGGAGCTGCGGCTGGTGCGCTCCGGCCCGCTGCGGCAGGTGCTGCAGCCGGGCCAGCCGCTGCGCGTCTGGCTGGACTGCGACTGGGTGCACGTGATGCCGACGCGCGGCGCGCGCTGAACGTCCGTACCCACGCGTCCCGCGCGCGCCATGGCGCCCCGCTATGATGGGCGCGCAGCGGTCGGGGGTGGCATGGACGCATGGTGGCAACGTTGGTTTGCGTGGCGGGACGAGGCCGGGCCGCTGGCCGCGGTCGTCTACGACCCGTGGTTGGTCGCGCTGTCGCTGCTGATCGCCTGTGCCGGCGGCGTGGCGGCGATGCAGCTGGTCAGCCTGGCGCGCCGCGCCGACCGCTTCGGCCCCGTGGTGGCGCGCGGCGCCTACGCGCTGGCGTCGCTGGCACTCGGGGTCAGCGTGTGGGCGATGCATTTCATCGGCATGCTGGCCGCCGACCTGTGCCAGCCGGTGCGCTACGACCCCTGGATCACCGCGCTGTCGATGCTGCCGAGCCTGGCCGCCTCGGCCATCGGCCTGCGGCTGTACGCGCGGCCCGGCGCGCAGGGCCGCCCCGGCGTGCGCGCGGTGGTCATGGCCGGCGTGTGGGTCGGCGCCGGCATCGGCGCCATGCACTACAGCGGCATGGGCGCGCTGCGCATCGCCAGCACGCTGCGCTACGACCCGGCGGGCGTCGCGCTGTCGATCGTGGTGGCGGTGGCGCTGGCGGTGGCGGGACTGGGCGCGCGCGAATGGTTGCGCCGCCACACAAGGCTGCCGGGGCTGGCCGGCATCGTCATCGCCGGCGGCATCCTGGGGCTGGCCACCAGCGGCGTGCACTACACCGCGATGCACGCCTCGCTGTTCATCGGGCCAGTGGACCCGGCGTTTGCGCGCTGGTCCAGCCGCCAGTTCGAGCTGGCGGTGGTGGTGGCGGTGGTGGTGGCGGTGACGTTCGGCTTTGCCTGGGGGCTGCTCGGGATCGCGACCTACCGCGCGCTGGCCCGGCGCCTGGGCGAGCGCGAGGCGCTGCTGAGCGACATCCTGAACCACCTGCCCGGCGCCATCGTGCGTGTGCGCGCCGGCGGCGGCTTTGAGCGGCTGCTGGTGTCGCCGTCGCTGGCCGGCCTGACCGGCCAGTCGCCCGAAAGCTACTGGCGCGGCGAGTGGTCGCTGCTCGATCTGGTGCACCCGGACGACCGCGCCGCCGTCGCGCGGGCGATCCCGGATCGGCGCCCGGCTTTCTTCCAGACCGAGCTGCAGGTGCGCGTGCGCCACGCCACCCGGGGCTGGCGGCAAGTGCGCGTGCGCGCGGTGGCGCACGACTTTCAGCCCGATCCGCGCGGGCGCGGCGCGCCGATCCCGGTGCTGGACCTGTACCTGACCGACGTCACCGAGGAGCACGAGGCGCGCGAGCGCGAGCGCGCGCTGCTGGCCGCGATCGACAACGTGGTCGGCCGCGCCGTGCTGGCGCCGGACGGCACCTTAGTCGAGGTCAACGCCAAGCTCGCGGGGCTGCTGGGCTACGCGCCGCACGAGCTGCAGGGCCAACCCCACCGCCTCGTCTGGACCGACGAGGCGCAGGAGGCCGACATGGCCGCCTTCTGGGCCGCGCTGCGGCGCGGCGAGGCGCAGCCGGGCGAATTCCCCCGCCGCACGCGCGACGGCCGCACCGTGTATCTGTCGGGCTGGTACCAGCCGATGCTTGACGCCGAGGGGCGCGTGCGCTCGGTGCTCAAGCTCGCCTTCGACGTCACCGAGCGCGTGCACATGGTGCAGGCGCTGCAGCGCACCCAGCGCGAGCTGGAGCAGGCGCTGGCCAGCCGCAGCGCCTTCTTCGCCAACGTCAGCCACGAGATCCGCACGCCGATGAACGCCATCGTCGGCTTTGCGGAGCTGCTGCGCGAGCGGCTGCCCGACGGCAGCGCCGAGCGCGAGCAGGCGCGCACCATCCTGGAGTCGGCGCGCGCGCTGCTGCGCATCCTCAACGACGTGCTGGACGCGGCCAAGCTGGAGCGCGGCGAGTTCCGCATCGTGCCGGTGCCGTTCCGGCTGGACCGGCTGCTGCACGACCTGGTGTCGCAGTTCGGCGTGCTGGCCGCGCGCAAGGGGCTGGACCTGCGGCTGGACGCGGCCGTCACGCTGCCGCGCTGCTGGCACGGGGATGGCGACCGCGTGCGCCAGATCCTGACCAACCTGCTCGGCAACGCGCTCAAGTTCACCGAGCGCGGCGGCGTCACGCTCGGCGCGGCGGTAGCCGGGGAGTTCCTGCTGCTGTGGGTGGAGGACACGGGCATCGGCATCCCCCCGGAGCGCCAGCGCGCCGTTTTCGACCCCTTCGTGCAGGCCGACGCCGGCACCGCGCGCCGCTACGGCGGCACGGGCCTGGGCATGAGCATCGTGCGGCGCCTGGCCGAGCTGATGGGCGGGCGCGTGGCGCTCAGCAGCGAAGTCGGCGTCGGCACGCGCGTGGAGGTGCGCCTGCCGCTGTTGACACTGCCCGACGATTTGTGCGCCGAGGAAACCGGGATGACCGACGGCACGGGGGCGCCGGGAGCGCCGCTGCGGGTGCTGGCCGCCGACGACGTGGAACAAAACCGCGAGCTGCTGGCGCGCCTGCTCGAACGCGAGGGGCACCGCGCCACCGTGGTGGCCGACGGCGCGGCGCTGCTGGCGCACTACGAGGCCGATCCCGCCGCCTGGGATGTCGTGCTGCTGGATCTGCACATGCCCGGGCTGGACGGTGTGGCCACCTGCGAGCGCCTGCGCGCGTGGGAGCGCGCGCAAGGGTGGCCGCCGGTGCCGGTGCTGGCGCTGAGCGCCAGCGTGTTGGCGAGCGACCGTGCCGCCGCCCTGCACGCCGGCATGGACGGCTTCGTGGACAAACCCATCGACCCGCAGGCCCTGCGCCGTGCGCTGGCCGAGGCCGGCCGGCGCCGGCACGGGCCCGATGGACCCGCAGCCGCGCCGCCACCCGATCCGTCCGCTGGCGGCGGGGCGACCGAACCGCCACCGGAGACGCCCCGAGCGCCGGATGGCGGCGCACCCGCCGCGCCTGCGCCGCCCGTGGCCGACCCCGCGAACGGCCGCGCGCTGTGGGGCGGGGAATGGGTGGCGCAGGTGCAACGCTGGTACGCGCAGCAGGCCCCCGCCTGGGCCGACGTCGAGCGCTGGGACCGTGCCGCATGGCACCGCATCGCCGGTGCGGCGGCCAACCTGGCGCTGCCCGCGCTGGCGCTGGCCGCGCGCGAACAGGAGCGCACCCTTGCGCAAGGCCAGCCGGCCGACCCCGCGGCGGCGCGGCAGGCCTGGCAGGCGTTGACCGACTGGCTGGCGCAGCAAGCGCCGCCGCCTGCACCGGCACCCGCCATGCCGCCGGCCGACGCGCTGTCCCCACCCGGGCCCGCCGCCGCAGCGCTGCTGCGACAGATCGAGGCCGCCTGCCGCCGCGGCGAACTCGACGAGGCGGCGCTGGCCGCGCTGGCCGTCACCCACCCCGCGCACGCGGCCGCGCTGCGCGAGGCGCTGGACGCCTTCGACTTCGACACCGCACTGGCGCGGCTGGCGCAGTGGCGGCCCGCCGCCCCCCACCCCGAGGAGACCCCGACCGATGCCTGATGCCACCGCCCATTCCCCCGACTTCGGCGCCTGGGCCGAGCTGGACGCCCCGCCGCGCCTGCTGCTGGTCGACGACGAGCCGGCCAACCTGCAGCTGCTGCGCCAGGTGCTGGAGGGGGAGTACCGCCTGTCGTTTGCGCGCAGCGGCACCGAGGCGCTGCGCCGCGTGCGCGAAGCCCCGCCGCAGCTGATCGTGCTGGACGTCATGATGCCCGGCATGAGCGGCCACGACGTGCTGCGCTTGCTCAAGGCCGACCCGGCCACGGCCGACATCCCGGTGCTGTTCTGCACCGCGCTGGACGCCGACGAGGACGAGGCCGCAGGCCTCGCACTGGGCGCCGTGGACTACGTCACCAAGCCGATCTCGCCGCCGGTGCTGCGCGCGCGCATTCGCAACCACTTGGCGCTGGTGCAGCGCGACGAGGTCGAGCGCACGCGGCTGGAGGTGATCCGCCGCCTGGGGCGCGCAGCCGAGTTCAAGGACAACGAAACCGGCCGCCACGTCATCCGCATGAGCCACACCAGCCGCCTGATCGCGCAAGAGCTGGGCGCGCCGCGCCGCTACGCCGACCTGCTGCTGGCCGCCGCGCCGATGCACGATATCGGCAAGATCGGCGTGCCCGACGCCATCCTGCTCAAGCCCGGCAAGCTCGACGAGGCCGAATGGGCCGTGATGCGCCAGCACCCGCAGATGGGCGCCGACATCATCGGCGAGGACGCGAGCCCGCTGCTGCGCATGGCGCGCACGATCGCGCTGCAGCACCACGAAAAATGGGACGGCAGCGGCTACCCGCACGGCCTCAAGGGCGAGGCCATCAGCCCCGAGGCGCGCATCGTCGCGGTGGCCGACGTGTTCGACGCGCTGACCAGCGCGCGCCCGTACAAGCCCGCCTGGCCGCGCGAGCGCGCGCTGGCGCTGCTGCAGGAGCAATCCGGCCGCCACTTCTGGCCCGACGCCGTGCAGGCGCTGCTGCGCCGGCTGGACGACATCTGGGCCGTGCACCTGGCCTGGCGCGACGAGGATGTGGCGTGACCTTCTGCTAAAGTCGGTTGCTTGATCCATCCAACCCACAAGAATGGAGGAGACATGTCCCAAGCTGCGTTGGCGATTTCCACGGCCACAGCACCCACCCAGGCCCCATCGGGGGGCCAGGGGTGGCGCCACAACCTGACCGTGGGGTGTGTGACCGCTATCGTCGCTTCGGCCATGCCGCTGATCGGTGATGCGGTCGGCTGGGCGTCCGGCAGCGCCATCCCCGCCTGGCGCTGGGGGCTGGACGGGCTGGCCGTGGCCGGTGCCGTCGCCGGTGTGGCGTGGACCATGCGCACCATGAAGCAGCGCGTGCGCGCCATTCGGCGTGACATGCTGACGCTCAGCATGGGCGACCTACGACAGCCCATCGTGTCCGACGCCGATGACGCCCTCGGCAGTCTGCAGCGGGAGCTGGCCATGCTGCAGGCGGCCCTGACCGACATCATCCGCGCCGTGCGTCACGCCAGCAACGAGGTGGTGCACTCGGCGATCGAAGTCACCCACGGGGCACGCGATGTCGCCGCGCGGGCCGAATCGTCCGCCGCGGCGCTGGAGGAATCCTCCGCCGCGCTGGAGCAGACCTCGTCCACTTCGGCGCATACGGCCGACTTGGTGGCACAGGCGGCCGACCTGGCGCAGACCAACGCCGGCTCCGCGGCCCGCGGGGGCGAGATCGTCGAGCGCGTCGTGCAGACCATGCGCCGCCTAGAAGAGTCCTCCGCGCGCATCCGCGACATCACGGGCGTTATCGACGGCATTGCCTTCCAGACCAACATTCTGGCGCTCAACGCGGCGGTGGAGGCGGCGCGCGCCGGCGAGGCCGGCCGCGGTTTTGCCGTGGTGGCGGGCGAAGTGCGGCAACTGGCGCAACGCTCCAGCCAGGCCGCGCGCGAGATCAAGGACCTGATCGAGCGCACCGTGCAAGACGTGGCCGCTGGGGTGGAAGTCGTGCAGGGCGTGGGCGGAGTCATGCAGGACATCGTGGCCTCGGCCCAGCGCACGCGCGAGCTGATGGACGAGGTGGCCAATGCCGCGCGCGAGCAGCAGCTGGGCGTCAAGCAGATCGGCGAAGCCGTGCAGGAGCTGGACCGCAACACCCAGCAGAACGCCGCCTTGGCCGAAGAAACCGCCACCGCCTCGGCCGCGCAGCGCGATGCCGCGCTGCGCATGGCCGCACTGGTGGATGAGTTCCGTCTGGCCGGCAGCCAAAGCCAGTACCCCAGCGCTGTGCAGGGCCTGGACGTCGACGGCATCATCGATGCGCATCGGCAGTGGAAGGTCAAACTGCGCGACGCCATCGAAAACCGGGCCAGCGTGGACACCGACACGCTGCGCCGCGACGACTGCTGCGCACTGGGCAAGTGGATCTATGGCGAAGGCCGTCAGCGCTTCGGTTCGCAGCCACGCTTTGCCGAATTGGTCGAACGTCACAAGCACTTCCATCAAGTCGCTGCAGGCGTGGGCGAACGGATCAACCGCCACGAGTGGCGTCAGGCGGAGGACGCCATCGCGCCCGGCACGCCATTCAGTCAAGCCACTCGCGGGGTGGTGCAGGTGCTGTCGGCGGTCAAGCGCATCGGCTTCGACTGAATCCCGATGTATAAACAGGGCAACGTGAAACGCGCGATCGCTTTTCTCTTGCCCGCCATGTTGGCTGCGCCGGCCCTGACGCAGCCGGTGGCCTGCCATGTGGCTTACGCCGGGGCCACGCGCGTCTTCGTCATCGAGCCCACGGCGCACGAGGGACCTGCTCGGCCTCTGGTGGAAGGCGCCTCGGTCATCGTGGAAGTTGCCAACCGCCTGCCCCCGGCCCCTGGAGCGGGCGTGACGGTACGCACGCTGGGGCTGCAGGACGGCCGACCGTATTTGCTGCATCAGGCCAGCTACCTGCCCGGATCGCCCGCCATCGGCCCGCACGGGTTTACCGGGCTGCAAGTGGTGCGCGAACCGTCCCGCGGCAACGAGTTGGCTTACTGGTGCGAAACTGCCCCCAACCGGCCATGACGCGCCCGTGACCGGGCGGTGGCGCGCTGGCGCCGCACCACCGCACAGCCGTCAGGGCAGCAGCACGGTCGAGCCCGTGGTTTGCCGCGCCTCCAGCGCCCGGTGAGCGTCCTGCACCTGTGCCAGCGCAAACCGCTGCTCGACGTGGATTTTGACCTGTCCCGACGTCACGACACCAAACAGGTCGTCGGCCATGGCCTGCGTGCGCTCGCGGCTGGTGATGTGCGAGAACAAGGTCTGCCGCGTCACGTACAACGAGCCCTTGGGCCCCAGGATGCCGGGCGCAAACGGCGGCACCGGGCCGCTGGCGTTGCCAAACGACACCATCAGCCCAAACGGCGCCAGACAGTCCAGCGAGCCGTCCCAGGTGTCCTTGCCCACCGAGTCGTACACGACCTTCACCCCTCTACCGCCCGTGATCGCCTTGACGCGCTCGACAAAGTTCTGCGTGCGGTAGTTGATGCAGTGCTCGGCCCCGTTGGCGATCGCCAGCGCGCACTTGTCGTCGGTGCCGGCGGTGCCGATCAGGCGCAAGCCCAGCGCGCGCGCCCATTGGCAGGCGATCAGGCCCACGCCCCCCGCGGCCGCATGAAACAGCACAAAGTCCCCGGGCTGCAGCCCCTCCACCGGCCGGCTGTGCTTGAGCAGGTATTGCGCCGTCAGCCCCTTGAGCATCATGGCCGCACCCTCTTCGAACGAGATGGCGTCCGGCAGGCGGCACACATTCATGGCCGGCATGACGCGCACATCGCAGTAGCTGCCAGGCGGCTGGGACGCATACGCCACGCGGTCGCCCACGGCCAGGTGCGTCACGCCCTGGCCCACCGCCTCCACCACGCCCGCGCCCTCCATGCCCAGACGCGCGGGCAGCGGCATCGGGTACAGGCCCGTGCGGTGGTAGACGTCGATGAAGTTCAAGCCGATGGCGTGGTGGCGGATGCGCACCTCGCCAGGCCCCGGATCGCCCACCTCCACCTCGACGAGGCGCAGCACCTCGGGGCCGCCGGGGGCGTCGATCTGCACGGCACGACTGTTCATCATGGGGGGTCTCCTGCGGGTCAGTGGCCAAACAAACCCCCAATGGTGCCACGACTGGGGCAGGGCCCATCGGCGACGTGATCGGCAGCCCCGCGACGGCTCGGGTACAGTCGCCCCATGCCCCGCGACACGACTGCGCCCCTGACCCCCTCCACCATCGCGCTGCTCACCATTCCGCCCCTGCTGTGGGCGGGCAACGCCGTGGTCGGTCGCATGGCGGCGGCCTGGATTCCGCCCATCACCTTCAACCTGTTGCGCTGGCTGATCGCCTTTGCCCTGCTCGTGCCGCTGGCGCACTGGGTGCTGCGCCCGGGCAGCCCGATGTGGCGGCAGTGGCGGCGCTTTGCCGTGCTGGGGCTGTTCGCGGTGGCGGGCTACAACATGCTGCAGTACCTGGCACTGCACACGTCCACGCCGCTGAACGTCACGCTGGTCGCGTCGAGCATGCCGGTGTGGATGATGCTGGTGGGCCGGCTGTTTTTTGCCGCGCCGGTGCAACGCCAGCAACTGACCGGGGCCGCGCTGTCCTTGAGCGGGGTGCTGGTGGTGTTGTCGCAGGGCCAGTGGGCCAACCTGCTGAAACTGCACTTCGTGCCGGGCGACGCCTGGATGCTGGCGGCCGCGTTCACCTGGGCCTGCTACAGCTGGCTGCTCACCCGGCGCGACGAATCGCCCGAGATCCGGCGCGACTGGGCGGCGTTTTTGCTGGCGCAAACCGCCTTCGGCCTGATCAGCGCCGCCGCGCTGGCGGGCGGCGAATGGATCTGGCTCTCCACCGCCGCGCCCGCAGACATGCCCACCCGCATCCACTGGAGCTGGGCCCTGGCGGCCGTCCTGCTCTTCGTCGCCGTGGGGCCGTCGGTCATCGCCTACCGGTGCTGGGGGGCGGGCGTGCAGCGCGCCGGCCCGACGGTGGCCGGCTTCTTCACCAACCTCACGCCGCTGTTCGCGGCCGTGATGTCGTCCCTGCTGCTGGGCGAAACCCCGCAGGCCTACCACGCCCTGGCCTTCGGGCTGATCGTCGCCGGCATCGCGGTGTCGTCCCGGCGGGGGTGAACGGGCCGGCAGCCCAGGCGTCACTCCCGAGCGGTCGCGGCACCTTCCCCGTGCTGCATCACCACATACCCGGCCTCGATGCGGCGGTGAAACGCCTCGGGCAGGCGCGACCACAGATGCACATCCACCAGCATCGGCAGGGGGCTCGCTTGCAGCGCTTCCTGGAGCTCGCCCCAGCCCTCGACATCGCGCGTGGGGTCGTCGGGATCGCGCAGCACCAAGTCGAGGTCACTGCCTTCGTGCGCGCCGCCAGTGACGCGGCTGCCGTAGGCCCAGACCTCGGCCCGGGGCACGTGCTGCCGCAACAGCGCCCGCAGGGTGTGCAGGTGGCGCGCGGGCAGGTGCAGCCGCGTGGGGTCAAGCGCTGGCATCGAACACCGCCTGCAGGGTCTGCGCCAGTTGCCGCACGTCCCGCAGGTACTGCGGCAACAAAGCGAGTGTCTCGTTGGCAAAGCCCGCGCCATAGTCGTGTGCGGTGTTGTTGCGGTTGGCACGGTAGGCCAGCCAGCGCTCGACCCACGCAGCGTCCAGGACGCCGTGCTTGCCGGCGTGGCGCAGCACATCGTTGAACACCAGGCGGTCCACCTCTCGCGGACTGCCGGTGTAGGCCTTGAGCGCCTTGCGCAGCAGCTTGCCGGCGGTGCGCAGCAGATGGTCAACGTTTAGGGTCATGGTGTGGCTCGCTCCCAGATACCGTGGTGCGCCCGGTTGCGCCAGCTCGTCGCAAGGCCAATCGGCCGCTGCCGACGGTATCTCAAAACGTCCCCGGATACGCCCCGCCGTCGGCCAGGATGTTCTGGCCCGTGATATAGCCGGCCTGCATACTGCACAGGAAGGCGCAGATCGCACCGAACTCCTGCGGCGTGCCAAAACGCCCGGCCGGGATCGCTCTGCGCTGCTGGTGCTCGATGACCTCCAGCGGCTGCCCGGCCTTGTCCGCCGCGGCCTGCAGCGTGGCGCGCAGCCGGTCGGTGGCGAACTTGCCCGGCAACAGGTTGTTGATGGTCACCCCCTTGCCCGCCAGACCGCTGCGCGCCAGCCCGGCCACGAAGCCGGTGAGGCCGGTGCGCGCGCCGTTGCTCAAGCCCAAAATGTCGATCGGCGCCTTGACCGCGCTGGAGGTGATGTTGACCACGCGCCCAAACCCCCGCGCGGCCATGCCGTCCACGGTCGCCTTGATGAGTTCGATGGGCATGAGCATGTTGGCGTCCAGCGCGCGCAGCCAGGTGTCGCGGTCCCACTGGCGAAAGTCGCCCGTCGGCGGCCCGCCGGCATTGGTCACCAGAATGTCCACGTCGCGCCCCGGCCCACCCGCGACGGCAAACAACGCCTCGCGGCCGGCGGGCGTGGTCACATCGGCCGCCACCGTCAGCACGCGGTTGGCCGCGTCGGGCGGCAGTTCGGCGCGCAACCCGGCCGCCGCCGCCTCCAGCGCATCGGCGCCGCGCGCGGCCATCACCACATTCACCCCCTCCAGCGCCAGCGCCCGCGCGCAGCCCCAGCCCAGCCCCTTGCTAGCGCCACACACCAGTGCCCACTTGCCTGCAATGCCCAGATCCATCGCTTGCTCCTGATCGCACGGGTCAGCCGTCATCGGCCCTGCCGGCTCACCCACAACACCCCGGCCAGCACCAGCGCGGTGCCGACCACGATCCAGCCGTTGAACGGCTCGCCCAGCACCAGCACGCCCAGCGCGATGGTGGACAGCGGGCCGATCATGCCGGTTTGCGCCGTCAGGCCCGGGCCGATGCGCTCAATGGCCATCATCACCATGACCACGGGCGCCGCGGTGCACAACACGGCATTGGCCACCGACAACGCAATGACGGGCGGCGCCACCCATGCCGCCGACAGCGGACGCAACAGCACGAACTGCAGCAGGCACAGCAGACAAGCCACCGTGGTGGCCCAGCCCACCAGCCGCAGCGAGCCCAGCCGCTGCACCATCTGGCCACTGTAGACCAGATAGACCGCATAGCTGACCGCGCTGCCCAGCACCAGCGCGGCGCCAGTCACCGTGGACCAGCCGTCGAACCGCACCTCGTGGCCAAAGACCAGCAGCACGCCGGCATAGCTCAGCGCCATGGCGCCGGCCTGACGGCCGGTGATCGGCCGTCGGTACAGGGCCCAGCCCAGCAGCAGCACCAGCGTCGGGTTCAAGTACAGAATCAGCCGCTCCAGACTGGCGCTGATGTACTGCAGGCCCCAAAAATCCAAAAAACTGGCTGCGTAATAGCCCGTGAACCCCAGCCAGACGATGCCGCGCCAGTCGGCCCGCGTCAGCGGCGCGACCGGCTGGCGCTGGCGAAACGTCGCCCACCACAGCATCGCCAAAAACAGCGGCAACGCAAACAGCATGCGGTACATGATCAGCGTCACCGCGTCCACCCCGTAGCGGTACGCCAGCTTGACGATGATCGCCTTGCCGCTGAATGCGATGGCGCCGCCCGCCGCCAGCAACAGGCCGACGCGGCGCGCGGCGGGGGATGGCGAGGGGGGCGACATCAGATCACGGCTCCAGCGGTTGCAGGCTGCGCAGCCAGTGCGGTGCGGGCAGGCGCCAGCGGCGGCGAATGGCGTCGGCCCGGTCGGCCAGCACCTCGCGCGCGGGGCGTTGCGGGGTGCGCTGGGCCAACACCACGGTGTTGCCCTCGGTCGTGGGCTTGAAGACCCACAGCGCCTCGCGACCAAAGGCTTGGGCCAGCGCGGCGAGCGACCGCTCGAAGCTGGCGCGGCGGCCAAACAGGTTGACGGTAAGTGCGCCGTCGTCGGTCAGCAGCGCACGGCAGTCGGCGTAGAACGCCGCGCTGTCCAGCACGGGGGCGCCTGCGTCATGGTCATACAGGTCCACGGCCAGCGCATCCACCGTGCCCTGCCAGGGCGGATGGCGCACCCAGTCCGCCGCATCGCCCACCACCACGCGCAGGCGCGGGCCATCCGCCGGCAGGCGAAACCAGGTGCGGCAGGCCACGACGACCTGGGGATTGAGCTCCACGGCCGTGGTGTCCATGCCCAGCCGCCGATGGCAGAACTTGGTGATGGCCGCCGCCCCCAGGCCCAATTGCAGGGCGCGGCGCGCGGCGACGCTGTCCGGCTCGACGAAGAGCAGCCAGGCCATCATGCGCTGCACATACTCCAGCGCCAGGTCGTTGGGCCGGTCCAGGCGCATGCTGCCCTGGATCCACGGCGTGCTGCCCAGGTGCAGGTGGCGCAGCGGCCCCTCCTCGGAAAAGGTGACGCTGGGCAACGGCGGCGCGGCGCGGGAATGGGCGGGCGTCATCGTGCGTCGGTGGATTGCGGCGGGGCATGCACGGGAATACCGTGGCGGGCCAGCACCTCGGCCCAGGCCGCGGTTTTGCGCGCCAGGCTCCAACTCGCGTTGGCGGGGCTGGTGGAGGGCAGGCGTTCCACGGGCACGCCCAGCGCGCGGGTGTGGCGGGCGTGGCGCCAGCTCTCGCCACCGTTGTGGGCAATGGCGCGCAGCCCGGGGCAGCGTTCGCGCAGGCCGTGCAGATCGTTCAGGCGTGGGCGGCGGATGGCGCTGTCCAGACTGCCCTCACGCTCGCACTCGGCATACACATCCCACAACCCCAGACCATGGTCCAGCAGCGCGGCCACGCGCTGCGCATATGGCCACTGCGGCAACGGCAGCCCCCACAGGGTGCCCAGAATGGTCCAGAAATGGTTGTGCGGATGGGCATAGTACTGCTGAGCCCGCAGCGACGCCACGCTGGGAAAGCTGCCCAGCACCAGCAGCCGCGTGTGCGGCCCCACCACCGGTGGCAGCCCCTGCAGACGCGGCGCTTGCCGATCGCTCATGCCGCGCCCCCGGCGGCTGCGGCTTCCGCCACGGCCGCGTCCGTATCCGGCGCAGGGCCGAGCAAAGCCCGCAGCCGCGGCAGCGCCGCGCAGGCATTGGCCCAGGTGGCGGCGGCCAGGGCCGCAGGGGCCAGGCCGCGCAGCCGCGCGATCTCGGCCCCGATGCGCGGCAGCTCCGCCGGTGAGTTGCGGCCCTGGGGGCGGCCCGCGGCCCGCTCGGCCGCCGTCACATACAGCCACTGGGGCGGAATGTCCGGGGCGTCCGTCTCCAGCACCAGCGCCTGCAGCGGCAGCGTGGCGGCCAGCTCGCGCAGGCGCCGCGCGGTGTCGAACGTCACCGCGCCCCCGAACCCCAGACGCCAGCCCAGCGCCACGAAGGCCTGCGCCTGCTGCAGGCTGCCGCTGAAGGCGTGGGCGATCCCACCGCTCACCGGGCGGCCGCTGGCCGCCTGGGCGCGCAGGCCCGCCAGCAGCGCATCGGCCGAACGCCGCACATGCAGAATCACCGGCAGGCCAAAGCGCTGCGCCAGCCCCAATTGCGCGCGATAGAAGTGCTGCTGGCGCGCGCGCATGGCCTCGGTGCACAGCTCGGGCACGAAAAAATCCAAACCGATCTCGCCCACCGCCACCAGCCGGGGGTCGTCGCGCGCATCGGCCAGCGCCTGCTCCAGCCGGTACAGGTCGTCGTCGCTGGCCTGGGGCACATAGAGCGGGTGGATGCCCAGGGCATAGGCGTCGCCCGTTTGATGGGCCAGCGCACGCACCGCGGCAAAATCGCGCGCCTGCACGGCCGGCAGCACACAGCACGCCACAGCCGCCGCCCGGGCCCGCGCGCGCTCGGCCAGCGCATCGGGGCCGAATTCGGGCGCATCGAGGTGGCAGTGGGTGTCGATCCACATGGGATCCCGATTATGGTTCAGCACGCCTGCGGCCACCGGTGCCAGAATGCCGGCATGAACCGTCGTCACCTGACCATCCTGACCGGGGCCTCGCGCGGGCTGGGCCGCGCCATGGCCGAGCAGTTGCTGGGCCCGGATCGGCTGCTGCTGACCATCGAACGCCGGCCCGACCCGGCGCTCGCCACACTGGCCGCGCGCAGCGGCGCCCACCTGGAGCAGTGGAGCCAGGACCTGGCCGAGCCGGCCGAGACCGCCGAGCGGCTGGCCCGCTGGCTCGACACCCTGGCGCCGGCCACGCTGGCCAGCGCGACGCTGATCAACAACGCCGCCGTGCTGCCGCCGATTGGTCCGCTGCAGTCCAGCCCGGCCGAGGCGCTGTCGCGCGCCCTGCGCGTGGGGCTGGAAGCGCCCATGCACCTGACGGCCACCTTTTTGCGTGCCACCGACCACTGGGTGCAGGCGCAGGACTGGGATGGCCCGCGGCGGGTGCTCAACATCTCCTCGGGTCTGGGGCGCTACGCGATGGCGGGGCAGTCCATCTACTGTGCGGTCAAGGCCGGGCTGGACCACTTCAGCCGCTGCACGGCGCTGGACGAGGCCCGCCGCCCCCGCGGGGCACGCATCGTCTCGCTGGCGCCCGGGGTCATCGACACGGACATGCAGGTGCAGATGCGCGCCGGGGATCCGGCGGGCTTTCCGGACCGGGATCGCTTCGTGCAGCTGCACGCCCAAGGGCAGCTCACGCCAGCGCATCAGGCGGCGCGCCGGGTGCTCGCCTGGCTGGAGCGGCCGGATTTTGGCGACCCGTGCGTGGCCGATGTGCGCGACGCCGGGTAAAACACGCCGAGTGCGGTGCGCGTGCTCGCGCGCTGGGCAGGCTGACGGGCAACGCATAATCCGCACACACACAGGCGTCCCTGCCGACGCCCGCCCAGCGGATCGCCCCACCACCCCTTTCCGGAGGTTTCCGATGCCCCTGCTCCCGACATCCCGCCGCACCTGGCTCAAGACCGGACTGGCCTGCGCCGCCGCCGGCCTGGGCGCCCCGCTCACCGCCCTGGCCGACAACCGGACCGTGAAAATCCTGGTCGGTTTCCCCCCCGGCGGTGGTACGGACGCCATCGCGCGCCTGCTGGCCGAGCCGCTGCGCGAGGCGCTGGGCGCCCCGGTGATCGTGGACAACCGGGCCGGCGCGGGCGGGCAATTGGCGGCCCAGGCCCTCAAGGCCGCTGCGCCGGATGGCACCACCCTGTTCCTGTCGCACGACCACACCATCTCCATCCTGCCGCAGGTGCTGCGCAATCCAGGGTTCGATCCGGCCAAGGACTTCGTCGCGGTGGCGGGCTTTGCCACTTTCGTCAACGCGCTGGCCGTCTCGGGCGGCACCCCGGCCAAGACGTACCGCGACTTCGTCGCCTGGGTGCGGCAGCAGGGTGGCAAGGCCAACGTCGGCATCCCCGCCCCGGCGTCGGTACCGCAGTTTCTGGTGCAGTCGCTGGCCAAGCGCCAGCAGCTCGATCTGGTGGCCGTGCCCTACCGCGGCAGCGCGCCCATGATGGCCGACATGTTGGGCAATCAGATCCCGGCCGGCGTAGGGTCGGTACCCGACTTCATCGAAAACCACAAGGCCGGCAAGGTGCAGATCGTCGGCGTCATGGGCCGCACGCGGCAGGCCATCCTGCCCGACGTGCCGACGTTTGCCGAGCTGGGCATCCCTGGCTTCGAAGAGGTGCCCTACTACGGCCTGTTCGCCCCGGCCGGCACGCCCAAGGCGGCGCTGGAGCAGGTCAGCGCCGCGCTGGCCAAAGCCCTGGCGCAGCCCGCGGTGCGGGATCGCCTGACGGCGATGGGGTTGACGGTCGGTCACATGAGCGGCGAGCAACTCGCCCAGCGCGAGCGCGCCTACACCGAAGTCTGGGCCCGCATCATCCGCGACAGCGGCTTCCAGCCGCAGTGACACCCCGGGCGCCGCCGTCCCGCGGCGCCCCGATCGATCGCCCCATCAATCGCCCAAAAAGCCGCCGGCGCGGTAGGTCAGCACCAGCGTGTCGCGCCAGCCGAGCACGCCCTCGGTCTGCGGCTGGATGGGTGTGGTCTCGTGGATGACGCGTGCGTCGTCCAGCAGCAGCACGGACCATGGCTCGGTCAGCGTAAAGCGCTGGCCATTGGGGCCGTCGGCCTCGAACACGCGGCTCTCGCCCCCCTTGATGCCGTGGCGGCCGACCAGAAAAACCGCCACCAGATCGACTCCGTCGCGGTGCGCGCCCTCGGGCGTGGGGCGGCCGATGCCCCCCGTGGTGTCGATGCGGAAGGGGTGGGCCTCCACATACCAGGGCTGCGCGCCTTTGAGGGCGGACACGACGGCCCCGGTGCGCTGCAGCAGCCGTGTCCACGCCGGCTGGGCGACCAAGGCGTCGGTCAATGGGGCGAACCAACGCCGCATGCCCCCGTGCAGCGCGTTGTACTCCACGGGCTGATAGTGGGGCCGCTCGGGCATGGGCCGCACGGCCTCGCCCTCGACGACGAAGCAGCCATGCCGGCGCCGGCGGTAGCGGCCGCCGTCCTTGAGGTAGCGATCCGGCGGCAGGTCGTCCCAGGCGGGTTGCAGCGCCGTCAGGGCGGCAGCGTCCAGCCCCAGCCAGGCCCGCACCGCCGCCGCGCCAAGCACCGCATACCCCTGGCGGGCCAGGGTGGCGTCGAGCTGATCGGCGGCGACGGTGGGCGGGTCGAAGTGCGCAATCATGGTGCACCAAGTGTAGCCGGCCCGCTCGGCCGCGCTGCGGGTAAACGCTATGGACGCCGCCGCCGCAGCGGTCTATGTTTGGTGTTTGACAAAAATCAAATGCCGAGCAGGACACGCACCATCGCGGAGGGACATCCATGGCAGCCACCCACCCCGAATCGACCGACACCGGCCCCCACGACACGAACCGCCCGGACACCGAGGCCGGGCGGGAGTCGGTTTTTTCGCTGCCGCTGGCCTCGCTGAGCCCGGGCGATCCGCTGCGCTGGCTGGCCCGGGGCTGGCAGGATTTTCGTGCCTGTCCGCGCATCGGGCTGTTTTACGGCGCGTGCTTCGCGCTGATGGGGCAGGCCCTGTGGCAGGCCTTCCAACATGCGCCGGCCTATGTGCTGGCGCTGAGCGCGGGCTTTTTGCTCATGGGGCCGTTTTTGGCGCTGGGGCTGTACGACACCAGCCGCGCGCTGGAGGAGGGTCGCAGCCCCTCGCTGCGTGCGTCGCTGTGGGCGTGGCGGCCCACGCTGTCCACCATGGCCATCTTTGCCGGCGTGCTGCTGATCCTGGAGATGCTGTGGGGCCGCGCCTCGCTGGTGGTGTTTGCGGTGACGATGAACACCATGCCCTCCAGCGAAAACATGCTGGCCGCGCTGCTGAGTCTGGACAACCTGGAGTTTCTGGTCACCTATGTGGTCGTCGGCGCCATCTTCGCGGGGCTGATCTTCGTCAGCAGTGCGATTTCCATCCCGATGATCCTGGACCGGCAGACGGATGCGGTGTCGGCGGCCCTCACGAGTTTTCGCGCCTGTTTGCAAAACCCGGGGGTCATGTTCCTGTGGGGCGCGTGGATCACCGGGCTGTGCGTGCTGGCGATGCTGCCGGCCTTCTTGGGGCTGCTGGTGGTGGGGCCGGTGCTGGGCCATGCCACCTGGCACGCCTACCGGCACATCGTGCCGGCGCCGGCCCGCAGCGACGTCACGCGTTGACGTCAACGACCAGCCGGCCGCGCACCCGCCCGGCCAGGACGTCGTCGGCCGCGGCGATGGCATCGGCCAGGGGAATGGTGCGCGTCATGCGCGCCAGCAGCGCCCGGTCCAGTTCGGCGGCCAGCCGCTGCCACGCCGTGCGGCGGCGCGCCAGCGGGGCCATGACGCTGTCGATGCCGTATAGCGTCACCCCGCGCAGGATGAACGGCGCCACCGTGGCCGGAAAGTCCATACCCTGCGCCAGCCCGCAGGCCGCCACCGCGCCGCCGTAGCGGGTGCTGGCGCAGGCGTTGGCCAGGGTGTGGCTGCCCACCGCATCCACCACGCCGATCCAGCGTTCTTTCTGCAGCGGCTTGCCGGGCGCCGCCAGCGTCGCGCGGTCGATCACCTCCGCCGCGCCCAGGGCCTGCAGATAGTCCGCCTCGTGCGGGCGGCCGGTGGAGGCGACGACGCGGTGTCCGGCACGCGCCAGCAGCGCGATGGCGACGCTGCCCACGCCGCCGCCCGCGCCGGTCACCAGCACGTCACCGGCACCGGGCGCCACGCCCTGCGCCGCCCAGTGGGCCTGCAGCGCCATCACGCACAACATGGCGGTGTAGCCCGCGGTGCCGATGGCCATGGCGTCCCACGCCGTCAGGCCGGCGGGCAGCGGCAACAGCCAGTCGGCCTTGAGGCGCGCGCGCTGCGCCAGCCCGCCCCAGTGCACCTCGCCCACGCCCCAGCCGTTGAGCAACACGGCGTCACCCGGCTGAAAGCGCGGGTCGTCGCTGGCCTCTACCGTGCCGGCCAGATCGATGCCCGGCACCATGGGGAACTGCCGCACCACCGGCGAGCGCCCGGTGATGGCCAGCGCGTCCTTGTAATTGAGGGTGGAGTGCGACACGCGCACCGTCACCTCGCCGGCGGGCAAACGGTCGTCGGCCAATTCGGTCAGCGCGCAGCCGTATCCGGCGTCGGTCTTGTCGATCAGCAGGGCTTGGAACACAGGCAACTCCGTCAGGGATGGTCCGGGGGAATTCTGGCACGTCAGGCCGCGGCCGGCGCGGCGGTCCGAGCCGCTTCCTGCAACAGCCGCCACATCACCTTGCCGCTGCCGCTCTTGGGCAGGGCGTCCACGAACTCCACCAGCCGCGGGGCTTTGTACGCGGCCATGTGCTCGTGGCACCAGGCGATGATGTCCGCCTCGCTGACGGTGCCGCGCGCCGCCTGGCGCAGCACGACGACCGCCTTGACCGTCTCGCCCCGGTAGGCGTCCGGCACGCCGATGACGCAGGCCTCGGCAATCGCGGGGTGGCGGAACATCAGCGCCTCGACCTCGGCCGGCCAGACCTTGAAGCCGCTGGCATTGATCATGCGCTTGAGGCGGTCGGTGATGAAAAAGTAGCCGTTGTCGTCCACCCGGCCCAAGTCCCCGGTGCGGAAGTAGCGCCGCCCCCGGTGCTCGAAGAACACGGCCGCCGTCGCATCCGGGCGCTGCCAGTAGCCGTCGAAGACCATGGGACCGCTCACGACGATCTCTCCCGCCTCGCCGGGGGGCAGCTCCTGCAGGGTGTCGGGGTCCACGACGCGCGCGTCGCAGCCGATGAAGGGCACCCCCAGACACTGGGGCTGCGGCCGGTCCGGCGGGTTGTGGTGCGAGGGGGCCGCGGTCTCGGTCAGGCCATAGCCTTCCACATAGCGCAGGCCAAACTGGTCGAGCAGGCGTTGCGCGACCGCCGCGGGCATGGCCGCGCCACCCCCGCCGATGAACACCAGGCTGGACAGGTCGTAGTGATCGAAGTGCGGACTGGCCAACAGGTCGATCACCATGGTGGGGATGTTGGTCCAGTGCGTCACCCGCCAGCGCGAGATGAGCCGGCCCGCCAGATCCCGGTCCCAGCGCGGCATGATCACCGCCGTCGCGCCCAAATAGACGCTGGTGTGCATGCCGGCCACCATGCCGGTGATGTGGAACATGGGCACCACCAGCAGCCCGATGTTTTCGGCGGTACCATTGGTCCAGACCGCGGCGGCCACTGCGTTGTGCATCAGCGTGCGGTGCGGATGCATGCAGCCTTTGGGCAGTCCGGTGGTGCCGCTGGTGTACGGCAGCACGGCCAGATCGTCCGGCCCCACCTCGTGCGGCGGCAGGGGATCGGTGCAGGCCAGGGCCTGCGCCCAATCCGCCACGCGGCCCTGCGTCAGCGCGGGCAGGGGGTGGCGCGTGGCCAGCCACTCACGCCAGGCGGGGGGCACCGCCTCGCCGTCGAAGGCATCGTCGGGCATCGCATCGCGGTAGTGCAGCACCAGCAGGTCGCGCAGGCGCTGCTCGGGCGGCAGGGCGTCGTCGGCCGCGCACAACGCGGGGGCCAGGTCGGCCGCGGCGATGGCCACGCGGGCCTGCGGATCGGTGATGTAGTGGCCCAGCTCGTCGGCCTTGTTCATCGGGTTGACCGGCACCACCACCGCATTGGCCCGCAGGATGCCGTAGTAGGCGACGATGAACTGCGGGCAGTTCTGCAGGAAGAGGATCACGCGATCGCCCCGCCGCACACCGCGCGCGGCCAGCCAGGCGGCGATGCGCTCGGCTTGGCGCTGCAGCTCCGGATAGGTCATCACCCGGTCGAAAAAGACCGTCGCGGCCTTGTCCGGGTACCGCCGCGCGCTCACCTCCAGGTTGAACCAGAGCGACGTCTGGGGCGGCTGGATGGTCCGCGGCACACGCGCGGGCCAAACGCGGGCATGCGGCCGGTCGTCGCCGGCGCTGGGGGCATCGCTGGGGGGATGGGTCGCGGACTCGGCGGTGCTCATCGGGCAGTCTCCTCGGATCTTGTCATGCAGTCGTGGGGTGGTACGGTGGGGCCGTGCCGCCACCGCGCAGCATAGACAGCGCGGGGCCCGCTCGCCAAGGACGGGCCTGTCTCGTGCGAGACCGGCACACCGTCACCCGCGTGCCAGGGCACACCGCAGCCGCCGACTACCATGCTCCCCCATGGCCAACCCCGCGCCCTCCTCCGGTCCAACACCCCACGCCCCGGCGCCCGCCGCGCCCCTGCCGGGGCTGCTGTGGCTGTTTGCGGCGTGCAATTTCGTGATCGGCACTGGGGCCTTTGGCATGACGGGCTACCTGGGACCGGTGGCCGACGGGCTGGGGGCCAGCGTCGGCGCCGCGGGGCAGACCATGACCGTCTACGCGCTGGCCAACGCGGTGCTGGCCCCGCTGCTGATGGCGCTCACGGCCCGCTGGCCACGGGCGTGGGTGATGCAGGGGGCGCTGGGCCTGTTCGCTTGCGGCACGCTGCTCGGCGCCGCGGCGCCCAATCTGACGGTGCTGATGGTGGGACGGGTGCTGATGGGCGCGGGCGCGGTGTTCACCCCGATTGCCGCCGGTCTGGCCGTGCAGTTGGCGGCCCCCGAGCAGCGCGGACGGGCGCTGTCGCGCACCTTTTTGGGCATGAGCCTGAGCTATGTGCTCGGCATGCCCTATGGCGCCTGGCTGGGCCTGCAATGGGGCTGGCGCTGGCCCCTGTTGAGCGTGGGGGCGGCCGCGCTGCTGATCGGCTGGCTGCTGCACCGCCGCCTGCGCGCCGGCATGGACGCCGGCGGGACCTCGCTGCGCGGCATCGGCGCGGTGCTGCGCCGGCGCGACGTGGTGCTCGCGCTGCTGCTGACGCTGCTGTACTTCACGGGCATCTTCGTCGTGACCGCCTACATGGGGCCGGTGCAGCTCGCGCTCAATCCGCTCACGCCGGGCGGGCTGAGCGCGCTGCTGGCCGGCATCGGCGCGGCGGGCGTGGTGGGCACCCTGGGCGGGGGCTGGGCGGCCGACCAACTGGGGCCTCGGCGCACGATCGCGCTGCTGTTGGCCTGTCTGCTATTGACCATGATCGCCGTCCCCTGGACAGCCGGGCACCTGGCCTGGACGGCCGTCGCCTTTGCGGTGTGGACCGTCTGCGGCTTTGGGCTGATGACCCCGCAGCAGTCCCGTTTGGCGGAGCTGGCGTTCACCCAAGCCCCCCTGCTGTTGAGCCTGAACGCCTCGATGGTCTACATCGGCACGGCCCTGGGCTCCGCCATCGGCGGCGCGGCCATCCCCGTCGTGGGGTTCGAGCGTCTGGCGTGGCTGGGCGCGGTCTTCGTCGCCGCGGCGCTGCTGACCCTGGCGGTCAACACGGCACCGCCGCCGGGTCCGCGCCCGCGTTGAATGGCGCCCGGCGCGTGGGGCTGAACGGGGGCGCGGCAGCACGGAACACCCGCCACCGCTATGTAATGGCGGCCATGCGTCGCGCACTGGTGTGGTTGCCGCTGGCTCTGCTGCCCTGGCGGTTGTGGGCAGCGGATGCCATGGCGCTGCAGTCCTGCCACGCGCCAACGCCATCGGTGGCCACACCCATGGCCCCGCAGGACCATACGGCCTCGCACCATGCGATGCACGCCGAGGCGCCCGCGCACGATGCCGCACGGCACGCGGCGCACACGCCGTCGGATGGGACCGCTGCTCACGACTCGGCCCATAGCCTCCACGCGGGATGCTCCCTGTGTGACATTTGTCACAACACGGCGATGGCAGCGCCTGCGACAGTGGCATTCGGCAACCCTGTCCCGCATCGCTGGGGCCTGACCCAGGCGCACCTGCCACCGACCCCGGCGATGGCCCCGCCGCACAAACCCCCGATCGCCTGAACCGGCCCGCGTTCCGTCGCCGGCGGCCTGGTGCGCCGCCGCGCGCCCGTCCCGTTTCCGGAGATCGTTCATGCCCCGTGCTCATCCCGGGCGGCGTGGGTGGGGTCTGCTGCTGTTGGCGGCCCTGACCACCGCGCACGCCCAGATACCCCATGTTCACCCCGGTGGCTCGCCCCCCGGCACGTCCACCCCCGCAGTCCGCGCGGCCCCTTCGGCTCCAACGGCTCCAACGGCCCCGCCATCCGGCCCTCCGCCGGCGGGGGATGCCCTCACCGACCCCGCCACCGCGTGGCGCGCGGCCAACGACGCCGTCGGGGCTTTCCCGCGCGGACACGCCGACATCCTGCGCTGGGAACAGGCCCAGGGCCTTGGCCCGCGCCCGGCACCCGCGCCCGACACCGCCACCTGGTCCCTGGACGAGGTGGTCCGTCGCGCCCTGCTGGCGCGTCCCGATCTGCTCGTCACCCCAGGGTTGGGGACGACCGAGCGGCTGCGCCTGGCGCAGGCCGCGGCGGCCGTCGTCCGGGATGCGCAAGCCGCCTGGATCGAGGCGGTGGCGGCGCGCCAGGTGCGCCGGCTGGCCCAGGACGCCCACACCGCCGCCGACGCGGGAGCCGAGCTGGCCCGGCGCATGCGCCAGACCGGCAACTTCAGCGCCGAGCGGCAAGGGCGCGAAACCCTGCCGCTGTGGGACGCCGACGCGCGTGTGGAGCACGCCATCGCGGCCGAACAGCAGGCCGTGGTGCAGCTGTGGCAGCAGATCGGTGGCGGCGAATCCCCCGAAGCCCTGGCGCGCCACCTGCCCGACACCCTGCCCGCGCGGCCCAGCCTGGCGGCAACCGATGTCCGCGCCACCTGGGCCGCCCAGGTACGCGAGCGGCACCCCGACTGGCGCCGCCTGCAGCTCGACGCCCAGCGGCAGCGCGCCGCGTTGCCCCCGGGTGCCTGGGACGAACTACAGACCGCCTGGGCGCAGGCCGTCGCGCGCGGCCTGCCGGACGCTCCGCGGTGGGATCCGACCGCCCCGCGCTGGCCGCACGCCTGGGACCAGGCGCTGGCGGCGCACGCCGCGCTGACACGGCTGGAGCGCCGGCTGGACGGCGACCTCGACCTCGCATGGGCCAACGCCCGACGCGCCGCGGAACGGGCCGAACGCCAGCGCCACCGCGTCCTGCCCGCCCTGCAGGCGCTGGAGGAAGAAACCCTGCTGCGCTACAACGGCATGCTGGCCAGCACCTGGGAGGTGCTCGCCGCCGCGCGCGAGCGCATCGCCGCCCAGCAGGCGGCGGTCACCGCCGAACGCGACGCCTGGCTGGCCTGGCTGGACCTGCAAGCCGTGCTGGCCGGCCTGCCGCTGAGCGAACGGGCCATGTCCGCCCCTGCCGATGCCCCCGCCACCCCCGCGAAAGGCCACTGACCATGGAACGCCGCCGATTTTTTGCGCAGGCACTCGCCGGCACCGCTGCCGTGGCCAGTGCCGCCGTGGCCCGCCACGCCCTGGCCGGCCTGCCCGAGCCCGTCATCCGCACCGGCACCGACACCGCCGGGCCGTGGATCCCGCCCGGTGTCACCGGCGCCGGCCGTCCCTACCGCCCCGTCGTCACGCTCAACGGCTGGACGCTGCCGTTTCGACTGAAGGACGGTGTCAAGGAGTTCCACCTGGTGGCCGAACCGGTGGTGCGCGAGTTTGCGCCCGGCTTCACGGTCAATCTGTGGGGCTACAACGGTGCCAGTCCCGGCCCCACCATCGAGGTGGTGGAAGGCGACCGGGTGCGCATCTACGTCACCAACCGGCTGCCCGAGCACACCACCATCCACTGGCACGGCCAGCGCCTGCCCAACGGCATGGACGGCGTGGGGGGCCTGAACCAGCCGCAAATCCCGCCCGGCAAGACCTACGTCTACGAGTTCGTCGCCCGCCGCCCGGGCACCTTCATGTACCACCCGCATGCGGACGAGATGGTGCAAATGGCCATGGGCATGATGGGCTTCTGGGTCACGCACCCCAAGGGCCGACACCCCTGGATCGCCGAGGTGGACCGCGACTACTGCTTCCTGCTCAACGCCTTCGACGTCACGCCGGGCGCGCGCACCCCCAACGTCAACACCATGCTCGACTTCAACATCTGGGCCTGGAACAGCCGCGTCTTCCCCGGCATCGACCCGCTGGTGGCGCGCCTGGGCGAGCGTGTGCGCGTGCGCATCGGCAACCTGACCATGACCAACCACCCCATCCACATCCACGGCATCGAGTTCGAGGTCACCGGCACCGACGGCGGCCCCACCCGCCCGGAGTCGCGTTGGATGGAGGTGACCGCCGACATCGCCGTGGGGCAGATGCGGCAGATCGAATTCGTCGCCGACGAGGAAGGCGACTGGGCGATGCACTGCCACAAGAGCCACCACACCATGGGCCCCATGGGGCATGGTGTGCCCACGATGATCGGCGTGGACCATCGCGGCCTGGTGCAGCGCATCCAGCGCGTCGTGCCCGACTACATGGTCATGGGCGAACGCGGCATGGCCGACATGGGCGAGATGGAAATGCCCTTGCCCGACAACACCGTCCCGATGATGACCGGCACCGGCCCCTACGGCCCGATCGAGATGGGCGGCATGTTCACGACCCTGAAGGTGCGCCGCGACCAGGCCCCGGGCGACTACCGCGACCCGGGCTGGTACCGCCAACCGCCGGGCACCCAGGCGCGCCCGGTCGAGATGACCGAGGCCCCCGCTCTGGCGCCGGCCGGTGCGCCGCAGGGCGCCGGCCACGGCCACCATGGCCACCATGGCCACCATGCCAACCCCGCCGCTCCCACCACGCCCGCCCCCTTCGACGCCCGCAAACCCACCGGAGGACACCATGGCCACCCCCACTGACCCCCTGCGCCGTGCGCTGCTGGCCGGCCTGTCGGCCCTGCCCCTGCTGGCCACCGCCCATGGACCACAGAGCCACGCCTCGCATCCCCGCGCCGCCGCGCTGCCCCCGGAGCAAAAGCCCTGGGGCATCGCGGGTGACCCCGCGCGCGTGACCCGCACCATCGAAATCCGCATGGGCGACGACATGCGCTTTCAACCCGACCGCCTGGCCGTGCGCGAAGGCGAGACACTGCGCCTGCGCGCCGTCAACCGCGGGCGGGTGATGCACGAGATCGTGATCGGCACGCCCGAGGAACTCGCCGCCCACGCAGAGCTCATGAAAAAACACCCCGGCATGGAGCACGACGAACCGCACATGGCCCATGTCCCGCCCGGGCGGCGCGGCGATATCGTCTGGCACTTCAACCGCCCCGGCGACTTCGCGTTTGCGTGCCTGATCGCCGGCCACTTCGAAGCGGGCATGGTCGGCCGCATCCGGGTCGAGCCCGCTGCACAGGAGAAGACACCATGAAACGACGCGACTGGATGCGCTGGGGCGCAGCATGGCTGGCCGCCTCGGGCACGGGGCTGGGCATGGCCCAACCCGCCGCCCCCCTGGTGGAGGTGTGGAAAGACCCCCAATGCGGCTGCTGCAACGACTGGATTCGCCACCTGGAGGCCAACGGTTTTCGAGTCCAGGCCTTTGACAGCGGTAACGCCGGCATGCGCCAGCGGCTGGGCATGCCGCAGGCGCTTGGCTCCTGCCACACGGCCCGGGTGGGTGGTTATGTGGTCGAGGGCCATGTGCCCGCGGCGGACATCCAGCGCCTGCTGCGCGAGCGGCCTGCGGCGCTGGGCCTGTCCGTGCCGCGCATGCCGGTGGGCAGCCCGGGCATGGACGGCCCCGAGTACGGCAACCGCCGCGACCCCTACGACGTGCTGCTCGTGCAGCGCGACGGCTCCACCCGGGTCTATGCCAGCTACCACCAGACGCAGTCGGCCGCCCCGGCGGCCACCGCCGACCGCTGGGCCGAAGGCGAGGTGCGGCGCATCGACACCGCGGCGCGCAAGATCACCTTGCGCCACGGCGACATCCCCGATCTGGACATGCCGCCGATGACCATGGTGTTCCAGGTCCGCGATCCAGCCCTGCTGCAGGGACTGCAACCGGGGGCACGGGTGCGGTTTCGCGCGCAGAAGGCCGATGGGGCCTACATCGTGACCGACATCAAAGCGGCCCCGTGACGTCTGCGCTAGGATGGGCGTCATGACTTCGTTCATCGATGCCACCCTGATCACCGCCGACAACGCCCTGCGCACGTTGTTCGCCCCCCACCGCGCCGCGCGACCGACGCCCGCCGTGTCCGCCGAGCGGCAGGCCGAGGCCGCGCAGATGACCGAGTCGGAACGCCGCCTCTCCGGGGCGCTGATGCGCGTCAACCACGTGGGCGAAATCTGCGCGCAGGCGCTCTACACCGGACAGGCGCTGGCGGCCCGGCTGGGCCCCGGCCGTCCGGAGGAGCGCGAACGCACCGCCCGCCACCTGGAGGCCGCCGGGCAGGACGAGACCGATCACCTGGCATGGTGCCAGCAGCGGCTGGACGAGCTGGGCGACCGCCGCTCGCTGCTCGCGCCACTGTGGTACGCCGGGGCGCTGACCATCGGCGTGGCGGCCGGTCTGGCCGGGCGCGGCATCAGCCTGGGCTTCGTCGTCGAGACCGAACGCCAGGTCGAGGCCCACTTGGACGGCCATCTGGACCGCCTGCCGGCGCGCGACCATCCGTCGCAGGCCATCGTGGCGCAAATGAAGGCCGACGAAATCCGCCATGCGCGCGATGCGCAGCAGGCCGGCGGTGTGGAGCTGCCGCCCCCCGTGAAGTGGGCGATGCGCGCCGCCGCCAAGGTCATGACGACGGTCGCACACCGGATCTGACCGCGCGGGTCAGTCCACTTCGATCAGCTCGTAGCTGGTCGTGATCTGCGCCGTCTTGCCCAGCATGATGCTGGCGGAGCAGTATTTTTCGTGGCTGAGCTGGATGGCGCGCTCGAGCGCGGACGCCGGGATGCCCTTGCCGTGCACCACGAAGTGCATGTGGATCGAGGTGAACACCTTGGGCTCGGTCTCGGCCCGGGTGGCGGACATCTTGACCTGACAGCCCCGCACGTCGTGCCGGCCACGCTTGAGGATCATCACGATGTCGAACGAGGTGCAGCCGCCGGTTCCGGCCAGCAGCAGCTCCATGGGCCGGGGCGCCAGGTTGGCGCCGCTGGTCTCGGGCTTGGTGGGGTCCGCGGCCCCGTCCATCGCCACGATGTGACCGCTGCCGGTCGCGGCCACGAAACCCATGTTGGAGCCGGCGCCCGCGGCGCCGGTCCAGGTGACGGTGCATTCCATCCAACTGTCTCCAAAACGACACGGCGCAGACAAGCATGCTGCACCGCAATATAAGCTGTGTATAATATGTGCCATTGTACGACGCGCTCGGCGCATGGCCGGTGTCGTCGTCGGGGCCTCGTGGCCCGGCAACGGTTGTCTCCTCTGCCCTCTATGGGTGGTTCAAGGCCCAGGCATCGCGCCTGGGCCTTTTTTTCGTGCCCAGCCCCGCTGCGACGGGCTGCGGTCGGCCGGGCACCGCATCCGTGCGCCGTATGATTGCGCGGACCCATCCGGAATCGCCATGCCTGCCCAGTCCCCCGCCTGCCCCGATCCCACCCCGCTGACCCCGCAGGACTATCTGAAGAAGATCCTCACCGCGCGCGTGTATGACGTGGCGCGCGAAACGCCGCTGGAGCCGGCGCGCAACCTCAGCCGCCGCCTGCACAACAAGGTGCTGCTCAAGCGCGAGGATCAGCAGCCGGTGTTCAGCTTCAAGCTGCGCGGCGCCTACAACAAGCTGGCGCACCTGTCGGCCGAGCAGCTGCAGCGCGGCGTCATCTGCGCCTCGGCCGGCAACCACGCGCAGGGCGTGGCCCTGGGCGCGCACAAGCTCGGCGCGCGCGCCGTCATCGTCATGCCCACCACCACGCCGCAGGTCAAGATCGACGCCGTGCGCGCGCTGGGCGGCGAGGTGGTGCTGCACGGCGACAGCTATTCGGACGCCGCGCAGCACGCCGCGGAGCTGGCGCGCCGCGAGGGTCTCACCTTCGTGCACCCGTTCGACGACCCCGACGTCATCGCCGGCCAGGGCACCATCGCGATGGAGATGCTGCGCCAGCTGCAGGGTCTGGGCTCCAACCGGCTCGACGCGGTGTTCGTCGCCATCGGCGGCGGCGGCCTGATCGCCGGCGTGGCCAACTACCTCAAGGCCGTGCGACCCGACATCCGCGTCATCGGCGTGCAGATGAGCGACTCCGACGCCATGCTGCGCTCGGTGCGCGCGGGCCAGCGCGTGCAGCTGGCCGACGTCGGGCTGTTTTCGGATGGCACCGCGGTCAAGCTGGTCGGCGAGGAGACCTTTCGCCTTGCGCGCGAGCTGGTCGATGGCTACGTCACCGTCAACACCGACGAAGTCTGCGCCGCGATCAAAGATGTGTTCATCGACACGCGCAGCATCGTCGAGCCGGCCGGAGCGATGGCGGTGGCGGCGATCAAGAAGCACGTCGCCGAGCACAAGACGCGCGGGGAGACCTACGCCGCCATCCTGTGCGGCGCCAACATGAACTTCGACCGGCTGCGCTTCGTCGCCGAGCGTGCCGAGGTCGGCGAGGAGCGCGAGGCGCTGTTCGCCGTCACCATCCCCGA
Organism: Tepidimonas fonticaldi; assembly: GCF_001675355.1. Classification (NCBI taxonomy): domain Bacteria; kingdom Pseudomonadati; phylum Pseudomonadota; class Betaproteobacteria; order Burkholderiales; genus Tepidimonas; species Tepidimonas fonticaldi. Next base: position 96,883 of record NZ_LZDH01000056.1, on the reverse strand, counting down.
GGAGCGCGGCAGCTTCCTGCGCTTCTTGCAGGCCATCGGCTCGCTGCCCGGCGGCCCGCGCAACGTCACCGAGTTCAACTACCGCATCCACGACGCCAGGGTGGCGCACGTGTTCGTGGGGCTCACCACCCACGGCAAGGGTGAAAGCGCCAAGATCGCCGCCGCCTTCGAGCGGCAGGGCTTCGCGACCCTGGACCTCACGCACGACGACCTGGCGCAGGAGCACATCCGCCACATGGTTGGCGGCCACTCGCCGCTGGCGCAGGACGAGCGGCTGCTGCGCTTCATCTTCCCGGAGCGGCCCGGCGCGCTGCTGAAGTTCCTGACGCTGATGCGCCCGAGCTGGAACATCAGCCTGTTCCACTACCGCAACCAGGGCGCCGACTACGGCCGCATCCTGGTCGGCCTGCAGGTGCCGCCCAAGGACGCGCGGGCGTTCGAGCGCTTCCTGCGCGAGCTCGGCTACCCCTACGTCGAAGAAACCGACAACCCGGTCTACCGGCTGTTCCTGCGGGGGTGAGGGGGTCGGCACCCTCGCCCGTCGGGCGGCTGCGAAGCGCGGGCTGACGACCGCCTCAACCGCCGGCTGGCGGCGCCGCAGCCGGTGCCGCCGGCCGCACCGGGGCGGGCAGTCGCACCGCCTCGCCGCCCTGCGGCGGGCTCAGCCACACCCCGTCGCGCTCGATGCGCTGCACGCGCCAGCCATCCGGCAGCGCCGCGCCCGCGCGGTACGGCTTGGCCGGCTGGCCATCGGTGGCGAGCAGCGCGGCACCCCGTCCTCCGCCATCGGCCACCAGGCCCAGCAGGCGCCACGCCGCGCCGGTGGCGGCGACGGCGGCCGGCGCCGGCGGCGGGGTGGCGGCAAGACCCTCCCCACCGCCCAGCGCCCGCGCCATCGTCTCCGCCTGAGCGACCGGGGCCGACGACGGCGGCGGCGCCGCAGGCGCCACGCCCTGCGCCTGCCCCCACAGCCGCCATCCCCATGCCGCCGCGAGCCAGCCGGCCACCCCCCACGCGAGCAGCGCGGCCAGCGCCGGCAGCCGCGCCCGCCCGCGCGCGCGGCAGCGGCGGCCGGGCGGCGTGCGCACAGGTGGAACGGCGGGCGGCGTCATGGGGCTGCATTATCATCGTTGGCATGACATTCGCCTGCGCGCCTGCGACCCCCGCCCGCCGCGTCCTGCGGGGCTTCACGCTGATCGAGCTGCTGGTCATCCTCGTCATCATCGGGGTGCTGGCGGCGCTGATCGTGCCCAACGTCATCGGCCGCGCCGACGAGTCGCGCGTCACCGCCGCACGGGCCGACGTGGCCAATCTGATGCAGGCGCTCAAGCTCTACCGGCTGGACAACCAGCGCTACCCCTCGCAGGAGCAGGGCCTGCAGGCGCTGGTGCAGCGGCCGGCCTCCGGCCCCCCGGCGCCGAACTGGCGCCCCTACCTCGACAAGCTGCCGAACGACCCCTGGGGCCGCCCTTATCAGTACCTCAACCCCGGCGCCTACGGCGAGGTGGACGTGTTCTCGCTCGGCGCCGACGGCCAGCCCGGCGGCGAGGGCAACGATGCCGACATCGGCAGCTGGCAGTGACCCCGCGCCCGCCGGGGCCGCGCGGCGCCCGCGCGGGCTGACGCTGCTGGAGCTGCTGGTGGTGCTGGCCATCGTCGGCATCGCCAGCGTCGGCGTGGTGCAGGCGTGGCGCGGCGACGCCGACCGGCGGCTGGACCGGCTGGCGACCGGGCTGCGCGACCAGATCGAGGCCGTGCGGGCACTGGCGCGCGCCGGCGGCACCCGCGCTGAGCTGGCCTGGGACGCCCAGGGCCTGCGCTGGCGCGGCCTGCCGGAGGCGGCCCTGCCCGAGCTGCCGCGCGCGCGCCCGTGGCCCCTGGAGGACGTGGCGCTGACGCTGGAGCCGCCGCAGCCGGCGCTCTCGCTCGGGACCGAACCCATGGGCCCGCCGTGGCGGTTGACGCTGCGCCACGGCGAGCGCACGCGCACGCTGGCCTTCGACGGCTGGGGCGCGGTGCGCGTGGAGTGAACCGCATGGCGCCCGCATCCGCCGCAGCCCCCCGCCCGGGCGTTCCGCCCCGCCGGCGCCCCGGCGGCTTCACGCTGGTGGAGGTGCTGGTGGCGCTGGCCATCGTCGCCACCGCGGCGCTGGCCGCCCAGCAGGCCGGCCAGGCCCTGCTGCGCACCGCCGAGCGCCAGCCGGCCCAGTGGCTGGCGCAGCTGTGCGCACACAACGCGCAGGTCGTGCTGCGGCTGGAGCCGGTCTTCCCGCCCCCCGGCACGCGCGAGCTCTCCTGCACGCAGGGCGGCGTGGAGCACACGGTGCAGATCGCCATCGACCCGACGCCGAACCCGAGCTTTCGCCGCGTCGAGGTGCGGGTGCGGCCAGCCGGCAGCGACCTCGTGCTGACGCGGCTGACCACCGTGCTGGGCCGGCACTGACGGGGCCGACGATGCGCCGCGCCCGGGGCCTGACGCTGATCGAGCTGCTGACCGCGCTGGCGGTGCTGGCGCTGCTGGCCACGCTCGGCTGGCGCGCGCTGGACGGGCTGCTGCGCGTGCGCGAGGCCACCGAGGCGCGCAGCGCCGCGCAGCTCGGCTGGGCCGACGTGCTGGCGCAGTGGCAGCTCGACCTCGACCAGATGGTGATGCCGGTGGACGGCGCCATCGACCCGCCGCCGGCCTGGTCGCTGCAGGGCGGCACGGTGCGCCTGCTGCGCCACGCCGCCGACGGCGCCGGCTGGCAGGTGGTGGCGTGGGCCGCGGTGGACGGCGGCGGGCGCTGGGCGCGCTGGCAGTCGCCGCCGCTGGCCACGCGGGAGGCGCTGGCGCAGGCGTGGGTGCAGGCGCCGCAGCGCGTGCGCGCCGAAGGCGTGCGCACCGTGGCCATTGCCAGCGCCGAGATCCGGGTGTGGGACGGCGCGCAGTGGAACGCCGACGGCGCCGAAGGCGTGCCACCCGCCGCCGTGCGGCTGGTGCTGGTACCCGCCGCGGGCGCCGGCTTCGACGGCGCGCTGACGCTGGACTGGGCCTCGGCCCGCGTCGCCGGGGGCAAGTCGTGACGCGGACGCGCGGCGCAGCGCTGCTGATGGCGCTGATGCTGATGGCGGTGGTGGCCACGCTGGGGGCTGCCGCCTGGAGCTTGCAGTGGCGCGCCTGGGCCGTGGAGCGCGCCGCGCGCGACCAGGCGCAGGCCGCGTGGCTGCTGACCGGGGCGCTGGACTGGGCGCGCCTGATCGTGCGCGAGGACGGCCGCGCCTCGCGCACCGACCACCTGGCCGAACCGTGGGCGGTGCCGCTGCAGCCGACTAGGCTGTCCACCTTCCTGCGCGCCAGCGCCGACGACGGCGCCGACGTGCTGGACGAGGCCTGGCTGGCCGGCCGCATCGAAGACGCGCAGGCACGCCTCAACTGGCGCAACCTGATCGACGTCACAGGCGCCACGCCGCGCCTCAACCCCACGGCGCTGGCGGCGTTCGAGCGGCTCTATGGCCTGCTGGAGCTGCCGGCCGACGAGCTGCGTGCGGTGGCCGAGGCGCTGCGGCAGGCCTGGCCGGCCGGGGCGCAAAGCCCGGCCCGCCACCCTCCACCCGAGCGCGCCGAGGATCTGCAGGCCCTGGGGCTGAGCGCCGCGAGCTGGGCGCGGCTGGCCCCGCACACCGTCTGGCTGCCGGAGCCGACTCCGGTCAACCTCAACACCGCCGGGCCGCTGGTACTGCGCGCCGCGGTCGCCGGGCTGGACGCCGCCGAGGCGCAGCGCCTGCTGACCCTGCGCAGCCAGCGCCCGCTCGAGCGCGCCGAGGCGCTCGTGGAAGCGCTGCCGCGCCTGGCGGCGTCGTGGCAGCCGACGCTGCTGGGCGTGGCCAGCCGCCACTTCCTCGTCACCGGGCAGCTGCGGCTGGGCGAACTGACCGTGCAGCAGACCGCGCTGCTGCGCCGCGATGGCCCGCGCGTGGAGGTGCTGTGGCGCCAGCGCGGCGTGGCGGCCGCGACCCCGGCTGCGCCTTGAGGCGGTGCTATGCTTGCCGCGCCCCGACGCCGCCCGCCCGACCGATGCTGATCCTGCGCCCCGTAGACCGCTGCACCACCGTCGCCGCCCCCGCCGGCGCGACGGCCGAGGCGGCCCCGGCCGCCTGGCACTGGGCGCGCGTGGACGAGGCCGGCACGGTGCTGGCGCAGGGGCGTGCCCCGGCCGAGGGGCTGGCCGCCCTCGGCGGGCGCGAGCGCGTCGCGCTCGTCGTGCCGACCGGCTGGCTGGCGTGGCATGCGGTGGCGCTGCCGGCCGGCCGCGGCGCCCGCTCGCCGCAGGCGCTGGCCGGTCTGCTGGAGGACGACCTGCTGGACGAACCCGAGCGGCTGCACTGGGCGCTCGGGCCGGCGGCGCCGCAGGGCCGCACCTGGGTCGCCACCGTGCGCGACGAGCGCCTGCAGGCCGCGGTGGCCGCCGTCCAGGCCCCCGGCTGGACGGTGGAGCGGCTGCTCCCCGAAAGCCATCCGCTGCCAGCGCCCGTGCTGTGGGTGCACGCGCTGGACGGCAGCCCGAGCGCCGTGCTGGCCGGGCCGGACGGCGTGGCCGCCGTGCCGCTGGCCGACCTCGACGCGCTGCTGCCACCCGGCACGCCGCAGGACGACGCCCCGGCGGGCATCGACGCATCGCCAACTGCACTGACCTGTGCCGCCGACCCGGCCGCCTTCGACGACGCGCGCGCGGCGCGACCGCAGGCCCCCTGGCAGGCGCTGCCGGCCGCGCGGCGCTGGGCCGACGCATGGCGCGACGGGCCGGATCTGGCGCAGTTCGCCTGGCGCCGCCGCATCGGCGGGGCGTGGTGGGAGCGCGCGCTGGGCACCGCGCGACAGGTCGGCAGCGAGCCGGCCTGGGCGCCGGCGCGCTGGGGCGTGGCGGCGGCGGTCGTGGTGCCGCTGCTGGCCGTGCCGCTGGCCGCGTGGCAGGCGCGTCAGGCCGAGCGCGCGTTGCAGGCCGAGACCCAGCGCATCGCGCGCGCGGCGCTGCCGCAGGTGCCGGTGCTGCTCGACCCGCCGCGCCAGCTCGCGCAGGCGCTGGCCCAGCTGGGCGGGCCGGCGTCGCCCGGGGCGCTGGAGCGCTGGCTGAACGCCTGGGGCGCGCTGGACGGGCCGCCGCCGCAGCAGCTGCGCCTGCAGGGCAATCGGCTCGAACTCCGCTGGGACGCCGCCCCGCCCGCGGCGCAGGTGCGCGCCGCGGCGCGCGCCGCCGGGCTGATCGTGGCCGAGCAAGGCGGCCCGGTGTGGCGGCTGCAGCCGGAGGCCGGTCGATGACGTCGATCCGCGCCGCGCTGCCGACGCTCACCGCGCGCCTGCCGGCGCCGCTGCGGCGTCATGCCGGTTCGCTGCTGGTCGGGGTGCTGCTGCTCGCGTGGACGCTCGGCGTGGCGTGGCCCGCTTGGCTTTCGCTTCAGCAGGCGCCGCAGCGGCTGACGCAAGCCCAGGCGCAGGCGCAGCGCACTGCCGCACTGGCGCAGGCGCTGGCCGAGCGCAAGGCCGCCGCCGACGCCGGCACCACCTCCCCCGCCACGCTGGAGGCGGTGCGCGCGCTGACCCAGGAACGGCTCGGCGCCGGCGCCCAACTGCGCGCCGACGAAGCCGGCGGCTGGCGCGTCGAGCTGGCCGGCGTGCCGGCACAGGCGCTGGCGCACTGGCTGGTGGCCCTGCGCGAGCGGCTGGCGCTGCAGGTGGCCGAACTCGACCTGCAGCGCGACGGCGATCTCTGGCGCGGCCAGGCGCGCCTCGCCCCCGCGGGAGGCGCCCGGTGAGCGCGCGCGCGCGCCGCATCCCCTGGCGCGCAGCGGTGCTCGGCGCGCTGCTCGGCGCACTCGTCGCCAGCGTCGTCCAGGCCCCGGCGCGCTGGGCCGACGTGGCGCTGGCCGCCGCGAGCGACGGCCGGGTGCGGCTGCTGCAGCCGGCCGGCACGCTGTGGGCCGGCTCCGGCGTGCTGCGCGTGGCCGGCGACGGCGCGGCGCTGACGCTGCCCGGGCGGCTGCGCTGGACGCTCTCGCCCGAGCTCGCCACCCTCGGCGCGCGCCTGACGCTGCAGCCCGACGCCGCCGCCGACGCGCCGTGGCGCGCCACGCTGGCCCGCCGCGACGGCGGCTGGTGGCTGCAGGCCGAGCCGTGGCGGGCGCAGTTCGATCTGGCCTGGCTGCAGGCGCTGGGCGCGCCGTGGAACACCTTCGGCCTGCAGGGGCGCGCGCACCTCGCGCTGCCGGCGCTGCGCTGGCCGCTCGCGGCGGCCAGCGCAGCGGCCCCGGCCGCCCCCGCCGCGGTCACCGTCGAGCTGCTCGACGTCGCCTCGGTCGTCAGCCCGCTGCGGCCGCTGGGCAGCTACCGGCTCACGCTGCAGGCCGGCCCAGGCGCCGCGCCGACGTTCGAGCTGGCCACGCTGCGCGGCGACCTGCGGCTGCAGGCCAGCGGCGGCTGGCCCGGCGGCCGGCTGCAGCTGCAGGGGCTGGCCGAGGCCAACCCCGATCGGCTCGACGCCCTGTCCAACCTGCTCAACCTGCTGGGCCGCCGCGACGGTGCGCGCGCCCACCTGCGCATCGGAAACCCCGCATGAACGACGCCACCCTCTCCGTCCGCCTGGGCCGCGCCGCGGCGCTGGCGCTGCTGGCGGCGGCGCTGGCCGGCCCGCTGGCCGCGCAGACCCCGCCGCCGGCGATCCGCCCCGGCCAGCCGATCACGCTCAACTTCGTCGATGCCGACATCGAGGCGGTGGCGCGGGCGCTGGGCGTCGCCACCGGCCGCGCCATCGTCGTCGATCCGCGCGTCAAGGGGCCGCTGACGCTGGTCACCGAGACGCCGGTGCGCCCGGCCGCGGCGCTGGCGCAGTTCGGCGCCGAGCTGCGGCTGCGCGGCTTCGCGCTGGTGGAGTCGGCCGGGATCCTGAAGATCGTGCCGGAAGCCGAGGCCAAGCTGCTCGGCGGCCCGGTGCTGACCGAGGAGCCGGCCCCCGCGCGCGACGGGCTGCTCGTCACGCAGATCTTTCGCCTGCAGCACGAGAACGCCAACCACCTGCTGCCGATCCTGCGCCCGCTGATCAGCCCGAACAACCCGATCACCGTCAACAACACGCACAACGCGCTGGTCATCACCGACTACGCCGACAACCTGCAGCGGCTGGCGCGCATCATCGCGGCGCTGGACGTCGGCACCGCCACCGACCTGGAGGTGGTGCCGCTGAAGCACGCCATCGCCACCGACGTGGTCGGCTGGCTGCGCCAGCTGCTCGACGACGACGGCGCCCCCGGCCCCAACCGCACGCCGGGCGGACCGCGCACCACGGTGCTGGCCGACCCGCGCAGCAACAGCCTGCTGCTGCGCGCCAGCCACCCGGCGCGGCTGCAGCTGGCCCGGGCGCTGATCGAGCGGCTGGACCGCCCCAGTGCCGCCAGCGCGGCGGCCAACATCCACGTCGTCTACCTGCGCCACGCCGACGCCGCGCAGCTCGCCACGACGCTGCGCGCCGCGCTGGCCGCCGCGGGCGCCCCGGGTGGCACCGACGGCGCGCCGGCCACCCCGTCCGCCACTCCGGCCACGGCGCCGGCAGCCAACCCGGGCGCCGGTACCCCGGGGCTGGCCAGCGGGACGCGCGCGGCCCCCGGCGGCGCCGCGGGGGCGGCCACCGCAGCCCCCACTGGCGGCCAGGTGCAGGCCGACGCCGCCAACAACGCCCTCATCATCACCGCGCCGGAGCCGCTGTACCGCGAGCTGCGCCGCGTCATCGACCTGCTGGACGTGCGCCGCGCGCAGGTCTACGTCGAAAGCCTCATCGCCGAGGTCAGCGCCGAGAAGGCTTCCGAGATCGGCGTGCAGTGGCAGAGCATCATCGGCCGCAACGGCGACGGCGCCATCGGGCTGCTCGGCACCAACTTCGGCACCGGTGGCGCCAATATCCTCAACCTCGCCACGCAGAACGGCGGCCAGGGCCAGCTGCCGGCGTCCGGTTTCAACATTGGCCTGGCGCAGCGCATCGGCGGCACCTACGTGCTGAGCGCCCTGGCGCGCTTCCTCGAGACCAACGGCGACGCCAACATCCTGTCGACGCCGAACCTGCTGACGCTGGACAACGAGGAGGCCAAGATCGTCATCGGCCAGAACGTGCCGTTCATCACCGGCCAGTACACCGCCAACAACACCAACCAGGGCGCGGTCAACCCGTTCCAGACCATCGAGCGGCGCGACGTCGGCCTGACGCTGCGCGTGCGGCCGCAGATCAACGACCAGGGCACCGTCAAGCTGCAGATCTTCCAGGAGGTCAGCAGCGTGCTGCCGAGTTCGATCGGCAACCCGAGCGGCCTGATCACCAACAAGCGCTCGATCGAGTCCACCGTGATGGTGGAAGACGGCGGCATCGTCGTGCTGGGCGGGCTGCTGCAGGATGAGTTCGGCGGCAACCAGGACAAGGTGCCGGGGCTGGGTGACGTGCCGGTGCTGGGCCACCTGTTCCGCAGCGAGAAGCGCTCGCGCAAGAAGACCAACCTGATGGTGTTCCTGCGCCCGGTGGTGGTACGCGACGCGCGCGCCGGCGATGCGCTGGCGCTGGACCGCTATCAATGGATGCGCGGCGTGCAGGAGCAGGCCCAGCCCGAGCCGAGCCGCCTGCACCCGGTCCAGGACGCGCCGGTGCTGCCGCCCGCCTGGCCCGGCGCCGCCGTGCCGACCGCGCCCGCCGCTGCCGCCCCCGCCCGATGAGCGCCGCCCACCCGCTGCCCTACGCGTGGGCGCGCGCCCACGGCGTGCTGCTGCACGTGGACCGCGGCGAGCGCTGGCTGATCGTGCGCGCCGACGCCGCCGCCCCCCTGCCGACGACGCAGATCGCGGCCATCGCCGAGGCGCAACGCGTGCACGGCCCCTGCCGGCTGCAGCGCGAGCCCGCCGCTGCCTTCGACGCCCGGCTGCAGGCCGCCTACGCCGACGGCAGCGGCTCCACCGCCGCCGCCATCGTCAGCGAGGTCGAAAGCGAGGCTGATCTTTCGCGCCTGATGCAGGAGCTGCCGCAAATCGAGGATTTGCTGGAAGCCGCCGACGACGCGCCGATCATCCGCATGCTCAACGCCCTGTTGACGCAGGCCGTGCGCGAGCGCGCCAGCGACATCCACATCGAGCCGTACGAGCGCCACTCCAGCGTGCGCTTCCGCGTCGACGGCACGCTGCGCGAGGTGGTGCAGCCCAACCGCGCGCTGCACGCGGCGCTGATCTCGCGCCTGAAGATCATGGCCGAGCTCGACATCGCCGAAAAGCGCCTGCCGCAGGACGGCCGCATCGCCCTGCGGCTGGGCGGGCGCGCGGTGGACGTGCGCGTCTCCACCCTGCCCAGCGCCCACGGCGAGCGCGCCGTGCTGCGCCTGCTCGACAAATCCGACGGCGTGCTGAGCTTGGAAGCCCTTGGCATGCAGGGCGCCACGCTGCAGGCGTTCGAGCGGCTCATCGCGCAGCCGCACGGCATCGTGCTCGTCACCGGCCCCACCGGCAGCGGCAAGACCACCACGCTCTACGCGGCGCTGAAGCGCCTGGACGCGCAGCGGCTCAACATCATGACGGTGGAAGACCCAATCGAATACGAGCTGCCCGGCATCGGCCAGACGCAGGTCAACCCCAAGATCGACCTGACCTTCGCCACGGCGCTGCGCGCGATCCTGCGCCAGGACCCCGACGTCATCATGATCGGCGAGATCCGCGACCGCGAGACGGCTCAGATCGCGATCCAGGCGTCGCTGACCGGCCACCTGGTGCTGGCCACCCTGCACACCAACGACGCGCCCAGCGCCGTCACGCGCCTGGTGGACATGGGCATCGAGCCGTTCCTGCTGGCCAGCTCCCTGCTCGGCGTGCTGGCGCAGCGGCTGGTGCGCAAGCTCTGCCCGGCCTGCGGCGGCGCCGGCTGCGCTGACTGCGGCCAGGCCGGCTACGCCGGGCGCACGGGGCTGTTCGAGCTGATGGTGGTCGATGAGGGCCTGCGCGCCCTGATTCACGACCGCGCACCGGAAGCCGCGCTGCGCGCGCATGCGCTGCAACACGGCCTGGTGCCGCTGCGTCAGGCCGGCGACGCGCTGGTGGCCCAAGGCATCACCACCGCCGAGGAAGTCTGGCGCGTCACGCGCGACTGATCGACCCCGAGCCCTACCGACCCGCGATGCCGACCTTCCGCTACCAGGCCCTCGACGCGCACGGACGGCGCCAGCGCGGCACGCTGGCGGCCGAGCACGCGCGAGCCGCGCGTGCGCAGCTGCGCGCGCAGGGGTTGGTGCCGCTGCAGGTGACGGCGCTCGACGAGGCGGCCGCGGCCCGCGGCGGCGCGCGCCGCTGGCCGGCTGCGCGGCTGGCGACGTGGACGCGGCAGCTGGCCGCGCTGCTCGACAGCGGCCTGCCGCTGGAGCGGGCGCTGGCCGAACTCGCGCGGGAGGCCGACGATGCCACGCAGCAGGCGCTCGTCACCGAGCTGCGCGCCGAGGTCAACGCCGGCAGCACGCTTGCGGCGGCGCTTGCGCGCCATCCGCGCGTGTTCGACGCGCCGTACCGCGCGGTGGTGGCCGCCGGCGAAGCCAGCGGGCGCCTCGGCACCGTGCTGCAGCGGCTGGCCGACGAACGCGAGGCCGCCGAGGCGCTGCGCCAGCGCATCCTGTCGGCGCTGCTGTACCCGGCCATCGTCACCGCCTTCGCGCTGGCCATCGTCGTGTTTCTGATGACCTACGTCGTGCCGCAGGTGGCGCAGGCGTTCGCCAGCGGCAAGCGCGCGCTGCCGACGCTGACGCTGCTGGTGCTGCAGGCGAGCGCCTGGCTGCGCGGCTGGGGCTGGACGCTGCTGCCGCTGCTGGCCGCCGGGGTGGCGGCCTGGCGGCTGGCCCGCCGGCGCCCGGCGGCGCGGCTGGCGCTGGATCGTGCCTGGCTGCGCCTGCCGCTGCTGGGGCGGCTGGCGCGCCAGCTCGACGTGGCGCGTCTGGCCGCGACACTGGCGCTGCTGGTGCAGGCCGGCGTGCCGCTGCTGCGGGCGCTGGCCACCGCGGCCGACACGCTGCGCAACACCGCGCTGCAGCGCGACGTGCACGAGGCCCTGGCGCTGGTGCGCGAAGGCGCGCCGCTGGCCGCGGCGCTGGCCACCCGCCCGGCGCTCGCGGGCCTGCTGGTGACGTTTGCGCGGCTGGGCGAGCAGACCGGCCAGCTCGGCTCCATGCTGCAGCGCGCCGCGCAGCAGCTGGCCGACGACGCCCAGCGCCGCTTGCTGCGGCTGACCACGTGGCTGGAGCCGCTGCTGATCATCGCCATGGGCGGCGTGGTGCTGCTGATCGTGCTGGCGGTGATGCTGCCGATCATCCAGCTCAACCAGCTGGTGCGCTGACCATGGATCCGCTGCCCACCCCCGACGACGGCTGGCTGCCCGGCGCGCGCCGCGTGCCGTCGCCGAACCACGGCCCGCGCCCGCCGGGCGTGCAGCCGTGGCTCGTCGTGCTGCACAGCATCAGCCTGCCGCCGGGCGAGTATGGCGGCCCGTGGATCGAGCGGCTGTTCACCAACACGCTGGACTGGGACGCGCACCCCTACTTTCAAAGCATCCGCGGGCTGGAGGTCTCGGCCCACTTTCTGATCCGCCGCGACGGCGAGTGCGTGCAGTTCGTCGCGCTGGACCGCCGCGCCTGGCACGCCGGCCGCTCGTCGTGGCAGGGGCACGACCATTGCAACGACTTCTCGGTCGGCGTCGAGCTGGAGGGGCTGGAGGGCGACACCTTCACCGACGCGCAGTACACGGCGCTGGCGGCGCTGCTGGCGGCGCTGCGCGAGCGCCTGCCGGCGCTGCGCGCGGTGGCCGGGCACGAGCACGTCGCCCCCGGGCGCAAGCGCGATCCGGGCCCCGGCTTCGACTGGGCGCGGCTGATCCGCCTGACCGGCTGGCCGGCGGCGTGGTTCGCCAGCGACGCGCCCGGCCGGCCCTCCACCCCGGAAAGACCCGGGGATATGGATCGGGCCGGGGGATAAATTTTTTTTTGGGGCCGCCCCCTTGCCCCCGGGGTCTGCGTCGGTACACTACGGATAGTGTTTTCGGCTGACGTCAAACACTACATCTAGTGTTTGCACGCCAGCATCCACAGCCTTGATCTTCCGCGAGGATCCATGCAGACCACCCTCACCTCCCCCTCGTCCGCCGCCCACCCGATGGCCGTCGCCGAGCCGGCACGCGCCACCAGCAGTGCCACGCTGGCGCACTACCAGATCATCCGCCGCAACGGCGCGGTGGTCCCGTTCGAGCCCAACAAAATCGCCGTCGCCATGATGAAGGCCTTTCTGGCCGTCCATGGCCCGCAGGGTGCCGCATCGGCCAGCGTGCGCGAAACGGTGGACCAACTGACCCAGGCGGTCGTGCGTGCTCTGGTGCGCTCGCGCCCCGGCGGCGGCACCTTCCACATCGAAGATGTGCAAGACCAGGTGGAACTGGGCCTGATGCGCGGCGGCCACCACGAGGTCGCGCGCGCCTATGTGCTCTACCGCGAACGCCGCGCGCAGGAACGCGCCGCCAAGGCAGCCCAGGCGCAACCTGCCCAGCCCGTGCTGCACGTGGTCGACGGCGGCGAGCGGCGCCCCCTCGACCTCGAACGCCTGCAGGCGCTGATCCACTCCGCGGTGGAGGGGCTGGGCGCCGACGTCAAGGCCGAGCCGATCGTCGCCGAGACGCTGCGCAACCTGTACGACGGCGTGCCCATGGAGGAGGTGCACAAGGCCGCGATCCTGGCTGCGCGCACCAAGATCGAAACCGACCCGGACTACACCTACGCCACCGCGCGGCTGCTGCTGCACACCATCTACAAAGAGGTGCTGGGCGAAGAAACCACGCACGCGCAGATGCGCGAGCGCTATGCCGAGTACTTCCCGGCCTTCATCAAAAAGGGGGTGGAGGCCGAGCTGCTCAACCCCGAGCTGCAGACCTTCGACCTCGCGCGCCTGGGCGCGGCGCTCAAACCCGAGCGCGACCTGCAGTTCGACTACCTGGGGCTGCAGACCCTGTACGACCGCTACTTCCTGCATGTGCGCAAGCAGCGCATCGAGCTGCCGCAGGCCTTCTTCATGCGCGTGGCCATGGGCCTGGCGCTCAACGAGATCGACCGCGAGGCGCGCGCCATCGAGTTCTACGAGGTGCTCTCCAGCTTCGATTTCATGAGCAGCACCCCCACGCTGTTCAACAGCGGCACGCTGCGCTCGCAGCTGTCCAGCTGCTACCTGACCACGGTGCCCGACGATCTGGACGGCATCTACGAGTCGATCAAGGAAAACGCCCTGCTGTCCAAGTTCGCCGGGGGGCTCGGCAACGACTGGACGCGCGTGCGCGCGCTGGGCAGCCACATCAAGGGCACCAACGGCGAGAGCCAGGGCGTGGTGCCGTTCCTGAAGGTCGTCAACGACACGGCGGTGGCGGTCAACCAGGGCGGCAAGCGCAAGGGCGCGGTGTGCTGCTATCTGGAGACCTGGCACCTGGACATCGAGGAGTTCCTGGAGCTGCGCAAAAACACCGGCGACGACCGCCGCCGCACGCACGACATGAACACGGCCAACTGGATCCCGGACCTGTTCATGAAGCGCGTGATGGAAAACGGCGACTGGACGCTGTTTTCGCCGTCCAGCGTGCCGGACCTGCACGACAAGGTCGGCCAGGCGTTCGAAGAGGCCTACCTCGCCTACGAGGCAAAGGCCGCGCGCGGCGAGATCCAGCCGTGCAAGACCGTGCGCGCCGTGGACCTGTGGCGCAAGATGCTGACCATGCTGTTCGAGACCGGGCACCCGTGGATCACCTTCAAGGATCCGTGCAATGTGCGCAGCCCGCAGCAGCACGTCGGCGTCGTGCACTCCTCCAACCTGTGCACCGAGATCACGCTCAACACCAGCGACACCGAAACCGCCGTCTGCAACCTCGGCTCGGTCAACCTGGCGCGGCACCTCAAGGACGGCCCCAACGGCAAGGAACTCGACCACGACAAGCTCCAGCGCACCATCACGGTGGCCATGCGCATGCTGGACAACGTGATCGACATCAACTACTACGCCGTCAAGAAGGCGCGCCACTCCAACCTGCGCCACCGCCCGGTGGGCCTGGGGTTGATGGGCTTCCAGGACGCGCTGTACGAACTGCGCATCCCGTATGCCTCGCCCGAGGCGGTGGAATTCGCCGACCGCTCGATGGAGGCCATCTGCTACTACGCCTACTGGGCCAGCAGCGATCTGGCGGTGGAGCGCGGCCGCTATTCCACCTTCAAAGGCTCGCTGTGGGACCGCGGCATCCTGCCGCTGGACACGCTGGACCTGCTGGCGCAGCAGCGCGGCGGCTACCTGGAGGTCGATCGCTCCAGCACGCTGGACTGGGACGCGCTGCGCGCCAAGATCGCCCGCGACGGCATGCGCAACTCCAACTGCATCGCCATCGCGCCGACCGCCACCATCTCCAACATCATCGGGGTGGATGCGTCCATCGAGCCGTGCTTCGGCAACCTGTCGGTCAAGTCCAACCTGTCGGGCGAGTTCACCGTCATCAACAGCTATCTGGTCAAGGACCTCAAGCGCCTGGGGCTGTGGGACGAGGTCATGATCATGGACCTCAAGCACTTCGACGGCTCGCTGTGGCCGATCGACCGCGTCCCGCAGGACCTCAAGGAGCTCTACCGCACCGCGTTCGAGATCGAGCCGGTGTGGCTGGTGGAAGCCGCCGCGCGGCGCCAGAAGTGGATCGACCAGGCGCAAAGCCTCAACATCTACATGGCCGGTGCCTCGGGCAAGAAGCTGGACGAGACCTACAAGCTGGCCTGGATCCGCGGCCTGAAGACCACCTACTACCTGCGCACCACCGGCGCCACCCACGCCGAAAAGTCCACCGTGCGCAGCGGCGCGCTCAACGCCGTGCCCACCGCCGGCAGCGCCCCCGCCGCCGCGGCGCCGGGGGCGGTCGAGCCCGCCACCGACATCAAGTTCTGCGCCATCGACGACCCGGGTTGCGAAGCCTGTCAATGACGGCCCTCGCCGCCGGCGCCGGCCGGGCTGATGCCCTCACGCAACAGCCCGCCCCGCCAGCGGCCACCGGCGCCCCCGGCACAGGGCCAAACGCTTGTCATTTCGTCGATGCCTTTCAATAATTTCACGAATCGGACACCAACATGCTGACCTGGGAAGACCAAACGCCCACCGTTGCCCCCCAAACGGCACGCCGCACGCCCGAGGCTGCGCCTGCGCTGCAACCGGCCGTGGGGACCGGCTCCCTCTTCGGCGCCACGCCCAACGCCCCCGTCGCGGGCTTCGACTATGTCTCTCCGGTGAGCGCCACGCCGGATGCCACCCCGGCCGCCGCCAGCGCGCCCGCCGGCCAGTCGGTGCGCGCGCAGGCGGCGAGCTTTCGCCGCGTCAACGTCGCGGACAAGCGCATCATCAACGGCCAGACGGACGTCAACCAGCTCGTCCCCTTCAAGTACAAATGGGCGTGGGAGAAATACCTCGCCACCTGCGCCAACCACTGGATGCCGCAGGAAATCAACATGTCGCGCGACATCGCGCTCTGGAAAGACCCCAACGGCCTGACCGAGGACGAGCGCCGCATCGTCAAGCGCAACCTGGGCTTCTTCGTCACCGCCGACTCGCTGGCCGCCAACAACATCACCCTGGGCACCTACCGCCACATCACGGCGCCGGAGTGCCGCCAGTTCCTGCTGCGCCAGGCCTTTGAGGAAGCCATCCACACCCACGCCTACCAGTACATCGTCGAGTCGCTGGGGCTGGACGAAGGCGAGATCTTCAACGCCTACCACGAGATCCCATCGATCCGCGACAAGGACGAGTTCCTGATCCCCTTCATCGACACGATCATGGACCCGGCCTTCAAGACCGGCACGCCCGAGGCGGACCAGACGCTGCTGAAGTCGCTGATCGTCTTCGCCTGCCTGATGGAGGGGCTGTTCTTCTACGTCGGCTTCACGCAGATCCTGGCGCTGGGCCGGCAGAACAAGATGACCGGTGCGGCCGAGCAATACCAGTACATCCTGCGCGACGAATCGATGCACTGCAACTTCGGCATCGACATGATCAACCAGCTCAAGCTGGAAAACCCGCACCTGTGGACGCCGGAGTTCAAGCGCGAGATCAAGGAGCTGTTCCTCACCGCGGTGGACCTGGAATACCGCTACGCCGAGGACACCATGCCGCGCGGCGTGCTGGGGCTCAACGCCAGCATGTTCAAGGGCTATCTGCGCTACATCGCCAACCGGCGCGCCACCCAGATCGGCCTGGAGCCGCTCTTCCCCAACGAGGAAAACCCCTTCCCCTGGATGAGCGAGATGATCGACCTGAAGAAGGAGCGCAACTTCTTCGAAACCCGCGTGATCGAGTACCAATCGGGCGGCGCGCTGTCCTGGGATTGATCCGCGGCGCGCCCGTCGTCTGCATCTCGCGGCCTCCCCCCTTCCAACCCCCGCCAACCTGAAGCAGGAGAACCCCCATGGCAACCGCGAAGAAGGCCGCCGCCGCGGCCACCGAGACCGCGAAGCAGAAGACGGCCGCAAAGGCAGCCACCCCGAAGGCCGCGAAGGCGGCGCCGAAGAAGGTCGCGGCCGAGGCGCAACCGGCGGCCAAGCCGGCAGCCGCCGCCAAGACGACGAAGGCGGCCGCCAAGGCCCCCGCTGGGCCGAAGGCAGCGGCCGCGCCGGCGAAGAAGACCGCCAAGACGGCTGCCCCGACGACCGCCGAAGCCGCCCCGAAGGCCGCCAAGAAGGCCCCGGCCAAAACGGCGAAGAAGGCGGCACCGGCAGCCGAGACCCAGGCGCCCGCGAAGGCCGCCAGCCAACCCGCGGCCAAGGCGACCGCCAAGACCCCGGCCAAGGCGGCCCCGAAAGCCACCGCCAAGATCGCCGCCAAGCCTGCGGCCACCAAGGCCACGGCCAAACCCGCCAAGGCGGACAAGGCGGTGAAAGCCCCAGCTGCGGAAAAACCCGCCAAAGCCGCGCCCAAGAAAAAAGCGGCCAAGGCCGCCGCCGCCCCGGCACCCAGCGCGCAAACCAAGCTCAACCCGAAAGCCGCCTGGCCCTTCCCGACCGGCCCGCGTCCCTGAGCGGGCATCCGCTGGGCCGTGGTCATCCCGCTGTCCGTCCGGACGGCGGGTTTGTCCTGTGCCTGCGGGTCAGGCGTCGAAGCGGTAGTTTTGGCCTCCGCGGGTGGCGATCTTCGCCGCCCCCATGCGGTTGCCGAGCTGCGCCGCTTCGGTGACCGACCAGCCCCGGGCCAGACCGTGCAGCAAGGCGGCCCGGAACGCATCCCCACATCCGGTGGGGTCCACGATCTCGGCCGCCGGCACCCCGGGCACGCGGATACACTCGCCGCCCTGCCACACGTCGCACCCCTGCTCCCCCAAGGTCACGACCAGGGCTCGCAGCCGCCGCGACAGCTCGGGCAAGGTCAGGCCCGTGCGGTCGCACAGCAGCCGGGCTTCGTAATCGTTCAAGGCCGCCCAATCGGCCAGATCGACCAGCCGCAGCAATTCCGCACCATCGAACATCGGCAACCCCTGGCCGGGGTCGAACACAAAGGGCACGCCCGCCGCGTGCAGTTGTTCCGCATGTTCCCAGGTGGCCTGCTTGCCGTCGGGTGAGAGGATCGCCAGCGTCACCCCGTCGGTGGCGGTGATGGGATTGGTGTGGGCCAGCGCCATCGCACCCGGGTGGAAAGCCGTGATCTGGTTGTTGTGGCGATCGGTCATGATCATCGCCTGGGCGGTGTAGATCTCGGGCATCAGGCGCACGGCGGAGACGTCGATGCCCAGGGCGCGCAGGCGCTGCAGATAGTGCTCGCCATCGGCGCCCAGCGCCGCCACGGGCCGCACCGCACTGCCCAGCAGCCGCAGGCCGTAGGCGATGTTGCCCGCGCAGCCGCCAAACTCGCGCCGCAATCCCGGCACCAGGAACGACACATTCAGGATGTGCAACTGGTCGGGCAGGATGTGGTCGGCAAAACGGCCTTCGAAGTCCATGATGGTGTCGAAGGCCAGGGAACCGCAGACGAGGATGGTCATGGGCAGAAGGTGAAAAACAGCGCCTCGCAGGGCGTCAGGGGTAGAACAGCACGGCCCGGTAGCCCGTCATGCGGGCTGCATCGGGGTGGTCGAAGGCCAGCTCCAGCTGCAACGGCCACTCGGCCCCCGGCGCCAGCCGCTCCAGGGGCTGTGGCCACGCGTCGGGCGTCCAGACGCGGCGCACCAGCACCTGGTCCTGCAGATCGGTCAGGGTCAGCTCCAGCGCGGGCGCCGCCACCTCGGTGTCGGCGTGGTTGCGCACCACGAGGTGAAAGCTGTAGCGGTCCGGCGCGCGCCGCAGCAGCACCGAACCCTCGATGAGCACATCCTGCGGCCGCCGGGGGGGCGCGATGGTGCACCCCAGCCGGTCGCAAAACGCCGCCAGGGCCGGTCGGGCCGCTGGGTAGCGCGCCGCCAAGGTGTCGCGCCAGACCCACGCGATCTGCCCCGCGAGCAGCGCCGCCAACCCCAACGCCAGCAGCGCGAGGATGACGCGCACGACGGGCCTGCGCCAAAAGGCCCGCCGCCGCGCCTGGCGAACGAACGACGGCTCTTGCGCCGGCGCCGCGGTCTGCGCGACGAACGGGTCATGGTCGCCGCTCTGGTCGCCCGCCACGTCCGCCCCACCCGCCTCGACCGAGGGGGCGGCATCGTAGCCATCATCGCGCGGCTCCTGCCGGTCGGATTCGGGCTCGGGCTCGGGCTCGGACCATGGCGCCGGTTCGGGCTCCGGTTCCGGTTCTGGGGCTGGCCCGGGCTCGGCTGCCGCGTTCCCCGGCGGTTCCGCGGCGGGCATCGGTGGCGGGGCGGTCGGCTGGGGCGTTGCCTCGGGCGATGGGGGCGCTCCCCCGGGCGATGGGGGGGGCGCAGAAGGAGGCAGCGGGGCGAAGGCCGGCTGCAGATCCAGCGTGGCATCGAACACCTGCTGGCAATGGCCGCAGCGCACCCAGCCGTCGGCGATCTTGAGCTGATCCGCCACGACCTTGAAGGCCGTTCCACACGATGGGCAGCGGGTGATGAAGCTCATGCCCGCGATTATGACGGCGCCGTCCGGGGCCGCCGCGCGGCGCTCAGCCCCGCCGGGCCGTCATGAGGATCCAGCCGTCCTCGGCGTCGGTGACCGCCAGCGTCAACCACGGGGCATAGGCCTCGCGCAGTTCGTCGGCCTGGCGCTCCAGTATGCCCGCCAATACCAGATCGCCCCCGTCGTCGACGTGGGCGCACAGCAGCGGCGCCAGCACCTTGAGCGGCGTTGCCAGGATGTTGGCCAAGACCAGCCCATAGCGGCCCTGGGCTGCCTCCGGCAGGCCGGCGTTCAGGGCCACCCCATTGGCCGCCGCGTTGAGCCGGGTGGCCTCCACGGCAGCCGGGTCGATGTCCACTGCGTCCACCGTCGCGGCGCCCCGCTTGGCCGCGGCGATGGCCAGAATGCCGGAGCCGCAGCCGTAGTCGAGCACGCGCCGGCCCGCCATGTCGTGGCGGGCGATCCAGCGCAGGCACATGCGCGTGGTGGGGTGGGTGCCGGTGCCGAACGCCAGCCCGGGGTCGAGCCGGATGACGGTGCGGGCCTCGGCGGGCGGCTCGTGCCAGCTCGGCACGATCCAAAAATCGGGCGTGATTGGCACGGGGTCGAACTGGGACTGCGTCAGGCGCACCCAGTCGGTGTCGGCCACCGGCCGCACGCCGACCACCTCGCAATCGGCAAAAAAGTCCTGCGGGGCGAGCAAGGCGGCCGCTTCGCGGGCCTGCGCTTCGGTATCGAACAGCGCCACCACCTGCGAGCGCTGCCACCCGGGCGCCGGCGCCGGCAGTCCGGGCTCGCCAAACAGCGCCCGCTCTGCCGGGGTATGCGCATCGGCGTCCTCGACCGAGACGCTGAGCGCCTCCAAGGCCTCCAGCGCGTCGCAGACGTCCTCCACGCGCGCCTCGGGCACGCGCAACAGCAGTTCGTGCCAGCGCGCCGCGCCGGCCATCGGTTCAGCCCCGCTCACGTTGCGCCAGCCAGCTCTCGAGGTAGTGGATGTTGGTGCCGCCGGCCTCGAAGTTGGCGTCCACCATCAGCTCGCGGTGCAGCGGGACGTTGGTCTTGATGCCCTCGATCACCACCTCGGCCAGCGCACCGCGCATGCGCGCCAGCGCCTGCTCGCGGGTGTCGCCGTGCACGATGATCTTGCCCACCATCGAGTCGTAGTGGGGCGGCACGGTGTAGCCGGAATAGATGTGCGAATCCACCCGCACCCCGGGGCCGCCGGGGGCGTGCCAGGCCGTGATGCGCCCGGGCGACGGGGTGAATTTGTACGGATCCTCGGCGTTGATGCGGCACTCGATGGCGTGCCCGCGCAGCTGCAGCTGGCGCTGGGTGAACGGCAGCTTCTCGCCCGCGGCGACCAGGATCTGGGTGCGCACGATGTCGATGCCGGTGATCATCTCGGTCACCGGGTGCTCCACCTGCACGCGCGTGTTCATCTCGATGAAGTAGAACTCGCCGTTTTCGTACAGGAACTCGAAGGTGCCGGCGCCACGGTAGCCGATCTTCTTGCACGCCGCCGCGCAGCGGTCGCCGATGCGCTCGATCAGGCGGCGCGGGATGCCCGGGGCGGGCGCCTCTTCGATCACCTTCTGGTGGCGGCGCTGCATGGAGCAGTCGCGCTCGAACAGGTAGACGGCGTTGCGGTGCTGGTCGGCCAGCACCTGGATCTCGATGTGCCGAGGATTCTGGAGGAATTTCTCCATGTACACCTCGGGGTTGTTGAAGGCCGCCGCCGCCTCGCTCTTGGTGGTCTGCACGGCGTGCAGCAACGCGGCCTCGGTGTGCACCACGCGCATGCCGCGCCCGCCGCCGCCGCCGGCGGCCTTGATGATGACCGGATAGCCGATGGACCGCGCGATGCGCTTGATCTCGGCCGGATCGTCCGGCAGCGCGCCGTCCGAGCCCGGCACGGTCGGCACGCCGGCGCGGATCATGGCCTGCTTGGCCGAGACCTTGTCGCCCATCAGGCGGATCGACTCCGGCGTCGGGCCGATGAAGACGAAACCGCTCTTTTCCACCCGCTCGGCGAAATCGGCGTTTTCGGACAGAAAGCCATAGCCGGGGTGAATGGCCTCGGCATCGGTGACCTCGGCGGCCGAAATGATGGCCGGCATGCTGAGGTAGCTCTGGCCCGACGGCGCCGGGCCGATGCACACCGCCTCGTCCGCCAGCTTGACGTACTTGGCTTCGCGATCGGCTTCGGAGTAGACGACGACGGCCTTGATGCCCATCTCGCGGCAGGCGCGCTGCACCCGCAGGGCGATCTCGCCGCGGTTGGCGATCAGAATCTTCTTGAACATGGCGGCGTCCTCACTCGAGGACGAACAGCGGCTGGCCGTATTCGACGGCCTGGCCGTTCTCGACCAAAATTTCCTTGATCACGCCCGCGCGATCGGCTTCGATTTCGTTGAGAATCTTCATCGCCTCGATGATGCACACCGGCTCGCCTTCCTTGACCGCCTGGCCGACTTCGACGAACGGCTTGGCGCCCGGGCTGGGGGCACGGTAGAAGGTACCGACCATGGGCGATTTGATCACGTGTCCCTGGATCTCGGCGGGCGCCGGCGCGGCGGCGGCCTCGGCGGGCGCGGGCGCCGTCAGAGTGATGGGGGCAGCCGGGGCAGCCACCGCCGGCGCCGCCACCGGCATCATGACCGGTGCAGCCGGAGCGGCCTTGACGATGCGGACCTTGCCTTCGGCTTCGGTGATCTCGAGTTCGGAAACGTTCGACTCCGAGACCAGGTCGATGAGCGTCTTGAGTTTGCGCAGATCCATGGTGACTCCGTACTATGCACCGAATTTGTGTTGATCTTGCCGCGAACGTCGCGGAAAGAGCGCGAAATATACACGAGCCGATGCGCACCGCCCGCCCCGGGGATCGCCATGACCGATGACGACGGCGTCGCCACGATGGCCCTGCCGGGGCTGGCGCGCGCGCTGATCGCCGCGGGCGCGCTGTCCCAGCAGCAGGCCGAAACCCTCTATGCCCGTGCCCAAAGCCACAAGACCGGCTTCATCACCGAGCTGATCGACAGCGCCCTCGTCTCGCCGAGCGATTTGGCGCACACCATGTCGGTGGCGTTTGCCGCGCCGCTGATCGACCTGGACGCCATCGACCCGCAGCGGCTGCCGCACCACCTGCTCGACCCCAAGACCTGTCAGCAATATCGCATCGTGCCGCTGGCGCGCCGCGGCAGCCGGCTGTCGGTGGCGACGGCCGACCCGTCGGATCTGCAGGCGGCGGAGAAGGTCAAGTTCGAGACGCAACTGGCCGTCGACTGGATCATCGCCGAGGTGGACAAGCTCGGCAAACTGGTCGAGACCTACACCGCCAGCGCCGGGCAGGTCATCGAGCAGATCGTCGGCCAGACCTTCGACTTCGAGGCCGAAGGCATCGAGATGACCCCGGCCGAGCCGGCGGACAAGGTGGCCGCCGAGGTCGAGGACGCCCCGATCGTCAAGTTTCTGCAGAAGATGCTGCTGGACGCGTACACCATGCGCGCGTCGGACCTGCACTTCGAGCCCTACGAGCACCACTACCGCGTACGGATGCGCATCGACGGCCAGCTGCGCGAGATCGCCACGCCGCCGGTGGCGATCAAGGACAAGCTGGCCTCGCGCATCAAGGTCATCTCCAAGCTCGACATCGCCGAGAAGCGCGTGCCGCAAGACGGGCGCATGAAGCTCAAGGTCGGTCCGGACAAGGTGATCGACTTTCGCGTCAGCACGCTGCCGACGCTGTTCGGCGAGAAAGTCGTCATCCGCATCCTGGACCCGAGCAGTGCGCAGATGGGCATCGACGCGCTGGGCTACGAGCCGGACGAGAAGGACAAGCTGCTGGCGGCGATCAACCGCCCCTACGGCATGGTGCTGGTCACCGGCCCCACCGGCTCGGGCAAGACGGTGTCGCTGTACAGCTGCCTGAACCTGCTAAACCAGCCCGGCGTCAACATCTCCACCGCCGAGGACCCGGCCGAGATCAACCTGCCCGGCGTCAACCAGGTCAACGTCAACGAGAAGGCCGGCCTGACCTTCGCCGCCGCGCTGCGCGCCTTCCTGCGCCAGGACCCCGACATCATCATGGTCGGCGAGATCCGCGACCTCGAGACCGCCGACATCGCCATCAAGGCGGCGCAGACCGGCCACCTGGTGCTGTCGACCCTGCACACCAACGACGCGCCCTCGACGCTGACGCGGCTGGTCAACATGGGCGTGGCGCCGTTCAACATCGCCGCCAGCGTCAACCTGATCACCGCGCAGCGGCTGGCGCGGCGCCTGTGCCCCAAGTGCAAGGTGCCGCACCACGACCTGCCGCGCCAGGTGCTGCTGGACGCCGGCTTCACCGAACAGGACCTGGAAGGCGACTGGCAGCCGTACAAACCGGTCGGCTGCTCCGCCTGCCACGACGGCTACAAGGGGCGCGTCGGCATCTACCAGGTGATGCCCGTCAGCGAGGCGATCCAGCAGCTGATCCTGCGCGGCGCCAGCGCGCTGGAGATCGCCGAGCAGGCGCGCCGCGAGGGCGTGCGCACGCTGCGCGAAAGCGGCCTGCGCAAGGTTAAGATGGGCATCACGTCGTTGGAGGAGGTGCTGTCGGCGACCAACGACTGACGGCCCCAGTCGCCCGCGCCCGTTCATCGCCGACATCCACGGAGGGATCGCCCATGGCCACCGCAACCCCCGCCGCCCGGGACCACGTCTTCGAGTGGGAGGGCAAGGACCGCAACGGCAAAGCGGTCAAAGGCGAAATGCGCGCCGTTGGCGAAGCCCAGGTGCAGGCGCAGCTGCGCCGCCAGGGCATCGTGGTGCAGAAGGTCAAGCGGCGCCGGCTCGCCTCGGCCAAGCGCATCAAACCCAAGGACATCGCCATCTTCACGCGCCAGCTGGCCACGATGATGAAGGCCGGCGTGCCGCTGCTGCAGGCGTTCGACATCGTCGGCCGCGGCAACCCCAACCCGAGCGTGGCGCGGCTGCTGTACGAGATCCGCACCGACGTCGAGACCGGCACCTCGCTGTCGGCGGCGTTCCGCAAGCACCCGGCCTACTTCAACTCGCTGTATTGCAACCTGGTGGAAGCGGGCGAGGCGGCGGGCATCCTGGAGGACATCCTCGACCGCCTGTCCACCTACCTGGAGAAGACCGAGGCCATCAAGGGCAAGGTCAAGTCGGCGCTGATGTACCCGACCGCGGTGCTGGTGGTGGCCTTCGTCGTCGTGTCGGTGATCATGATCTTCGTCGTGCCGGCGTTCAAGGAGGTGTTCACCTCGTTCGGCGCCGACCTGCCGGCGCCGACGCTGGCGGTCATCGCGATGAGCGAATTCTTCGTCGCCTACTGGTGGCTGATCTTCGGCGCGCTGGGCGGCGGGCTGTACTTCTTCTTCCAGGCCTGGAAGCGCAGCGAGAAGGTGCAGCACTTCATGGACCGGCTCCTGCTGCGGCTGCCGATCTTCGGCCAGCTGGTGGAAAAGTCCGTCGTCGCGCGCTGGACACGGACGCTGTCGACGATGTTCGCCGCCGGCGTGCCGCTGGTGGACGCGCTCGATTCGGTCGGCGGCGCGGCCGGCAATTCGGTTTACGCCGACGCCACCGCCAAGATCCAGCAGGAAGTCGCCACCGGCACGGCGCTGACGCAGGCCATGAACAACACGGGCATCTTCCCGTCGATGGTGCTGCAGATGTGCGCCATCGGCGAAGAGTCGGGCTCCATCGACCACATGCTCGGCAAGGCGGCCGACTTCTACGAGCAGGAGGTCGACGACATGGTGGCGGGCCTCTCGAGCCTGATGGAGCCGATCATCATCGTGATTCTCGGCACCATCATCGGCGGCATCGTGGTGGCGATGTACCTGCCGATCTTCAAGCTGGGCGCGGTGGTGTGAGCATGTCCGCGCCGGGGCCGGGGCGGCCGGTGGAGATGCACCGATCGGCCGCCCTGGTCGTCGATGGCAATCCCACCACCCGCATGACGCTGGCAGGGCAGCTGCGGGGCTTTGGCTTCACCTCCATCAGCCAGGCCAGCCGCATCGCCGATGCGCGGCGCGAGATCGAGCGCCACGCCTTCGACCTCGTGGTCTGCAGCGACGCCTTCCCGCGCGGCGGCTCCGGCCAGGCGCTGCTGGACGACCTGCGCCGCAGCGGCCTGCTGCCGTTCGGCACGGTGTTCATCCTCATCACCGACGAGGCCACCTACCTGAAAGTCGCCGAGGCCGCCGAGTCGTCGGTGGACAGCTACATCGTGCGCCCCTACTCCGCCGGCAGCCTGTACGACCGTATCGAGCAGGCGCAGCGACGCAAGGCGGCGCTGTGGGACATCCACCGCGCGCTGGAAAAAGGCCGCTACGACGACGCCGTCGAGCTGTGCCTGCAGCGCTTTGCGGCCCGGGGGCCGCAGTGGTTGTCGGCCGCGCGCTGGGGGGCGGAGATCCTGCTGCGCCTGGGCCGCTTTGGCCAGGCGCAGGCCCTGTTCCAATCCATCTGGGACACCGAGCCCCACCCCTGGGCCCTGCTGGGCGTGGCGCGCTGCCAGCTCGACAGCGGGGCCACCGTGGCGGCACTGGACACCCTGCGCCATTTGATCGAAACCGCCCCCGACTACCCCGACGCCTACGACGTGCTCGGGCGGGCGCAGATGGAGCTGGGGCAGTTCGAGGACGCGCTCGACAGCCTGAGCAAGGCGCTGGAGGCCACCCCCATGGCCATCGGCCGCCAACAGCGGCTGGGCATGCTGGCGTTCTTTCTGGGCAACCGGGACAAGGCCATCGAACTGCTGCAGCGTGCCACCTACCTGGGGCTCGACTCCAAGATGTTCGACGCCGAGAGCCTGGTGCTGCTGGCCATCGCCGCCTTCGAGCGCCGCGACCCGGCGGAACTCGAGCGCCATCACGGCGAGCTGCGCAAGCGCGCCCTGGCCAACCCCGAGGACGCGCGGCTGCAGCGCTTCGTGCAACTGGTCGATCTGCTGGCCCACGCCAACGAGCACAGCGCAGACGCCATCGCGCCCGCCCTGGCCACCATCGGTGAGACCGTCGTCGCGCCCGATTTCGACATGGAGGCCGCCTGCAACCTGCTGGCCGTGCTCGCCGCCCTGGCGCGGCACACCGCCCTGCCCGACCAAGAGGCCCTGGTCACCCGGCTGGGCCTGCGCTTTGCCACCTCCAAGGCCATGGGCGAGCTGCTCGCCAACGCCACCAGCCACCAGACCCGGTATGCCGAGCGCCTGCGCGAGTGCGAAGCCACCATGGTGCAGCGCATCGAACAGGCGCTGCGCCGCGCCAGCCAGGGCGAGCCGGTGCTGGCGCTGGCGGAGCTGTACGCCGTGGCGCAGGAGAGCTTCAACGCCCGGGCGGTGGAGACCGCCTGGCTGATGTTGCAGCGCTACGACGGCGACATCCCCAACGCCGACAGCTGGCGCACCCGGGTGGCTGCCTTGCGCCAGGCGTATGGGACGGCGCGCAACCGCCCCGCCTTGGGCGACCCGCGGCTGCGCCCCTCGGGGGGCGTCAATCTGGGCCCCATGGACCGCGCCGCGCCCCCCGCCATCCCCCCTGGGCATGCCGATAATCCCGCGCCATGAGCCTGATGGATCTGTACGGGGCCACGGCGCTGGTCATCGATGGCAATCCCACGTCGCGCTCCATCCTGGTGTCCCAACTGCGCGAGATGGGCGCCCGCACGGTGGCGCAAAGCCCCCGCATCACCGACGCCCGCCGCCAGCTCGAGTTCCGCACCTTCGACGTCGTGGTGTGCGAGCAGCATTTTCCCAACGACACGGGCACGGGCCAGGCGCTGCTGGACGATCTGCGCCGCGCCGGGCTGCTGCCCTTCGCCACCGTGTTCATCATGGTCACGGCCGAGGCGGCCTACTCCAAGGTCGCCGAGGCGGCCGAGTCCGCGCTCGACTCGTACCTGCTCAAACCCTTCACCGCCAGCCAGTTGGCACAGCGCATTGGCCAGGCGCGGCACCGCAAGACGGTGCTCAAGGACATTTTCGAGGCCGTCGAGGGCGGGCGGTATGAGCGCGCCGCCGAGCTGTGCCTGCGGCGCTTTCAGCAGCGTGACGACTACTGGCTGTATGCGGCGCGGGTCGGCGCCGAGCTGCTGCTGCGGCTGGAGCGCTACGACGAGGCCCAGCGCCTGTACGAAGCGGTGGTCGAGGCCAAAGCCATGCCCTGGGCCAAGCTGGGCGTGGCGCGCGCGCAGCTCGAAGCCGGGCAGTCGCAAAAAGCCAGCCAGACCCTGCAGGGCCTGATCAACGGCGAGCCCGGATACGCCGACGCCTACGACGTCATGGGGCGCGCCCAGATTGAACTGGGCAACTTCGACGCCGCCTTAGCCGCTTACCGCATGGCCACCGATCTGACACCCTCGTCCATCAGCCGGCTGCAGCGCCACGGCATGCTGGCGCACTACTGCGGCCAGGGCGCGCTGGCCGAGGAGTTGCTGGCGCGCTCGGTCCGGCTGGGGCTGGACTCCAAGATGTTCGATGCGCAGTCGCTGGTGCTGCTGGGCTTCATGCGCTTCGAGGCCGGGGACCGCAAAGGCCTGCAACGCTACCTGGACGACGCCCTGCGCATGGTGGAGCGCCACCCCAAATCGCTGCGGCTGCGGCGGCTGGCCCAGGTGCTGGAAATCGCCCTGCTGCTGCACGATGCGCAGGTGGCGCGGGTGCTCAGCGAGGTGCGCGCGATGATGGCCACCATCACCGAGGCGGACTTCGACTTCGAGGCCGCCTGCAACCTGACCACCCTGCTCGCCTACCTGGCCCAGCGCGCCATCCAGATCGACGAGGTCGAGGAGCGCCTGACCGTGCTGGGGCGGCGCTTTTGCACTTCCAAGGCCTTGACGGCGCTGCTGGCGCAAGCGGCCAACGCCCACCCCCCGTATGCCGAGCGGCTGTCCACCCTGCACAACGAGGTGCTGGGCATCGTGGAACACGCCATGCGCCAGAGCCTGGCCGGCAACCCGCGCGCGGCCGTGCTGGAACTGATCGAGCAAGGGCGCGCCACCTGCAACGCCAAAATCATCGAATCCGCCTGGGGCGTGCTCAAACGCTATGAATCGCGCATCGACGACGCCGCGGCGCTGGCCGACGTCATCCAGCCGCTGCGCGAGCGCTACCAGTCCTACGCCAACAAATCCGTGATCGGCGACAAGGCCGCCCGGCAGGCCGGCGGGGTGAGCCTGCGGGTCATGGACGTCAAAACGGTGGAAGGCTGATTCTGCGCGTCAGGGCGACGAGGCGCCCGCGCCCCCGGCGCGCAGCCATGCGGCGATCAGGGCGCGCTCGTCCTCCGTCATCCCGGTCGCGTTGTTGAGCGGCATCTGGCGCGTGACCACCACCTGCTGATAGACGGCCTGCGCATGCTGCGCCAGCGCCGGGGCGGAGTCCAGCCGTACATTCTTGGACGCCAGCGCCTCGCCATGGCACATCACGCAGCGCTGCTGCACCACCGCCATCACCTGGGCCGCATCGGGAGGGGCCGCCATGGCCCCCGCACTGGCGGGCGTTGCCGGCCGCAGCCAGACGACGACGGCCACGATCACCGCCACGCCCACCGCCGCATACGGCCACGGGTGGGCGTTGCGCCCCAGGTGGTAGCCGTGGCGCAGCACGAAAAACTGGCGAATCGCCGCGCCCGCGGCCATCAGCGCCAGCAGCACCAGCGCATTGGACGCGTGCCCGTACAGAAAGCTGTAGTGGTTGCTCAACATCGCAAACACCACCGGCAGCGTGAAATACGTGTTGTGCACGCTGCGCTGCTTGCCGCGCTGGCCATGCGCCGGATCGGGCGTCTGCCCCGCGCGCAAAGCCGCCACGACCTTGCGCTGGCCGGGGATGATCCAGAACAGCACATTGGCGCTCATGGCCGTGGCCAACATCGCCCCGACGATCAAGAACGCGGCGCGCCCCGCAAACCACTGGCACGCCAGCCACGCGGCCAAGGCCACCAAGGCCGCGACCGCCCACCCCACCTTGCGGTCACCCCCCGGCGTCTGGCCCCAGAGGCGGCAAATGCCGTCGTACAGCACCCAAAACACCACCAGAAACCCGAGCGCGGCCGCCCCGGCCATCCACGGGGCCGGCCACGCATACACCCGCGGATCGACCAGATAGACATTGGCCTGCCACAGGTAGGACACGGCAAACAGGGCAAAGCCGCTGAGCCAGGTGGTGTAGCTCTCCCAATAGAACCAGTGCAATCGCGGCGGCAGACTGGGCGGCGCCACCGCATACTTGACCGGGTGGTAGAACCCGCCGCCGTGCACCGCCCACAACTCGCCCGTGGCCCCGTCACGGCGCAGCCGCTCGTCCGCCGGCGGCGTCAGGCTGCTGTCCAAAAAGACGAAGTAAAACGACGACCCGATCCACGCGATGGCCGCGATCACATGCAGCCAGCGCAACAAAAAATTGGCCCAGTCCAGCAGATAGGCGTCCACGGTGCGCTCCATGCGCGTCGCGCGCAGGCGTTGTGCGGCCCCCACCACCGCGGGCGCTGTGGGAGCCCCTGGCCGCGACCCGCGCACGCACCGCCCCACCCGGACGGTCCGCGCGCCCTTGCGCCGCTGCGACCCATCCGAAGTGTATACAGTTTTTGGCCGGTGGCGGCACCCGTTGCGGCCATCGGCATGGAACGGCGCGGTTTTCGGTATAATGTGCGCTTCACGGGCCGATAGCTCAGCTGGGAGAGCGCTGCGTTCGCAATGCAGAGGTCGGGAGTTCGATCCTCCTTCGGTCCACCAAACGGCAGGGTTCTTAGCTCAGTTGGTAGAGCAGCGGACTCTTAATCCGTAGGTCGTAGGTTCGAATCCTACAGGACCCACCAGCCAAATCAATGACTTAGCCCGCCACCGAGCGGGCTTTTTCATGCCCGCGGGCGTCACACGTTGAACAAAAAGTTCATCACGTCGCCGTCTTTGACGACGTAGTCCTTGCCCTCGGCGCGCATCTTGCCTGCGTCTTTGGCGCCCTGCTCACCGCCGTAGGCGATGTAGTCGTCAAACGCGATGGTCTGGGCGCGGATGAAGCCGCGTTCGAAATCCGAGTGGATCACGCCCGCCGCCTGGGGCGCCGTGTCGCCGATGTGGATGGTCCAGGCGCGCACCTCCTTCTCGCCGGCGGTGAAGTAGGTCTGCAAGCCCAGCAGTTGGTAGGCGGCGCGGATCAGGCGGTTCAGGCCCGGCTCTTCCAGGCCCAGTTCGCGCAGAAACTCGGTGCGGTCCGCCTCGTCCATGTCGGCCAGCTCGGCCTCGATCTTGGCGCAGATGGCCACCACCGGCGCGCCCTGGCGCTGCGCATAGGCGCGCAACTGGTCCAGGTAGGGGTTGCCCTCGAAGCCATCCTCGGCCACGTTGCCCACGAACATCGCCGGCTTGGCGGTGATCAGGCACAGCGGCTTGAGCAGGGCCCGCTCCTCGTCGGTCAGCTCCATCACGCGCACGGGGCGCCCTTCGTCCAGCACGGCGCGCACCCGGCCCAGCACGGCCACCATCTTGGCCGCTTCCTTGTCGTTGCCGCTCTTGGCCGCTTTCTGGTAGCGCTGCAGCGCCTTCTCGACCGTGCCCAGATCGGCCAGACACAGCTCGGTCTGGATGACCTCGATATCGGCAATCGGGTCCACCTTGCCGGCCACGTGGACGATGTTGGGGTCATCAAAGCAGCGCACCACGTTGATGATGGCGTCCGTCTCGCGGATGTGGGCCAGGAATTGGTTGCCCAGGCCTTCGCCCCGGCTGGCACCGGCGACCAGGCCTGCGATGTCCACGAATTCGACGATCGCCGGCACGACCCGTTGCGGCCGGACGATGGCGGCCAGTTGCTGCAGGCGCGGATCGGGCACCTCCACCACGCCCACGTTGGGCTCGATGGTGCAGAAGGGGTAGTTCTCGGCGGCGATGCCGGCCTTGGTGAGGGCGTTGAACAGGGTGGACTTGCCGACGTTGGGCAGGCCCACGATGCCGCATTTGAGGCTCATGGCGGGGCGACGGGTGGGAGGTGGGCGGGGCGGCGGCACGCGCCGGCGAAAGCTGGGATTTTACCGGGGGCCGCAGGGGCCAGGCGCGGCCCGGCTGCGCGCATCCGCGCGCATCACCATGCCCCCCAATGCCCTGTGCCGCGCATGCCCTGGTGCAGCATGTGCCCGTCGCCGCGGCGCACGATGGCATTCATGCCAAAGGTGACGGCCCCCATCAGGCGCTTGTCCTGACGGTAGGTGTGCAGCAGCGGGCTGAGGCGGCCGTCCGGCACCCCCGTGGCCGGATCCACGTCGGGGATGGTGCAGCGCGCGCACGGCTTGACGAGTTGCAACGTGACGGCCGGCGCATCGGCGGGGGCGCCCTCGGCGTGCCAATCGATGCGGTCGATGCGGTCCTCGTCGTGCGGATAAGTCCCTCCCAGAACCAGGTTGGCGCGCAAACGTTCGATACCGACTGGCGGATACCCCTGAGCTGCCAAACGTTCGTTCAGATCGTCGAGCGATGCGCGGGAGACCACCAGCAACGGGAAGCCGTCACCAAAGGTGTTGGGAGCCTCGACTCCGCCCGTCCAGCGCAGCGAGGACAGGCGCCGCTCCTGCGGATCGAACCGCACCAGCCGCAGGGGCCCCAGGCCTGACGGCAGGTCCGCGCCCAAAAAGTCGGTGAACCATTGCGCCGCGACGTCCCCCATGTCGTAGGCATCCACCGCATCGTCCCAAATGCGCACGCGCCGCGGGGACTCGGCCGCGTCGAGCGCGAGGTGCAGCGACAGCATGCCGGGCGCGCGCAGCTCCAGCCGCCCCATGCGCAGGCGCGGCTGGATCAAGGCCATGCGCGGCAGCTCGCGCTGCGAGACGAACTCGCCATCCGCATCCACCACCATCCAGGTGCGGTCCCACTCCAGACCCGTCTCCAGCAACTCGACCGAGCGCAGGCGGATGCCAGCGCAGGACTTGACCGGATAGATCCAGAGCTGATCCAGGGTGAGCGGCAGCGTATCGGGGGCGTCGTTCATGGCGGTGAGCCCTGTGGCGGGGTGATCGGCAAGCCGCCATTGTGCCCACAGTCGTACCGACGCCTACAATGCCTTTATGACCAAGACCTACGACGTGGCGATCCTGGGAGGCGGCATCGTCGGCCGCACGCTGGCGCTGCTGCTGGCGCGCGAGCGCCTGCGCGTCGCGCTGGTCGAGCGCCCCCCCGCGGGCGGGGCGACGGCGCCGGACATCCGCGCCTACGCCCTCAACGCCGCCTCGCGCGCGCTGCTGGAATCGGTGCGTGCGTGGCCGAGCGAGGGCGATGCCGTCACGCCCGTGCGGCACATGTGGGTGGCGGATGCCGACCCGATCCCCGACGCGGACGGCATCGACGCCGCGGCCGCCGTGCGCTTCGATGCCGACACGGCGGCGCCCCACCCGCTGGCGTGGATCGTCGATGTGCCCGCGCTGGAAGCGACGCTGGCGCAGGCGGTGGCCTTCCAGCCGGGCATCGAACGGCTGACCGACGACGGCGGGGTGCGACCCAAAGCCGCCCTCACCGTCGTCTGCGAAGGGCGCCGCAGCGCCACCCGGGCGGCCGAAGGGTTGGCCTACGACAGACGCCCCTACCCCCATACCGCCATCGCGGCACGGCTGCACTGCGAGCGCCCCCATGGCGCCGTGGCCCGGCAGTGGTTCTGCGGCGACAGCATCCTGGCGCTGCTGCCCATGGGAGGGGCGGAGGGGCAGACGGTGGCCCTGGTGTGGTCCGTGCCCCACGCCCGCGCGGCCGACCTGCTGGCGCTGCCACCCGACGCCTTTGCCCAGGCGGTGCAGCAGGCGTGCGCGGCGGCCCTGGGCCCCATGCGCACGCTGGGCCAGCCGGCGGGCTGGCCGCTGGAGCTGTCGATCGCCCGCCCCTGGGTGCGTCCGGGGCTGGCGCTCGCGGGGGATGCCGCCCACGCCATGCACCCGCTGGCCGGCCAGGGCCTCAACGTCGGCCTGGGGGATGTGGCCGAGCTGGCGCGCGTGCTGCGCGAGCGCGAGTACTGGCGCCCGCTGGGCGACCTGCGCCTGCTGCGCCGCTATGAGCGCGCCCGCGCCGCCCCCGTGTCCGCCATGCAAACCGCCACCGACACCCTGTACGGCCTGTTCGGCAGCCCCGACGCACGACTGGCCGCGCTGCGTCGCTGGGGGCTGCGCGCGGTGGACCAGCTGGAACCGATCAAACACTGGTTCATCCAACAGGCAGCCGGCCAGCCCGTCACGCCCCACCCTTGATGGCCCCACCCGGGCCACCCCTTTCTTGCCGAGACCTCACATGACCCGTTCTGCCCTGCCCGTCCTGCCCGCGGTGCGTCGCCTCACGCTGAGCCTGGTGGGCGCTGCGCTGCTGGCCACCGCTGCCCACGCCAACGAAGCCGTCATCCGCAAAAACCTCAGCGAGCGCCTGCCCAACCTGCCGCGCATCGACGAGGTGCGCCCCACCCCCATGCGCGGCCTGTTCGAGATCCGCATCAACGGCACGGACATCCTCTACACCGATGCCGAGGGCAATTACCTGATCCAGGGCGCCCTCATCGACACGAAGGCGCGCGTCAACCTGACCGACGAACGGCTGGAGAAGCTCACCGCCATCGCCTTCGACGAACTGCCGCTGAAGGACGCCTTTACCGTGGTGCGCGGCAACGGGCAGCGCAAGCTCGCCGTGTTTGCCGACCCCAACTGCGGATTCTGCAAACGCTTCGAGCGGGATCTGGCCAAGCTGGACAACGTCACCATCCACACCTTCCTCTACCCCGTGCTGGGCAAGGATTCGGAGCAAAAATCCCGCGCGATCTGGTGCGCGCGCGACCGCAACAAGGCCTGGGACGACTGGATGCAGCGCGGCGTGACCCCGCCCGAGCCCAAGGCCGACGCCAAGTGCGACACCACGGCCCTGGAGCGCAACATCGCCTTCGGCCAGAAGTACCGCATCACCGGCACCCCGACCACCATCCTGGCCAATGGCACGCGCCTGCCGGGCGCGGTGGGGCTGGATCGCCTGGAGCCGCTGCTGGCCCAAAGCGGCGGCGCCAAATGACCCCTCGCCGCCCCGCCCCGGCCCGCCACCTCGGCCCGCCGGCGGCGCTGCGCTACACCGTCGAGGTGGCCGATGTCCACGCCCACCTGTGGCGGGTCACGTTGGCGATCGACCGCCCCGCGCCGCGGCAGCGCGTCAGCCTGCCAGTGTGGATTCCGGGCAGCTACCTGGTGCGGGAGTTTGCCCAGCACCTGCAGCGCCTGCAAGCGGCGGTGGATGGGCATCCGGTACCCCTGCGCGCGCTGGACAAAAACACCTGGCAAGCCGAGTTGGACGCGGAGGCCGCCGCCCGCACGCTGACCTTGCAGTACGAGGTTTATGCCTTCGACCCCTCGGTGCGCGCCGCCTACCTGGATGCGCGGCGGGGCTTTTTCAACGCCACCAGCCTGTGCCTGCGCGTCCATGGGCGCGAAGACGAACCGCACGCCCTCACACTGGCCGGCAGCGACGCCACCCGCGGCTGGCGCGTGGCCACGGCGTTGCGCCCCTGGGCCCCGGCTGCGGGTACGCGGCCGCGGAGGGCCCCAGGCTGGCGCTGGGCCGCCGGAGACGGCTTTGGCACCTACCTGGCCACGGATTACGACGAACTGGCCGACAGCCCCGTGGAAATGGGCGACTTCTGGTGCGGCGACGTCGTGGTGCGGGGGGTGCCCCATCGCTTCGTCGTCAGTGGCGCGGTGGCCGGCTTCGACGGCGAGCGGCTGCTGCGCGACACCGCGCAGGTGTGTGAGGCCGCCATGACCCTGTGGCACGGGCCCGACGGCGCGCCCCCGATCGACCGCTACCTGTTTTTGCTCAACGCCACGCAGGACGGCTACGGCGGTCTGGAACACCGCCACTCGACCGCGCTGGTCTGCGCCCGCACCGACTTGCCCCTGCAGCCGCTGCCCGGCCAGCGGGCGCCGGACCAGGCGCCTGCGCCGCTGCGCGCGGGCGACGGCTACACCACGCTGCTGGGGCTGATCAGCCACGAATATTTCCACACCTGGAACGTCAAGCGGCTGCGCCCGCGGGAGTTCACCCGCTACGACTACGACCGCGAGAACCCGACCGAGCTGCTGTGGTTCTTCGAGGGCTTCACCAGCTACTACGACGACCTGCTGCTGCTGCGCGCAGGGCTGATCGACCAAGCCACCCATTTGCAGTTGCTGGCCAAGTCCATCAACCATGTGCTGCAGACCCCGGGGCGGCAGGTACAGAGCGTGGCGCAGGCCAGCTGGGACGCCTGGATCAAGTACTACCGGGTGCAGGAGAACACGCCCAACGCGACCGTCAGCTACTACGCCAAGGGCGCCCTGGTGGCCCTGTGCCTGGATCTGACGCTGCGCCTAGAGGGGCGAACCACCCTGGACGATGTGATGCGTGCGCTGTGGCAGCGCTGCGCAGGCGGCCCCATGCGCGAGGCCGACCTGCGCGCCGTGCTGCGCCGCCTGGCCGGCCGCGACCTGGGCGCCGAACTGGACGCCTGGGTGCACGGCACCGATGAGTTGCCCCTGCGCCCCCTGCTGGAGCGGCATGGCGTGCGCTGGATCGAGGAGCGCGCGCCCCTGGCGCAACAACTCGGTCTGCGCGTGGACGAGGCCAGCGGCATCCGCCTGCGCAACGTGCTGCGCGGCGGCGCCGCCGAAGCGGCGGGCCTGGCGGCCGGGGACGAATGGCTGGCCGTGGAGCGCGGCGGCGACGCCTGGCGCGTGCGCCGGCTGGACGATGTGGCGCTGCACGCCCGCGGCCTGCCCGCCGGCGAGCCGCTGGTGTGCTGGGTGGCGCGCGACGGCCGCCTGCTGCGCTGCCCGCTGAGGTGGCCGGTGCCCGCCACCACGGTGCAGCTGCAGCCCGCCCCGGCGGACGCGGCCGCAGAACTCACTCGCCCCGGAACTGCGCCGGGCGCTTCTGCAGGAAGGCCGTGACGCCTTCCACGTAGTCGTGCGTGCGCCCCAGCGCGGCCTGCAGGTCGCGCTCGGCGTCCAACTGCTGCTCGAACGAACGCTGCAGCGCCCCGCGCAGCAGGTGCCGCGTGGCCACCAACGCCTGGGTCGGCATCGCGGCCAGCCGCTCGGCCAGGGCCAGCGCCGCCGCCAGCGGGTCGTCGGCGACGTCCCAGATCAGCCCCCAGGCCTTGGCCTGGTCGGCCGGCAGCTTGTCGCCCAGCAGGGCCAGCGCCAGCGCGCGCGCCAGCCCCAGGCGCTCCACCGTCAGCCAGCTGCCGCCGGCGTCCGGAATCAGCCCGATCTTGCTGAACGCCTGCACGAAGCTGGCCCCTGGCGCGGCGATGGCGATGTCGCAGGTCAGCGCCAACGACACCCCCGCACCGGCCGCCACGCCGTTGACCGCCGCCACCGTGGGCACGCGCAGGTTCATCAGCGCGCGGGCGCTGGGGTTGAAGCCCTCTTCGATCACCGGGCCGGGGTTGGCCCGCTCCATCCTGTCCGGGCCGGGGCTGAAATCCAGCTCCGACAGGTCCAGCCCCGCGCAAAAGCCGCGCCCCGCGCCGGTCAGCACCAGCGCGCGGATGCCGGTGTCGCCCTGCACCGCGGCCAGCGCCTGCTGGAAGGCGCGGTGCATGGTGCGCGTAAAGCTGTTGAGCGCCTGCGGGCGGTTCAGCGTCAAGACGGCCACGGCACCGCGGCGCTCGAACACAATCTCGTCGGCCGCGGGCGCGGCTGCTGGCGTGGGGGTCATCGGCAGTCTCCTCTGTGCTCTGTGCAAGGCCCGGCGAACCATGCCGCAGCCATGCGCACATCGTAACCCGCCACGCAAGCGCTGCCTCGGCGGCCGTGTCGGGGCGCTATAGTTGACGCTGCATCAACGCCTTTTACCCCGTCTGCCGAAGGACTGCCCGCATGAGCGAGACCCCCGCCGTCTACGAAACCCTGCTGACCCGCACCGAAGGCCCGGTCGGCATCATCACCCTGAACCGACCCAAGCAACTCAATGCCCTCAACGACCGGCTCATGGACGAGCTGGGTGCCGCGCTCAAAGCCTTCGATGCCGACGACGCCATCGGCTGCATCGTGCTCACCGGCAGCGAAAAGGCCTTCGCCGCCGGCGCCGACATCGCGGCCATGGCCCAATACACCTTCTCGGACGTCTATCGCTCCGAGTACATCACCCGCAACTGGGAGGCGCTGCGCCAGGTGCGCAAGCCCGTCATCGCCGCCGTGGCCGGCTTCGCCCTGGGCGGCGGCTGCGAGGTGGCCATGATGTGCGACATCGTCATCGCGGCGGAGAACGCCAAGTTCGGCCAGCCGGAGGTCAAGATCGGCGTCATCCCCGGCGCGGGGGGCACGCAGCGGCTGCCGCGCGCCATTGGCAAGGCCAAGGCCATGGACATGGCGCTGACCGGCCGCATGGTGGACGCCGCCGAGGCCGAGCGCGCCGGGCTGGTCAGCCGCGTGGTGCCGCTGGACAAACTGATGGACGAGGCGCTGGCCACCGCATTGACCATCGCCGCCATGCCGCGCCTGGCCGTGCTGGCCGCCAAGGAGGCGGTCAACCGCGCCTTCGAAGGACCGCTGGCCGACGGCCTGATGTTCGAGCGCCGGCTGTTCCACGCCATGTTCGCCACCCAGGACCAGAAGGAAGGCATGGCGGCCTTCCTGGACAAGCGCACGCCGAACTTCCAGCACCGCTGAGCGGCTGCGCGCCAGCAGGCCCGCACGCCGCGCTTACCTGCCCTTTTGAGGCTATAATGCCAGTCTTGTTGGCGCTTTAGCTCAGCCGGTTAGAGCGACGGAATCATAATCCGCAGGTCCGGGGTTCGAATCCCTGAAGCGCCACCAGTCCTTCAAAGCCAGCCCCGCGCTGGCTTTTTTGTTTGCTGCTGCGCCAGGCCAGCGCGGGGCACCGCCAGGTGTGCCGGGTTTGCCACTATCATGGGTGCATGCCGTTTACCGCACCCTCCAGCCCACCGGCGTTTGGACGGCAGTCGGGGCGGGACCGTGGCCGCCCTGCAAGGTGCAGGGTCGAGCGGGGGGATTGGACCGAGGAGTGATTTGCGTGAATGTCAACGGCCGAGCGCTTTTGTGGGGCATGGTGGCGGTGGTCGCTGCGGTGGCGATGGTGGCTTGGCGGCATTACACCGACCAGGGCGGGCTGGAGCACATCGCCAGTGGCAACGGCCGCATCGAAGCCGCAGAAATCGACATCGCGCCGCGCCAGCCGGGTCGGGTCGCGGCGATCGAGGTGCGAGAAGGCGATCTGGTGCGCACGGGGCAGACACTCGTGCGCATGGACACCGAATCGCTGCAAGCGCAACTGCAGCAGGCCGAAGCCCGTGCCCGGCAGGCCGAGGACGGGGTGAATACGGCGCGCAGCCAACTGGCCCAGCGCGAGAGCGAGAAGGCCGCCATGCAGGCCGTGGTGGTGCAGCGCCAAACCGAATGGAGTGCCGCCAAGCGGCGCGCCCAGCGCTTCGCCGACCTGCGCCAGCAGTCCTTCATCTCGCAGCAGCAACTGGATGACCAGCTCGAAGCGGTGGACCGTGCCGCCGCCGCACTGGCCGCCGCGCGGGCCCAGGTGGCGGCCAGTGACGCGGCGATTGCCGCTGCGCGCAACCAGGTCCGGGTCAGCGAGTCGGCGGTGGAGGCGGCGCGCGCGGAAGTGGCGCGCATCCGCACCGACCTCGAGGACAGCGTCCTCAAGGCGCCGCGCGATGGCCGCGTGCAGATCATCGTGGCGCGTCCCGGCGAGGTGGTCGGCGCCGGTGGGCGGGTGCTCAACCTGGTGGACCTGAAGGACGTGTACATGACGTTCTTTTTGCCGACCCGCGCGGTGGGGCGTGTCGCCGTGGGCAGTGAAGCGCGGCTGGTGCTCGATGCGGTTCCCCAGTATGTGATTCCGGCACGTATTTCGTTCGTGGCGGATGTGGCGCAGTTCACGCCCAAGACGGTGGAAACCCAGGTCGAGCGCGAAAAGCTGATGTTCCGGGTGCGGGCACAAGTGCCGCCGGAGTTGCTGGAGAAGCACCTGGCCCAGGTCAAGACCGGGCTGCCCGGTGTGGCCCACGTCAAACTCGATGCTGATGCGCCTTGGCCGCCGCAATTGCAGGTGAGGTTGCCGGAGTGAACTCCGTGACCAGTCCGGCGCCTGTGGTGCGCTTGCAAAAAGTGGGCTTGTGCTATGGCAGGGCTCCAGCACTGCGCGACGTGGATCTCGAGGTTCCCGCCGGGGTGATGGCGGGCCTGATCGGCCCGGACGGGGTGGGCAAATCCAGCCTGCTCGCCCTCGTTGCTGGCGCGCGCGCTCTTCAGACCGGACGGATCGAGGTCCTGGGCGGCGACATGGCCAGCGCGCGCTTTCGCGCCCGGGTATGTCCGCGCATCGCCTACATGCCGCAGGGGCTGGGCAAAAACCTCTACCCGACTTTGTCGGTGTTCGAGAATGTGGATTTCTTCGGCCGCCTGTTCGGGCACGACCGCGCCGAGCGCGAGCGGCGCATCGCCGCGCTGCTGGCCGCCACCGGACTGTCCCCCTTCGCCGATCGACCGGCCGGCAAGCTCTCGGGCGGCATGAAGCAAAAGCTCGGGCTGTGCTGCGCGCTGATCCACGATCCCGACCTGTTGATCCTCGACGAACCGACGACGGGGGTGGATCCGCTGTCGCGCCGCCAATTCTGGGCGCTGATCGACGACATCCGTGCCGAACGACCGGGCATGAGCGTGCTGGTGGCGACCGCCTACATGGAGGAGGCCGCCAGTTTCGACTGGCTGGCCGCCATGAACGCCGGGCGCGTGCTCGCCACCGGCACCCCGGCGGAGTTGCTCGCGCGCACCGGCTGCCAGACGCTCGAGCAGGCCTTCATCGCACTCTTGCCGGAAACGCAACGCGCCGGTTACCGGCCGGTGGACATCGTGCCGCACCCGGGCGGCACCGAGGCAGAGGTGGCGATCGAGGCGCGCGACCTGACCATGCGCTTTGGCGATTTCACGGCGGTGGACCGGGTGAATTTCCGCATTCGGCGCGGCGAGATCTTCGGCTTCCTCGGCTCCAACGGCTGCGGCAAGACCACCACCATGAAGATGCTCACCGGGCTATTGCCCGCGAGCGAGGGCGAGGCGCTGCTCTTTGGCAAGCCGCTCGACCCCCACGACCTGGCCACGCGCCGCCGCGTTGGGTACATGACGCAGAGTTTCTCGCTCTACGGCGAACTGACGGTGCGCCAGAACCTGGTGCTGCACGCGCGCCTGTACGGCCTGCCGGAGGCCGACATCGCGCCCCGCGTGCAGGTCATGGCGGAACGCTTCGACCTCGTGGACATTCTGGATGCCTTGCCCGATGCCCTGCCGCTGGGCGACCGCCAACGCCTGTCGCTGGCGGTGGCGATGATCCATGGCCCCGAGATGCTGATCCTCGACGAGCCGACCTCGGGCGTGGACCCGGTGGCGCGCGACGCCTTCTGGCGTGCACTGATCGAGCTGTCGCGCCAGGATGGCGTGACGATCTTCATTTCCACCCACTTCATGAACGAGGCCGAACGCTGCGACCGCATCTCGCTGATGCACGCCGGCCGGGTGCTGGTGAGCGACACGCCCCAGGCCATCGTGGCGGCGCGGGGCGCTGCGACGCTGGAGGAAGCCTTCATCGCGCACCTGCAGGAGGCGGCGGGGGAGGCGCAGCAGACGCGCGAGCGGGAAGTCCGCCCGGCGGACTCGGCGGTCACCCCGGCGGACTCGACGCCTGACGTCCACAGCGCCTTCAGCCTGCGCCGCCTGTTGAGTTTCACCCGACGCGAAGCGCTCGAACTGCGCCGCGATCCCATCCGCCTGAGCCTGGCCGCGCTGGGCAGCATCCTGCTGATGCTGGTGCTGGGCTACGGCATCACCCTGGATGTGGAGGATCTGACCTTTGCCGTACTCGATCATGACCAGACCAGCCTCAGCCGCGATTACCGCCTGAGCCTGTCGGGTTCGCGCTATTTCGAGGAGCGCGCGCCGCTGGTCGACTACGCCGACCTGGAT
Organism: Tepidimonas fonticaldi; assembly: GCF_001675355.1. Classification (NCBI taxonomy): domain Bacteria; kingdom Pseudomonadati; phylum Pseudomonadota; class Betaproteobacteria; order Burkholderiales; genus Tepidimonas; species Tepidimonas fonticaldi. The sequence continues at coordinate 55,805 of NZ_LZDH01000056.1, read as the reverse complement.
CGGCGCATGCGCGCTGGTGAGATCACGCTGGCCATCGAGATACCGCCGGGTTTTGCACGCGACTTGCTGCGCGGCCGCCCCGTGCAGGTCGGCGCCTGGATCGACGGCGCCATGCCGCAGCGTGCCGAGACCGTGCGCGGCTATGTGCAGGGCATTCACCAGCACTGGTTGGGCCAGCGTCTGCGCGAGGCGTTGGGCGATACGGCAATGACCCCGCTGGCCACGGTGGAGACGCGCTTTCGCTACAACCCCGACGTGCGCAGCCTGCCGGCCATGGTGCCGGCGGTGATTCCGCTGCTGCTGATGCTGATCCCGGCCATCCTCGCTGCCCTGTCGGTGGTGCGTGAGAAGGAACTGGGCTCCATCATCAACTTCTACGTCACCCCGGCCACCCGGCTCGAGTTTCTGCTCGGCAAGCAGATTCCCTACATCGTGCTGGCGATGGCGAGTTTTCTGCTGCTGGTGGTCATGGCGGTGACGCTTTTCCATGTGCCGGTCACCGGCAGCTTTGGGGCGTTGGCACTGGGCGCGTTCCTGTATGTCATCAGCGCCACCGCCTTCGGCCTCTTGATTTCCTCCTTCGTGCAAAGCCAGGTGGCGGCCCTGTTCGGCACCTCCTTGCTCACCATTCTGCCGGCAGTGCAGTTTTCCGGCATCATCGACCCGGTCAGTTCGCTGGAAGGGGCGGGGCGCCTGATCGGGGAAATCTTCCCCACCACGCACTTCGTCATCATCTCGCGCGGCACCTTCTCCAAGGCGCTCGAATTCGATGATCTCTGGGCCTCGTTCGTGCCGCTGCTGATCAGCGCGCCGGTGCTGGTCGGCTTGACCGCGATGCTCCTGAGGAAGCAAGCCAGATGATCCGCCAGCGCCTGCGCAACATCGGCCAACTCGGCCTGAAGGAGCTGCGCAGCCTGCTGCGCGACCCGATCATGCTGGTGCTGATCGTCTACGCCTTCAGTTTCTCCATCTACACCGCCGCCACGGCGATGCCGGAGACGCTCAACAAGGCCCCCATCGCGGTGATCGACGAGGATCGCTCGCCGCTATCCCAGCACATCATCGACGCCCTTTACCCGCCGTATTTCATGCCGCCGGTACTGATCACCCCGGCCGAGCTGGACGCGCGCATGGATGCGGGCCTCGACACCTTCGCCCTCCACATCCCGGTCGGCTTCCAGCGCGACGTGCTGGCCGGTCGCGCCCCGGCCATCCAGTTGAGCGTGGACGCCACGCGCATGAGCCAGGCCTTCACTGGCAGTGGCCACATCCAGGTCATCGTTCAGGATCAGGTCAACGAATTCGTGCGTCGCTACCGCGCCGTGGCCAGCCCACCCGTGGACCTGGCGCTGCGCGCCCGCTTCAACCCGCAGTTGAACAAGGCCTGGTTCGGCGGGGTGATGCAGATCATCAACAACATCACCATGCTGTCCATCGTGCTCACCGGCGCGGCCCTGATCCGCGAGCGCGAGCACGGCACCCTGGAACATCTGCTGGTGATGCCGGTCACGCCGTTCGAGATCATGGCCGCCAAGGTGCTGGCGATGGCCGCCGTGGTGCTGGTCGCCTCGGCGTTTGCACTCAACGTCGTGGTGCGCGGGCTGATGGGCGTGCCCATCGACGGCTCGCTACCGCTCTTTTTCAGCGGCGCGGCCCTGCACCTGTTCGCCACCACGTCGCTGGGCATCTTCCTGGCGACGCTGGCGCGCTCCATGCCGCAGTTCGGCATGTTGCTGCTGATGGTGCTGCTGCCGCTACAGATGCTCTCCGGCGGCAGCACGCCGCGCGAAAACATGCCCGAGCTGGTCCAGTGGGTGATGCTGGCCGCACCCAACACCCACTTCGTGATGCTGTCGCAGGGCATCCTCTACCGCGGCGCCGGCCTGGATGTGGTCTGGCCGCAATTGATCAGCCTGGCGGTGATCGGGTCGGCCCTGTTCATGTTCTCGCTGGCGCGGTTCCGCAAGGCCCTGGCGGCCATGGCGTAAAGGCATCGCTGTGCGCCACCCCGCAGTCGACCCTGGCCGATGCCGTTGCGCCGTTCACACAGTCCCGCCGACAAGCGGATCACGCAAAAGGCGTACCAGGACAGACGCAAAGCCCGCCTTGACCCGTGCTGATTTCCGAGGACCGACCCATGGGCACTCCCCCGCCGGTGCACGGCCTGTCCGCCGAGGAGGCGGCACGCCGCCTGGCCCGTGACGGCCCCAATGCCCTGCCCCGTCCCCCGCGGCGCACGGCGCTGCGCATCCTGGCGGAGGTGGCGCGGGAGCCGATGTTCCAGTTGCTGGCGGCGGCGGTGGCCCTGTACTGGCTGCTGGGTGACCAGACCGAGGCGCTGGGGCTCTTGGTATTTCTGGGGGTGATCGTCGGCATCACGCTGGTGCAAGAGCGGCGCACCGAGCGCGTACTGGAGGCCCTGCGCGATCTGACCAGTCCGCGCGCGCTGGTCTGGCGGGACGGACAGCCCTGCCGCATCGGCGGTACCGAGGTGGTGGTGGGCGACTGGCTGGAACTGACCGAAGGCGACCGCGTGCCCGCCGATGCCGTGCTGCGGCAGGCGAACGACCTGGCCATCGATGAATCGCTGTTGACCGGGGAATCGCTGCCCGTGGCCAAGGACGGCGCAGGAACGCCCGTGTACGCGGGCACCATGGTGGTGGCGGGCCGCGGCCTGGCCGAGGTCACGGCCACCGGCGCGGCCAGCCGCATCGGGCGCATCGGCACCCTGCTGGGGACGGTGGAGACCGAAGCCACCCCGCTGCACGTGCAGACGCGGCGGCTGGTGCGGTGGTTTTCGGTGCTGGGACTGGCCGTCAGTGTCGTGGTGGGCCTGGCCTACGCCTGGACGCGCGGCGACTGGCTGGGCGGGATGCTGGCCGGCATCACGCTGGCCATGTCGCTGCTGCCGCAGGAGTTCCTGCTCATTCTGACGGTCTTTCTGACGATGGGGGCGTGGCGCTTGTCACGCCACCGGGTGCTGACCCGGCAACCGGCTGCCATCGAGGCGCTGGGGGCGGCCACGGTGCTGTGCACCGACAAGACCGGCACGCTGACCGAAAATCGGATGGCGGTGGACACGTTGGTGGCGATGACCCCCGAGGGCGAGTCGGTGCAACGCTGGTCAGCGGCCGACGGGCCGGTGCCGGCCGACCTGTGGGGCCTGCTGACCCCGGCCCTGCTGGCCTGCGAGCCGCAGCCGTTTGACGCCATGGAACGCGCCCTGCACGCCACCGCCCGCGCGGCCGGCGTGTCGCTGCCACCGGCGTGCGAGCTGGTGCACGAGTACCCGCTGAGTGCCGAATGGCCCGTGATGACGCACGCTTGGCGTAACAAGGGGCCTGACGATGCCCGCGCAGAGGGGGGGGTCGTGGTGGCGGCCAAAGGCGCCCCGGAGGCGGTGGCTCGGCTGTGCCGCCTGCCCCCGGTGGCCGCCCAGCGCGTGGCGGCCGAGGCGCAGGCGCTGGCGGGCCGGGGCATGCGCGTCCTGGGCGTGGCGCAGGCGCGCTGGTCCGGAGGCGACTGGCCCGAATCGCCGGCCGGTTTTGCCTTCGAGTGGCGAGGATTGGTGGCGCTGGCCGACCCGCTGCGCGCCGGCGTGCCCGCGGCCGTGGCCGAGTGCCGCCGCGCCGGGATTCGGGTGGTGATGATCACCGGCGACCACGCGGGCACCGCCGCCGCCATCGCCCGGGCGGCCGGCATGGACGTCCGGCGGGTGCTGCAGGGCGACGCGCTGGAGGCCCTGGACGATGCCGCGCTGCGCGCTTGTGTGGCCGAGACCGACGTCTTTGCGCGCGTGACGCCCCCGCAGAAGCTGCGCATCGTGCAGGCCCTGAAGGCGCGCGGCGAGGTGGTGGCGATGACGGGCGACGGCGTCAACGACGCCCCGTCGCTGCGGGCGGCGCACATCGGCATTGCGATGGGAGGGCGTGGCACGGACGTGGCCCGCGAGGCGGCGGCACTGGTGTTGCTGGACGACGACTTCAGCACGCTGGTGCGGGGGGTGCGGCTGGGGCGCCGCATCGACGACAACTTGCGCAAGGGCCTGCGCTTCGTGTTCGCGGTGCATGTGCCGATCGCGGGGCTGGCCCTGCTACCGCTGCTGGCGGGCTGGCCGCTGCTGCTGACGCCGCTGCACATCGCGTTTCTGGAAATCGTGATCGACCCGGTGGGCTCGATCGTGTTCGAGGCCGAACGCGAGGAAGCCGACGTGATGGCACGCCCGCCGCACGACCCGGCGGCGCCGCTGTTCTCGCCCGCGATGATGGTGCAGAGCCTGCTGCAGGGAACGCTGGTGCTGGGAGCGGTGGCCGGCTTCTACGCCTGGTTGCTGGCCCAGCCGGTGGGCGAGGCCGCGGCGCGGGCGGCGGCCTTTGTGGCGCTGGTGGCCGGCAACATGGCGCTGGTGCTGGCCAACCGCACCCGCCACGGCGACTGGCGCACCGCGCTGCGCCCGGACAACCCGGCCCTGTTGGGGGTGCTGGGGGCAACCGGGGCCCTGCTGGCTGCGCTGCTGGGCGTGCCGCCGCTGCGCGCGCTGTTTGGGTTCGCGCTACCGCCGGCCTCGCTGCTGGGCGCGGCGGTGGGCATCGGCGTCGGTCTGCTGGCGGTGCTGCTGGTGCTGCGGCGCGCGCAAGCGAGCTGGCTGCACCGCTGAGCTGCCGGCCGGCCAAAGCCCCTGCCCTTGAAAACCGCCGCCGACACCCTTATCATTAGCACTCGTCGGCAGTGAGTGCTAACAACACTACGCTGCCGCCCTTTCCCACACTCTCATCGTCCTTTCGACAGGAGATCGCATGAAACTTCGTCCTCTCGCCGATCGCGTGATCGTCAAGCGTCTGGAAAACGAGACCAAAACCGCCTCGGGCATCGTGATCCCCGACAATGCGGCCGAGAAGCCCGATCAAGGCGAAGTGCTGGCCGTCGGTCCCGGCAAGACCAACGACAAGGGCGAAACCAAGCCGCTGAGCGTCAAGGTCGGTGACCGCGTGCTGTTCGGCAAGTACAGCGGCCAGACCGTCAAGGTCGATGGCGAAGAGCTGCTGGTCATGAAAGAAGACGACCTCTTCGCCGTCGTCGAGAAGTGACCCTGGTCCGCCCGGATCTGACACCGCTCATATCCCCATTCGCAAAGGAAACTGAAAAATGGCAGCAAAAGACGTCGTGTTTGGCGGCGAAGCCCGCGCCCGCATGGTCGAAGGTGTGAACATCCTGGCCAACGCCGTCAAGGTCACCCTGGGCCCGAAAGGCCGCAACGTGGTGCTCGAGCGCTCCTTCGGCGCGCCCACCGTGACCAAGGACGGTGTGTCCGTGGCCAAGGAAATCGAGCTCAAGGACAAGCTGCAGAACATGGGTGCCCAGATGGTCAAGGAAGTCGCTTCCAAGACCAGCGACAACGCCGGTGACGGCACCACCACCGCCACCGTGCTGGCCCAGGCCATCGTGCGCGAAGGCATGAAGTACGTGGCCGCCGGCATGAACCCGATGGACCTCAAGCGTGGTATCGACAAGGCCGTCGATGCGCTGGTGGCGGAGCTGAAGAAGATCAGCAAGCCCACCACCACCAGCAAGGAAATCGCCCAGGTCGGCGCCATCTCCGCCAACAGCGACGAGTCGATCGGCAACATCATTGCCGAAGCGATGGACAAGGTCGGCAAGGAAGGCGTCATCACCGTCGAAGACGGCAAGAGCCTGAGCAACGAGCTGGATGTCGTCGAGGGCATGCAGTTCGACCGCGGCTACCTGTCGCCGTACTTCATCAACAACCCGGACAAGCAGGTGGCGGTGCTGGACAACCCGTACATCCTGCTGCACGACAAGAAGATCAGCAACATCCGTGACCTGCTGCCGGCGCTGGAGCAGGTGGCCAAGGCCGGCCGTCCGCTGCTGATCATCGCCGAGGACGTCGAAGGCGAGGCGCTGGCCACCCTGGTGGTCAACACCATCCGCGGCATCCTGAAGGTGGTGGCGGTCAAGGCCCCGGGCTTTGGCGATCGCCGCAAGGCCATGCTGGAGGACATCGCCATCCTGACCGGCGGCAAGGTCATCGCCGAGGAAGTCGGCCTGACGCTGGAGAAGGTGACGCTGGCCGACCTGGGTCAGGCCAAGCGCGTCGAGGTGGCCAAGGAGAACACCACCATCATCGACGGCGCCGGCAAGGCCGAGGACATCGAAGCGCGCGTCAAGCAGATCCGCGTGCAGATCGAGGAAGCGACCTCCGACTATGACCGCGAGAAGCTGCAAGAGCGCGTGGCCAAGCTGGCCGGCGGCGTGGCGGTGATCAAGGTCGGCGCGGCCACCGAGGTCGAGATGAAGGAGAAGAAGGCCCGTGTGGAAGACGCCCTGCACGCCACCCGTGCGGCCGTCGAAGAGGGCATCGTCCCCGGCGGTGGCGTGGCGCTGCTGCGTGCCCGTCAGGCGGTGGGCGAGCTGCATGGCGCCAACGCCGACCAGGACGCCGGCATCAAGCTGGTGCTCAAGGCCATCGAAGCCCCGCTGCGCGAGATCGTGGCCAACGCCGGTGGCGAGCCCTCGGTCGTGATCAACAAGGTGCTGGAAGGCAAGGGCAACTTCGGCTTCAACGCCGCCAACGACACCTATGGCGACATGATCGAGATGGGCATCCTGGACCCGACCAAGGTGACCCGCACCGCGCTGCAAAACGCCGCTTCCGTGGCCGGCCTGATGCTGACCACCGAGTGCATGGTCGCCGAGACGCCGAAGGCCGAAACCCCGGCGCCGGCTGCCGGCGGCATGGGCGGCATGGGCATGGACATGTAATCGGCCAGCCCAGTCGTCTACGCTCTGCATGAAGCCCGCCAAGCACCGCTTGGCGGGCTTTTTTCATTCATGGCCCGGCGATGGCGCGGGACAGGCTGGCGTTGGGCGGGCTGCCGTTGGGAATCAGCGCGCGGATGTCGCGCTCGTAGGCCTGCAACTGGCTGGCGGCCCGGGCCCGCTGCTCTGGGGTGGCCTGGGCGTGCCAGTCGGCCAGCCAGCTACAGCCCTCAACCCATACGGCCGCCTGATGCGCGGCCAGCACCGGGTCGGGCGATTGCCAGGTCCGCGCCCACAGGGCACGCACCTCCGCGACGGCAACGTCGGGGGCTTGGCCGCGCAGGCGACGGGCCGTTTCCAGCCAGTCGTTCTGGCGGCGCTGCCGCTCCGCCCAGGCCCGGTCGGGGCGGGGGTCGACGGCCCGCAGGCGCTCGCGCAACCAGCGGCGCTGGGTCTCGTCGAGGCGGCCGTAGAACATCTCCAAACGCTCGCGGGTTCGGCCCAGGCGCACGCCCCGATCGATGTCGGACTCCCCCCAGTCGCGGCGCCATTCCCGGTCACCTTCCGCCAGGCGCTCGCGCCAGTGGGCCAGTTGGGCATCGGTCAGGGTGGGCAGCCAATGGGCCAGATCGTCGACCGTGCGGTCGGCGGCCTGGCGCAGCAGAGCGCGCACCGCGTCGGCCTCGCGGCAAACGGTGTCGGCGTCGAGGGGGCCGATCACCAGGGTCTGCCAGCGCCGCAACAGGGCGGCAATGGCGGGGAGCTGCTCGCGGCGGTGCCATTGGTGCCAGCGGCGGGTGGCCTCGTCCAGCCCCTGGCGCTGGGTGGCATCCAGGTCCCACAGGCTGTCCAGCCGCCACATCACCACGGTGGGCAGCCGGTTGTAGGCCAGCCCGATCACGCTGCATCCGGCGGCCGCTACGGCCACGGCGCCAACCGCCACCCAGCGCCCCATGGCGCGCCAGCGGTGCGGCGGCGCGGGGCGCGGCGGTTGCGGGGTGTGCATGGCGGGTGGATCGCGGTGCGCGATCAGGGTTCCGGGGCAGCCCGCTCGGGTCGGTCAGGCCCGCGCCTCCCGCTCGCGGCTGAGCGCGATGAAGCGGGCGAGGTGGTGGTCTTCGTCGCCGAATTCGTGGTCGATCATGACCAAGCGCTTGGCGTAGTGCGACAGCGGCAGTTCCCACGTCATGCCGATGCCGCCATGCAGCTGAATGCTCTCCTCGGCGACCTGGGTGCCGGCGCGGCCGATGGTGGCTTTGGCGGCCGCGATAAGGCGGTCGCGCTCGAGCGGGTCGTCCCCGTCGAAGGCGGCCGCGGCGTTGATGACGGCCGAGCGCGATTGCTCGACCGCCATCCACAGATCGACCGCACGGTGCTGCAGCGCCTGAAAGCTGCCGATCGGGCGCCCAAACTGGCGGCGCGTCTGCAGGTAGTCGCGCGTCATGCGCAACGCGACCTCCATGGCGCCGAGTGCCTCGGCGCACAGGGCGAGCGCCCCACAGGCCAGCCCATGCGCCAACACCTGGCGCGCCCGCGCCGGGCCGGCCACCAAGGCGTCGGCCGGCACTCGCACCGCGGTCAGGGTCACATCCGCGGCGCCACCGCCATCGATGCGGGGATAGGTGCGCACCGACACGCCGGGTGTGCCGCGCGGCACCCAAAACAGCGCGATGCCCTCCGCATCGCGCACGGCGCCGGACAGCCGGGCCGACACCAGCCAGCCCTCGGCCTGGCCGCCATGCGGCACGACCGCCTTGTGACCGTCGAGCACCCAGCCCCCGGCATCATGCTGGGCGGTGGTGGCGACGTGGGTGGGTTCGTAGTGGGCATCGGGCTCCTCGTGGGCCAGCGCGACGACCGCGCCGGCAGCCAGCCGCTCCAGCCACGCGGCCCACGCCTGCGGGGCGTCGGCGCGGGCCAGCATCTGCCCCACCACCGCGGCCCCGAGCAGGGGTTCGATCACCAGGGCCCGGCCCGCGCTTTCGAACACGGTGGCGATGTCAAAGCCGCCCCCGCCCAATCCCCCGGCAGACTCGGGCAGCAGCGCCGGGACGGCCCCCAGCTCCACCAGCCCGGCCCACAGGTCCACGTCGTACCCCTGGGGCGTGGCGGCCGCTGCATGGCGACGGTCGATGGGGTAGCGCTGCGCCAGATAGCGGTCCAGCGAGTCGGCCAGCATGCGCTGGTCATCGGTGAGCGAAAAGTCCATGGGTGGCCCTCCTCACAGGCCGAGCACCGTCTTGGCGACGATGTTTTTCTGAATCTCGTTGGAGCCGCCGAAGATCGACAGCTTGCGGTAGTTGAAATACTGCGCCGCGGCACTGGCCGCCCCGGCGGGACCGACCGCCTGATCGGCGCCCTCCAGCGTCAGCGCCGCCTCGATCCACGGCAGCGCATAGGGGCCCACGGCGCGGCGGGTCAGGCTCAGGATCTCCTGCCGCACCTGCGTGCCCAGGATCTTGAGCAGCGAACTCTGCGGCCCCGGCGCACCGCCACCGGCCACCGCCGCCAGCACGCGCAGGTTGGTGGTCTTGAGGTTCTCCAGCTCGATTTCCACGCGCGCCAGCCGGGCGGCGAACAGCGGATCCTCGATCAGCGGCCGTCCGCCCTTGTGCACCGCACGCGCGATGACCTTGAGCCGCTCCAGCCCCGCGACCGAAAAGCCGATGCCGGCGATGTTGGTGCGCTCGTAGGTCAACAAATACTTGGCGATCGTCCAGCCCTGGTTCTCCGCGCCGACCAGGCGGTCCGCCGGCACGCGCACGTCGGTCAGAAACACCTCGTTGACCTCGTGCTCGCCGTCCAGCGTGATGATGGGCCGCACCTCCACGCCCGGGCTGTCGAGGTCGATGAGCAGAAAACTGATGCCCTCCTGCGGCTTGGCGTTGCGGTCGGTGCGCACGAGGCAAAACATCCGGTTGGCGTAGTGCCCCAGCGTCGTCCACGTCTTTTGGCCGTTGACGACGTAGTGGTCGCCGTCGCGCACCGCGGTGGTCTTGAGCGACGCCAAGTCCGAGCCGGCCCCCGGCTCCGAGTAGCCCTGGCACCACCAGTCCGAGCCGTCCAGGATGCGCGGCAGCCAGTGGCGCTTCTGCGGCTCGGAGCCATATTTGATCAGCACCGGGCCCAGCATGTTGACGCCGAACGGCACGATGCGCGGCGCGCCGGCCAGCGCACATTCGTTTTCGAAAATAAAGCGCTGCACCGGCCCCCAGCCGGGGCCACCCCATTCGCGCGGCCAGTGGCTGGCCAGCCAACCCCGCGCGTGCAAGATGGCGTGCCAGCGCGCCATGTCGTCGCGCGTCAGGCGCAGGCCCTGCCGGACCTTGGTGGCCAGTTCGGGCGGCAGCTCGTCGCGCAGAAAGGCGCGCACCGCGTCGCGAAAGGCGCTCTCGTCGGGGGACAATCGCAAATCCATACAGGCTCCCAAGGCTACCGGCCCACGATTGTGCGCAGGCGCCGCGGACTGTGCCACAGGCGCCTGTCCAACGGGCGACGCCGGGCAGATCGGCCGATTTTGTCGCTATAATGCAGGGCTTACCGATCCCCGATAGCTCAGTCGGTAGAGCGCCGGACTGTTAATCCGTAGGTCCCTGGTTCGAGCCCAGGTCGGGGAGCCAAAAACACACCGCCAAGCCCGCCATCGCGCGGGCTTTGGTTTTTTGGCCCCCGATACCGACCAACCCCGGTATGCCCCTCACACCGATGAGCGCCAGCGCGCCAGCGTGCGCAGCAGCGCCGTATTGACGTGTGAGAGGGCGAAGCCTTCCTCCTGCATCCGGGCGGGCAGGTGTTGCGACTGCGCCGGGTCGGCCAGCCGCCGGGCCAGGTCCAGGTACACGCCGTACGGCCCCTCCCCTGCCAGCAGCGCCTCGGTGATCGCTTCGGACAGGGGCACGCGCTCCAAGGCCTGCGCCAGCGGCACGCGCAGCCAGCGATCCAGCGTGGAGAACAGCCCCGTGAGGTAGATTTCGGTGGCCAGTTCGTGTTGGGCACCGGCATCCATGAGCATTTGCATCAACTGCGCACGCAGCACCAGGGCTTGGCGCACGGGCTGCAGATCGGGGTCGGACACCGCGCCGGGCAGCAGCCGGAGCAGCGCATCGCGGAAACGCCGCTCGCCCAGCAACAGGACGGCCTGCCGCACACTGGACACCTCACGCCCGGTGCCGAAGGCATCGCTGTTGACCAACCGCAACAAGCGGTAGGTCAGCAGTACGTCGCTGTGCACCAGACCGATCACCGTCTCGATGGACGCCTCGCGCAGCAGGGCCTGCTGCACGCGCAACAGCGCGCCCTTGTCAACCCCCAGGCCGCTTGCGGGGCGGGACGCCAGCGCATCGTCATCCGGCCAGCCCACCACCCCCCAGGCTTGGCGCACATCCAGGCAGTGCGCCGCGAGGGCGACTTGGCCAATCGCCCCATACAACTGCCCCGGCAGCACGGGGCTGTCGGCAGGCCGCTGCGCGGACAGGGCCTGTCGCACATGGTCGGGCCACAGGTGCAGCAGGTAGCGGAAGCGCTCGGCCGCGCTCCCGGTGACGGGGTGCGCACGGGCCAAGGGCAGGTTTTGCACCAGCCGGTGCCCCAGGCGCCGGGCCTGCGTCAGGGCCTGCAGCAGCTCCGGCGGCATGCGCGGGCCAAAGTCCGGCACCTCGAGCCAGACGTGATCCGGCGGCGACGCCGACAAGGCCTGCAAAACGGGACGCTGGTCGGCAAACGCCACCAGCAGGAATGGCGATCCCGCAGACCACCAGTCGGCCATCGCATGCAGCAGGTGGGGGGCATCGACGCCGTCGTCCAGCAGACGCACCTGCAGGCGTGCGCCGATCAGGCGGCGCCCGTCACCCCAGATCGGCTGATACGTGAAGACCGCGTGGTCCAGCGGATTGAAGCCCATGGCGCCGACACTGTAGCCGAAGTCGGCACCGCCGCCCACGCGACGGCCGCAGCGCCGTCAAGCTAGGTATTGGAACAGCGACAGCCGCTGCACCTGCGCATACGACGACAGCCCCGCCTGGTAGGCCAGCTGCTGCGTCTGAAAACGCGAGATCGCCTCCACCATGTCGAGGTCGGTCAGCTCGGACTGCTGCTCGATGTGGTAATCCTCGCGCGCCTTCAGGGCGGTCTGCACGGCGTCGGCCCGGTTGAGCCAGTCGCCCAGCTGGCCGCGGGCGGAAAGCACGGCGTCGAGCCGCACGGCTAGATTGGCGTTCGCTTGGCCGAGCTCGGTGGCGAGTTGAGTCGCGGACAAGGCGGGGTTTTTCAGCGCGATGATGGCGCGATCGAGCGTTTCCCAGATGCTGTTGTTACCCTGTTGGCCCGGCAGGTCGGATCGCCCGAAGATACGTTCGCCATCCAGGATATGGGGCAGCGAGGTCTCGCCAGGCGCGGTCTGACCCGACAGCCCGCGCCACTCGACGATGCGGCCGTCGACGCCGTAGGATTCAGGCGTGCCACCGGTGAGGGCCTCGGCGAAGGGTCGGCCGCCGGCGGTGGTCATCCCCTGCCCCATGAACAGCGGCCGCCCCAGCGTGTCCTGCGTGTTGGAAAGCGCCAGAATGCGCTCGCGGATGCCCTCCAGCTCGTCGGCGATGGTGCGGCGGTCGCTGGCGTTGAGCGCGCCGTTGCCCCCCTGCACGATCAGTTCCTTGGCGCGCAGATACAGGTCGTTGACGTCCCCAAGGGTGCTTTCACTCAGCTCGATGTTGCGCCGCGCCGCCTCCAGCGCGCGCTGGTCGGACTGGATGCGCTGCATGCGAGCCTGCTCACGCTCGGCCAAGGCCGCGGCCGACGGGTCGTCGCTGATGCGGCGCACGCGCTTGCCGGAGGAGAGCTGGTCCTGCAGCTCCGCGAGCTGCGCGCCGCGCTGCTGCAGCCGGTTGATCGTGCTGTCGTAGCTGTAGGCCGTGGCCACGCGGTAGACGGTCGACATGATGGGCCTCGTCAACGGAAGGTGCTGATCAGCGTGTCGAAGATGGACTGCACGGTCTGCAGGTATTTGGCCGAGGCTTGATACGCCTGCTGGAACTGCAGCAAGCGCGCGGCCTCTTCGTCGAGGTTGACGCCGGCCTGGTTGGCGCGGCGCTGCTCGGCGTCGTCGGCCTGCGCCTTGGAAAAGCTGGCGCGCGTGGCAGCCTCGTTGACGCGGGAGGCGAGGTTGGAGAACACCGCCACATAGCCCTCCGACAGCTTGATGCTGCCGTCGAACATCACCTGGTCGCGCAGCGCCAGCATCGCCTGGGCGTTGCTGCCGTTGAACACAACCCCGGTGGGAGGGGTGTTCTGGAGCTGGAAGCCGTCGCCCGCATTGGGCTGCCCCCGCAGCGTGATCTTCACCTCCACCGTATCGGAACCCGAGGTGTAGGTGAAGGTCATCGGCTCGCCCGGCGTATACGCCACGGACGCGGGCGAAAACCCCGCCAGGGCAAAGGTGTTGGGCGCGATGAACGTCAGGTTGGCGGGCAGGGGCGGCGTGGCCCACGAGCCCGTCGTCACGGTGGCGGAGACGGCCTCGATCGTGGCGTTGCCGGTGTTGGAGGGGTTTTGCGACAGCGTCACCCGGCCGGCTGCGGCCAATTCCGCCGGCCGCGAGAGCGCCATGCGCAGCGAACCCGCGGCCGTGGCGCCGGGGGACAGCATGAAGCGATCCCCCGCCGCCGGTGAGGTCGGCACACTCAGCGTCAGCCCCTCCAGGGAGTAGCCGTTGACGGTGACCGGGGCGGCGGCGTTGGCCTGCCAGCCGCTGCCGTTCCAATACCACCCGTCGCTGCCGCGCCGGATCAGCGCTTGCGTTCCGGAGGTAAATTCCAGAATGTAATCCTCGGCCTTCAGCTGGGTCGGATCGGCCACCGTCGCGCTCACGCTGCCGCTGCCCGTGTTGGTGACCGCCGCTTTGCCCGCAAGCGAGCCGAATGCCAGCAGATCCGCCCCCCCGTTGCCGAGCAGGTTCAGACCGCTTTGCTGCTGGCGATTCACGGTCGTGGCCAAAGCCAGCGCCATGCGGCCCAATTCGGCCTGGGTGCGGATGACGTCGCGGTTGACGAAGTCGAGCAGGCCCTTGAGCTTGCCGCCGCTCAGAAAGTCGGCCGGCACGTCGTAGGCACTCGCCCCTTGCACGAACTGCAACTGGATCTGGCGGTCGCCGTCCAGCTCGGCGCGCGACACGCGCAGTTCGGCCGCGCGGTTGCCCAGCACCAGTGGCAGGCTGCCGGCCACGAACACCGACAGCGTGCCGTCGTCGGCACGCAGCGTGGTCACCTGCACCTGATCGTTGAGCTGCGCGATCAGGCGATCGCGCTGGTCGAGCAGGTCGTTGGGGCTGGCGCCGGTGCCCTGGGTGCGCGCGATGGCGTCGTTGACGCTGGCGATCGCCTGTGCCAGGCGGTTGATCTCCTTGGTCACTTCGGTCGCCTGCAGGCGCGCACCGGTGGCGATCTCGTCGATGCGCGCGGCACCATCGCGGATGCGCGCGGCCAGCGCATCGAACTGGTCCAGCACCACCTGCCGCGCCGCGCTGTCGTTGGGGCTGGAGGCCACATCGGTCCAGGCGTTGAGCGCATCGTTGAGCAGCTTGCCCACGCTGCCGTCCCCCAGCGGAAAAAGCGACTCCACACCCTGCAAATACTGCAGGCGCACCTGGTCGGCGGCGGCGGTCGCGCGGGTGACGTTGGACTCCCGCGTCAAAAACGCGTCATAGCCCACCCGGGTCACCGCCTCGATCTGCACCCCCTTGCCAAAGTAGCCGCTGCCCATTTGCTGCCCGGGCACGGAGTTGAGCTCCACGCGCTGGCGCGTGTAGCCCTCGGTGTTGGCATTGGCGATGTTGTGGCCGATGACCTGCAGCACGGACTGGTTGGTGGTCAGCGCGCGGGTGGCGATGTTGAGGGCGCTCATGATGTTCTCCCGCCCCTCACGCCAGGGCACGCTGCAGCTGCAGCGTGGTGTTGATGACGCGGCTCAGCTTGGCCGCGTACTGCGGGTCGGTGGCGTAGCCGGCCTGCTGAAGCTGCTGGGCGAATGCCTGCGGCGAGTGCAGGTTGCGCACCACTGCCTGGTAGCGCGGGCTGCCGGTGATCAGCCGCGCGTAGTCTCGGAACGCCTCGGCGTAGCTGTCGTAGGCGCGAAAGCGCTGCACCATCTTGCGCGGCTGGCCGTCCACGTACTCGGTGGTGGTGACCTCGGCGACCTTGCCGCTCCAGCCCGGGCCGGCCTTGATGCCGAACAGGTTGTGCGAGTTGCCGCCGTCGGCGGTGCGGATCTCGCTGCGGCCCCAGCCGGTCTCGTGCGCGGCCTGACCGATCATGAAGGCGGCGGGGATGCCGGTTTCGCGCTGCACCTGCTGCGCCGCGCTGCGGTGCTGCTCGACGAACGCGGCCTGCGACGCCGTCGGGCGCGGCACCGCCCCTGCGCTGGGGGGCGTCGCCGGGGTGGTGGCGGCGGGCGCAGCACCACCGTCCACCGCACGCGGCCGCGACGTGGGGTCGATCTGCTGCTGCAACTGGCGCTCGATCATCTCGCTCAGCCCCCCCGGCAGGCCGGTCATCTTGACCGCCCACTGCTCATCGAGCAGGTCCATGCCCAGGTCGGTGCCTTCGTTGTCCATCAAACCGCTCTTCATCGTCGCCTCGCGCATCGACTTGAGCAGTTCGCGCATGAACAGCGCCTCGAACTGACGGGCGGTCTCCTTCAGCGCCGCCTTCGGGTCGCGGCCGGCGGCGCCCTTGAGGGCGTCGAGGCTGCGGGCATCCGCCGCCAGCCCGCGCGCGGCGTCGGCCCCCAGGGTGAAGCGCACGTCGGCCACCATGTCAGATCACCTCCAGCTCGGCCTTCAGCGCCCCGGCCGCCTTGAGCGCCTGCAGGATGGCGAGCAAATCCTGCGGCGTGGCGCCCAGCTTGTTGAGCGCGCGCACCACGTCCGCCAGCTGCGCGGAGGCCTCCACCTCGATGATCTTGCCGCCGTCTTGCTGGACCTGGATGTCCGCCTTCTCGGTCACGACGGTCTGGGCCCCCGGGGGCGCCAGCGGCGGCGGCTGGCTGACCTGCGGGGTGGAGCTGATGCTGATGGAGAGGTTGCCGTGCGCGATGGCCGCTGGCGCGAGCTTGACCGCCTGGTTCAGCACCACCGAGCCGGTGCGGGCGTTGAAGACGACGCGCGCGGTCGGCGTGGCCAGCTCCACCGGCAGATCCTCCAGGCTGGCCAGGAACGCCACGCGCTCGTTGGGGTCGCGCGGCGCGCGCACCTGCACCGTGCGGCCGTCCAGCGCCTGCGCGGTGCCGTCGCCGATGGCGCGGTTGATCGCCGCCGCCACGCGCGAGGCGGTCTGGAAGTCGTCCGCCCTCAGCGCCAGCGTGACCCCCTCGCCCAGCAGCAGCGGTGTCGGCACGGTGCGCTCCACCAGCGCGCCGTTGGGGATGCGGCCGGCATTCAGGTGGTTGACGGTGACGCTGCTGCCGCCGGCCGACGCCCCGGCCCCGGCCACCACCAGGCTGCCCTGCGCCAGCGCGTAGACCTGCCCGTCGGCGCCGCGCAGCGGCGTCTGGATCAGCGTGCCGCCGCGCAGCGACTTGGCGCTGCCGACCGACGACACCGTCACATCGATCGTCTGCCCGGGCCGGGCAAACGCCGGCAGATCGGCCGTCACCAGCACCGCGGCGACGTTCTTCGGCTGCACCGTCACGCCCTGCGGCAGGCTGATGCCCATTTGCTGCATGAAATTGGCCAGGCTGCGGGTGGTGTAGGCGTTGTTGCCGTCACCCGTGCCGTCCAGCCCCACCACCAGGCCGTAGCCGACCAACTGGTTGCTGCGCACGCCCTGCACGGCGGCCACGTCCTTGACGCGCGTGGCCTGCGCCGGGGCCGGCATCAGGGCCGAGGCGGCCATGATCGTCATGGCGGCCAGCAGCCCGCGGGGGAGAAAAGTCCATCGGTTCATCGCGCATCACCTCGTGAACCGATTGTGGAAAAACTTTAGAACGGCAAAAGCGTCAAAAAGAACCGTGCCAGCCAGCCAAATGTTTGCGCATCGGCCGGCGCCCCGCGGCCGCGCGACAGCACGCGCACGTTGGCCACCTGGGTGCTGGGCACGACGTTGCCCGGCTGGATGACGCGCGGGTCCACCGTGCCGCTGAACTGCAGCACGTCCACCGCTTGGTTGACGCCGATCTGCTTTTCGCCGATGACGACCAGGTGGCCGTTGGGCAGCACCTCGGTCACCACCGCGGTGATGGAGCCGCGGAAGGTGTTGCTGGCCTCGGTCTTGCCGTCGCCCTTGAAGGTGTTGCTGGACTTGGCGCCGGTGGTCAGATCGCCCAGCACCGTGCCGGTGACGAACGGAAAGGCCGACACGCTCGCGCCGATGCTGCTTTCGCGCGCCACATCGGTCTTGGCGCTTTGCGAGGCGGACAGCGACTCGGTGATCTGGATCGTCAGCACATCGCCCGGCAGGCGCGCGCGGTGGTCCTCGAAGCCCGGCCGGTACGCCACCGCGGTGTAGAGCGAGCCGCTGGGCGCTTCGGTCACGGCCGGGCGCGTCTGCGGGTAGCGGATGCCGTCCTCGGGCGGCTTGGCCAGATCCACGTCCGGAATCTGGGACAGCGAGGCGCACCCCCCCAGCAGGGCGGCGGCGGCCACGGCGAGCAGGCGGCGGGCGGCATTCATCGCAAGGCTCCAGCAAAGACGGGGATCACAGCTGCGTCAGGCGCTGCAGCATCTGGTCGGACGTGGTCACGGCCTTGGAGTTGAGCTCGTAGGCGCGCTGGGTCTGGATCATGTTGACCAGCTCCTGCACGACGTTGACGTTGGAGCTTTCCAGATAGCCTTGCAGCGTCTGCCCAAAGCCTTCGGCCCCCGGGAGCCCTTCGACGGGCGCCCCGGAGACCTGCGACTCGCGAAACAGGTTTTGTCCGGTCGGCTCCAGCCCGGCGGGGTTGATGAATTGCGCCAGCGTGATCTGCCCGATGGTCTGCACGGCGTCACCCACGGTGGCGGTCACCGTGCCGTCCTTGCCGATGGTCAGGGCGCGGGCGTTTTGCGGCACCTGGATGGCGTCGGCCAACGGATAGCCCTGGTTGGTCACCAGCTGCCCCTCGGCATTGAGCTTGAAGCTGCCGTCGCGCGTGTAGGCGGTGCTGCCGTCGGGCATGGCCACCCGGAAAAACCCGTTGCCGTTGATGGCCACATCCAGGTTGTTGTCGGTTTGCTGGAGGTTGCCCTGGGTGTAGGTGCGCGCCGTGGCCACCGTGCGCACGCCCAGGCCGATCTGCAGCCCGGTGGGCAGCTCGGCGTTTTCGGTGGCGTTGCCGCCCACCTGCCGCAGGTTTTGGTAGATCAGGTCCTCGAACAGCGCCGTGCTGCGCTTGAAACCCGCCGTCGACACGTTGGCCAGGTTGTGCGAGATGACGTCCAACTGCGTCTGCTGGGCCTGCATGCCCGTCTTGGCGATCTGAAGCGAATTGATCATGAGAATTCTCCCGCTCAGGCGTTGAGGCTGAGCAACTGTGCGGCGCTCTGGTCGTTCTTCTCGGCGTTTTGCAACATCCGCATTTGCACTTCGTACTGGCGCGTGGCCGCGATCATGTCCACCATGGCCTGGATGGGATCGACGTTGGAGCCCTCCAGCATGCCGTCGATCAGGGTGGCGTTCTGGTCGGCCGGCAGGGGCTGGCCGTCACCGCCCCGAAACAGCCCGTCCTCGCCGCGCACCAGCTTTTGGCCCGCCTCCGGGGTCACCAGCTTGAGGCGGCCGACCTCCTGCGGGGCTTGCTCGCCCACCTTGGCGGTGACGGTGCCGTCGCGCCCGATGCGCACCTGCGCCCCCTCGGGGATGGTGAGCGGCGCGCCCCCGGTCCCCAGCATCGGCAGGCCATTGAAGCCGACCAGGTTGCCCTGGGCATTCACCTGCAACGCGCCGGCGCGGGTGTAGGCCTCGGTGCCATCCAGGGCCTGGATGGCGAAGAAGGCGTTGCCCACGGCGGCCACATCCAGCGGGCGCCCGGTGTTTTGCATCGGCCCCGCCTTGTCCAGGTAGCCCGGCGTCGCCTCCAGCGCATGCACCCGCGTCGTCGCCCCCTCGCCCTGCAGAGGCACCGCGCGAAACGTCGACAGCTCGGCCCGAAAGCCGGTGGTGGTGACGTTGGCCAGGTTGTGCGCGATGACCTGATGGCGCTGCATCGCCGCAGACGCCCCGGACAGCGTGGTGTAGATGACGCGGTCCATGCCTTACTCCTCGCGACCTCAGCGCAGGTTGACCAGCGTTTGCTGCACCTGGTCCTGCGTCTTGATCGTCTGCGCATTGGCCTGGTAGTGCCGCTGCGCCACGATCATGTTGACCAGCTCCTGCGTCAGGTCGACGTTGGACTCTTCCAGCGCGCCGGAGCGGATCAGGCCGAAGCGGCCGGTCAGCGGCTGGCCGATGATGGGGTCACCCGACGCCTGCGTCTTCTGCCAGTACCCGCCGTTGACGGGTTGCAGCCCCTGAACGTTGCGGAAGCGGGTCAGCATGATCTGACCGTTGGCCTGGCTCACCCCATTGGAGTAGCGGGCCGTGATGACACCGTCTTCCCCCACGTTAATCGAGGTCAGCTCGCCAGAGGGGTAGCCGTCTTGGGCGACCTCGTAAACCGCAAACTTGGAGCCAAACTGCGTGACCGTGGCCGCTGCGGGGTTGGTGGGATCGCCAAAATTCAGCGCCACATCGATGTTCGTGGCGGGCAGCCCGGCCGTGGCGTTGACCGCGCCAGCCGCAATCTGGATGTTGGTCAGCGTCAGCGGCAGCGTGGGCTTGCCGGTCGCCGGATCGAACGAGATCGTTCCCAGATTGGTTTCCGTGGCCGGCGTATTGGGCGGATCGGTGGGCTGATAAACGGACACGACGTCCCAGGCGTTGGCCGCCGTCTTCACGAAATAGAGCTGCACCGGAATCGCGTTGCCCAGGGTGTCGTACACATTCATGGACGTGCCGAACTCCTTGTTGGCTGCCGTCAACGGTGCACCGACCGTTTGCACATCGGCCCGCGAGTCCAGGTTCATCGTCAGCTTGAGTTCCGTCGACATCTTGGGGTCGATGTTCTTGCCGGTCGGCAGATTCAACGGGACCGGCTCCACCGACGTCGGCTTGCCGGCGGTGTCGGTCTGATACCCGAGCAGCTTGGCCCCATTGTTGGTGATGATGTTGCCGTCGCGGTCGAGCTTGAACTCGCCGTTGCGCGTGTAGGCCAGGGAGCCGTCCGCCATCTGCACCGAGAAGAAGCCCTCCCCGTTGATGGCCATGTCCATGTTGTTGCCCGTGACCTTGATGTTGCCTTGCGTGAACATCTGGGCCACGGTGGCCACGCTCACGCCAATGCCGCCGTTGCTGCCGCCAGCCGCCCCGAGCGAGGCGGCGTACATTTCGGCAAACTCCGCCCGACCGGCCTTCATCCCGGTGGTGTTGGCGTTGGCGATGTTGTGGCCGATGACGTCCAGGTTCTTGCTGGCGGCGTTCAATCCAGACAGGCCGGTTCCGAAACTCATGGTGTGCTCCTCGTCGGGCAATAAACAACAAACGGATCAAAGAAAGGCCAGGACCTGGTCGTAAGCCAGCGTGCCGCCATCGGTGCGCAGGCGCAGCGCGCCCTCGACCAAGCCCACCGACTGCACCTTGTGCAGCGCCAGCGGGGTGGCCGTGACGGATTGCCCGCCGCCCGTGGCGGTGACGCGCAGCGTGGCGACGCGGGCCGGGTCGACCGACCCGAGCGGCCACTCGAACGTCTGCAGGCCCGCCCCCCGTCCGCCCAAATCGACGGTGCCCAGCACCTCGCCGGCGCGGCCCAGAATCTCGACGCTCACGCGGTCCGCGGCGCCGGCCAGGTTGAACGCGCCGCGTGCCTTGCCGTCGGCCACGACCAGGCCGTTGCCTTCGCTCGCCACCTCGCGGCCCACGAGCTGGGCGCCCTGGATGCTGCTGACCATGCCGAACTGCGTCGCCAGACTCTTGAGCGTCTCGTTGACCTGCTGCAGGCCGACCACCTGGTTGATCTGCGCCATCTGCGTGGTCATCTGCGCGTTGTCCAGCGGATTGAGCGGATCCTGGTTGTTGAGCTGCGCGACGAAGAGCTTGAGAAACCGCTCCTGCGCGGCCTTGGGGTCGGTCGATTCGGCCTGCGCGCCGCCGCGGGCGTTGTAGGCGTCGATCTCGCTGTTGCTCAAGGGGGTCATGAACATGGCGTCTGTCCTTCGATGCGGGGATCACTGCCCCATCTGCAGGGTCTTCAACAACAGCGACTTGGCCGTGTTCATGACCTCGACGTTGTTTTGGTACGAGCGCGCGGTGGCGATCATGTGGACCATCTCCTCCACCGGGTTGACGTTGGAATAGGTCACATAGCCCTGCGCGTCGGCGCTCGGGTGGTGCGGGTTGTAGACGCGGCGGTTGGGCGCATCGCTTTCCACCACCGTCTTGACCTTGACCCCGGCCGATGCGGGCTCGCCCATCGGCACGGTCTCGAACATCACTTGCCGCGCCTTGTAGGCCCGTCCGTCGGGGCCCGCGACCGCGTCGGCGTTGGCCAGGTTGCTGGCCACGGTGTTGAGGCGCTGGGCCTGGGCGCTGATCGCGCTGCCCGAGACATCGAAGATGCGAAACATCGACATGGCGGCCTCCCGATCACTGGCCCTGGATGGCGCTGAGCATGGTCTTGACATGCCCGTTGATGAAGCGCAGCGTCGATTCGTACTGGACCGCGTTGTCGACGAAGTTGGCGCGCTGCTGGTCCAGATCCACGCTGTTTTGGTCCAACGACGGCTGGGTCTGCACGGTGTAAGCGACCTTGACCCGATCAACCACGCCCGCGGCGCTGTGCACCGCCGTGCGCAGGTGCCGCGGATCGCTGCCCGCCAGCCCGTCGCTGGCCGAGAGGGTCGTGCGGCGCGTGGCGGCACGGGCCTCTTGCAGAGCGGAGCGAAAGTCGAAATCCCGCGCGACATAGCCCGCGGTTTCGGCGTTGGCGATGTTGCTCGCGATGACCTGCTGACGGTAGGCGCGCAACTGCAGGGCCTGTCCCAGCAGGTCCATGCGATCGGTCAGTCGGTTCAACATGGCGGCCTCGGCGGTTGGCGTGACAAGATTGGCAATTGCCCGGAGGGTCTGGACGGTGTCGCGATCCCGTCGCTCGATGGAGGCATTGTCAAAAACTTGAGGGCGGACGAACCGGCGATAAGCACCCCCGGAGCGGCGCATTTCCCGCGATTGCTCGGGGGCCTGCCGGCCTACAGTGCGCTTGTGTTCTGCTCGGCCTCATCCTCCACTCCCCGCTGGCGGCAAACGGTGTCGGCCGGCTTGGCAGCAGCCGCCCTGTTGTGGGGCGCCGGGGTCGCGCAGGCGCAGTCCACGCCGCCCGCGGCGGCCGAACTGGGCTCCGCCCCGTGGCGTGCCCAGATCGGCCAATGGCTCAACGGCGAGGTGGGGCAGCAATTGCGCAAGGGCGCCCTGCCCGTGCCGCTGCGGGCCGACATCGAGGTCGGCACCCTGGACAGCCGCTTGCGCTTGGCCCCCTGCCAACGGGTGGAGCCCCACCTGCCCCCTGGCACCCGGCTGTGGGGCCGCAGCCGCATCGGGCTGCGCTGCACCGAGGGGCCGGTGCCCTGGAACGTCTTCCTGCCGATCTATGTGCGGGTCTGGGGGCCGGGCTGGGTGCTGCGGCGCCCGGTCGCGCCGGGCGAGACGCTGACCGCCGAGCATGCCGAACCCACCGAAGTGGAGTGGACCGCCCACCGCGACAGCGTGCTGGTCGCGCCCAAAGACTGGGTGGGACTGGAAGCCGCGCGCGGTCTGGCCGCCGGACAGGTACTGCGCACCGGGTTGGTGCGCGCGCCCCACGCCTTTGGCATGGGCAGTGTGGTGCGGGTGCGGGTCGAAGGCCAAGGCTTTACACTGACCGCCACCGCCGAGGCACTGGGCGACGGGCGCGTGGGCGAGTCTGTGCGCGTGCGGCTGGCCAACCGCCGGGTGCTGACCGGCACCGTGGTGGATGCCCAGACGGTCTCGGTTCCCTTGTGAATCCCCACAAACGTCAAAAAAGGGGTAAAGTCCGGGCTCATCCTGCCGATAACGCTCTCAGATGACCTCTGGTACGGGGTCTGGAGAGTGCCATGAAAGTCAACAACTCGCCTGAATCCAAGTTCGGCCTGCCGACTCCGGTGTCCAAGCGCACCGCGGAGGGGGTGAGTTCGCCCGCGACCAGCAATGCGCCAACGCCCGCCGAGACGGCCAGCGCCAGCGTCAAGTTCTCTCCGGTCACGCAAGCCATGACCAACGGTGTGGCGCGCTCCGGCACGGACAGCTTCGACGCCGCCAAGGTGGAGGCCATGCGGACCGCCATCCAAAACGGCAGCTTTTCGGTGAACGCCGAAGCCATTGCCGACAAATTGCTCAGCAGCGCCCGCGAGCTGCTCGGTGTCGCCGCGGCCGGAGCGCGCCGCTCCAGTTGATGGCGTTCCATGGCCGACGTCGATTGGACGCCTGCGCTCGAAGGACTGCGTGATCGGCTCGATCAAGCCTTGCAAGTGTTGACACGGCATGCCGCCGGCGAGGTGGATGCCGACGCCTGGGTGGCAGCCTGCGCGGATCTGGCCCAGGCCTTTTCGTCCGTGCGCCCGCTGATTCAGCGCCCCGCTCCCGCCAACCGTTCCGCGGATGTGGCCGTCCTGCTGGCCGATATCGGCCAACGGCTGCTCACCCTGACCGATCTGCAAGCCCGCTTGTCGGGTGCGACGCGCCACGCGCTGGCGCAACTGCTGCCACAGGACGATCTGCAGGCCTACGCCCGCCTGGGACGCCAGCGCCCAGGCCGCGGTGGCGTGGGCGGCTACGGCTGACCGCAGCCGCAGACCGTGTCAGTGCTCGCGCAGGCGGGCGCGCAGACGGGCCACCGCCTGCGAATGGAGCTGGCTGACCCGCGACTCGGTAACGCCCAGCACGGCCGCGATCTCTTTCAGGTTCATGTCGTGCTCGTAGTACATGCTCATCACGTACTGCTCGCGCTCGGGCAGTTTGCCAATCGCCTCGACGAGCGCCGCGCGCATGCGCTGATCGGCCAGGATGCTCTCCGGGTTGTGCTCGCCGTCGTCGGGCAAAAAGCGATCCCAAAACCCCTCGTCGTCTTCGCTGCGGCCCCCCAAATCCTCCAGGTAGACCAACTGCGTCCCGCGCATGCGGGCGAGAGTGTCGTGGTAGTCGGCCAGCGACATGCCCAACTCCTGTGCGATCTCGGATTCCTTGGGAGGGCGCTGCAAGCGCTGCTCCAGCCGGTGGATGGCCGCCTCGATGTCTTTTTGCAGCTTGCGCGAGCTGCGCGACATCCAGTCCGCGTCGCGCAGCTCGTCGAGCATGGCACCGCGGATGCGCTGGCTGGCGAAGGTCTCGAACTGCACCCCCATGGACGGCTCGTAGCGGGCCAGCGCCTCGGTCAGGCCGATCATGCCCACCTGGATGAGGTCATCGATCTCGACGCTGGCCGGCAGGCGCGCAATCATCAAATGGGCCAGCCGATGCACCAAAGGGGCGTACTGCCGCAACTGCGCATCTCGGTCGAGCGTGCCCTTGGGCGTATACATCAACAACTCCGACGATCGGATCGGCCGGGGCGGTGATACCGGGCAGAACATCAGCATGGCCGCCGTCCGCCTCCCTCGCCGCCGGGCACGTCCAGCGTCCACGCGGCATCCAGTATCTTGTACAGCACCGCCTCGCCTCCTGGCTCGGCCGATGGGTATTCATGATACCCCAGCCGCCACACGGCCGGCACCCAACCCAGGTGCGCCTGGCAGGTGCGCTGCAGCGCGGACAGCGCGGCATGCAACGGCGCCGGCGCGCAATCGCCCCTCGCACCGGCGCAGCCTTGCGCCTCGTCGGGCAGAGCCACCACGACGGGCTGCAATCCCGCCTGCCGCAGAACCTTGAGGGCGCGGTAAGCGGCCACCAGGGCGGCGGGCTCCGCGGTCAGCGCCACGAGCGGCCGGCCCCCGTCTTCGACCGGCCACCAGGATACGGCGGTATTGACCGGCGTGTGCCAGAGCCAGACGCCCCCGGCCTGCGGACCGTCGTCCGGCCATGTGCCGGGCAGCCCCTCGACCACGGCGGACGCCACCCCGATCGCCTCGCACCCTTGGCGCAGGCGCCACAGCAGCTCCAGCGACGCCGAGCCCCGCTCGGTCGCCACCACCGCCAGCACGCGGGTGGGCGGCTGCAGGTTCCACGCCAGCAGGCCGGCGGCCTGGTCGTGAACGGGCTCAAGCATGCGCAGCCCCTTCGGGCTGCCAGCCCGCGTGCACCGGGTCCGCAAAGAAGAACGGCAGCTCGGCCTGGGTGGGGTCGAACGCCGACTTGCCGTGCCCGCCCATGGACATGCGCACCAACGCGGTGGCATCCGGGCGCTGCCAATCCTCCGGCACGCGCTGGCCGGTGGTCAGCCCGCGCAGCACGACTTGGTGGCGAATCAGCGCATCGACGGCCGGCCCCAGCTTGGCGGCTTCGTCCACCTTGGACAGGATCACGCCGTGCAGCGGGGTCTCGCGGTAGGCCTGGAACACCTCATCCAGCGTGTCGCCGTGGCTGCCGGCGTTGACCACCAGCAGCTTGCGGATCTGCGGTGCCTGCAGCAGCGCCATCATCTCCTGGATGCGCGGATCTTTCTGACCCAGCCCGGCGGTGTCGATGATCACCATGCGCTTGTTGGCCAGCAGCTCCAGCAGATCCTGCAGGGCGGCCCGGTCGTGCGCTAGGTGCGCGACCACGCCCAGCATGCGGCCGTAGGCGCGCAGTTGCTCGTAGCCCGCGACGCGATAGGTGTCCAGCGTGATCAGGCCCACGCTGTTGGCGCCGTAGGCCTTGACGCACTGCGCGGCCAGCTTGGCGGCGGTGGTCGTCTTGCCGACGCCGGTGGAGCCGATCAGGGCGAAAACCCCGCCCTCGTCGCACAGCTGGCCCGGCTCGCGCGCCACGCGCAGGTTGCGCGCCAGCACCTCCAGCGTCCAGCGCCAGGCCTCGGCCGCCCCCAGCTGCGCGGGCAGGCGCTCGAGCACGGCCCGGGCCACGGTCGGCGAGTAGCCGGCCCGGATGAATTTGTGCATGAGCTGGGACTGGATGGGGTTGTGGCGCGCCTGCCCCAGCCAGGCCAGGGTCTGAAAGCGCTCCTCCATCATCGCCTGCAGCGCCGCCAACTGGGCCGCGAGCGGGTTGGCCTGCCCCGCGGCTGCGGCATCGGCCGGCGCGGCGGGGCGTTGGGGGGCCGCCGCAGCCGCTGGCGCCGCCTGGGTGCGGCCAAAGGGGAGCACCATGGCATCGTCCGCACGCGGCGCAACAGGGGCCTGGGGCGGGTGCTGCGGCTGGGGCTGCGCCCGCACCGGCGCCGCGGGCCGGGCGGCCGCCGGCGCTTCCGCCGGCCGTGCCCCCCCTTGCAAGGCCTCGCGGCGCTTGCGCAGCATGCGCTCGCGCACGTACTCCTGGAACGACAGCGTGCTCATCGCCAGCGTCTCGGTGTCCTGCGCCACGGAGCTGTCCGGCGACACCGGCGGCAACTGCGCCGCCGCGCGCTGCTGCAGCCCCAGCGTCGCGCGCCCGGACCGCCCCACCGGCGACTCGGGCAGCGCACGGCCCGTCGCCGCGGCGGGCGTAGCCACCTGTGCGGCAATCGCCGAGAGCTGATCCTCGGACGTGGCCACCACCTCGAAACCCTGCTCCGTCGAGCGGGTGGACAGGATCACGGCCTGCTCGCCAAAAGCGGCTCGCGCCAGCGCCATGGCCTCGCGCGAGTTGGGGGCGACGAATCGTTGCGCATTCATGCAGGCTCTCCAATGATCGGGCCGATGCGGATGGTGTGGGTGTCAGGGATCTCGCTGTGCGCCAGCACTTGCAGGCGCGGCGCGGCGCGCTTGAGCAGCCGCGCGATGCCCTGGCGAATGGCGTCGGGCACCAGCAGCACGGCGGGCACGCCGCTTTCTTCCTGGCGCGATGCGACGCGGGCGGCCGACTGGGTCAACATGTCCGCCACGCCCGGGTCCAGCGCGCCCATGCTCTGCGGACCGAGGGCCTGGGTCAGCAGCCGCTCCAGCCCCGGCTCGATGGCGATGACCTCCAGCTCCTGCACCGGCCCGTAAATCTGTTGCACGATGGCCGGCGCCAACGCTTGACGCACCCGCCGCGCCAGCTCCACCGGGTCTTGAATCTGCCCGGCGTGTTCGGCCAGCGTCTCGATGATGGTGCGGATGTCGCGGATGTGCACGGCCTCCTCCAGCAGCAGCTGCAGCACTTTCTGGAACACGCCGATGGGCACCATGGCCGGGATCACTTCCTCGATCAGTTTGGGGGCCAGCTTGCGCACATGCTCGACGAGTTCTTGCACCTCGGTCCGGCTGAGCAGCTTGGCCGCGTGGACTTGCATCAAGTGTGACAAATGCGTGGCCAGCACGGTCTCCGCATCAACGACGGTGTAGCCCGCCATTTGCGCGCTTTCTTTCTGGTGCTCTTCGATCCACGTCGCCGGCAGACCGAAGGCCGGGTCCGTCGTGGACTGCCCGATCAGGGGCGTGCGGATGTGGCCGGGATTGATGGCCAGAAACTGCCCCGGGAACACCTCGCCCTCGCCCACCACGACGCCGCGCAGCGTGATGCGGTAGGCACTGGGCTTGAGCTCCAGGTTGTCGCGCACATGCACGGGGGGCGGCAAAAAGCCCACCTCTTGCGCAAACTTTTTGCGCACGCCCTTGATGCGCGTGAGCAGATCGCCGCGGCGGGAGCGGTCCACCAGCACGATCAGGCGGTAGCCCAACTCCAGCCCCAGCAGGTCCACCGGCTGCAGGTCGTCCCAGGTGGCCTCGGTCTCGGCCGGCGCCTGTGCGGCCTGCTGGGCGGCCAGCTCCTGCGCCGAAGGCTTGCGCCGCTCGCGCGCCAGCCAGAACGCCACCGCACCGATGATCGCCGCAAAACCCAGAAACACCAGATTGGGCATGCCGGGGATGCTGCCCAGCAGCGCCATCACCGTGGCGGTCACGCCCAGCACCTTGGGCGAGTCGAACATCTGCGCGACGATCTGCTGGCCCAGGTCCTCCTCCTTGCCGACGCGCGAGACCACCATGGCCGCCGCCACCGACACCAGCAGGCCCGGCACCTGCGCCACCAGCGCATCGCCCACGGACAGCGTGATGTAGCTGTGCGCGGCCTGCTCCAGGGACAGGCCGTGCTGCAGCATGCCGATCGCAAAACCGCCGACGATGTTGATGATCAAGATCAGGATGCCGGCGATGGCATCGCCGCGCACGAACTTGGACGCACCGTCCATGTTACCGAAGAAGTCCGCCTCCTCCGACACCTCGGCGCGGCGGCGCTTGGCCTCGGCCTGGTCGATCAGGCCGGCGTTCAGATCGGCGTCGATGGCCATCTGCTTGCCGGGCATGGCGTCCAGGGTGAAGCGCGCGCCCACTTCGGCGATGCGCTCGGCGCCCTTGGTGATGACGACGAAGTTGATCACCACCAGGATCAGGAACACGATCAGGCCGACCGCGAAGTTGCCGCCGATCAGAAAGGTGCCGAAGGCCTCGATCACCGCGCCGGCCGCGCCCGGCCCCGTGTGCCCTTCCATCAGCACCACGCGGGTGGAGGCCACGTTGAGCGACAGCCGCAGCAGCGTGGTGATCAGCAGCACGGTGGGGAAGACCGCAAAGTCCAGCGCGCGCCGCATGTAGGCCGCCACCATCATCACCGTCAGCGCAATCGCGATGTTGAGGGTGAAGAAGGTGTCCAGCAACCACGGCGGCAGGGGCAGCACCAGCATGGCCAGCACCAGCATCACCAGGGCCGGGGCGGCCAGCGCCTGACCGTGGCCCCGCCAGGGGCGCAGCGACTGTTGCAGCGATTGCAGAACGGCGTTCATGGGTCGGAAGGCTCAGGACAGGGTTCAGGCCGGCTGGTGACCGTGCAGGGGATCGAGTTCGACGGGCACCTCGGGACGGGGCGGCTTGGGCATGGGCCCTTGTCCCTTGAGCGCGGCGCGCAAACGGTA
Source organism: Tepidimonas fonticaldi (assembly GCF_001675355.1). Taxonomy (NCBI): domain Bacteria; kingdom Pseudomonadati; phylum Pseudomonadota; class Betaproteobacteria; order Burkholderiales; genus Tepidimonas; species Tepidimonas fonticaldi. The sequence continues at coordinate 26,993 of NZ_LZDH01000056.1, read as the reverse complement.
GACGTAGGCCATCACCTGCGCCACGGCCGTGAACAGCGCGGCCGGCACGGGATGGTCGAGTTCGGTGTGGGCATACAGGGCCCGCGCGAGCATGGGCGACTCCAGCACCGGCACGCGCGCATCGCGGGCGACGTCGCGGATGCGCAGGGCCAGCAGATCGGTCCCCTTGGCGATCACATGCGGGGCTGCCATGGTGCGCTCGTCGTAGCGCAGCGCCACCGCGTAGTGGGTCGGGTTCATGACGACCACGTCGGCCTCGGGCACGCGCCGCACGCTCTGGCCGTAGGCAATCTCGCGCGCCCGCTGGCGGCGCTTGCTCTTGACCAAGGGGTTGCCCTCGGTCTCCTTGTGCTCGTCCTTCACCTCCTGCAGCGACATGCGCAACTGGTGGCGATACAGGTACTGCTGCAGCGGCACGTCCACCAGCGCCACGAGCAGCACCACGGCCAGCATCCAGGCCACGCCGATCATGAACCACTCGCCCGTCTGGGCCAGGGCCGCATCCAGCGGGCGCAGCAGCAGGCTGGCGAATGCGCCGATGTGCGACTCGACATACAACCCGCCGATCAGCGCGATCATCGCCGTGATGGCCAGCAGCTTGAGCACCTCGACCACCTGCTGGCGCGAAAACAAGCGCTTCATGCCGCTGAGCAGCCCGATCTTGGACCAGTCGGGCATCAGGGGCTTGGCGCTCAGCGCGTACGACCCGGCCGCCACCAGCGCGATCACCGCGATGGCGATCACCGCCAGACCCAGCGGCAGGTAGTAACCCAGCGCCAATTGCAGGGCATCCGCCAGGCGCTCGAGCATGCGCTGCGGTTCGCGCACGGTGACGGCGTCGAAGCGCAGGCCCTCGCGCATGGCGCCCCGCAGGCGCTCAAAGGCCCACGGCAGCGTGGACCACAGCAGCACGAGCCCGCCGCCCAGCACCGCCAGGTGCGTCAGGTCCCGCGACCGGGGGACCTGGCCATCCGCGCGCGCCTTTTGCAGGCGTCGCGGGGTGGCGGGTTGGTTCTTGTCCTGGGTCGATTCCATGGCGGCCGTTCAGTGGCTGACGACCGCATTGTCCGGCGGCACCCGGGTTTTCTAAAGGCCCAAAAGGCGGCCAAAACCCGCCACTTCCGCGTCCGCCCCTGCCCCCGGGGGCCCGCCGTCAGAAACCCAGACTGGCCAGCAGATCGTCCACCTGCGCCTGGCTGGTGACGACGTCGGTGCGCCCCTCGGGGTTGACCACCGGCCCGGACAGCTCCGGCCGCCGCGGCTCGTTCGACGCGGTGCTGCCGGACGCCTCCGCCGGCGCCGCGGGCGGGGCGGTTTCGATCAGCAGTTGCAGCAACTGCTGCTCCAGCGTGCCGGCCAGGGCGACCACTTTCTTGATCACCTGCCCCGTCAGATCATGAAAATCCTGCGCCATCATGATCTCGGTCAGGTGGTGGTCGGTGCGCTCGGCCGCCGCCTGGATTTTGTGCGACCACTCCAGCAGCTCCGGCATGGCCCACTTCAGGCCCGGCACCGCGCCGATCGTCTCGACCAACTGGCGGCTGCTGTCGATCACCGTGTGCTGCTCGGCCTTGGCCTCGTCCACCCGGTTGAGCACCTTCTCCGCCGCCTCGCCCGTCAGGCGCGCGATGTACTCCAGGCGGCTGCGCGCGTCGGGCAGCTCACCGACGGCGTCCTTGAGCGCGGGCATGTAGCCCAGCGCCTTGAGCGCCTCGTGCAGCTCGCGCGTGATCTCCCCCAGACGCTGATAGATGTCGCCTTTGCCGTCGGGCTTGGGCGCTTCGGATGCGGCATCGGTCATGGCCTACCCTCCCCGTGGTGCCGTCAGGCCCAACCCATCTTGCGGAAAATGTTGGTCAGCTTTTCTTCGAGCGTGGCTTTCGTGAACGGCTTGACGATGTAGCCGGCCGCCCCGCCCTGCGCCGCGGCGATGATGTCTTCCTTGCGCGCCTCGGCCGTGACCATCAGCACCGGCAGGTGCTTGAGCTTCTCGTCGGACTTGATCTGCGTGAGCAGCTCGAAGCCGTTCATGTTCGGCATGTTGATGTCGGTGATGACCATGTCGAACTTGCCATTGCGCAGCTTGTGCAACGCCGCCGAGCCGTCCTCCGCCTCGTCGGCATCCCCATGCCCCAATTCCTTGAGCAGGTTGCGCACGATCCGGCGCATCGTGGAAAAGTCGTCGACAATCAAAAAACGCACATCGGCCATGGAAGACTCCGTCCGGGACGCCCTTAGTTTAAGGGCACGGCCCGCCCACTGGCAGCGGGTGGCGCTTTGACAGCGGGATTTTGCGCCGCCTCGAGCGCCGATCGGGCATCGCCTTCGTCGTTGATGGTGGGCGCAGCCTCGAGGGATTTGGACATGCGCTCCTCCGCCTCGCGGGTGAGCACCAGAATGCTGATGCGGCGGTTGCGCGGGTCGAACGGCTGGTCGGGAAACAGCAGCTGCTTGTCGGCCATGCCAACCACGCGCGCCAGCTTGCCCTCGGGCAGCCCGGCAGCCACCAGCTCGCGGCGGGACGCATTGGCCCGGTCGGCCGACAGCTCCCAGTTGCTGTACGAGCGCTCGCCGCTGCCATACGGGGTGGCGTCGGTGTGGCCGGACAGCGCAATGCGGTTGTCCACCTCGGCCACCGCCTGCGCGATGGCACGCAGGATCTCGCGCATGTAGGGCTTGACCAGCGCGCTGCCGGTGTCAAACATCGCCCGGTTCTGGTCGTCGACGATCTGGATGTTCAGGCCGTCCTGCACCATCTCCAGGCGGATCTGGCTTTTGAACTCGGACAGTTGCGGGTTGAGGTTGATGATGTTTTCGATCTTGTCGCGCAAGGTGGCGATGCGTTGCTTGTCCTGGCGGATCGCCTCGGCCCGGGCGAGCTGCGCGCCCAGCTCGCGCATCTTCTCGTCGACATTGCCGCTGGCGTCCTCGCCCACGCTCTTGGTCAGGTCGTCGCCACCGCCGTCCAGAATGCTGTTCGCGCCGCCCGACCCCGGCCCGCCAAACAGCATCACCTTCAGCGGCTGGTTGAAGTAGTCGGCCAGCCCTTTGCGGTCGCCCTCGGTGGTCGAGCCCAGCAGCCACATCAGCAGGAAGAACGCCATCATCGCCGTCACGAAGTCGGCGTAGGCGATCTTCCAGGCCCCCCCGTGCGCGCCATGCCCGCCTTTCTTGACGCGCTTGACGATGATGGGCTGCAGCGGCTTGCCGGAGGAGGCCATGGGACGTGCGGATTCGGGGCGGCGAGCGGGGGGTCAGGGTGGCGTCGTCACTTTTTCTTGACGTGGGCCTCGAGCTCGCTGAAGGTTGGCCGCTCGGTCGAGAAGAGCACCTTGCGCCCGAACTCGACCGCCGTCATCGGCGCGTAGCCCTGCATGCTGGCCAGCAGCGTCGTTTTGACGCATTGAAACTCTTTGCTGGCCTCTTCGACCTTTTGCTCCAGCAGGCTGGCCAGGGGCTCGGCAAAGCCATAGGCCAGCAAAATGCCCAGGAACGTCCCCACCAGGGCCGAGCCGATCATGCCGCCCAGCACCGCCGGCGGCTGACCGACCGAGCCCATCGTGTTGACCACGCCCAGCACCGCCGCCACGATACCGAAAGCCGGCAGGGCCCCCGCCAGCCGCTGCAGGGCCGCCACCGCCGCATGCTCCTCGGCGTGGTGCGTGTCGAGCTCGGCGTCCATGATGGCCTCGATCTCGTGCGCATTGAGGTTGCCCGACACCATCAGGCGCAGGTAGTCGGTGATGAACTCGACCGTGTGGTGATCGCTGGCGATCGTCGGGTATTTCTGGAACAAGGGCGAGGCGTCGGGGTTCTCGACGTCGCTCTCGATGGCCATCAGGCCCTCCTTGCGGGCCTTTTGCAGAATGTCGTACAGCAGCGCCAGCAGGTCCATGAACCGGGCCTTGGTGTACTTGGAGCCCTTGAAGCAGGCCCCCAGCCCCCGGCCGACGCCCTTGAGCACCTTCATCAGGTTGCCGGCGATGAACGCCCCGATGGCCGCGCCGAAGATGGTGATCATCTCGAAGGGCAGCGCCTTCATGATGACCCCGATGTTGCCACCGTGGATGATGAAGACACCGAAGATACAGCCGATGGCCACCAGCCAGCCGACGATGACGAACATGGGGCGCGTCCTGTCTATACGTTGCGAAGCATTGTATCGGCATACCCTAACGGGTTAGGCGCGGCCTGCACGCCCCCCAACCCCCGGGACGCGGCGTCCGGGCCGCACCCCCAACGCATCCAGCCAGATGGCGTAGCGCTGCCACAGCCGCCATCCCCGCCACGCCCACCAAACCCCGCGCCAGACCATGCGCGGGCGCCGCAGGACCAGCACCGCCGCTGCGGCCAGGGGCACCCAGGGGTGGGCGCGCATCCAGCGCCAGCCCTCGCGCGCGCGATCGGCCCAGTCCATGGCCGGTGCCAGCGCAGCGCCGTGCATCGCCAAGCGCTCGCGCAATTCGGTCGAGCGCTGCTGCAGCGCCTGCCGGCGCGCGGCGAGGCGCTCGCGTGCCTCACCCCCGGCCACGCAGGCGCTCCAGGTCACGGGCCAGTTCGGCGGTGCTGGCGGCAAACCAGCGGACCCCACGCAAGCGGCGCTGCGCCCGCGCCAGGGCCACGGCCCCCAGCGTCAAAAACACCGCCGTGAACACCGCCAGGGCCAGCAGCCGGTGGCTGTCCCAGAGCAGCACCGTCAGCAACACCGCCAGAAAACCCAGCCCGAGCGACAACAGCACGGCGGCGGCCACCGCCGCGCCCATCGCTTCGGCGACATCCTGGGCGTGTTCGGCCGCCTCGACGCCCAGCAGCGCCAGGCGCACGCGCAACAACTCGGCAGTGTCGTGCAGCCAGCCCCGAACGGCCGACCCGAGCGATTCCGACGCCGCGCTGCCCGCCGACCTTGCGTCTTGTGCCATGCCGTTGGCTCGCAGAGCGGCAACCGCCCCGGCGCGGCGAATCAGCGGCGGCCGATCAGCATCCCCACCAGCAGGCCGATGCCGGCGGCCACGCCGATGGCCTTCCAGGGGTGCTCATGCACATAGTGGTCGGTGGCTTTGGCCACTTCGCGCGTGCGCTCGCGCAGAGCCGCTTCGGCATCCGCCAGACGGTGCCGCGCCGAGCGCAGGTTGTCCTGCAGGCGCTCGCGCAGTTCGGCCACCTTCTCCCCCGTGGAATGGGCGGTGGCCGCCAGCAGTTCCTCTGCATCCGCCACGACCACCTTCAGGTCGGCGACGAGCTTGTCCTTGGGTTGCAGCGTGTTGTCGGTCATGAGAGGGCTCCTGTGGTAACAATTGTTTCCACTGTATCACGCCGGCTGCGGGTTGCGCAGGCGGATGTGCAGTTCGCGCAACTGCTTCTCGTCCACCGGGCTCGGGGCGTGCGTCAGCAGGCACTGCGCGCGCTGCGTTTTCGGGAAGGCGATGACGTCGCGGATCGACTCGGCGCCGGTCATCAGCGTGATCAGACGGTCCAGGCCGAAGGCCAGCCCGCCGTGCGGCGGCGCGCCGTACTGCAGCGCGTCGAGCAGGAAGCCGAATTTGGCGCGCGCCTCCTCCGGGCCGATTTTCAGTGCGGCAAACACCTTGCTCTGCACGTCGGCGCGGTGGATGCGCACCGAGCCGCCGCCCAGCTCCCAGCCGTTGAGCACCATGTCGTAGGCCTTGGCCAGGCACGCGCCGGGGTCGGTGTCCATCAGGTCCTCATGGCCGTCTTTGGGCGCGGTGAAGGGATGGTGCACCGCCACCCAGCGGCCCTCGTCCTCGTCGTACTCGAACATCGGGAAGTCCACCACCCACAGCGGCGCCCAGCGGTCCTCGAACAGGCCGTTCTTGCGGCCGAATTCGCTGTGGCCGATCTTGACGCGCAGCGCGCCGATGGCGTCGTTGACGATCTTGGCCTTGTCGGCGCCGAAGAACAGCAGGTCGCCGTTTTGCGCCCCGCTGCGCTGCAGGATGGCCTGCAGGGCGGCGTCGTGCAGGTTCTTGACGATCGGCGACTGCAGGCCGTCGCGGCCGGCGGCCAGGTCGTTGACCTTGATCCACGCCAGCCCCTTGGCGCCGTAGATCTTGACGAACTCGGTGTAGGCGTCGATCTCGGAGCGGCTCATTTCAGCACCGCCCGGCACGCGCAGGGCAACGACGCGCCCGCCCGGCTGATTGGCCGGCCCGGAGAACACCTTGAACTCGACGTCCTTCATGACGTCGGTCAGCTCGGTGAACTCCATCTTGACGCGCAGGTCGGGCTTGTCCGAGCCGTAGCGCGCCATCGCCTCGGCATACGGCATGACCGGAAATTCGCCCAGATCCACGCCGATGGTGTTGGCGAACACCGTCTTGATCATGCCCTGGAACAGGTCGCGGATCTCCTGCTCGGTCAGGAACGAGGTCTCGATGTCGATCTGCGTGAACTCCGGCTGGCGGTCGGCGCGCAGGTCCTCGTCGCGGAAGCACTTGGTGATCTGGTAGTAACGGTCGTAGCCCGCCACCATCAACAACTGCTTGAACAACTGGGGCGATTGCGGCAGGGCAAAGAACATGCCGTCGTGCACGCGGCTGGGCACCAGGTAATCGCGCGCGCCCTCCGGCGTGCTCTTGGTCAGCATCGGCGTCTCGATGTCGATGAAGCCGTTGGCGTCCAGGAACTTGCGCACCTCCATCGCCACGCGGTAGCGCAGCATCAGGTTGCGCTGCATGTACGGGCGGCGCAGGTCCAGCACGCGGTGAGTCAGGCGCGTGGTCTCGGACAGGTGCTCGTCGTCGAGCTGGAACGGCGGCGTCACGCTCGGGTTGAGTACCGTGATCTCGTGGCACAGCACCTCGATGCGGCCGCTGCGAATCGACTCGTTGACGGTGCCCTCCGGGCGCGCGCGCACCACGCCTTTGACCTGGACGCAAAACTCGTTGCGCAGCCCTTCGGCGGTGGCAAACATCTCCGGGCGGTCCGGGTCGCAGACCACCTGCACGGTGCCCTCGCGATCGCGCAGATCGACGAAGATCACGCCGCCATGGTCGCGGCGCCGGTTGACCCAGCCGCACAGGGTCACGGTTTGCCCCATCAGGGCCTCGGTCACCAGACCGCAGTAGGTGGTGCGCATGTGCATGGAAAAAACCTTGGAAGGGAGAGGAATCGAACGGGACTCAGGCCGACCCGGGCGCCGCAGCCGCCGACGGGGGCAGCGGGCCCTTGCGGCCGCCGGGCACGATGACGCCCATGGAAATGACGTAGGTCAGCGCCTCGTCCACCGTCATGGCCAGCGGCACGACGTCACGGCGGTGCACCATCACGAAGTAGCCGCCCGTGGGGTTGGGCGTGGTGGGCACATAGACGCTGAGGTAGTCCTGGGGCGGCAGGTGGCGCGCGACGTCGCCGCCGGGCGCCCCGGTCAGAAAGGCGATGGTCCACATGCCCTCGCGCGGCCATTGCACCAGCAGGGCCTGACGGAAGGCGTTGCCCTTTTCGGACAGCAGCGTGTCCGAGACCTGCTTGACCCCGGAGTAGATCGAGCGCACCACCGGGATGCGCTGCAACAGCGCATGCCACCAGGCCACCAACTGGTTGCCGACATAGTTGGACGCGAGCGCCCCGATCCCGAGCACGATGGCCAGCGCCAGCAGCACCCCCATGCCCGGCACGCGCATGCCGAGCCAGCGCTCCGGCTGCCACGCAGCCGGCAGGATGTCGAGCGTCTGGTCCAGCGTCGAGACCACCCAGTCGAGCACCCACAGGGTGACGATCAGGGGGACGAGCACGAGCAGCCCCGCGAGCAACCATCGCCGCAGGGCGCCGACCACACGCGCCCGGTCAATGACAGGCACAGGCCGCCCCGCACGGGGTGGAGCCCGCGGCGCCGTCGGTCGCCGCGGCCGCGCTGGCCCCGCCGGTGGCCGTGGCGGCGGCCGCGCCGGTGGACGCGGACGATGCCGACCCGCCGCCGTTGCGGAAATCGGTCACATACCAGCCGGTCCCCTTGAGCTGGAAGCCGGCGGCCGTCAACTGCTTGCGAAACGTCGCCGCGCCGCACGCCGGGCACACGCTCAGCGGCTCGTCAGACACCTTTTGCAACACGTCCTTGGCGTGGCCACAGGACTCGCACTTGTACGCGTAGATGGGCATGGCTGCACCTGCAAGGAAGTCGAAGTTGGGACACGAATCCGGAAAAACTTCCCATTATAGGTGGGGGATGCGTGCCGGACCTTCAAGGGGCGGCGCTCACCACAGGCGCATGCGCAGCCACCACTGCATCGCCATCAAGCCCGCAACGAAGCCGAACAGCACATAGATCACCATCATCAGCAGCCGCTGCGTGCGGCGCTGCTCCTGCACCAGGCGGTCGATCTCGCTGCGCAGGTCGGTCGGCCGCTGGCGCAAATAGTCGTGCAGCAGGCGCGGCAGCTCCGGCACCAGCTTGGCGTAGTGCGGCGCCTCGGCCTTGAGCTGGCTCCAGAATTTTTTCGGGCCCACCTGCTCCAGCATCCACCGCTCCAGGAACGGCTTGGCCGTGCTCCAGAGGTCCAGGTCCGGGTCGAGCTCGCGCCCCAGCCCTTCGATGTTGAGCAGCGTCTTTTGCAGCAGGACGAGCTGTGGCTGGATCTCGACATTGAAGCGGCGCGAGGTCTGGAACAGCCGCATGAGCACCAGCCCGAGCGAGATGTCCTTGAGCGGCCGGTCGAAGTAGGGCTCGCACACGGCCCGGATGGCCGCTTCGAGCTCATCGACGCGCGTGCCGGCCGGCACCCACCCCGACTCGATGTGCAGCTCGGCCACGCGCTTGTAGTCGCGCCGGAAGAAGGCCGTGAAGTTCTGCGCCAGGTACTCCTTGTCGAACTGCGTGAGCGTGCCGACGATGCCAAAATCCAGCGAGATGTAGCGCCCAAAGGTCTCGGGCTCGAGGGACACCTGGATGTTGCCCGGGTGCATGTCGGCATGGAAAAAGCCGTCGCGAAAAACCTGGGTGAAAAAAATCGTCACGCCGTCGCGCGCGAGCTGGCGGATGTCCACGCCGGCCTCGCGCAAACGCTGCACCTGGCTGATGGGTACGCCGCGCATGCGCTCCATGACCAGCACGTCGCTGCGGCAGTGGTCCCAGTACATCTCGGGGATCAGCACCAGGTTCAAGCCGGCCATGTTGCGGCGCAGTTGCGCGGCGTTGGACGCCTCCCGCACGAGGTCGAGCTCGTCGTGCAGGTATTTGTCGAACTCCGCCACCACCTCGCGCGGCTTGAGGCGTCGGCCGTCGTGCGACAGGCGCTCCAGCCACCCCGCCATGGTGCGCATGAGCGCCAGGTCTTTCTCGATGACCGGCAGCATGTTGGGGCGCAGCACCTTGACCGCCACCTCGCGCCCGTCGCGCAGCGTGGCAAAGTGCACCTGCGCGATCGAGGCGCTGGCCACCGGCTCGCGCTCGAAGGTGGCGAACACCGCATCCAGCGGTCGGCCGAAGGCCCGCTCGATGGTCGCGATGGCCACCTCGGTCGGAAAGGGCGGCACGCGGTCCTGCAGCCGCGCCAGCTCGTCCGCAATGTCCGGGGGCAGCAGATCGCGGCGGGTGGAAAGCACCTGCCCGAACTTCACGAATATCGGCCCCAGCCGCTCCAGCGCCTCGCGCAGGCGCTGCCCGCGCGGGGCCGACAGGTTGCGCCCGACCGTGACCAGCCAGCGCAGCGACGCCAGCACCGGGTGCCGAAAGCCCGACAGGACGAGTTCGTCGAGGCCGTAGCGCAGAGCGACCCAGACGATGAACCAGCCGCGCAGCCACCGCCTCATGGCGCCGTCCCGCCGCTGTCGTCCGGCGCGCGCCGGGGCGCGACACGCTCGCGCAGCGCTGCGGCCCGCTCCCGGGCGGCCTGCGCGGCGGGGACGACCCAGGCGCGCAGGGCCGAGGCTGCCGTGCGGGCCGTCTGCACCAGGGTGTGGGCCATGGCGTCGCCCATCAGCCGGGCGAGGTCCTCCTCCACATCCCAGCGCACGTTGTCCACCAGCCACGCCACGTCGGCGGCCAGTTGCACATCCCCCTCGATGGCCACCGCGGGCTTGTCGCCCCGCGCCAGCTTGCCGGCCAAGGTCAGCGGGGACGGCTCGTCGATCGCGAGCACCAGATCGGCGCGGACCTCGTCGGCCGCGCTCTCCAGCAGACCGGCCGGCGAAATGCGCACGACCAGCCCCATGTCCCCCGCACCCGCGGCCGGCCCCCCCCGGCCCCAGCGCACCCGCACCCACTTGCCGGCCTGACGGCGCAGGCGGTGCATGGCCTCGGGCTCCTGCTGCAGCACATGGTTGAGGAGCAGCACGATGCGGTTGCGGGCCTCGTCGAGCAGCCAGGCCGGCGGCGTCGGCAGCCGCCACGGGCCCGTGCCGGGCCGGGGCCGAAAAAAAATCGGGGGCTCAGTCATGCCCCCGATTCTGCCGGATCGGCACGCGGTCGCGCCGCCGCGTCACTGCAAGGCTTGCACACCCGCGACCAGCCAGCCGCCGCGCCCTTCCTTGGGCCGGGTGATGTTCCACACCTCACGGAACGGCGCCGGCCCCTCCGCCGGGTTCTCGCGGATCAGACCGGAGAACTCGACGCTGGCCATGTACTCCCGACCCAGGTCCTCGATACCGAGCAGCTGCGCGTCCAGCGACACGACCTCGGTGACGTTGGGCACACCGGACTGAGCCGCTTCGCGCTCGGCAAGCTGCGCCTCGATCTGCGCCAGCATCTCATCGGTCATGAGCGCGCGCAGGGCGGGGATGTCGCCGCGGTCCCAGGCCGCCTGCAGGCGCACGAAGTTGTCCTTGGACGCCCGCAAAAAGCCCTCGGTGTCGAAGTCGGCCGGAATGCCCCAGGACTGGGAGCCCGACAGGGCCGCGTGGCTGCCGAGGGCGCTGCCGATCAGGCTGCCCGAGGCCCCGGCGGTGCCGGAGGCGCCCGCATCGACCCCGCTGAACTGGGTGCGCTCCCACGGGCGGGCCGAGGCGTCGTTGCCCACATTGCCCGGCTGGTAGCTGCGCGGCGTCACCGGCGAGGTGGCGGTGCCCGCCCCCTGAACCGCCAAGGGCGAGCGAGTGGCCGAGCCCGCGCGGCCGCGCCGCATCCAGGCGATGACCGCCAGCACCGCGACGGCGAGCAGCAGGACCAGCAGGAACTGCGCGAACGCTTCGCCAAAGCCCAGCGCCGACGCCAGCCACGCGAGGCCCAGCCCCGCCGCCAATCCCCCCAGCATCGCGCCCCAGGGGCGCTGCGGCTTGGCCGCCGCCCCGGCCGCGGCCCCGGCGGGCGCAGCGGGCGCGGGCTGGGCCTGCGACGGTGACGGAGCGGGGGCTTGCTGCGGCGGCGCGCTGTTGCGCTGCACCACGTTGCTGGATTGCTTGCCCATCGAGCCACCGCCCCCCAGCCGCTTGGCCCACACCTCGGCCGACGACAGCGTCATCACCGCCACGAGCAGCCAGGTCCCGATTTTCGTGTTCACGTCGATGTCTCCGTACAGCCCCGGCGCCGGGGCAGGTTTCAGGTCTTCAGTCCCACATGCAAGGCGACGACGCCACCGGTCAGGTTGTGCACGTCGACGTGGCCGAAGCCCGCTTCGCGCACCATGGCCCGCAGCGTCTCCTGATCGGGGTGCATGCGGATCGACTCGGCCAGATAGCGGTAGCTGGCCTCGTCGTTCGCCACCCAGCGCCCCAGTCGCGGCAGCACGTGGAAGCTGTACCAGTCGTAGGCTTTGCGCAGCGGGGGCGCGACCTTGGAGAACTCGAGCACCAGCAGCTTGCCGCCGACCTTGAGCACTCGATTCATTTCGCGCAGCGCAAGTTCCTTGTGCGTCATGTTGCGCAAGCCGAACGCCACGGTCACGAGGTCGAAATGCCCGTCCGGGAAGGGCAGCTGCTCCGCGTCGCACACCACCGTGGGTAACACGATGCCGTGGTCGAACAGCCGATCGCGGCCCTCGCGCAACATGGCGGCATTGATGTCGGTGTGCACGACCGTCCCGCCGGGCCGCACCCGCGGGGCGATCGCCAGCCCCAGATCGCCCGTGCCGCCCGCGATGTCCAGCACGCGCTGCCCGGGCTGCGGATTGGCCACCATGACCGCATAGGCCTTCCACCAGCGGTGCAGGCCGGCGGACATGAGGTCGTTCATCAAGTCGTAGCGCGGCGCCACCGAATCGAACACGGCGCGCACGCGCCGCGCCTTCTCGCGCTCGTCGACGGTCTCGAAGCCAAAATGCGTCTGCGTCATGGCGCCATGGTACGCCAAAGACGCTGGGGCGGCGGCACCGTTCAGTGGCGGCCACACCCGGCCGCGGCCGGGTCGGGCATTGGCGCGTCGCGGTCCACACCGGCTTCGGCCAGGCGGCGTTCGTAATCCACCCACAGCTCGGCCTGCCGGCTGCCCAGGAAGTACAGATACTCCCAGGTGTAGATGCCGCTGTCGTGCCCGTCGGAGAAGGTCGGCTGCACGGCATAGTGGCCCACCGGCTCCAGCGCGACGATCTCGACGTGGCGCTTGCCGGTCTGCAGCACCGCCTGACCGGGGCCGTGCCCTTGCACCTCGGCCGAGGGCGAATAGACGCGCATCAGCTCGAACGGGATGCGGAAGCGCGCACCGTCGTCGAAAGCGATCTCCAGCACGCGCGAGGCGCCGTGCACGGTCAGCTCGGTGGGGTGGGGATGGGGCGCAGAGGTCATCGCGGATTCTCCTGAACGGGGGTGATCGACAGCGCATCCAATGCCTGCACGACGGCGGCGTCGCAGGCCGGCAGCCGCTCGCGCAGCGCCGCGAGCCTCAGCGCGTCGTCACCGCGCTGCGCCGGCACCCACACCGGCGCCGGAAAGCGGCTGTCCCAGTCGAAGCGCGCGATCACGTGCCAGTGCAGGTGCGGCACCACGTTGCCGAGGCTGGCCAGGTTGACCTTGGTGGGCGCGAGCGTGGCGCGCAGCGCGCGCTCCACCGCCGTCACAAGCGTCATCGCGCGCGCCTGCCCGGCCGGCGGCAGGTCGCTCCACTCGGCCACGTGCGCCGCGGCGATGACGCGGTACCACGCCGGCGCGGCGGCCACCTCGGCGCCGAGCGCGCGCACCACGCGCCAGCCCTCGCCGCGCCACAGCAGCAGGCCGCCGTCGTCTCGGCACAGCGCGCAATCGGTCACACCAGCACCCGCTCGATGCCGCCGGCGTTGGCGCGCGCCACGTAATCGGGCAGCCAGTTTTCGCCCAGCATCTGGCGCGCAATCTCGACGACGATGTAGTCGGCCTCCAGCAAACCGTTGCTCAGGTCTTCGCCGTAGCGGCTCAGGCCCTGCAGACAGCTCGGGCAGGAGGTCAGGATCTTGGTGCGGCCCGGCGTGGCCTGTGCCCCGGTGCGCTGCGCCAATTCGGCCAGCTGGCGCTCGTTCTTGCGCAGCTCCTGCTCCTTGCGGAAGCGCACCTGGGTCGAGACGTCGGGCCGCGTCACCGCGAGCGTGCCGGACTCGCCGCAGCAGCGGTCGCTGGCCACCACCGTCTCGCCCACCAGCGCCTTGACGGTCTTGAGCGGCTCCTGCAACTTCATCGGGCTGTGGCAGGGGTCGTGGTAGAGGTAGGCCTCTTTGCCTTGGAGCTTGACGCCCTTTTCCAGCAGGTATTCGTGGATGTCGATGATGCGGCAGCCGGGGAAGATCTTGTCGAACTCGTAGCCCTGCAACTGGTCGTAGCAGGTGCCGCAGCTCACCACCACGGTCTTGATGTCGAGGTAATTGAGCGTGTTGGCCACGCGGTGGAACAGCACGCGGTTGTCGGTGATGATCTGCTCGGCCTTGTCGAACTGGCCGCTGCCGCGCTGCGGATAGCCGCAGCAGAGGTAGCCCGGCGGCAGCACGGTCTGCACGCCGACGTGCCACAGCATGGCCTGCGTGGCCAGGCCCACTTGGCTGAACAGCCGCTCCGAGCCGCAGCCGGGGAAGTAGAACACCGCCTCGGCGTCGGCGCTGGTGCGCTGCGGGTCGCGGATGATCGGCACATAGGCCTTGTCCTCGATGTCCAGCAGCGCGCGCGCGGTCTTCTTGGGCAGGTTGCCGGGCATCTTCTTGTTGATGAAGTGGATGACCTGCTCCTTGACCGGCGCCGCGCCGACGGTGGCCGGGGGCGCGCCGGTCTGCCGGCGTGCCAGCCCCTTGAGGGCGTCATGGGCCAGCCGCTGCGCCTTGTAGCCCACGTCCACCATGGCCGAGCGCATCAGCTTGATGGTCTCGGGGCGGGTGGCGTTGAGGAAGGCCATCGCCAGCGCATTGCCCGGGCGGAAGGATTTCTGCCCCATCTTGCGCAGCAGGTTGCGCATGGCCATCGACACGTCGCCGAAGTCGATCTTGACCGGGCAGGGGCTCTCGCACTTGTGGCAGACCGTGCAGTGGTCGGCCACGTCCTCGAACTCCTCCCAGTGCTGGATGGACACGCCGCGGCGCGTCTGCTCCTCGTACAGAAAGGCCTCGATCAGCAGGCTGGTGGCCAGGATTTTGTTGCGCGGGCTGTACAGCAGATTGGCGCGCGGCACATGGGTGGAGCACACCGGCTTGCACTTGCCGCAGCGCAGGCAGTCCTTGATGCTGTCGGCGATGGCGCCGATGTCGCTCTGCTGCATGATGAGCGACTCGTAGCCCATGAGGCCGAAGCTGGGGGTGTAGGCCTGGCTGAGGTCGGCGGCGTGCACGTCGGGGCCGAGCGCCGCGGCGTCGCGCAACAGCTTGCCGCGGTTGAAGCGCCCCTGCGGGTCCACGCGGCGCTTGTAGTCGGCAAAGGGGGCGATTTCGTCGTCGCTGAGGTACTCCAGCTTGGTGATGCCGATACCGTGCTCGCCCGAGATCACCCCGTCCAGGCTGCGCGCGAGGGCCATGATGCGGCCCACCGCCTCGTGCGCGGTCTGCAGCATCGCATAGTCGTCGCTGTTGACCGGGATGTTGGTGTGCACATTGCCGTCGCCGGCGTGCATGTGCAGCGCCACCCAGACCCGGCCTTTGAGCACGCGGCGATGGATGGCCTCGCACTCGGCCAGCAGCGGCGCGAACACGGCCCCGGTGAACAGGTCGCGCAGCGGCTGGCGGATCTGCGTCTTCCAGCTCGCGCGCCAGGTGTGGTCCTGCAACTGCTCGAAGACCGTGCGCCCGCCGTCGGCCGGCACCGTGTCCAGGCCGTCGCACCACGCCTGCCACTGGCTGCGCACATCCCGGATCAGGGCGAGCGCCTGCTCGGTGCGCTCGGCCAGCCACTCGGGGCTCGGCGCATCGTTGGGGTCTTCGGCCTTGCCCAGCGGCAGCGACCCCCGGGCGAAAAAGGCCTCCAGCTCGTCGCACAGGCGGATCTTGTTGCGCAGGCTCAGCTCGATGTTGATGCGCTCGATGCCCAGCGTGTACTCGCCCATGCGCTCCAGCGGGATCACGACGTCTTCGTTGATCTTGAAGGCGTTGGTGTGCCGGCTGATCGCCGCGGTGCGCTTGCGGTCGGCCCAGAATTTTTTGCGCGCCTCGGGGCTGACCGCGGTGAAGCCCTCGCCCGCACGGGCGTTGGCCAGCCGCACCACTTCGCTGGCGGCGCGGGCCACGGCGTCCGGGTCGTCGCCCACGATGTCGCCGATCAGCACCATCTTGGGCAGGGTGCCGCGCTTGCTCTTGGTGGTGTAGCCCACCGCCTTCAGGTAACGGTCGTCCAGGTGCTCCAGCCCCGCCAGCAGCGTGCCCGTGCGCTTTTGCTCGGCGAACATGAAGTCCTTGATCTCGACGATCGAGGGCACGGCGTCCTTGGGGTTGCCGAAGAACTCCAGACACACCGTGCGCGTGTGCGCCGGCATGCGGTGCACCACCCAGCGCGCGCTGGTGATGATGCCGTCGCAGCCCTCCTTCTGCACGCCGGGCAGGCCGCTCAAAAATTTGTCGGTGACGTCCTTGCCCAGACCGGCCTTGCGGAAGCGCGCGCCGGGGATGTCCAGCCGCTCGGTGCGCAGGGGCGTCTTGCCGTCGGCGGCAAAGTAGCGCAGCTCGAAGCTGGCCACCTCGGCGTCGTGGATCTTGCCCAGGTTGTGGCCGATGCGGTGCACCTCCAGCCACTCGGCATCCGGGGTGACCATGCGCCAGCTCGCCAGGTTGTCCAGCGCCGTGCCCCACAGCACCGCCTTCTTGCCCCCGGCGTTCATCGCGATGTTGCCGCCGATGCACGAGGCCTCGGCCGAGGTCGGATCCACCGCGAAGACGAAGCCGGCCCGCTCGGCGGCGTCGGCCACGCGCTGGGTGACGACGCCGGCCTCGGTCCAGATGGTCGGCACGGGCTGGTCCAGGCCGGGCAGGCGCACATGCTCGACCTCGGTCATCGACTCCAGCTTCTCGGTGTTGATGACCGCGCTCTTCCACGTCAGGGGCACCGCACCGCCGGTGTAGCCCGTCCCGCCGCCGCGCGGGACGATGGTCAGGCCCAACTCGATGCAGCCCTGGACCAGTCCGGCCATCTCGGCCTCGGTGTCGGGGGTCAGGACGACGAAGGGGTATTCCACGCGCCAGTCGGTCGCGTCGGTGACGTGGCTGACGCGGCTGAGGCCGTCGAACTTGATGTTGTCTTTGTGGGTGTGGCGGCGCAGCACCTTGACGACGCGCTGGCGCAGGGCCGCCATGTCGTCGAACGCCTGGGCAAAGGCCTGCACCGCGCGCCGCGCATGGTCCAGCAGTTCGCCGACCAGGGCGTCGCGCTGCGCGTCCTCTTGCGGGCGGCGGCGCTTCTCGATCTCGCCCAGCCGGTGGTGGAGGGCCTCGATCAGCGCGGCGCGGCGCTTGGGGTTGGCCAGCAGATCGTCCTGCAGGTAGGGGTTGCGCTGCACCACCCAGATGTCGCCCAACACCTCGTACAGCATGCGGGCGGAGCGGCCGGTGGCGCGCTCGCGGCGCAATTGCTCCAGCAGCGCCCAGGCGCGCGCGCCCAGCAGCCGCAGGACGATCTCCCGGTCCGAAAACGAGGTGTAGTTGTACGGAATCTCGCGCAGGCGCGGGGCGTCGGGCTCGGCGTCGAGCAGGGCGTGAAGGGGCGTCGGAGCGTTCATGGGCGGTAGCGGCTGGCGGACCGCGCGCCGGCGGGGCCCGCTGGGGAGGCGCGGCGGCCGACACGGGGACCGGATGTTACCGCAGCGCACCCCGGCACCACTGGCATCAGGGTCGGCGCCCCGATACCCGTGGGGGTCATCGGCGTCCGGCCCCGTCCCGCCAGGCCGCGACCGTGCCCATCACGCCCACCAGCGCGGCGTAGGTGGCCATGCGGCCGTCCCGGCCGGTCAGCACCAGGCCCGCGATCAGCACGGCCGAGCCCCACACCCCCAGCCATGCCCCATGCGCCAGCCCGGCGCGCCAGCGCGGGCGCGCGCCCCCCCGCCAGGCCAGCGCCGGCGCCAGCAGCGCCGCCAGGCCCCAGGCCGGCGCCACGAGGTTGAGCAAATGGAGAAGCAGGGCCAAGGCATCCACGGAGCCCAAAATTTTATAATCCGCAACCATGGCAGTCTGGGCGCTCGGCATCAACCACCAAACGGCCCCGCTCGATGTGCGGGGGCGGTTTGCCTTCGCCCTCGACCAGGTGCCCGAGGCGCTGCGGCGGTTTCGCGCGTCGGTGGCGCGCCAGCCCGAAGCCGCCCTGCTGTCCACCTGCAACCGCACCGAGCTGTACTGCGCCGCCGACGAGCCGCTGATCGAGCCCGCCGCGCACTGGCTGGCCGAGGCCGCGGGCGTGCCCCCCGAGACGCTGATGCAGCACGCCTATGTGCTGCGCGAGGATGCGGCGGCACGCCACGCCTTTCGCGTCGCCAGCGGGCTGGACAGCATGGTGCTGGGCGAGGCCCAGATCCTGGGTCAGCTGAAGGACGCGGTGCGCGTCGCGGACGAGGCCGGCGCACTCGGCACCACGCTGCACCAGTTGTTCCAGCGCTCGTTCGCGGTCGCCAAACAGGTGCGCAGCAGCACCGAGATCGGCGCCCACTCCATCAGCATGGCGGCCGCGGCAGTGCGGCTGGCCGGGCAGTTGTTCGAGGACCTGCGCGACATCCGCATCCTGTTCGTCGGCGCGGGCGAGATGATCGAGCTGGCCGCCACCCACTTCGCGGCGCGCCAGCCGCGCGCGATGGTCATCGCCAACCGCACGCTGGAGCGCGGCGAAAAGCTGGCCGCCCGGTTCGGGGCCGAGGTGATGCGCCTGTCCGACCTGCCAGCGCGGTTGCACGAGTTCGACGCCGTGGTGAGCTGCACCGCCAGCACCCTGCCGCTGATCGGGCTGGGCATGGTGGAAAGCGCGCTCAAGCGCCGCCGCCACCGCCCCATGTTCATGGTCGATCTGGCCGTCCCGCGGGACATCGAGGCCGAGGTCAAGGCCCTCGACGATGTGTACCTGTACACCGTGGACGACCTGGCCGCGGTCGTGCAGACCGGCAAAGACCAGCGCCAAGCCGCCGTCGCCCAGGCCGAGGCCATCATCGACGCCGGCGTGCAGAGCTTCATGCACTGGCTGCGTCAGCGCGATCCGAACGCGGGCGTGGTCGCGCTGATCCGCGATCTGCAGGCGCAGACCGACGCCTGGCGCACGGCCGAAATCGCCCGCGCGCGGCGCCTGCTGGCCCGTGGCGAGGATGTGGACACCGTGCTGGAGGCGCTCTCGCGCGGACTGACGCAAAAAATGCTGCACGGTGCGCTGGCCGAGCTGCACAGCGGGGACGAAGCGAGCCGCCGCCACACGGCCGAGGTGGTGTCGCGCCTATTCCTGCGCGGACGGCTGGAGGCACCGTCCGCACGCTCCGGTACCGCGGACGGGCCCGCCCCACGCCCATGAAACCCTTCGTTCGCGAGACGCTCGAGCGCCTGCGCCTGCGCCTGCACGAGCTGGACGCCCAACTGGCGGCGCCGGACGCGACCACCGACCTGGAACGCTTTCGCGCCCTGACGCGCGAGCACGCCGAGACCGATGCCATCGTCCAGCCCTATCGGCGCTACCTGCAGCGCGAGGCCGATCGGGACAGCGCCCGGCAGCTGGCGGCCGAGGCCCAGCTCAGCGGCGACACGGCCCTGGCCGCGCTGGCCGCGGACGAGGAAGCCGCGGCGCAGACCGAGCTCGACACCCTGGCCGCGCAACTGCAGACCCTGCTGCTGCCGCGCGACCCCGACGACGAGCGCAATGCCTTCGTCGAAATCCGCGCCGGCACCGGCGGCGAGGAGGCCGCACTGTTTGCCGCCGAACTCGCGCGCATGTACGTCCGCGACGCCGAGCGGCAGGGCTGGCGCGCCGAGGTCATCAGCGAATCCCCGAGCGAGCTCGGCGGCAGCAAGGAGGTCGTGCTGCGCATCATCGGCCGGGGCGCGTATGGGCGGCTGCGCTTCGAGTCCGGCGGGCACCGCGTTCAGCGGGTGCCGGTCACCGAGTCGCAGGGGCGCATTCACACCAGCGCCTGCACCGTGGCCGTGCTGCCCGAGCCGGACGAAGCGCAGACGGTCCAGATCAACCCCGCCGACTTGCGCATCGACACCTTCCGCGCCAGCGGTGCCGGCGGCCAGCACGTCAACAAGACCGACTCGGCCGTGCGCATCACCCACCTGCCCACGGGCCTGGTGGCCGAATGCCAGGACGACCGCAGCCAGCACCGCAACAAGGCCCGTGCGCTGCAGGTGCTGCTGGCGCGCCTGCAGGAGCGCGAACGCCGCGAGCGCGAGGCCCGCGAGGCCGCCGCGCGCAAGGGCCTGATCGGCAGCGGCGACCGCAGCGACCGCATCCGCACCTACAACTTTCCCCAGGGCCGGGTCACGGATCACCGCATCAACCTGACCCTGTACAAGCTGCCCGCCGTGCTCGAGGGGGATCTGGACGATCTGATCCACGGGCTGCAGCTGGCGCACGGCGCGGAGCTGATGGCCGAGCTGGAAGCGCGGGCCACCGGCGCCGCCTGACCCACCGACCGGACATGGATGCGCCCCCCCACCCCCCACCGGCCTGCGGTGCGGATGCGCCGTCCACCCTGCGCGACGCGCTGCGGGCGGCCCAGGCGCGGGGCATGGACCGGTTGGACGCCCAGTGGCTGCTCCTGCATGCGCTGGGGCGACCGCTGGCGGACCGGGCCTGGCTGCTGGCCCACGACGACACCCCGTTGGCGCCCGAGGCCGCCGCGCGCTACGCGGCCCTGTGCCAGCGCAGAATCGACGGGGAGCCCCTGGCGTACCTGACCGGCGAGCGCGGCTTCTATGGCCTGACCTTGCGGGTGGACGCACGCGTGCTGGACCCCCGCCCCGACACCGAAACCCTGGTGGACTGGGCGCTGGCGGTGCTGCCCGCACACGCGGGCGTGCGGGTGGTGGACCTGGGCACCGGCAGCGGTGCCATCGCGCTGGCCCTCCAGCACGCCCGGCCGGACGCAGCCGTCTGGGGCCTGGACCAGAGCGCCGACGCCCTGACCGTGGCCGCGGCCAACGGGCGGCGGCTGGGGCTGCCGGTGCGCTGGGTGCAGGGACGCTGGTGGTCGGACTGGCGGCCCTGGCCGGGGGGGGCCGATGACGCCGGCATGGCCGATGCCCCCCCGTGGCCGGCGCGCTTCGACCTGATCGTTGCCAACCCGCCCTACCTGCGGGCCGACGACCCGCACCTGGACGCGTTGCGGCACGAGCCCATCGGCGCCTTGGTCGGGGGGGCGGATGGGCTGGACGACCTGCGTGCCATCGTCGCTGGGGCCCCTGCGCGGCTGGAACCCGGCGGCTGGCTGCTGCTGGAGCATGGCTGGGACCAGGCCGAGGCGGTTGCCGCCTTGCTGCAACAGGGGGGTTGGCGGGACATCGATCACCGGCGCGACCTGGGCGGCCACCGCCGCTGCACCGGCGGCCGCTGGCCGGGGTGATACCGCCCCCGGTGGGGGCATGGGCGACCGGGCACCCGTCAGGTCGAGGGACTGGCGATAATCCAGGGTTTCCATCACCTCATTCGCAGGGACCCATGAGCGACGTACAGCAGCGCATCGACCAACTGGTCAAATCCCACGACCTCGTGCTGTTCATGAAGGGCACGGCGAGCTTTCCGATGTGCGGCTTTTCCGGCCGCGCGGTGCAAATCCTGAAGGCCTGCGGGGTCGATCCCAAGCGCCTGGTCACGGTCAATGTGCTGGAGGACCCCGAAATCCGCCAAGGCATCAAGGAATACAGCAACTGGCCGACCATCCCGCAGCTTTACGTGCGCGGGGAGTTCGTCGGCGGCTCGGACATCATGATGGAGATGTACGAGTCCGGCGAGCTGCAACAGCTCCTCGGGGCATCAACCTCATAAGGTCGCGCCGGCGGCGCGGATGCGCCATCCGGGATTGCCCGGGTTGGGCCGTTGGCACGGTCCATGCTTCAATGACCGCAGGATTGGTCGTCGAAGGAGAGTGCCATGGAAGCCAGCCCCGTCCCCACCATCCCCGCCACCCGCGGCCTGCCGATCGCGCGGGTGCGCGACGTCTTCAGCCCCGAGGAGGTCGAGCAGCGCCTGCGGCGCCTGAAGGCCCAGGGCAACGATCGCGAACAGGCGGCGTTGTGCCAAACCTACGAGCGCATGCTGGAGCGCGGCCCGCAGCGCTTCGCGGTCAAGCCCTCCGGCGTGCCCGATCTGGAGCCGCTGTACGAACAGCTGCCCAATTTCAGCGCCGTGCTCGACGACGTGCGGCGCCACGTCGCACTGGCGCAGGAAAGCAGCGACAGCCTGGAGATCACCCCCTTGCTGCTGCTGGGGCCGCCGGGCGTTGGCAAAACCCACTTCGCCCAGCAGCTCGCCGATCTGCTGGCCACCACCATGACCCTGGTGCCCATGAGTTCGATGACCGCCGGCTGGCTGCTGTCGGGCTCGTCGTCGCAATGGAAAGGCGCCAAACCCGGCAAGGTGTTCGAGGCCCTGGTGGAAGGCAATTACGCCAACCCGGTGCTGGTGGTGGACGAAATCGACAAAGCCAGCGACGCGCAGTACGACCCCCTGGGCGCCCTCTACGGCCTGCTGGAGCCGCAGACGGCGCAGCGCTTCGTGGACGAGTTCGCCGAGGTGCCCATCGATGCCAGCCAGGTCATCTGGATCACCACCGCGAATGACGAGCGGACCATTCCGGACCCCATCCTCAACCGCATGAATGTGTTCGAGATCGCCCCGCCCACACGCGACGAGGCCCGCGGCATTGCGCGCCAGCTCTACCAGCGGCTGCGCGCCGCGCACGACTGGGGCCGGCTGTTCGACGAAGAGCCCGGCGACGATGTGCTGGACCAGCTCGCGGGGCTGGCCCCGCGCGAGATGCGGCGCGCCCTGATGACAGGCTTTGGCAACGCCCGGCTGGATCGACGCGACCACCTCAAGCCGACCGATCTGCCCGCCGCCCCCGGCGGACGGCCCCGAATCGGCTTTGTGCAGTGAGGGGGTGGGGTCGGCCCGCTCAGATCCAGCTACGCAACAGGTGCTCGACCACCTGCCACAGCGTGATCAGGTAGAGGATCGCCCCGGCCCCGAACGCCCCCGACACCAGCAGTGCCAGACCATCGCGGAACATCCAGCCCAGGCTGAGCGCGATCAGGCTCATGCTGGGCAGCACGTTGCCGAACGGCAACGGCAGAAAGATGATCCCCGCCATCAGGGCAATCCACAGGCCCCACCACAGCCGCAGGCGTGGATGCACCAAGGCGTGCCAGCGAGGCCGCAGCCAGCGGCCTGCGGTCTCGTAGGTCATGGCCAGCAGTTCCAGGCCGTGGGCCACCCAGCGTCCGCGCAGAGTGACCGCACCCACCCGACGCGGCAGCGCTACGGCGTCGCGCCCCGCCATCCAAGCCAACGCCAACATCCACAGGCCAAAGCTGAGCACCGTACCGGCGCCAGCCACTGGCAACACCGACAACAACGACATCACCATCAGCATCACGGCCCCGGAGCCGTGGCCATGCAGGTCCACCACTTCGCGCAGGCTCATGGACACCGCCACGGTGCCCGAGTCCGGGGCCTGAGGATCGATGCGCCGCTCGGCCGCAGCCTCCCGCAGCACACGCGCCAGCTCAACGGCCATGAAACCCCTTCAGCATCGCGGCCTTGCCGCCCCAGCCCCGATCGATGCGGCCGCTCAGCCAATGCAGGCCGATGGCCACGGCCAGCATGCCCACGCCGACCACGCCCCAGAGGATCCAGACCAGCGGCACCAGCCAGCCGGCCAGCGTGGCCAAGACAGGCAGCACCGTGGTCAGCCACGCCCAAGACTGGGCGACGGCCTCGCCCAACTGCTGCAGCCAGGCTGGATCGATCCACAGGGCCAGCCAGGCCGGCCATGCAAACCCCTGCATCGCCTGCTGGACGGCCGCCGCGTCCTGCCCGGACGACAGCAGACCAGCAGCCCAGCCCAGCACCTGAGTGCCGATGAACACCGCCACCGTCCACAACGACATCACCAAGGCAAACCCCACCCAGATCAGCCAACGCATCGGGAACTCCTCATGGCTTGGGCCCCGCCGAGGCCCGGTCATTCGCCTCGCGTAGGAGGCAAAAACACGCCCAAAGTTCGACTAGCAGGCCGCCCCGCGGCTCACGCCAGACGCCAGCGGCGCTCGGCGGCAAACACGGCGTTCGGATAGGCCGAGCGGCCACGGCTGCCGTTGTAGCGCCCCAGGGCCAAAAACAGGTCCCCGCGCTCGCGCTGCAGGTAGTGGCGCAGGATCACGCAACCGTAGCGCAGGTTGGTCTGCAGGTGGAACAGCTTGTCCGGATCCCCGTCGCCGATGACCCGGGTCCAGAACGGCATCACCTGCATGTAGCCCCGCGCCCCAGCGCGGGAGATGGCGTACTTGCGAAAGGCACTTTCGACTTCGATCAGCCCCAGCACCAGCGCCGTGTCCAGGCCGGCGCGTTTGCTCTCGTACCAGACGGTCTGCAAAAAATCGATGCGTGCCTGCGGCTCCGGCTTGCGGCGACGCAACTGCCAGCTCGCCCGGCTCAACCAGCGCAGGTAGGCCAGCCGCTCCTCGGCCGTCAAAAACGCCGGCTCCGGCGGGTCGAGCTGCTCGACGGCCGCCCGCAGCGCATGGCGCACGGCGTCCGACAGCGGCTCCTCGATCTGCGCCCCGGCCCAGGCCGGCCCGGCGACCGCGCAGGCCAGCGCTGGCGCCGCCCACCCTGCCAGGCGCCCCAGGCAGCGGCGCCGGTCCAGCGCAGGCCCGCGGGCCAGGTCCATGATCACCCCGTGATGCGCTCGCGCAACCACCCCACGATGTCGGCCAGCGGCACGGGCGTGGCCGCGGTGTCGCGCCGGTGCTGGTATTCGACCAGACCGTCCTTGAGCCCGCGCTCGCCAAGGGTGACGCGGTGCGGCACGCCGATCAGCTCCCAGTCGGCAAACATGGCCCCGGGCCGCTCGCCGCGGTCGTCCAGCATCACGTCCACGCCGAGCGCGGCCAGCTCGTCGTGCAGGCGCTCGGCGGCCTCGCGCACGGTGGGGCTGCGGTCCATGCCGATCGGGCAGATCACTACTGTGAACGGCGCGATCGCGTCCGGCCAGATGATGCCGCGCTCGTCGTGGTTCTGCTCGATGGCCGCCGCCGGCAGGCGCGTGATGCCAATGCCGTAGCAGCCCATCTCGAACGGCTTGGGCTTGCCATCCTCATCGAGGAAGGTGGCGTTCATCGCCCGGCTGTACTTGGTGCCGAGGTAGAACACGTGCCCGACCTCGATGCCGCGCTCGATCGCCAGCACCCCTTTGCCGTCCGGCGACGGGTCGCCGGCGACGACGTTGCGGATGTCGGCCACCAGATCCGGCTCCGGCAGGTCGCGCCCCCAGTTGACGCCGGTCAGGTGAAAATCGACCTCGTTGGCGCCGCAGATCCAGTCGGCCATCACCGCCACCTCGCGGTCGGCCACCACCGTCACGGCTTTGCGCGTGCCGACCGGCCCCAGGTAGCCGGGGCGGCAGCCGAAGTGCTCGACGATCTCGGCCTCGGTGGCGAAGCGGAATCCCAGCTCCAGCCCGGGCAGCTTGCCGACCTTGACCTCGTTCATGTCGTGGTCGCCGCGCAGCAGCAGCAGCCAGATCCGGGTGGCAACGATCTCGTCGCGCTCGTTGACCTCGTCGGTGGCCAGCACGATGGACTTGACGGTGCGCGCCAGCGGCACGCCGAGCAGCTCGGCCACCTGCGCGCAGGTGCTTTTGCCCGGCGTCGGGGTCTTGGCCATCGGCTGCGCGGGCGCCGGGCGCGGGCCCGCGGGCGGCAGCGCCTCGGCCTTTTCCAGGTTGGCGGCGTAGTCGCTGGTCGGGCAGTAGACGATGGCATCCTCGCCGGTGGCCGCGATCACCTGGAACTCCTCGCTCAGGTCGCCGCCGATGGCGCCGCTGTCGGCCGCCACCGCGCGGTAGCGCAGCCCGAAGCGGTCGAAGATGCGCCGGTACGCCTGCGCCATGATCTGGTAGCTGCGCTGCGCGCTCTCGGCATCGCGGTCGAAGCTGTAGGCGTCCTTCATGATGAACTCGCGCCCGCGCATCAGGCCAAAGCGCGGCCGGCGCTCGTCGCGGAACTTGGTCTGGATCTGGTAGAAGTTCTTCGGCAACTGCTTGTAGCTGCGCAGCTCCTGGCGGGCGATGTCGGTCACCACCTCTTCGCTGGTGGGCTGCACGACGAAGTCGCGCTCGTGCCGGTCGCGGATGCGCAGCAGCTCCGGCCCCATCTTGTCGAAGCGCCCGGTCTCCTGCCACAGCTCGGCGGGCTGGATGATGGGCATGGTCAGCTCCACCGCGCCGGCGCGGTTCATCTCCTCGCGCACGATGCGCTCCACCTTCTGGATGACGCGCAGCCCCATGGGCATGTAGGTGTAGATGCCGGCACCGAGCTTTTTGATCATGCCGGCGCGCATCATGAGCCGGTGGCTGACGACCTCGGCGTCGGCCGGGGCTTCCTTGAGGGTGGAGATGAAGAACTGGGAGGCTTTCATGGCGACACAAATCCCGACCTGCGATGCATAATCGAGACAGTTTTTGAAAATTGGGGTCGATTATGCTTGACAGAGACGGCTTCAGGCCCAATGTCGGCATCATCCTGCTCAACCAGAAGAACCAGGTGTTCTGGGGCAAGCGCATCCGCACCCACTCCTGGCAGTTCCCGCAAGGCGGCATCGACCGCGGCGAGACCCCGGAACAGGCGATGTACCGGGAGCTGCACGAGGAGATCGGTCTGCGCCCGGAACACGTGGCGATCATCGCCCGCACACGGGACTGGTTGCGCTACGAGGTGCCGGACCGCTACATCCGCCGCGACGCGCGCGGCCACTACAAGGGCCAAAAGCAGATCTGGTTTCTGCTGCGCTTGGTCAGCGGCGACTGGAACCTGAACCTGCGCGCCACGGATCACCCCGAATTCGACGCCTGGCGCTGGAACGACTACTGGGTGCCGCTCGATCTGGTGATCGAGTTCAAGCGCGACGTGTACCAGCGTGCGCTGGAGGAGCTGTCGCGCTACCTGCCGCCCCTGGACCACGCCGGCAGCGGCCGAGACAGCCGCAACCGCTATCTGCGCGGCAACAACCGGGGCCGCTCGCCCGCCCCCCCGAAAGCGCCCGGAGCGGGCCGGCGCCCCCGAGCGCTGCCGGCGCACCTGGCCATGCCCGCCCACCTGGAGCTGCCCCCAGGGGGCAGCTTCGACCCCCAGCCGGCCCCGCCCGATGCGGGCCCGCTGGCCGAAGGGGCCATGCCGCTCCGTCCCCCATCCCCCTGACCCGGAGCCCTGCGCGCGTGTCCCGCCCCGCCCCACCCCCCCCCTCCGCCCTCGCCCCCACCGGATACCGGGCGCGCCCGGCCGGCCGGCTACTGCTGGCTGCGCTGCTGCTAGGGGTTGCGGCCGCCGGGGCCCAGGCACAACTGCTGACCGACCCCAACCGCGAGTGGCGAGAGGCCGATGCGCCGCCGCCCCCGCCGCCGCGGCAGGACGGCTTGGTGCCGTTCGTGGTGTCGGTCAACAGCCCGTTGCGCTTTGGCGTGGACCCGGCCTCGGTGACGCTGGGCCCTG